>JBPOHU010000012.1:0-16498 GCA_052035195.1 Candidatus Nomurabacteria bacterium
TGATGATTCCAGAAGGTATCACGATCAGTGGTTTGCTGTGATTCGCAAGGAACCGTTAGCTCCTTAAGATTATTTATTTTCTTTAGCCCTTGTTCCAAAAAATGGAACAAGGGCTATTTTTTATTGCATGATACAATCTTTGTCTATGAACCCTACTACTCCGACTCCAGATGAGCTCCAAGCTTTGCTACTTGAGCGTCTTAATTTGTCTGAAAAAGATCAAAAAGCTTTTCTTTTCCCGGAATATAAAATAGGAGATTTGTCTTTATTTGAAGATATGTCTGTAGCTATTGAACGTATCTACAAAGCAGTAAAGAGTGGGGAGCAGATAGGTATTTATGCTGACTATGATTGCGATGGAATACCTGGAGCTGTAGTGTTTCTTGATTTGTTCAAAGAGTTAAAAGTAGAAAACAATGTGCATATTTATATACCAGACCGTCACGATGAAGGTTATGGTCTTTCAAAGCTTGGTATTGATACCTTAGAAAAAAAAGGTGTGACACTTATCATTACTGTAGACCTAGGTATCACCGCTATTGCCGAAGTCGCTGATGCTCGTAGTCGGGGTATTGATATTGTTTTGACTGATCACCACCAACCTCTATCTGAATACCCAGCAGCTTTGGCTGTAATTCATCCTGCAAAGAGTTCTTATACAAATCAAGACCCTTGTGGTGCTGGTGTTGCTTTCTATTTGTCGTGCACATTTCTGCAAAAACATAGAGAAGAGTTTGGTATCAAAGAAGGGTGGGAGAAATGGCTTCTCGATCTTGTCGGCTTTGCTACTTTATCTGATATGGTTCCTCTTGTAGGAGAAAATAGAATGTTGGTTGCTTACGGAATGATGGTTATGAAAAAAACTAGAAGACTCGGACTTCGGACACTTTTTGCAGAGCAGAGAATGGATATAAATTCTCTTATAGAAACAGATCTGACTTTCACTGTAGCGCCACGACTCAATGCCGCTTCACGTATGGCTAGCCCTATGCTTGCTTTTGAGCTTCTTTCAACCAACGATCCGAGCCGAGCACTTGTTTTAGTAAAAGAATTAGAAAAAATAAACGCTGAAAGAAAACTTCTAGTCGCACGCATAGTCAAAGAAGCGCATAAGAAACTAGATACTAGGGAACTTCCAGATATTGTTGTATTAGGAGACTTGTCTTGGAGACCCGCAGTGCTTGGACTTGTAGCAACTAAGCTTCAAGAAACATATGAGCGGAGCTTCTTTGTTTGGGGTGAAAGCGGTGATGGTATTATCAAAGGATCATGTCGGATGCTCGACGAACATCATGCCGCGTATTTATTCCAAGCATTACCTGAAGGTGTATTACTTCATGCTGGAGGACACCAAGCAGCGGGAGGTTTCGCTGTTGCGAAAGATAAAATACATTTTCTAGAAGAAGAACTAAATAAAGCTATAAGTTCTGTTAATCATCAGCCAGAAATATCAAACCACTCTGATGCTATAAAAGTTTCTCTCGGTATCGCAACTACTCGTCACTTACAGAAACTTCGCGCATTTGCACCTTTTGGTGTTGGTAATCCTGAACCACTTTTTATATTTGAAAATGTGACGATAAACAGTACAAAAATGTTTGGCAAAAACAAAGAGCACTTGGAATGTGAAATGGTGGACGCCGCTGGTCGCGCCACTGCTTTTACCTTTTTTGTCGATGATGAAATGAAATCCCAATTTATCCCTGGTGCAACAGTCTCTTTTCTCGGGGCACTCGAAGCTGGTTGGAGAGGAGGAGTGAGAGTGAGAATACAAGACCTGTTATAATAAAATCATGAAAAAAGAACTTGTTATCTATACAGACGGAGCGTCGAGGGGTAATCCTGGTCCAGGAGGATGGGGGGCAGTGATATTGGTTGATGGATACGCCATGGAAATAGCAGGGAGCGCAAAGAAGGCTACGAACAATCAAATGGAGCTTCAAGCTGTCTTAGAAGTGCTCTCTGATAGTGCTACAAGAGCCCACAATGGCCCTATAGTGGTCTTTTCTGATAGTGCGTATGCAGTGAATGGTTTGAATAGTTGGATTTGGGGATGGGAGAAAAAAAGGTTGGATCACAAGCGCCAAGACACCGGTAGAAAATAAAGAGATTTGGGTTAAGCTTTTAGCTCTTTTGAAAGAGCTCGGTAGCAAGCTCACTATTGCCAAAATTAAGGGTCATGGAGGAGAACTCTACAATGAACGCTGTGATGAACTCGCTGTATCTGCAGCACTAGGCAAGAAAGAAAATCATTTCAAGGGTTCACAGAAAGATTATGATAAGTTTTTAATAGATATTGGTACAACAGCAAAAAAAGCTTCTCCAAAGAAAAAGAAATCAAAAGAAACAGGTCCTGCTTACTCTTATGTTTCTATGGTTGGAGGCAAGGTCTATGCTGACAAAACATGGGCAGAGTGTGAAGCAAGAGTGAAAGGCAAAAAAGGTGCGAAGTATAAAAAAGTATTTTCAAAAGCCGAAGAGACTAGTTTGGTCCAAGATTATACACTCGATAGTTTGTTATAAAAATACCCCCGCATTTGCAGGGGGTATGTTTTTTTGGTTTTTTAATTACCTGCACTGATCCATTTGACCAGCTCCGCAGAGTTGATAACAAAATCTCCTGGCCGAGACCAATTTTCCATAAAATAGATTTCTGAAAATTTTGCTTTTTGGAGATCGTAGTCTCCAACCTTTTCGTACTCTATACCTTCATGTCCATTTTTGATTTCACCAAATGATTGGATTCGAGTTTTCCCTTCTCGATTTATCGCAATGGTTATATTGCGAGACCCTTTAGTGGGATTCTTTTGCTCCATGTTGAATATGTAAAGCAATCCTTCTTTTGGACACAAAGCTTGCTCCAAAGGGGTCAATACAAGATAATTTGGAATATTATCTGAAAGGAGGTCAATAAACTTTTTTACTCCATTCTGAAATTCTTGTTCCTGTCTTTTTGTTTCTTTTTTAAAATCCTTAATCATAATTGTACATTTTTTTTACCTATCCTACCTTTTTGAAAAAGTTTGTCAAACCGCATATACTTTAAACATGTTGATACTTTTTTGTATCAGTCTTATTTTAGGGGCGACATTATTTTTTAGTTTAGGTTTTTCTATTTTGGAAGTATCTATTGTGAGTGTTCTATGGGGAACACTTTTTTGTTTTGTATTAAAAAGTAAAAGAGCAGTTATTTTAGGGTTTGCTCTTAGTACTACTGTTTTTCTCGGCGCTATCAGAGTCTGGATGATACCTGTTGTAGAGCCACCGCTTGGTAACCAAGCTTTTGTAGGTGTTATCAAGTCAGTAGATGAAAGGTTAGACAAGACACTTTTGAGGGTACGGATAAAAGATACTAATACAAATATTCAGGTAACTATTCGCGAAAAACAAAACCTTCTTCCGGGGGATACTGTTTCTGTTCGTGGCAAAGTAGAGTTACCAGAAGATTTTGTGACTGATACAGGTCGAATTTTTGATTACGACAGCTATCTCTCTAGCCGAGGAGTTGATGCTGTAGTAGGTTTTGCTCAGGTAGTTCAAATAAAACAAGCAAATTTTTCTATTAACAAAATAGCTACTCAAATTAGAAACTTTATAGCAGAAACTTTAGCAGAAAATATTAACTTTCCAGTTGATGGTATTGTCGCAGGTATGCTCGTAGGTTTTCAAGGGGCGATACCTAAATATCTATCTGATATATTTCGAGAGACTGGGACACTGCATACTCTCGTACTTTCTGGATACAACATTACTGTTCTCGCTGGCTTTTTGGGGCTTTTGTTTAGAAAGCTACCATTTAAAATAAAAACAGTTTTGATTGGTTTAGGTATTGGTACTCTTGTTCTTATAAGTGGGGCGGGGGTAGCGGCAACGCGCGCTGGTATTATGGGAAGTATCGCTCTTGTTTCTGGGGTAACACTACAGTCTTACAATGTTTTGCGAGCACTTTTCGTTTCTCTATTGTTTTTCTTTTTCTTAAATCCTGAAACTATTTTTGTAGATCCTGGTTTTCATTTGTCATTTTTGGCGACACTTTTTATTGTCACAATACTTCCAATATTAAAAGAGAGATTTACTTTTATACCAAATAGTAAATTTAACCTGAGAGAACTTATTATCCTTGCTGTAGGACTACCTATATTTATGCTTCCTTATATGATGTATTTTTCTGGGTTGTTTCCTTTGGTTTCACCAGTTGCCAATATTTTCTTAGCTCCTATTATACCTGTCTTAATGCTTGGAGGGGTGGTTGTTGTTTCACTTTCTTTTGTACCTTTTGTTTCGAGTGCAATTGGTTTCATTGTTAGTTTTATAGGGGATATAGCTATAAGAGTGCTTACATTTTTTGCTAGTTTCCCACAATGGCAAACACCAACTCTTCCGCCTTGGTGTGTTGTGCTTTTCTATTTTATTTTATTTGTCACTATTTTCCGTAAAGAGATAGTTATTTATTTTGCGCATCTGCGAAATATTTTTCAGCAACAGTCCAATTAATATTTTTGAAAAAGTCTTCCACATACTGTTTCTTGCCAGAAGGTTGGTAATCAGCCACGTATGAGTGCTCCCACATATCAAGTGCGATGATTGGTGCACAACCTTGGAGTTGTCCTAAATGTTGTTCGTCTACCCATGAAGCTAATATCACATCATCTTTTTTGTCATGCCAAAGTATTACCCAGCCAATACCTCGAGTGATAGCTAGAGAACTAAATTCTTTTACAAATGTTTCATAGGAGCCAAAAAGAGATAGGAGTTTTTCTCCTAATTTACTATCAGGGTTAAGTGGCGTTGCATTTCCTTCAAATAGAGAGAAATATATTTCATGGTTACGCATACCGTTGTATTCAAAACTAAATCTTCGAAATAGTTCTCCAGTGATGTACGCATCCATTCCTGCCTGCGCAGGCAGGTCGCTATTTAGTGTTGCCATTTTCTCTATGATAGAGTTTGCATTTTTGACGTAGCCAGCATAAAGCTTCAAATGTTCTTCTATATTTTTCTCACTAATACCTTGTAGTTTTCCGATGTTAAATTTTTGTTCTGTAAACATAATGTTCTCGTGCTTATAATCCTGTGAAAACACGAAATTTTCTTGCTAGAAAATTTCTCTGTTCGGCGTCAGTCACACCTCTCAAGGTTTTCTCGGAATATAAGGCACTCTCACTAGTGATTTAGTCCTTATAATACAAGTAGTATACTTTGTTTGTGAATAATTCTAAAACTGCTCGAATTGGGCTTTTGATAATCTTGGTTTTGGCTCTAAGTTTTGCTTTTGTTTTGACCAAGGAAAGTGAGCCTATCCAAAATACAAAAGTAACAATGTTAGATGTCGGACAAGGCGATAGTTTCCTGATACAAGCTAGTAATGGCAAGCAAATGCTCATCGATGGAGGTAAAGACGCGATAGTGCTCGCAGGGCTTGCAAAAGTAATGCCGTGGGGAGATCGGAGTATAGATATAGTTTTGGCGACGCATCCAGATATGGATCATATAGGAGGATTGGACGCAGTACTCAAGAGATACAAGGTAGATATGTTTCTAACTTCAGAAGTCGGCGGAGATACGCAAGAGTATAAAAATTTATTGTCTCTTGTTAATAAGAAAAAAATCCCAGCATATTTTGTAAAAGCAGGGATGCGTTTTGATCTCTCTGGCAAAGATTATTTTCTAGTACTTTTTCCAGATAGGGGTGTGGTGGGATGGGAGACTAATACTGGGTCTGTGGTAGGTAAGTTTGTCTCTGGTCCGCCAGCTGGCGGAGCGAGCGTTCTTTTTACAGGGGACTCTCCTGCGCCAATAGAACAATATCTTTCTAAGAGTATTCCTCTATTGCTTGATGTTGATATTCTCAAACTCGGTCATCATGGCTCACGAACTTCGACAACAGCGGCACTGCTCAAGGTTGCAACTCCAGAACTTGCTATTATCTCAGCTGGTAAAAATAACTCTTATGGTCATCCACACAAAGAAGTACTCACTCTCTTGAAACAATTTAATGTTCCATATATTTCGACTCAGATAGAAGGCACTATGACTTTTGAAACTGATGGAGTGAGGTGGTACAGAAAATAAAAAACTCTCAGGTGTTAACTGAGAGTCTAAAGATGTTTTCCGTCGCCAGGAAGTAGCCAATAGCTACACAGGCGAGGTACCGCCAGTAATCCCGGAAAATACGCTGTAGGGTAGTACCTGTCCAGTTCCAGTACTGTTGTTGTCGCTGGAACAAGAAAGATAATCCTAAACATACTATCCATAGAAACAAAGTAAAGGCTAATATAGTCTGTAATAAATTTAGTACCATATATACAATAATTTTTTGATGAACAAATTGATTCCTTATTTATATTATAGCATATAATACTATATATGTCAAACAAAAAAGCCGCATATGATTGCGGCTTTTGGGTTACGTGATACTTTCTAACACTTCCTCAAACTCTTTAACGGAGTTCACGAAGTACAGCCAGTCGTATTCTTCAATACTTTTTACTGAGGTATCAAGAATTGTGAGCTTTGTTTGGATGAGCGTTTTCCAGTCAGTACCGTCTTTGGTTTGTAGGAAAATAAGTGGTGTCATTTTCTCGTTTGCTCCACCGTACTTGTTCATTCCTGCTTTCACAACATTTTCATGAAAGACAATCGTTTCTTCGAGTTCTGTTCCATCTCCTCCGAGCGGACAGATAACCGCAATGTCTCCTGATGTCACCATACGGAGACGATCATAGATATCACCTGTTACTTCGGTAAATGAAGCATTCTCGACACGGCCCCAAAGACTATCATGTTGTTTCTGTGGTATTCCAATATTGAAGTACGGAGAGAGACTGTGCTTTACGATATACTCGTGAGCTATATCATTTGTTGCAGACATTGCTCCACCGGCATATCCGCCGTGGATGATACCGTAGCCATGATCAAGTAATACTTTTGTTGCTAGTTCGATAAGTTTGTATTCTTCTCTACTTGAGTCAATAGTTGATTTGCCAAGCACTGATGCAAACTTCTTCGCACCAGATAATTCTTTGAGTTCGTTGATTGTTTTCATAAGTATTGTTGTTTTATTTCTTCCTAATCAAATAGCGATTGGGAAGCTGATTTTTTCTTGCGGTGTGTAGTTAATAAATTCAGTATCGTCATACGACCACTCTGTGATAGTGTTGAATGTCTCAGTAGAAACCTGCGGAAGGGTTCCGTTTTCTCGAGCAAGAAGTTCTCGTACTCCATCGGTATGGTTTTCATAGAGCTCTATTTGTCCGAACATGGCAATCACTTTCCCTTCTTTATATCCTGTTTCTTTGCAAAAAAGGTGAAGAAGGAGTGCGTGTTGTGCAAAGTCATTCGGTACCCCCAGACACATATCGCCACTTCGTTGATAAAATATGAGGTTGATTTCGTCTCCATGTTTTAGGATTTGAAATGCAAATGGGCATGGCGGGATTGCTTGCTGATCAATATCTTTTGGGTTCCATTGAGAAACAACAAGTCTTTTACTTTCAGGGTTTTCTCTAAATTCTTTCAGTAACCATTTTATTTGATCAATTCCTTGAGCTTTATAGTCACCTATCCCTGTATAGTCAGCCCCAAAATATCTCCACTCAAACCCATACGTTGGACCGAGGTCATTGGGATCTTCTGAGTGTTTGTTCTTCCAGTAATCCCAGAAATGACATCCTCGCTCAGTGAGCCATGATTTGTCAGTGTATCCTTTGAGGTAAAATTCTGTTTCAATCCGCATACTTTTTTGAGGCATTTTACGAAGTGTTAGGAGTGGAAATCCATCTTTCATATCATGCTCGAGTGTTTTGCCGAGCAAACTATATGCACTGACTCCAGAGCGAGTAGGGCGAAGAAGTCCTTCATCGAGCGCTTCAGTGAGCAGATCTTTATATTGTTGTTCGAATGATTTTTTCATATGTTATTTTTGTTTCTTAAGTACGAATATGATTGCGCTTGGTGTGATTGCTCCAGAGTATTCTTCTTTTGGGCGGTTGAGAATTTCTTCACACTTCATGATTTGAAATCCGGCTTCAATGATGGCGTTTATCCAAGAGCTTATTGTGTGATGAGGTTCGAGAAGTGTTTTCTCCTTACTGATGGGGTATTTGATGATTGTTTTATCATCGAAGTAATCTTGTGATGGCAGAAGCGTAAGTGTTCGAATCGGATGAGTGACCTGAATAAGTGAGGTGCCGTCTTTTTTGAGAACGCGGTATATTTCCTTGAGCGGATTATTGATATCATTGGTGCAGTTGAGCGCATACTTACTCCACACGATATCGAAAACGTTGTCTTTTTGGGAGATGTAGGAGAATGAATCGTTTCGTATTTCAGCTGTGGGTGCATTTGTTTTTGCAACTTCAATCAGCTCTTGTGAGAGGTCACAACCCGCAAGTTTTTTAGGCTTTTGTGTTGCAAAGTATGCAAGGTCAATCCCTGAGCCACACCCGACATCGAGAATAGATTTGCTTTTGAGTGGCGGAAGGTATGCACGCATGCGTAGGGCGTTAGGATATTTCGTTGTATAAGCGCTTTGGAATTGCGCAAAATCAGTTTTGTATTTCATATGTGAACATCATACAGGGGAGTGTTTGACATTTCAAAAAAATGTTGTATTTACATATAAAATTAAACAAAAAGTTTAAATAGCGTTATACTATACGCATGCTCTTATCAAAAAAAGAAACCCTTGAAGATAGCGTTGTCAGACTTCTCCTTGAGCGGGAACAAAGTGTGAAAGCGCTTATGAAAACACTTTCTCAGGAGGGTTTTTCCGTAACCATACAGGCAATATATAAAATCCTTCGCGCACTTGTTGCAAGTGAAGTGGTGATTAAACGGTCCCACATGTATGCGCTTTCAGAAGAGTGGCGTGAAAAAATTATTGATACCTTTGAAAATACACAAAATCGTTTTGAGCTTGCCGAAGGAGAAAGTATCACTCTCGATCTTGCATCTTTGGTGCACCTTGATCAGCAATGGAAAAATATCGTCCTTCCACTCCACAATACCCACCCAAGCGTCCCTGTTTTTTTCTATAATCCGCATGAGATATGGATCCATCTCAATGAGAGTAGAAAACAGAGTGAGTACAGCTATTACAAATCATTCAAAGAAAATAAAACACATGCATTCGCACTCTTTGGCGGAAACACAGAACATGACAAACTAATGAAGAAAGAACTCCAAAATGAATACCTACAGATTGCTGTTGGTGTTAACGCATTTCCCAATACTGACTACCCGACCATTTTTGGTGATTACATCATTACGACACGTATCTCTAAGCGGCTTTCTGAAGAAATAGATCAATCTTATAAAGAAAGTGAGTCTAGAATAGTTCTTGAGGAAATGCTAAAAAAAATAGGTATTGAAAAGAAAAAAGTAAAACTTGTCATTGAGCGTGACCGTGAAAAAGCGAAAAAGTTGCGCAAAAAGCTTTCAAAAGAATTTTTTGTTCCTCCAGCGCTTATTAGAGAATTTGAGCTGTATTAGATTCGCAAAAAGCTGATGAAGTATTTTGTGTTTGTGTAAAAATAAAACACCGCCGAAGCGGTGTTTTATTTTTTGCAGTCTTGTGAGTTCTCTAGTGAGTGTTTGCCCCAGTGGATACGATTCCAAGCACGCTCGTGAATGAAATAAACCATGATACTTATGACATTGGAGATGATGACAAGCATTGCTGTTTGCTGCGTGTCGCGAGTAATTGCGTAGGCAATAGTACTATCCATAACAATACTAACTAGTCGGTAGGTTACAGCCTTGGCAACTGATCGAGATCTTTTTTCTTTATGCATAGGGGCAATTATACGTGAAAGTTTCTGGAAAACAAAAAACTCTCATTTCTGAGAGTTTTTTTTGAAGTTTATTTAATCACTCCAGCTTTTTTGAGGGTAGGGTAGGCACCGTTTTTCTTGATAGTTCGGAGGCCTTGAGGGGAGATAGTTACTACTACTGTTTTGTTTAGTTCAGGTACAAAAACACGCTTCTTTTGAAGGTTTGCATATCGGCGAACAGACCCAGTTGGGGTGAAAACAGTCGCACGAGTACGGTTAGCGTACTTTCCGCCGATTAGAGAAGATTTTTTTGTTACCACACATTCCTTTGCCATAGTCCCGAGATAATAACACAGAGGTTAGTATTGTGCAATATATGAGGAGACGCTGAAACCGAGCTCTTATAATATTCGTATGCCACGATTAAAATCTGCTGATTTTCTCTCACCTCGACTCAGTCAGTCTGCGGTAGGGCATACTCATAATATAAGAGCTCGGTTTCTATATACAAAACAATATTACAAACTGTTATACTGTTCAAATATTAATAAATACCAACTACTTTTATGACCGGACCACTTTCTATATTTTATTTCCTAGTTCTTATCATCTCTATTATCGTGCATGAGGTAGCGCACGGTATCGCTGCTGAACGAGAAGGGGATCCGACTGCTCGAATGCTTGGACGTATCACGCTGAATCCCTTGAAGCATATAGAATGGTTTGGGTCAGTGATACTTCCACTTGTTTTAATACTTACAAATGCAGGTTTTGTGGTTGGTTGGGCCAAGCCAGTACCATACAATCCAGAGAATTTAAAAAGAGGAAATAAGAGTGTAGCGATAGTTTCTATTGCTGGGATTTTAGTGAATCTTGCTATTGCTGTTATTTTTGGATTAGTTATTAGAGCTGGAGCTTATCTTGGGCTCACATCAGTCGCATTCTTTGATATTGCAAGTATTATTGTTTTGGTAAATATCGTTTTGGCAATGTTTAATGCTATTCCTATTGCCCCACTCGATGGTTTTCGTTTTCTTGGAGCAATACTTCCAGCTCGATTTGAAGGCCTGATGAGAACTTTGGAGCAGTATAGTTTGCCTATACTTTTAGCTTTTCTATTTTTAGGCTGGAAAGTTGTAGCTCCTTTTGCTTTTACATTATTTAGCCTTTTGACAGGTATTTCTCTTTAAAAAAGATATTCCTCACACCTATAGGGCTTGCGTTTGTTGCCAGGGTATAGTAGGATAGCGGGACAAATGGCTACTATTAATCAGCTTATAAAGAAACCAAGAACAAAATCAAATCGCAAAAGTAAGGCGGTGGCTCTTTCTCGTGGAATGAACCATATCCACAATAGACCAGTATTTTACCCATCTCCATTTAAGAGAGGTGTTTGTGTAAAGGTATCTACTACTACTCCAAAGAAGCCTAACTCAGCGGTTCGAAAAATCGCCCGTGTTCGTCTTACAAATGGTCAAGAAGTAACAGCTTATATTCCAGGTGAAGGACACAATCTACAAGAACACTCAGTGGTAATGCTTCGTGGAGGTCGTGTTAAAGACTTGATTGGAGTTCGATATCACATTGTTCGTGGTGTTCTTGATACTCAAGGTATCGACAAGCGTCGAAAGAGCCGATCAGCTTATGGAACAAAGCGTCCTAAAGCAGCTAAGAAATAAAATATTATGCGAAGACCAGTAAAAAATCGAAATATGGTATCTCCAGATATCAAGTACGGATCTCTCAAGCTTGAGAAATTCATCAACTGTATCATGTGGGATGGTAAGAAAAACACTGCACGAAGTGCTGTTTATGATGCCCTTGATATTGTGAAAGAAAAGGAAGCAGTAGAGGATGCAATGGAAGTTTTTGAAAACGCTCTTAAAAATGCAGGACCACTTGTTGAAGTACGTTCTCGCCGAATCGGTGGAGCAAACTACCAAGTTCCTCGAGAAGTTCGAACAGAACGCCGTCTCGCTCTAGCTATGCGATGGATTATCGAAAGTGCACGAGCTCGCAAAGGAATAACTATTGCGAATGCCTTAGCTGAAGAATTTATTCAAGCTTCAAAAGGTGAAGGAAATGCTGTTAAGAAGAAAAAGGATACTCACAAGATGGCAGAGTCCAACAAAGCTTTCGCTCACTTCGCTTGGTAATAACGGAAGACTCCCGAAAGGGAGTTTTTTGTTGACTTATATATAAAAACATGATATAATATTAGTATTATTTAACCCCTCAGGAAAAGGGTTAAATAACGGCTGTAAGCCCCCTGTTTCCACAGGGGGTCTTTTTTTGCCTTATTTTTATGACCATGCTATTCTAAATCAGAATTTCATAGGATGATGGTTTATATCCAACTCCGGTGGAAAACAGGAAGGCTCAAGGTGGTGAGCCTTCCTTAGTACAAATTTTCTCTTTCTTTTTTCAATAACAGTTCGTTTTGGTGAAAACCCTGGTCTTATGCCCGGGGTTTATTTGTTGCAAAAACAGCCCAAACGCTTTATAGTGTCTTTACTAAAGTTTGCCCCGGTCGGGCTGATTTTTTAATTATTATTTCACAAACAAAAAATTTATTATGGAACGAGAATATTCATTAGAGAGAACCCGAAATTTCGGAATCATCGCTCACATTGATGCTGGTAAAACAACAACATCTGAACGCGTACTCTACTATACAGGTATGAGTCACAAGATAGGTGAAGTTCACGATGGTGAGACTACTACTGACTGGATGGAGCAAGAGCGAGAGCGCGGTATTACTATTACTGCAGCTGCTGTGACTTGTAACTGGATCCCAACATATTCTGGGGGGGATAAGAAAAATAGTTTCAGATTTAATATTATTGACACCCCGGGACACATTGACTTCACTGTTGAGGTTAAGCGTTCACTTCGCGTGCTCGACGGTGCTGTAGTGGTGTTCGATGGTGTGGCTGGTGTAGAACCACAATCTGAAACCAACTGGCGTTATGCTGATGAAGCAAACGTTCCACGAATTTGTTTTGTGAATAAACTCGACCGAACTGGTGCTTCATTTGAGCACTCATATAAAACTATTCTTGATCGCCTATCAAAAAAGGCGGTACGTGTACAAATCCCTATTGGTCTTGAAGACAAACACGAAGGAGTTATAGATCTTCTAGAAATGAAAGCTTACTATTTTGAAGGAGACATGGGTAACAAGGTAATTCAAAAAGAAATTCCTGCTGATATGATGGCAGATGCCAAGAAATATCATGATGAACTCATTGAGCGTATCGTTGAAAATGATGATGACCAAATGTCAGCATATCTTGATGGTACTGTTCCTACTCTTCCAGAGCTCAAGAAAACACTTCGAAAGGCTGTTATTGCTAACGCTATTTTCCCTGTATATGCAGGTTCGGCTCTTAAAAACAAAGGTGTTCAACTAGTTCTCGATGCTGTTGTTGACTATCTACCAGCTCCTACAGATATCAAAGCTGTAACAGGTACAAACCCAGATACAGAAGAGCCAGTTGCTCTTCCAGCAGATGACAATGCTCCATTTTCTGCTCTTGCTTTCAAGAGTATGGTGGACCCATTCGTTGGTCAGCTCGTATTCTTCCGTGTTTATTCAGGTACTATAGAAGCAGGTTCTTATGTTTATAATCCAAGAACAGGAAACAAAGAAAGACTTTCTCGTATTGTTCGAATGCAAGCCGATCAGCGCGAAGAAGTGAAAAAAGTTTTCGCTGGAGAAATCGCTGCAGCTGTTGGACTTAAAGATACAAAAACATCAGATACTCTCTGTGATGAAAAGAATCCTGTAGCTCTCGACCGTATCAAGTTCCCAATACCGGTTATTAACCTACGTATCGAACCAAAGACAAAAGCAGACCAAGAAAAAATGGGTCTTGCTCTTAACAAACTTGCTGATGAAGATCCGACATTTATCGTGTCTACTGATCCAGAAACAGAAGAAACTATCATCGCTGGTATGGGAGAACTTCACCTTGAAATTATCGTTGATCGTATGAAGCGAGAGTTCGGAGTAGAAGCAAATGTTGGTAAGCCACAAGTTGCATATCGAGAAACTATTACAGGTGAATCACAAGCAGAAGGTAAGTACATCAAGCAGTCTGGAGGTAAGGGTAACTACGGTCACGTTAAAATCAAAATCAAACCAATGGATCAAAGTGTTGATGAGAAAGAACTTCCAAAGAACACAAAGCGAAGTGGTGGATTTGAATTTATTAACAATATCAAAGGAGGTGCTATTCCAGGCGAATTCATCCCTGCTATTGAAAAAGGTCTTAAAGAAGGTCTTGATCGAGGTATTCTCGCAGGCTTCAAAATGGAAAATGTGTCAGTTGACCTTTACGATGGATCATTCCACGAAGTTGACTCAAACGAAATGGCGTTCAAGATTGCTTCTTCTATGGCTATCCAAGATGCATGTCGAAGTGCTCGACCTGTTATTCTAGAGCCTATGATGAAAGTAGAAGTTGTTACACCAGACAAGTTCATGGGAGATGTTAACGGTTCTCTATCATCACGCCGAGGTCTTATTGAGGGAATGGAAACTCGTGGATTAAACCAAGCTGTTAGTGCTGTGGTTCCACTATCTGAAATGTTCGGATACATGACAACTCTTCGATCTATGACTGAAGGTCGCGCAGGTTTCACTATGGAATTCTTGAGATACGACATTGTGCCTCAGAACGTAGCGGATACTATCATCAAAAGCCGTTCATAATTTTAAAAATAAAAAACCACCCTTTAAGGGTGGTTTTTTTGACTTTAAGTAGACTAAAGAGTAAATTGGTAAAAAATTTGTAAAAATGACAGAAACTATCATAGTATCTTCTGATGAAAAATTACCACCCAAACTACGGGAGAGGTTGGTAAAAAATCCTGAAATTAGCGGAACCTATAAAGAAATAAAAGTTTTATATTCTTTAGAATGTTCAACATTTAAGGTGTTTATCGCTCTGTATGGTAGGCGCCAAGCTGTGCTCGGTATCGTCACTTCAAACTTCTCATGGGACAAAAAAGGAGATAGAAGAAAATCTTCTTTTGTAGAACAAAAGTGGTTTGATGGGAGAAGGTTGATTATTAGTATTTCTCCATATACCAAAAATGCTCAATCAGGAAGATTTAAATTGAAAATAATGAGAGCGCACGGCCACTGTTAGTGGCTTTTTTATTTTATAAAAATATAGGATTAAAGATTCTTTTTTGTTTTTGTGGTAGGGTAGAGTAAAATTAACATTATGAAAAATATCATTATTACTGGAGCTTCTGGAGGTATTGGTGGAGCAGTAACAAAAAGATTCCTGGATTATGGTTGGCATGTACATCTATTACTTAGGTCTTTTGAAAGTCCTGCTATTCAGTCCCTAATGAAACTTCCTAATGTTTCAGTATATAAAAGTGATCCTGAAAATGATGAAATAACAGCAACAACAATACAAACCATAAAAAATGATGGTTTTGATATTGATTTTGTTTTTCATTCTGCAGGGACTTTTCTATGGGATGACGGATACCCTAAACAGCCACGCTCTTTTTTAGAAGTCAGAGACATTTTGTTTAGAGCAAATGTAAAAACAAAAGTTTCCCTCGTGAATGCTATTGAATCAGTGTATCGAGATTCTCTAGGCAAAATAGAGCAAGGCTTTATTGGTTCACATGCTGCAAACTTCGCTCCGGATGGACCAGAAAGAACAGGCAGGTATCCGGAAGAAGCCTATGTAGAATCAATGTCTCTTGTTCAGGGTATGGCAAAAAGTCTACTCGCCTCAGGTAAATACAAAAGTATCTTTTTATTTGAACCTGGGCTTGTAAATACAGGCCTCAACGAGGCTTTTACCGAAGATAGGGTAGAGTCCAAAATAGACTGGGACACTGTTGCTACACCCGAACAATATGCAGAAGCTATTTTCCCGAAAGAATTTTTTGAAGCCAGACAATAGTCTGGTTTTTTGACTGAATACTAATATTGTGTTATTGTAATAAAAATTCTTTATTTATGACCTATGTTATTACACCGCTTGAAAAAGCAAAAAAAGTGATTAAAAATCACTTCTCGGTCCTTGATGAAAAAGACGTTCAACATTTTCCTGACTTAACAGGCAAAATTGTTCGTATGGTTATAAATTATCAAGGAAAAAAGCTTGTTATTTTTTTATCACAAACTAACAATGATATTGTTGTTAGGCTGTTTGATACTTCTCGACCCGAGAAGTACTATACTGAAAAAAAGTGGGTCCCCACGAATAATACACGGTCAGGTAGACCCTTTGTTTTTAGTTGCAAAATGCTTTATTTAGAACCAGGTAAATCTTTTTGGGTGGATATGCAGTTGCCTCTACATCAGTTACCTGATGAGGTAGAATCGACTGTTTTCAAATTATATGATGCCTGTAAGGATATAAAAATTGCCTTACTTGATAAATAAGCCATAAGCCCCTCATTTGAGGGGTTTTTTATTGCCTAGATTTCTCGGGTTATTCAATTGACAAAAGATACCTAAATGATATGATAGGGCACAATCGCATGTTGCGTTTTGTTTTTATTTGCGAGAGTTTATAAATTATTAAAATAATTAATTAGTTCATTATTATGGCAGCAGAAGCATTTGATCGTTCAAAGCCACACGTAAACGTAGGAACAATTGGTCACGTTGACCACGGAAAGACTACTCTTACAGCGGCTATTCTCCACGTTCTTTCTATGAACGGGGACCAAGTTAAATTAAAAGG
>JBPOHU010000009.1:0-119088 GCA_052035195.1 Candidatus Nomurabacteria bacterium
CGCCTGGGAAGTACGGCCGCAAGGCTAAAACTCAAAGGAATAGACGGGGACTCGCACAAGCGGTGGATTATGTGGTTTAATTCGTAGGTAAACGAAGAACCTTACCCAGATTTGAAACCCAACTGAAAGCCTTTAGAAACATTGGCCCTCGCAAGACAGTTGGGCAGGTGATGCATGGCCGTCGTCAGCTCGTGGTTTGAACTGTTCCCTTAAGTGGGCTAACGAGCGCAACCCTCGTCGTGTGTTATACGTGTCACGCGAGACCGCCCAGCCCCAAGATCATATGCGGGTGCTAAGTGGAGAATCAAAGATTTATCTTCGGTTCTCCACTTAGTACCTGATAGATGTGATTTTCGGGCTGGGAGGAAGGAGAGGATGACGCCAGGTCAGCATGTCCCTTTGATATCTGGGGCCACACACATAATACAATGGTTATTACAATGGGATGCAATGGAGCGATCCGGAGCCAACCCTCAAAGATAGCCCTAGTTCGGATAGAAGTCTGCAACTCGACTTCTTGAAGCTGGAATCGCTAGTAATCGCAGGTCAGCCAAACTGCGGTGAATACGTTCTCGAGTCTTGTACTCACCGCCCGTCAATTCAAGGGAGCCGGTAGTACCCGAAGGCTCTCCATAAGGAGGGACTACGGTAAGATCGGTGACAGGGAATAAGTCGTAACAAGGCACGGCTAGCGGAAGCTGGTCGTGGATTAACTCAAATTGAGATTGTTCTGATTGTACCTTTGGTACCAGGATTGATACGGTTGATCTTTTCGCAAGAAAAGGTGTTGTGGTAAGTGACGTAATACTTACTCCGTGCGCCACGGTTATGGCGCGAAAATCCATGGTGTGTATTCTATAGAGCACAGCATGGTAGAATGAGGCAATAGAAAGATGATTGATGCTCAAACTAACATATCTAAGACAAAGACTCGCGTTCTCAATACAATTTTAATTCTCGTAGGAGGAGCACTATTTTTAGTGCTCCTTTTGCGTTCTAGGCTAGTTTATTCTCCGGTGCTTGATGTTACCAAATCATATGATGCTCTTATCTCTATAGGCTCAAAAACAATACCCGTAACAATAGCTGATACAGAAGAAGAAAGAAATCTTGGCCTCTCTGGTACAAAATCTTTAAATTCCGATACCGGTAAGCTTTTTGTGTTTGATTCAGAGGGCATTTATGGATTTTGGATGAAAGATATGGCTTATGATATTGATATTATATGGATAGATTCAGATTTTAAGGTTGTTGCTATAAATAAAGGTGTTTCCAAGGACTCGTATCCAGAAATATTTTTGCCACCAAAAGAAGTTTCTTATGTTTTAGAGGTTCCTTCTGGTTTTTCCACAGATAACAACATAACTGAAAATCAATTAATGTCATTTAGCCAAGAACTCGTTTTCTAATCACCAGAAATCTTTTACTTTTATAGCTCTTCTGACACACCTCCTTTACATTCAGATTTTTTATTTTAAGAGCCGAAAAATTAGCAACTTTATTTCTTTTTAGTGAACTATTTTGTGTATAATAAATACACAAAAATTTATTAAGTAATCACTTTTGTTTTTATGGCAATATCATTAGTACAAAAGAGAAACGGGACTATCGTTGATTTTGACAGATCTCGTATAGAGAATGCTATTTCTCGAGCATATCTTGCATCAAAAGTGCTTATCGATATTGTCTCTCTGTCAGAACTGGTTGACGGGATTATAGCTAGTATTGAAAGCTCTTATGGAGGAGATCGTATTCCAGAGGTTGAAGAAATACAGAATATTGTAGAGAAAGCTATTGCAGAAAAAGGGGATTTTGAGGTTGCTAAAAACTATATTTTATACAGAGAAGAGCGAAACAAAGAGCGAAAAAGAGATCTTTTCAAAAAAAGGATTCATTTAAAGCCTTACGAATACCCAGAGCTTTATGAATATGTAAGCGCTATAAGACATTCATACTGGATTCACACAGAGTTTAACTTTGTTGGGGATGTTCAAAACTTCAAGGTAAATGTTGATGAAAAAGAGCAAACTGCTATCAAAAATTCAATGCTTGCCATTGCTCAAATAGAAGTAGCTGTTAAAACTTTTTGGGGAGATATCTATAAAAAGATTCCAAAGCCAGAAGTTGGAGCTGTTGGGGCAACATTCGCAGAAAGTGAGGTTCGTCATACCGATGCATATTCACACCTACTTGAAATATTAGGTCTCAATGAAGTGTTCCAAGATATTGGCAAGATTCCTGCTTTAATGAAGCGTGTTAACTACCTAGAGAAATCTTTGGCAAATGCTCGTAGTGAAGACAATAGAGATTATAGTCAGTCAGTACTTCTATTTTCTTTGTTTATTGAACATGTTTCTCTTTTTTCTCAGTTTTTGGTTATTATGTCTTTCAACAAGCATAAGAATTTGTTCAAGGGTATTTCAAATGCAGTTGAGGCTACATCTAAAGAAGAGCAAATACACGGCCTTTTCGGTATAGAGCTTATAAATATCATTAAACAAGAACACCCCGAATGGTTCGATAGTGATTTTGAGAAACAGATAGTCGAACTTTGTAAAGAAGCACTTGAATCAGAACAGGAAGTAGTGGAATGGATTTTTGAAAAAGGAGAGTTGGATTTTCTTCCAAAAGCAGTCGTTACAGAGTTCATTAAGCAAAGATTTAATAATTCACTAGAGAGTATTGGGATCAAAAAGATTTTTGAAACTGATGAGAACCTCTTGAAAGAATCAGATTGGTTCTATGATGAAGTTATTGCTACAAAACACGGAGACTTCTTCAATAAAAAATCAATCAACTACAACAAGAAAAATAAAAGCATAACCAGTGAAGACCTTTTTTAAAAAATATTAATAAATTAAAAACCAAAAAATATAATCATGTATTGGCTCAATGAAAATAGTAGAAAATTCTTAGCAAAAGGGTATCTCATGGGAGGGCAGAGTGCCGAAGACCGTATTCGTGAAATTGCAGAAAATGCGGAGAAGCGATTAGGTAAACCTGGTTTTGCTGATAAATTTTATGACTATATGTCAAAGGGTTATTATTCTCTTGCTACACCTATCTGGGCCAACTACGGACACACTCGAGGGCTTCCTATAAGTTGTTTCGGTAGTTATGTAGCCGATGATATGAGTCGTATTCTCTATACTCATGCTGAAGTTGGAATGATGACCAAGTACGGTGGTGGTACATCAGCATACTTCGGAGGTCTTCGTCCTCGTGGAGCAGTTATCAAGGACAACGGCCATTCATCTGGCTCTGTTCACTTCATGGAACTCTTTGATGAACTTATCAACATTGTTAGTCAAGGTACAGTGCGTCGTGGGCACTGCGCCCCATATCTTCCTGTAGAGCACGGTGACATAGAAGAGTTTTTAAATATTGGAAAAGAAGGTCATCCAATTCAAGAGTCAACATACGGTATTACGGTAGGTGATGAATGGCTTAAGGCGATGGTAGAAGGAGACCAAGATAAGCGTAAGATTTGGGCCAAGATTATTCAGCGTCGTACTGAGATTGGATATCCGTATATTCTTTTTAGTGATACTGTGAACAATAATACTGTTGATGTTTACAAAGATAAAAATATGAGAATTCATAATAGTAATCTTTGTTCTGAGATTGCTCTTCCTACAAGTGATGAACTTTCATTTGTATGTTGTTTGTCTTCTATAAATATTCGTCACTATAACGAATGGAAAGATACAGATGCTGTTGAGACTCTTACAATGTTCCTAGATACTGTGATTGGTGAATTTGTAGAGAGACTTGAAAGCTTCCGAGACAGTAGTGATCCGCAAAAGCAGTCAGCATTTTATTTCATGCAACGTGCTCACAAATTTGCAAAAGAACACAGAGCATTAGGCCTCGGAGTTCTTGGTTGGCACAGTTTCCTCCAAGAGAATAATATCGCATTTGAAAGTGCTGAAGCTGCAGTTTTAAACAATGAAATTTTTGCTCTTATAAAAGAGAAAGCTTATAAAGCCTCAGAGCAAATGGCAAAAGAATATGGCGAGCCGGAAGTACTCAAGGGGTATGGCCGAAGAAATACTACACTTCTTGCTATTGCTCCAACAACTTCTTCTGCGTTTATTTTGGGACAAGTCTCTCAAGGCATAGAACCTCTAATGAGTAACATCTTTGTGAAGGACGTAGACAAGATGAAGGTAACACTTCGAAACCCTATTCTCGAAAAGCTTCTTGAAGAGAAGGGACAAAATGTAACTGGAGTTTGGAGTAGTATCAGAGATAATGACGGATCAGTGCAACACTTAGAATTCCTTACTGATCATGAAAAGCAAGTTTTCCGTACCTTTAGTGAAATAGATCAAAAGACAATACTTGAACAAGCCGCTGATAGACAAAAGTATATTGACCAAGCGCAATCTCTCAACATCATGATTGACCCAGCGATCTCTGCTAAAGATCTCAACTCTCTATACCTCTATGCATGGGAAAAGGGAATCAAGACTCTCTACTACCAACACTCTATGAATGCTGCACAACAGTTCGGTCGCAAGAAGCTTCAAGAAAATGATGCCAAGAAACCAAAAGTTATACTTGTTGCAGAAGATAGTACTTGTATAAACTGCGAAGCGTAGTTAGTGGAAAGTAGAAAGTTATAAAGTTGAAAGAAAAAACACCGATTAATCGGTGTTTTTCATTACGGCGCTCAGCCCGTCATGAATTTTTTTTAATAAATCAATGCTTTCAGGATTTTGAGTAAGAAAATTTTCAAGCTCTAAAATCTTGCTCTTAAAAGGTTTTGTTAAGTATTTAACAGTTTTTTCCCCGAGCTCTCTTCTTATTTTTTCATCCCTTAAGTTTGCATCTCTACCAGAATTGTTCCAGTGTTCAAATATTGGGCTTAATTCAGGATCAAGCTCAACCAAGAACTGAGATGTCATTACGCACTCATGCTCGCTGTAACCATTCATTGATTTTGCTGCAATTAATAATTTAGAAACCTTTTCAAATTCTAATTGAGGAAAAAATTGTATAAGTGGATATACAGATGAAGCTGGAAATTGCGCATTTCCTGATTCAACCATTCGATACATACTTTCACCAATACTTAATTTTTTTGAAAAGTGCTTTGATTTGTCATCTCTCAATAAAGATAACGCAACACCAAATGCGTGATGTAGGTAATTAAGTTGTATTGCTCTCATGTTAATTAATTGTTTGAATAACACTAACATATTTGATTATTTTGTCAATATATGTTAAAAATAAAAGGTTGTACCGAATGATCGCTGTATATAGCAATATGTATAGAGGAAAGTCCGAACACATAACGATTTAATTCGTGCAGGTAGTGGGTAATACCCATCGTGGGTAACCATAGGGCTGCGAACAGAAACGATCCGGTTTAGTCCGGCTGAAACGGCTAAATGCCTATCCGTGTGCAAGACCGTACTGGCGAAAGCCTTTGTGTCGCTAGAGGGTGTTGGTAACAACACTCCCAGATAAATGATCATCAAAACAGAATTCGGCTTATGAGTACAACAACATCAAAAAAATCGCGTAACTGCGATTTTTTTGTTTCTTAATTTTTAGCAAATAAAATAAATTTATAAAAAACTTTTTTAAAAATAAAAAAATAAATATTTTAAATAATTTTTTTCAAAAAATAAAAATAAAAAAATATTTTTATAAAAAAATTTGTGAAAGTTATCCACAGTTTTTGAAAAAAAATATTGCATGTAAGTTACATAAGAGAGATAATTATTGTATGTGATGATAACGCGTATCACAATTCACTGGTCGACCATCACAATATTAAAAAAATAAAATCTAAATACTTTTATGGCAGCAAAAAAGAAAGCAGCAAAAAAGAAAGTAGCTAAGAAAGCTGTAAAGAAAGCAGCTAAGAAAGCTTCAAAGAAAAAGAAGGCGTAATCCTTTTTTTCTCACTCTCTTTCCACTTACAACAAAACCACGCATGCGTGGTTTTGTTGCTTTTTGGCAGGTCTGGAAAAAAGAGTGGTTTTGTGGTAAAATCATCTCCTTATATGGCATTAGGATTTCTACAAAACCTTTTTGATAAAGGTCAAATAAACAAGTATAAAAGTCGTGTTCAGCAAATAAATGCTCTTGAAGAGAAGATTTCAGGTGTATCAGACGATCAGATTCGTACTGAGGTAACGATGCTTAAAGAAAGGGTCCAAGGCGGAGCTTCGCTTGATAGTGTGCTTGTTGATATGTTTGCTCTTGTACGAGAAGCATCTAAACGCGTAAGTGGAAAGCGCCACTACGATGTGCAGCTTATCGGAGGAATGGTTCTCCATGAAGGAAAGATTGCTGAAATGCGAACAGGTGAAGGTAAGACTTTGGTAGCTACTCTTGCTGTTTCTTTGAATGCTCTTGCAGGAAAGGGGGTGCACGTTGTGACTGTTAACGATTATCTTGCTCGTCGTGATGCAACTTGGATGGGTCAGATATATGATTTCCTAGGACTCTCTGTTTCTGTTATTAATGGTCAAGATACTTCTTTTATCTATGATCCTAAACATGAAGAGTTTGATGAGGAGCGAGACGAAGAAGGTTCGTTCAAGGTGGTACGTCAATTTTTGCGACCATGTTCTAGAAAAGAAGCCTATAACGCTGATATTACTTATGGTACCAACAGCGAGTTTGGTTTTGACTATCTTCGTGACAACCTAGTTCAAACGAAAGAACAGCTTTCTCAAAGAGGACAGTTTTATGCAGTAGTTGATGAAGTAGACTCTATACTCATAGATGAGTCTCGTACACCTCTTATTATCTCTTCAGCGGTAGCTGATTCAGAAAGTCTTTATAAAACTGTTACAGAAGTAGCCAAAGCACTAGAGAAAGAAGCTGACTATACAGTAGATGAAAAACAAAGAGCAATAAGCCTAACAGATGAAGGTATAACAAAAGTAGAAAAGCTTCTTGGTATCAAGGACATGTATACACAAGAAAGTGTGAAATATGTTCACTATGTTGAGACAGCTATTCGAGCACGAGCTTTATTTACCAAAGACAAAGATTACGTTATTACCGATGGGGAAGTAGTAATAGTTGACCCATTTACTGGTCGTATGCAACCAGGGCGTCGTTGGAGTGAAGGTCTTCACCAAGCAATAGAGGCAAAAGAAGGAGTAAAGATTGAGCAGGAGACTCGTTCTGTGGCTTCTATTACATACCAAAACTACTTTAAGTTTTATAACAAACTATCTGGAATGACAGGTACAGCTAAGACTTCAGAAGAAGAGTTTATGAAGGTGTATGCTCTTCCTGTTATTACTGTCCCTACAAATAAGCAATCAAAACGTATAGATAATAACGATCTTATATTTATGTCTGAAGAAGGCAAGTTCCAAGCTATTGCCAACAAAGTAAAAGAGCTTAACAAAAAAGGTCAGCCCGTACTTATCGGTACTGTTTCTGTAGAAAAGAATGAACTCCTTTCTGCATACCTAAAGCGCTCTGGTATTCCGCACCAGGTTCTAAATGCTAAAAACCATGAACAAGAAGGTTCTATTACTGCTCAAGCAGGTCGCAAGGGTTCTGTTGTTATTGCTACTAACATGGCAGGTCGCGGAGTTGATATTATCCTAGGAGGCAACCCTTTGGTTACAGAAGAACAAGAAGAGGTTCGTGCTTTAGGAGGATTGTTTGTTATAGGTACCGAGCGTCATGAAGCTCGTCGTATAGACAATCAGCTTCGAGGGCGAGCTGGCCGACAAGGGGATCCAGGAGAAACACAGTTTTATGTATCTTTGGAAGATGAGCTTATGCGAGTTTTCGGATCAGATAGAATAAAAAATATGATGAAAAAGCTCGGAGTTCCTGCTGACCAGCCTATAACTCACAGACTCGTATCTTCTGCCTTAGAGTCTGCCCAAAAGAAAATAGAAGGTTTTCACTTTGACGCCCGAAAGTATACCTTGGAGTACGACACAGTTTTAGCTTTCCAAAGAGGTATAGTTTATTCTCGAAGACGAGCAATGGTAGAAGGGGACAAGGAGCATGTTAAGAGTGTATTTTATACCCTAGGAAATAAAGAAGATTTAGAAAATATAATCTCAGAAAAGCAGAAAAGCTTGGAAGAAGACGCTCTTTGGGATGCAATTCGTCGAATTATCCTTTATACGACAGATACTTTGTGGGTAGAGCATATAGATACACTTGAACACATGAGACAATCTGTTGGACTTCGTGCTTATGGCCAGAGAGAGCCACTAGTTGAATACAAAAAAGAGGCAACACACCTCTTCAAAGAAATGGAAGAAAGACTAAAAGAGCAAGTATTAACAATGGTTTCTGGGATTTCGGTCAATAAATAGTCCGATTTTAAAAACCCTTGTTTTATAGTACTTATAAGACAACTTTCTTGCTATTTTGTCAAGAAGCGTGTCGTAAAAAACCCTTATAAAATAAGGGTTTTTTATATTTGACACACCCTTTTTTTGTTGTATAACCATTGACATAAAAGGCTGTTTGTGCTAATATATAAGTAATTCGTTAGCTTACATGGTTAACGAATTTTCGCTTCTAAGGACGCTTTACAGCTTTACTTAAGACGAAAGAATCCTGACACGGAGTTCCTCCGGAGCTAAACCGGAACCTATGAGTTCAACAAAAACAAAATCAATTCTTCAATCTTTTATAGTTGTCCCAATGATTGCTACAAGTTTGTCTTTATCAGCTTTTACAGCTAGTGTAGACCAATTTGTGAAAACCAATGCGGATGACCAAGCTTTGTCAGTACAGGAAATGTCTCTTCAAATGGAAAGAGAGGAGAACGCTGCCAAAATTGATGCGTATTTTGCAAAGGGTAATATGCCCCTTGAAGGATACGGTATGAAAATGGTTATTGAAGCTGAAAAACATGACCTCGATTATCGACTAATCCCAGCAATTGCGGTTCGAGAATCAACTGGAGGACGACATGCATGTAAAAGTGTATCGTACAGTGCCTTCGGATGGGGATCATGTAAAATCAGCTTTAAGAGCTATGATCATGCTATCGAGTCTCTAGCAGAGCACTTAGGAGGTAACAATCCTAGAACTGCAAGATATTACGATAATAAAACTGTCAAAGGTATACTTGAAACCTATAACCCGCCGAGTGTAGTTCCAACTTACGCTAGTGAAGTTATGGGCATAATGGATAAGATCGGAGAAAAATAAAGTAGCAGTTGGATTATTTATAAAGCAAAAATACCAGTTCGTAAGAGCTGGTATTTTTGTATTTAAATAAAAAAGGCACTTATGTGCCTTTGTTTTCTAAAGATAAATTTTTAACTTTTAAAGCATACACTCTTACTTTGCTTTTTAATCTTTCTCGAATTTCACTTTCAGGATACTTATTACTAAGACTGTAAAACTTATAAAGTTTTACACACGCATTGTATGCATCGTATGAGTATTCTTTAACTAAATTAATCATTTCTTTAATCCGATCGCTTGGCTTTTGAGAATGGTCATAAAACAACCTATCTACCTCCTCAAAATCTGACTCTATTTGAGCCAACTTAGGATTTTTTGCCATAGAACAAAAGTTTAGTTGACTTATAGTATAGAGCTAGCAAATTTAAAGTCAAACGCCTATAAAACCTTCATATTTTCTATCATTATGGATATTTTACCGTCTCTTTCAGATGCGTAGCACTCAAAGGCTGCTACAGAGCCTTCTTTTATAAGAGAGCCTATTTTGGTAAATGTTTCCGGGAAAACTACTGCTTCTATAGCCCCTGTTTTGTCTTGAATGGTTAGAAACGCCATTTTCTTATTGCTTGATTTAGTCATGATTATTTTGGCTGTATCTATATGTGCGACCAAGATACTATTGTCTTTATTGTTTCTAAATTTGTTCATTGCTTTTGGTGCAGACTTTGCTTTTGCAGAGAGCGCTCTTATGGTTGTACCAGAGCGCTTGAGTTGTTCGCTGTGTACGTCTAGCGGATGACCAGAGACATAAAAACCAAGAAGCTCTTTTTCCCAAGCCAATTTTTGTGGCAAGGTTGCATTTGGTGCGTCGTTTAAAATAAGAACACTTTGTGGTTTTGAGTCTAGATTATCAAAAAGTGAAGTATGTTGGTTCTGATTGTGTGCTGTTATATTTTTGTGAAATGACAATAAGTTTTCTATATTGTGAGCAAGTTTGTTTCTATCCCCAAAAGAATCCATAGCTCCACACATTATTAGGGCTTCAAGAGATTTCTTGTTGAGGTTTTTATGAGTCACTCTTTCTAGAAATTCTTCTATTGTTTTATAGGGGCCATTATTTTTTCTCTCTGTTATGATTGCTTTACCGATCTCAATACCAAAGTTTTTGATATTGTTCATTCCAAACCGGATCTTTTTTGTTACCTCGTGGTTCTCAACAACGGCAGTAAAGTCAGAGAAAGACTCATTTACGTCAGGCGGAAGTATGTCAAAACCCATTCTCACTGCTTCCTCTATGTACTCACTACAGCTCTCTATATCACCACTTTCTGCAGTCATACAAGCACTCATGTATTCAGCAGGATAGTTGGCTTTTAGATAGGCTGTTTTATAAGCCACCATTCCATAACTAGCAGCGTGAGCTTTGTTAAATCCATATGCTTGGAAAGGCTCAAAGAGCTTCCAAAGCATTTCAGCAAATTCTTTTGTTTGTCCGTTTTCTACTATTCCTTTTTGGAGCTTTTCTTTTTGAGCAGCCATTTCGGCTGGTATTTTCTTTCCGACAGCTTTACGGAATTTATCAGCTTCAAGCCAGTCATAACCCGCTAGTTCAATAGAACTAAAGAGTAGGTCGTCTTGGTAGACAATAAGTCCGTATGAGGCCTGTAAATATGATTCCATTCTAGGGTCTAGATAAGAAACTAGAGAAGGGTTGTTTTTTCTTTTGATGTATTCCGGAATCACGTCCATCGGTCCTGGTCGGTATAGAGCCACCATCGCCATCAAGTCTTCAACACGGGTCGGTTTTAGCTCTTTTAGATAGGCTGTCATACCGTCTCCCGCCATTTGGAAAACTCCAACAGTTTCTCCTCTTGAGAGCATTTCAAAAACCTTGGGATCGTCGAGTGGGATAGTATCGATATCTATTTTAATTCCTCTTATTTTTTCTATTCGCTCGATAGCTCCAGAGATAAACTGTAGATTACGAATACCAAGCATGTCGAATTTTGGTAGGTTTACAACACCGTCTCGTCCACCAGAGAACATGTCGTATTGAGTTATTATTTTATTTTCTCCTTTCGGGTCGTATTGGATAGGGGTATAGTCTGTAATATCTGGGGTAGGGGAAATAATCACTCCGGCCGCATGGATAGATATGTGTCTGACATTTCCTTCTATTTTTCTTGCGAGATCTATAACTTCTTTTGTAGGGCGATCTTCTTCGTATAGTTTTTGTAAGTCAGGTTCTATCTCGAGAGCGTGCTCTATAGTCATAGGAAAACCTTGGCTTCCCATAGGAATAAGCTTGGCGGCAATATCGCCAACACTATAAGGGTAACCAAGTGCTCGGGCTACATCACGCACACTTCCTCTAGCTGCCATTGTTCCAAAGGTACAGATCTGTGCAACAGCGCTTTGACCATATTTTTCTTTAGCATATGAGATTAGGTCATCTCTTCTATCATCTGCAATATCTAGATCAATATCGGGGATACCAGGTCGGAGTGGGTTTAGAAAACGTTCAAAGGGGAGCTTGTATTTGATAGGGTCTACAGTTGTGATACCTGTAAGGTATGAGACCAGGGAACCCGCAGCTGATCCTCGAGTATTTGTATAAATACCCATTTTTCGTGCTGCTTGCACAAGATCAGCCTCAACTAAAAAGTATGAAGAAAAACCTTTATTTTTAATAATCTCAAGCTCAAATTCTATTCGAGTATTTACTTCATCTGTTCTTTCATAATTTTTATCTTCTATACCTTTTTCGACTGCCTTGCGGAGTTCATCGTCATAGTTTGAGTCTTTTGGTATAGGATATGTAGGGAATTTCCAAGGGCTTAGTTCTATATTTATATCTACCAAGTCTGCAACTTTCAAAGTATTTTCTATAGCTTCTGGAAAACGAGCAAATACTTCATCAGCTTTATTTGAATCAATAAAAGAATAGTTACCACCAAATTTAAAATTTTGATTGTTGGTATTTATTGCTAGTAGTGTATTGTGAGCTTCTTTGTCTTCTTCAAATAAATAATGAGAATCCCATGTTCCAACTATTGGCAAGTCCACTTCTTTGGCTATAGAAACTATAGTTTCTATAAGTGGTACATACCAATCCACTTCTTCATGTGGCATTATTTCTACAAAAACATGTTCTTTGCCAAATATTTCTATATAAGTTTTTAATAGTTTTACAGCTTCTTCTCTATTCCCGGCTTTTAAATGTTGTACAAATCTACTTCCAGGACAACCAGATAGACAAATAAGACCTTCGCTATGAGAGCGAATAATGTCTAAGTCCATTCTTGGTTTGTAGTAATAACCCTCTAAGTTACTTTTCGATACTAACTTCATTAGGTTTTTGTAACCAGTATTGTCTTTAGCAAGTAGAGTGAGATGGTAACGACGAGAATCAATACCGGGCTCTTTGTCGTACATTGTACGTTCAGCGATGTATGCCTCTACTCCTATGATAGGCTTGATTCCAGCAGCTTGGCACTCCTTGTAGAACTCTATAGCCCCATACATGTTTCCATGATCAGTAAGAGCTAGAGCTGGCATACCGAGCTCTTTGGCTCTTGCTACTAAATCAGGTATTTGAGACATGCCATCTAGGAGAGAGTAGTGGCTATGGGTGTGGAGGTGGACGAAGCTCATGTGAGAAGATTATACCAGGGCAGGAGGTTCCCTAGAAGCTCTTGACATAAAATAGTAAAAGAGTACGATTCTGTATGAACAAAGGTTATTTCTAATCTTTTTGGTTGTACGGCTTTCGATAAGAATGTTTTTTATTATCGATCGAAAAATACGATTTCGGCAAGAGGCTTTTTTAAAGCAATGGAGTTATATTTCTCCAATCCCTGGAAAGTATTCACGAAAATCAACCAAAAAAGTAAGCCGATTTATCGCTTATTAGAAATTATCTGTTTTGTACTTCTAACCCATCCCAAGAAAACTAAAACAACTGAAGAGAATGATTATGTGAGAGCCCATTAAAACCAAACGGTATTAATGGGCTTATTTGTTATTATGTATTTATGAAATGGATTATTGGAATAGATGAGGTGGGCAGGGGGCCAGTAGCAGGTCCTGTAGCAGTTTGTGTCTGTGCTATGCCTATTTCAGAATATAGAAAGATGTCTTGGGGTAAACTAAACGATTCCAAGAAAATGAGTCTCAAACTCAGAGATCTTTGGAGTAAAGAAGCATACAAAATGAAAAAAGATTCAAAGCTTAAATTCTCTGTTATATATCGAAGCGCTATTTTTATAGATAAAAATGGGATAAGTCTCTCTATCAAGAGCTCTATAGCAGAAGGGTTACAAAAGCTAAACCTTAAACCAAGTGACTGCCAAGCACTACTAGATGGTTCATTGAAAGCCCCCAAAGAATACAAAAATCAAAAGACTATTATCAAGGGTGATCAAAAAGAAAAGATTATTTCTTTAGCTTCTGTCATAGCCAAGGTAGATAGGGATAAAAAAATGAATTCTTTCCATACTAAATACCCAGAGTACCTTTGGTCAAAAAACAAAGGCTATGGTACCAAGGAACACTATAGGGCGATTCGCAAAAATGGACTCACTATTTTACATAGGAAAAGCTTCCTTGCCTCGATTGGGCGTAGGTTGACAAAAATCTAAATATATGTAATATAAAGAGCAAACAAAACAATTAAAAACAATGAAAAAGATAACGTTATTTTTACTCTCTTTTTTAACGCTTGCCACAATGGCAAATGCTCAGATCTTTTCAGGAAAAAAGAAAAAAGACGTCACTGGTCAAACAGTTGTTTTAACCCGCCACCCGGATGAGGTTAAGCTTGTTGGTGCAGACCAGAAAACTTATTTTTTGTTTTTCAACCTTGAAAACAAGTGTTTATTTTTTACTGATAAACAAGAGGTATACATATCAATCAGTACCTTTCTTCCGGAAAAAAAGATACCTGGTAGAAGTGTAGAGATTGATGGTCCATCTATTAATCCTTTAACCTTTTTCTCTAAAAAACAATTGGATGCAAAAAGTAAGGAATTTGGTTTTGGTATTAACAGGTTCAATACTTTCCGCCTGATGAACTATTCATTGGTTGAGCCTGATACAATACCTGCTACAAATACTGAAAAAAGAAACTGGGGAGGAGGAACTTAATTACTCCCTGGTTTACCCTGAGCATAGACCCCGAGAAATTGGGGTCTTTTTATTTTATAAAAAATAAAACAATTATACCGATAGTGATACGATACCAACCAAACCATGAAAGTGGTTTTTTTGTTAAGATTTTAATGAACCATTTTATAGTTAGTATTGCTGTTACAAAAGCAGTCACTGCGCCTACCAATATCAAAAGCCACTCTGAAAAAGTTAAGCTTGGTATTGATCTAAGTTCTATAAAGCTCGCCCCTAAAATAGTCGGTATACCAAGTAAAAATGAAAATACGACTATTTGACTTCTTGGTATTTTGAGAGCTGTGCCTCCTATGAGCGTAGCTCCACTTCTTGAGACTCCTGGTATAAAAGCCAACACTTGAGTTAAACCTATTATAAAAGACTCTTTATAAGAGATATCTTTGATATGAGTTTCTTCTTCTATAGGCTTAATAAATAAAAATATTATTCCTCCGATTATAAGAGTTATGCCGATAATATAAGTATTCGCAAAAATCTTTGATAAAAATGGTTGTATTAGGATTCCTGCAATAGCGGTTGGGATGAATCCAACTATTATTTTAGGTATAAGGCTTAAGTTTTTTAATATTGTTCTAAAGAAGAAAAACACTGCTGCAACTATAGCTCCACTTTGTATTGCTACAGTAAAAACATTAAAAAAATCAGAAGAAGCTATTTTAAGAATATTTCCCGATATTAAGATATGGGCAGTAGAGGAGACTGGGGCAAATTCAGTTAATCCCTCAACTATTCCTAAAATTATTGATTTTAAAAGTGTTAAATCCATAGTAGATTATAAGCCCCGGCAATAGTAGCTGTTTCTGCTCGCAGTATTGTATCTCCGAGTTTGTATTTTTTGATTTTATTTTGTTCAAACAGTAGTATTTCTTCTTCACTCCAGCCTCCTTCAGGTCCTATATAAAAAACAGCGGTATCAAATTTTTGCTCACTTAACTTTTCTCCTCCCATATCAAAATAGTATTGTTTTATATTTTTAAATTTTTCTAAGGCATTTTTTAGCGATAAGGGCTCATTTATAATAACTCTTTTTGATCTACCACTTTGCTCTAGCGCTTCGTCGCTTATCTTTTGAAGCCTATCAATACGAAGGGATTGTTTGACGGTTCGATCTGAAATTATTGGCACTATAGCTTGAACACCAAGCTCAGTGAGTTTCTGAACAATTAGTTCAAAGTTATCTTTTTTCACAATACTGATGCATGCAGTTAACACTTTTTTAGATTCTTTATTTTTTATTTGGTCTTTTATTTCTAGGGAGATACCTTTTTTATTTATTTCTAAGATATCACAAAGATAGTCATCACTACCGTCCGCAAAAACTATACAAGCTTCTTTACTTTTGAGCTTTAGAACATTTTTAATTAGGTGCACCGTTTCTTTGTCTTCAAGGACAAAGGGGCTAGTATTTGGTGCTTCTGAAATAAGAAATCTATGTATTTTCTTCATATATTTTATATAATAATCATAGCATAGACTATTTTTATCAAAAAATAATATAGATATGTGTCAAGGTAATACGGTAGGGGAAGTGTTCGTCTTAAACAATGTATCAGAATAATAATTAAGATAATTTGAATTTATATATGAAAAATTTATTTCTCAGTATGATGGCACTAGCTCTTGTGGCAACTCCTGTATTTGCAGAAGAGAATGGCTATAGAAAAGAAGAAAGAAGAAGTGATAGTAGTGCTTATGTTCCGCTTGATGCTACTCAACTAGCTTGTGTAAAAACAGCTATTACTAAAAGAGAGGATGCTTTGATTGCGGGCCATGATATATATGCACTAGCTGTAAAAAATGCTTATACAGCCAGAAAAACAGCTCTTCTTTTGGCTTGGGATAAAACAGACCGAACAGAGAGAAGAACAGCAGTACGTTCTGCTGACAAAGCTTTCAAAGATTCAGTTCGTGGGGCTCGAACAACTTGGCAAAATACTCGAAGAGCAACATGGAAGACATTTGAAACAGAGAGAAAGGCTTGTGCTCCACAGGCACAACTTAGTTCCACAGACACAGGATCTTCAAAAGAAGAAATAAGTCTATAATAGTAGCCTTACTATTTAATAAAAAGCACCTTTTTAAGGTGTTTTTTATTTTTATATTGTCAAAAATCATTTTTTTTGTTATGATTTATGCAACATATGATTAATACTGTCAAAAAATACATTTTTCCCCACAAAGACAATCAATACAAGCCCCATGTTTTAAGGGAAGGTTTTGTTACCGCTGTTTTTTCTATAGGAATAATACTTTTTTGTACATCACTTGGAAGTTCATATTTAGTACGTAAGACAGACTTCGGGGCAGCTGTTATATCTGCTGTTTTGGTGGATATGACCAATGAGCATCGTATTGAAAATAATCAAAAGCCTTTGGCTATAAATCCTCTTCTAGAAAAGGCTGCACTTCTAAAGGCTAAAGATATGGCAGAAAATGGATATTTTGCTCATACAAGTCCAAGTGGTATTACTCCTTGGCAGTGGTTTTCAAAAGTAGGATATTCTTTCTCTTATGCAGGAGAAAACCTAGCTATTAACTTCTCTGAGTCTTTAGATGTAGAGAAAGCTTGGATTGCTTCTCCAGGCCATCATGCAAATCTTATAAGTGAGAAATTCGACGAAACTGGTATAGCTGTTTACCAAGGTCTTTATCAAGGAAGACCAACCAACTTCATTGTTCAGCTCTTTGGTAGGCAATCAAAATTTAAACTAAATAATCTTGTAGCCTCTTCTATTTCTGTGGTTCCTCAAAATGAATCTATAAATAAAAATGGCAAAGTGAAAGGGGAGAGTATTGCGGTTGTGCAAGCTCCTATTGATCCAAATGAACTAGCCCCTCTTACTTTAGTTGATGAAAAGACATTTGCTGTTGTTCAGAATTTGGCAGCTTCAAGTAGTGATCCTGTGGAAGAAGTTACAGTGCCAAAATATTCAAACTTCCTTGAAAAAGCACTGCTTCGTCAACCTAAATTTGTTCAAAATATTTATTTAGGTTTTATTATTCTTATCTATATGGTTCTTATCTTTACTGCTATCTTAGAGTTTAGAGCAGAGCGTGTTAAAAATATTGTCTGGGGAATATTACTCTTGTGTTTGTTAGGAGCCTTGGCTTATATAAACAGCGGCTTCGTCTTATCGTTTATTTAGAAAATAAAAATCCCACACATATGTGTGGGATTTTTATTCCTTTTGGATTTATGCGCGTTGTACGTTTACAGCGTTCATTCCTTTTGGAGAATTTTCTGTTTCAAAACTTACAGAATCACCTTCTCGGAGTTCATCAAATGAAACTCCAACAAGAGAATTACTGTGAAAGAATAAATCTTTCGCAAGTCCTTCTGCTGTAATGAAACCAAAACCTTTGTCAGTAATCTTTTTGATTGTACCTGTCATAGAATTGTTATCTAACGAATAATATACAAATAAAACCTTAAGAATCGACGTGTTTCGAGAAGCTCTCTTTGTGTTTAAATAATAGCATATTGAGACTAATTAGTCAACCTCTTTTTCATAGTTAGTTTATATACAAAACGAGCCAAGCCATAAGAAAGTACTAGAGCAATTATTATTAAAATAATATTTCTTACAATCCCTACTTCTTTTATTATAAGAATAATTCTGCTGTGGAAGTACCAGCCAAGTCCTGTAAACAATGGAACATATACTACGAGAGCTAGAAGATCATAAATAACAAATTTTTTTAGTGGCAAATGTCTTGTGCCGGCAATAAAAGGACCAATAAAACGAAGTTGTACTAAAAATCTAGAAAAGAAAATAATACTTCCTATATTCATATTGAGCCAAGCGTCACCTCTTTTTTCTAAGCGTTTAGCAAAAAATCTGTTGTAAAGGTACGATGTTATTTTACTACCTCTTTTCGCTAGGCTGTATAAAATTATATCGTTTACGAGTAGGGCAGAAATAATGATAGGTATAACAATAAAACCGTTAATTACGCCTGTTCCAGATAAATACCCAAGAGCTAATAGCACTATTTCCTCTGGTATAGGAATAACTACATTAGACAAGAAAGAAACAAACCATATCCCTCCATATGAAAGCGCACCAAGTTGATTTATGACCTCTTCTGTACCTGTCATATTTATCACTATACTATAGCACCTCAGTTTAGGATTTTATTAGTAATAAAGGTAGAACTGTGTCATAAAACAATACTACTTGTATTTTGTCAATATTAAGTAGATAATATAAGTGTTGCAAGAATCTCTAATTAAATGATGCATATTGGAGTAACACATTCTATAGGTCGATTACATTTTTTGTAATAGAAATTATCTAGATAGTGTACTTTAGAGCATATATTGCCACATACTGACACAGACTGTTCTCTCTACATGGATGTAATAGATGTAAATGGCATAAGGCATTTCTACTTCTTCTTTAATAATTAATATAAAAAATTTATGAATAAAAAAAATATTCGCTTTCTTACTCGAGTAGGTATGATAACGGCAGTTTTTGCTTTCGTTATGCTTCCTCTAACTGTTTCTGCAGAAATCACTACTACTATGAGATTAGGCTCAAGAAGTGATGACGTAAAAGAACTTCAAGCTTTTCTAGGTGTTGGAGCTGATGGTATTTTTGGACTTGTAACAAAAGGAGCTGTTATGAGATACCAAACTGCTCATGGTCTCTCAGCCGATGGTATTGTTGGAGCAATGACTCGTGCCGCACTTAATGGTGGTGGACAGCAAGTCAATAATGGTAATGCTCCTACAATCTCTAGTGTTTTTGTTAATCCAAGCAGAAACAATGCTACTGTAAACTGGAGTACAAATGTGCCATCACGAGGTATGGTTTACTACAGTACTTCACCCCTTGTAACATATGAATATGAAAACTCAGTTGATGTAAGCGGTCTTGCTGCTATTACTGATTCTGATAATACTCACATGTCACAAAGTGTTTCTCTTCTTAATTTGCAAGCGGGAACTACTTACTATTATCTAGTTTATACAACAAACCAAGCAGGCGTTGTTAGTGTTACTTGGCCTGCAACATTCTCTACAACAAACTAAATTTTTAGTTTCTAAAAAGCCCGACCCATGTACTGGTCGGGCTTTTTTGTAAACTAAGTCAAAAAGGTGTATGATTTTGATGTGAATAAAGATACTTTAATCAAGCTAGTTGTATCTACTGTAATAGTCATTATTTATGGCTTCTCTAGTGTTTTTAGTATTAGCCATGCGCATAGTAGTGCCTCTCATTCTCATAACTCTCACTCTGAAGCTTCAGGTTGTGTTTATATGATAGGGGAACAAGGTTTATGTTCTATGACTATATCTGACCACTTAAGTATTTGGCAGTCTTTTTCAAGCGCTTATACTCCTACATTGAGCGCCATCTTTTCTGCTATAAGTATTTTATTAGTAATACTTATATTTTCTCCTCCACCTAAAAAGTTTTATTTTGACATCGCTTATAGGCCATCGTTGTATCAAACTCTTTTTTCTAGAGGTATTTTAAATTCAAAAGCTTTTTAATTAAATATATTTTTACGAATATTAAAAGATTTTAATTTATTTAATTTATGACAATGACACATTATATGGAACTATTGGCTACAAATCAGCCATGGAACCTAATCTTATTTATGGTTATACCTGTAGTTCTTGCTGAAACAATAGCTGTTTCAGAGCTATATATCTTGTTCACAAAAAATATGAATGGTATTGCGAGAAAAATAAATCGCATCGCTGGAATTATTGTAGGAGTATATTTTATTGGTATTTTCCTGTATTTATTAAAAACAGCCGTAATACCTCTTACTTTATTAGGTGATTGGAGAGGTTTTGCTGATATCGTAGCTGTAGGATCTTACTTACTAGGGGTTATTCCTTTGGCAGGTATAGCTGGACTTGAGCTTGGTCTTATTGGTAGTAAAAGAGATGAGATGGGTAAGCTTAAACTCCACGCTCAATTTGTCGGGCTATTTCTTATTGTGGCTCATATTGCTATGATTTTTGGTATGGTAAATCCAGAAGTATTTGGACATATGAATCAAGGTGGGATGCAAATGTAATTATTAATTAATTCTTAAATAAAAATTATGGAAAATAAAAATAATGTATCGCTTTATAGTATTATCTTTCTAGTTGTAGGAGTTTTATTAGGATGGTTGATTTGGGGTAATAGCTCTACAAACAGAAATCAAATGATGGGCAATATGCATCAAATGCCAGACGGAACAATAATGCAGGGTAATGATATGGCTAGTATGATGGCCCATATGAACGCTAGTTTAGAAGGTAAAAAGGGAGACGATTTTGACGAAGCCTTTATTGATGAGATGATAATTCACCATCAAGGAGCAATAGACATGGCAGAGCTTGCTATTACTAACGCTAAGCATCAAGAAATAAAAGATTTAGCAAAAGAAATCATCTCTGCTCAAACAAGAGAGATAGAACAAATGCAGTCTTGGGAAAACATTTGGTATAAATAAAACATAAATAAAAAGCCCGACCCATGTACTGGTCGGGCTTTTTATTTATGTTTATGAGAGGTATATAGTTAGCGTCATTACTGTGAAGTTGATAGCTGAGACAACACACCAAGTACAAAATGCTCTTAGAACAAAAGCTTGGATATATACAAAGTACATTGAAAATAGAAATCCAAAAGTAACTATTGCTTGTATTGGCCAAAAAGGTAGACTTCCGACTGCAAACATATAAGTCATTACTAGGATCAAAACATACATGATAAAGCCTAGATAAGAGTTTGGAATACCAAAGGTTTTACTTTGAGGGGAGTGCTGAACTTTGTAACACCATTCTTTCGGGAAAAATAGGCAAGCTACTTCTGTTCCTTTAACTTTGTTATAAATAAGATACAAAGTGTCGATAACTCCGATAATTCCACATACGTACAAAATCGTGATTATTGTATTCATATGAGCTTAGTATAGTACATTTTTATAAATCTTACTGTGTTGTGTTGATATAAAATCTCCACAACTTTTTCATATCACCACGAGTAAGAGTGTCCTCAACTTCCTCTTTTGGCACCCATATAAAAGTAGCTATAGCTAGTTCTTCTTCTGAGATTTCTTGTTGGTCTAAGTCTGCTAGTTGTGCAAATACAAGATGATAGTGAGCCAGCCTATTTACATGTTTTACAATATGATAAAAGAGTCCGTGTGAGACAAAATCCATAGGTTTGATAACGGCGATATTTTTATATCCAGTTTCTTCAAGAACTTCTTTATTAACTGTTTGCTCCAAAGTGTCACCTTCTTCAATACCACCTGTCAAAAACCCGCACCAATCATTACTCCATTTTGCTATCAAATAAAGTTCTTGTTCTGGATGCTTGATAATAACAGCGATAGGGTCACGCTCTACTATAGGTTCACCTTCTCGGAAGTTGTCTAAACCGCCACTTTCATTGATATCAATATCAGGGTATTTTTCTATGATTTCTGTTTTGTTCATAATTTTATTTAATTAATTTTTAAAATATTTTCCGGCAATACTAAGAGCGAAAGATGGAAGTATGATAAATACAGTTGCAAATAAAAGCCTAATAAAAACCTCACTTATTTTTGAGTCAGGCGTGTCAGACCCTCCAGCTGTAATTACAACCATTATACCGATAATTCCAAATAAAATAGACGAATAAATAAAAACCTTTGTTGCTATTTTTTGCATATAGGTATTGTAGCAAAAAAGTCCCAGAACCTCTTACTTCATAATTAATCCCACAATAACCCCCAAACCTATAGCTAACCCTCCCATAATTGTCATTCGAAGTGCAGTTTTGAAAACCTTGATCTTCAAAATTTTGGCACTTGTTAATCCTAAAACAAAAAGAAAAACTATACTCCCTACAATAGACCACCAGAAAGCTTGTTTTGTGTCCATAAAGAAATATGGAGCAAGGGGGATTAGCCCGCAAACAATATATGACACAAGCATAATACCAGAAGCTATTATTGGATTGTTACTCTTATCAATTTTCTTAGAAGAAGATTCTTCTGTTTCTACTTCAGAGAGAAAACTTCCAATAGACATAGAAAAAGCTTCTACAAAAATCAAAACTATCCCTGAGACTATTATCTCTTTTCTTCCAACACCTGCAGATGCAATACCTGCCAATAATCCGACAGTAGAAACTAGACTATCTTCAGATCCAAAAATAAAATTTCGTGTGTATAGAATAAAGGTTTTTTTAACCATAATATAAACATTATACTATATAAAATAGTTAATATTTTTTGTCTTTTAAAGGCTAGATACTTCTTCTATTTTTTCACTCAGAATCTTTGCTGAATATTCTGCATCAGAAGGTCTATCAAAGAGGAATTCACCCTTAAATAATTTGTTATTCAATAAATAAGGGAACCAATATTTATCATCTGACCACATTTGTTCAAAAGGAATATTTTCAAAAGAGAACCACTGTGGTTTCATCTCTTCGCTTTCTTCTGGGTTTCCTGAAAATTCATTAATCTTAAATACATGTACCTCAAGTATTTTTGGATCATTTTCAAAAGAGAAATCTAAAATACCAACTTTTTGCATGCTTAATGCTCGGATTCCTATTTCTTCACTTAGTTCTCGGTGCGCTCCTTGTTCAATAGTTTCTCCTTCTTCTACCTTTCCTCCAAAACCATTCCATCTGCCAACTCCAAAACCTCGTTTCTTCATACCGAGAAGTATTTGGTTGTCTTTTAGAACCATGCACAAAGTCAGTATCTTTTTCATATAATTAAGTATACCAGGTTAGAACTTCTAGAAAGCCTGCCCGCCCTCACGAAGCTTCGGGAGCAGGCGGGGTATCAAAAAAAATTAGACTTTCTTTTCCGTTTTTAAAGACTTTGAGTTCACTATCCCTCGGACTGCAAATATCACTGAGATAATTTGTGCGACAGCGATAATCACTGCTCCTTTGGAGAGAAGCACATATCCTAAGAGAAGATGTCCTGGAAGTATAAAAATCCAACCAAGACGCATTTTGTTATTAGCCCAGAAATAGATAGCTAAGATGAAAAAGAGGACTGCAAGTAGTTCAAGAGTCGTTACAGGATTTATTGTGTTGAGTAGGTAGATTGCTCCGACAATAATCCCAATTGTTATGTAATGCAATTTGTGTAGTTTTTTTGAAAAAAGACCAATAGCAACAAACATAAAAAATAATTCAAATGCGAGAAGTTGGTAGAGTTCAAAATATAAACCGATTATTGCAAATAATCCTGTGTCTATGGCTGTATAAAGCCAAGATGAGCTTGGAGGGTTTTTGCTTGAAAGTAGAAACTTCCACCATAAATTAGTTAAGCTTTGGATTACCTGAACAATAATAATAAACATAAAATAATTTTAACATCATTTTATAAAAAGTTTTAAATCTCAATGAATTATCAAAAAAACTTGCAAAACAATTTGTTTTTTTTGTATCCCAAACATGGATGTTCGAATGATTTTGGGGTAATAAAAAAGCCCTGGTTAGAGGGCAATTAAATAATAGCTTTAAGTTACACGAGAAAAAGTGCTGCATAAAAAGAAAATATTCCTGCAGATAGGAAAACACCAACTCCAATACTAAAAAAAATTTTTTCAAGTAGGAGTTTACACTTTTTCAGGTGATACATAACACAGGCAGCCATGCTAAGCATCCAGAATCCGAATATGCTTACCGGCAAGGGTTGGTAGCTTAAAATCCAGCTAAACATGAAGCAAATGATCAATACAAACGATGCTTTGTTAAAATTGTGCTCTTCTAAAGAGGTGAGCCAGGCGTATGATTTTCTTACAATATTCATGAGTTTTAAAGTTTCCCTCACCTTACAACCTCACCTTGACTTTGTCAAATGGAGAGGGTAGAGTGCAATAAACAAAAATTATTACTTATGGCAAACGCTTTAAGCAGATTCATTAAAAACCGTAATATTTCTCCTGAAGTCCTTCAAAGAACAAATGTGCTAAAAGTCAGGAATGGCAGAATATTCCATTTAGGATATCTTCGACTGGTGCTCAAAAATGAAAATGCAGGTATTTCTCTTTTAAATATCGAACAACTCGATAATCTGTATAAGCTTACTGAAGAAGAACGTAAAGACCTGAAAACAATGGTAAAAAAAGCCCAAGGTGACAGAGCGGTAAAAAAACAATCACCAGAAGAGTCAGAAGCAAGAAAAAAGGAAAAACAAATCTCCAGAACTCTTCGTGATCATCAGTACACTATTTCACAGTGTAAAAATGTAAGAGAGATGATTGCTGAACTTAGGCAAAAAGCTACTGAATTCAAACTACTTCTCTGTGTTGATTGGAAACAACACGCAAGAGTTAACCAGCTTTCAGATCAGCAAATGTTACAAGCTTTCATTGAGGCTCATCGAAAAAACCGTACAGAAGCAGCAAAAATCCAGCTCACTATTTTGGGAATTCTTGGTCAATTCATGAGTCTTGCTGAAGAAGGGTTAAAGAATGAGATTGAAGTTTTTGGAAGTATCCCTTCAATATTTATGACCTTTGACATTGACGTAATTAGAAAACAAACACAGGAAGTAGTAAGGCATGGCGAAGAAAAACTTTTCTCACTTATGAACAAAGATGCTTCAGTAGCACAACAGCACTATATGCAATGGATCGACACGGAATCAAAGAATAATAATGGATTAGTCGATATAACAAAGTATCAACCAGCCACAGATATTCTCAGGATCAATGCGTGGCTTGAATGCCTAGCCTTTGAAGATCTTGCTTATTGCAAAACAAGCATGGCTTTCTTTGGAGGAGGAAGTATGACGAAGGAAATATTGGTATTTTATGGTATCGAAGAAGTTATTAATGTTATAGAAAAGTCTGCAAACAAAAAGATTACTGAACTTACTTCAGTAAATGAAGCCTCATTTAAATGAGGCTTTTTTATTACACAAAAATACACTACCTCAAAAACATTTTTGTATAAGGACTATTTGAGTGTATTTTGTTACAAACCAGCTTTTGCATTTGTATAAAAAAATACCCCTGTTTAAGGGGTACAAATTATTTCACTACTTTATTTTTTGGAAGATGAACCTGTGATCCATAAAGGGCGTGAAAAAAGCTTCCGTATTATCTTTTTTAAATTTTCTGACATTAGTCAAAATTTCGGAAACTGATTCTTCCACTAACATGTTTTGGTGCATTACACCCAATGGCTTCATTTCATCCAAAGACTCAATTTGCTCGGCGGTATTATGGTAATTATTGCAGATACAGTAGCCACCAACATTCAAACAGCTGTTAACAAATACAGCATCAACAATTATTTGCGGATTGAGTATGTAAAGTAAGTCAGCCTTTTTACCTATAATTTCATTAAAATTGAAATCTAACACTGATCCTTCGTAAGCTTCTGCTCCAATTGATTGAAGGGTCTCAACAGCGTTTTTATCCATATCCACATGAATAACCCTACTGTTTTTTAATGATAGGAAAATAGCTGCGTGATGACATGAACAAGGATAGTAAACAACATCTATATTATAAACGTTGAATAGTTTTTGAAAGGCGAGTACATCCGGAGCCTCTTTCGGGTAGTCATTTAAAGAATATAACATTGTTAAAAGTTTCCCTCACCTTACAACCTCACCTTGACTTTGTCAAATAGAGAGGGTAGAGTAGAACAAAATTATTTCACATGCAACAAGAACTAATATCAGAAGTTATTCTTATTACCGTTGTATCTTTTCTAGTTTTGAGATCTATACAGATTATTTTTTTTCAACCATATCGCAACCGATTCATGGTTTGGTATATGAAAAGATTCAGTATCGATTATCGCCGCTGTTCCAAGATGTTTAATTTTTTGCTTAATAAGCAGAAAGAATTAAGAAAACAATCCATCAGTCTTGCTGATAGTTATTATTCTTTTTTTCAACTATTACAGTCTGACGATCGTTTTAGAAGTTTGGACCAGATAGAAGAATCTGTGTTTGGTAAGACAGAACATAGAGAGATGGACCCAGAAAAACTGATTACAGAAAATACTCTTCCTTTGAGGGACTTTGAACAATTTGTTTATTTTTCTGGTAAGGGTGATAAGTTACACAAAATAGTAGTTAGTTTTGATTTCGGTGATGGAATACATTTGCAGTATATTTGGTTTTTCTATCATGAGGAGGACTCTAGTCATTATTTTTTTGATTTAAAAAAGAAAAGATTCCCACCTGATGATGATAGGAAAGGAAGAAATGAAAATATTCCTTCTCCGCAACCATCGCATGCGAAAAAGATTCCAGTACCTCAAAATTAAAAACAATTTTTTAAACCTCGCTTAATTGCGGGTTTTTTTATTTACTCCAAACTTAGATGCTTAAAAGTAAGTAGGGAAATAAAAAAGCCGTTGATTGGAAGATCAACAGCTAATTATTTTCGAGTTTGTAGTAACCAACAGGATCGATATTGTTTTTAGGCCAAACAACACCGTAACCTCGTTGTTTCCACCATGCTTCAGATATGGGAGTTATGTATCTATCCCATTCAGATATTTTTTCATGAACTTTAGTTTGTTCATGTGGATACATAACTTCGTATACACGATCCGATTTTACTTGATTGTTTTTTAATCAGCTTAATCGGATATTTTCTATATGTTCTTTATGCTCCTTACATAAGATCTCAAATTCTTTTTGTTCAGACAAATTTTCGCTCATATTTAACGATTTGTTCTCACATTACAACCTCACCTTGACTTTGTCAAATAGAGAGGGTAGAGTAGGGGAAATTAAAAACGATGAAAATTTATTTTTTATTTGGGTATATCAAATCCAATTCAAGCGATTCTGGAGGAAGTACAAAGGCCGAATTCTTCGATATTTTTGAAATCGAAAAAGCTGACCCTGCTCATATGGTATCCTGGGTTCGAGATGAACTGGAAAGGCTCATTACTGAAAATAAGCTGAAAAAAACTATGAAAGGAGGTGTATCCGAAGAATTCTATAGTTCTTTTGAGGAGTTCTTTGGTGAATTTCTTATTCCTAAAAAGAATAGTAGTCCTGAAGATCAGGAATTTATTGTACAGCTCAACCGGTTGTTTCTTCAGGAATTACCAAAGATATTTCAGTAAAAACTTATTCTAAAAAGCCAAACCTAAAAGGGGAGGCTTTTTTATTTGCTCCGACTGTGTACCGCAAAGCCTCTGGCGAAGTGGTAACTTGGATGTTCGAATAGAAATAGGGAAGGAGTATATTGACAGAGGTAGGTATTTATGTTAATAAGGAAAAGGATAACAATTTTGTTCTTCCATAATTTAAAAATTTAACGTTATGCAATCAACGCACGTTACAAACAGGCAGGGAAGCTTATTTGCATCCCTCTGTAGACTCTATGGAGTTCCACGTCATGAACTAAAAACCTTTCTTGAAGATGAGGAAAGGTATACTACTTTTTTAAAGCAATTCACCATATATCCTGATTGGTATATCGGCCTTCAGAAAGAAGCAAAGAAACTCGGTGTCAATGTGTATTTAATCCAGGATTTAGAAGTGGATTATACAAAAACACACGAGAGTGCAGCTATGGGAGGTGCCCCAAAAAGTGTATTTGATACGAATACTCCAGACGATGTTTTAAGGGTAGGCGATAAGTATGAATTACCCTCCAATAAGGTAGAAAAGGAAACTATTGTTTTAATTGCCTGGCCAAAAGGTAATCACAAGAAATTGATGGAATTTGGCGCAAAAAACGGTCTTAGTCTTACTACGCCACATGTTCCATTTGCTCTTGGTGAAAAGTTTCCAGACTTGAATCTTGATTTAATGCCAGGAGATCAATGTGTACTGGTACAAGAAACAACTGGTTGTATTTTTAAAAATGTTTTACATTTTTGCTATATCTTCTGGAACGAAGATAGAAGATGTGGTTTAATACCGTCAGATGATTTGCGTATCCATAAAGGTGGAGACTGGTATGCGTTTAAAAAAGTTATCTTATAGTCTATTCTCAAAAGCTTGTTCTAGTAACAGGCTTTTTTATTTAAGTTCGAACTTCTAGAAAGGTATCAAAAATAACTATTACAAAATATGCTTCAAAAAAGTGCTCCGACTGTGTACCGCAAAGCCTCTGGCGAAGTGGTAACCTGGATGTTCGAATGAACATTCAAAACTTAAATTAATGATATTTAGGTATTAGTTTGTTAAATTGTTTGTTTCCAAAAAAAACTGAAGTAGAAAACTAGAGACTGTAAATAATGTTACTAGCGCTGTGACTACAATATAGGATTTGAAAAAACGTGGTTTATTAGATAACTTATTTTTTCTTAAAAAAAGAATGTTAGCGGTTAGCAAAAAGGGAGATGCTGGCATTACCCACAGTAACCACTCTGTAGAGTTAAAAATATAATAGATAGGAATAAAAAACTGCAGAGGCAGTAGAAGTATTGAGATAATAAACAGGATATTTATTACCGAAAGCACCTTTCCTAATAGGTAGTATTTTCTGGTTATTTCCATAGGAAAACTATATCATAATTTCCAATTATAATAGAAAATTTTTTGCTCCCCGGGTAGGATTCGAACCTACGGTCCATCGCTTAACAGGCGATTGCTTTACCGCTAAGCTACCAGGGAATGTGCTCTGTTCTCTAATGTAGGCGGAAAACTACACAGGGAATGTTTGCGGAGCCATATACTTATAACATAATTTTTGCCCCTAGAAAAGCCTTTTTGGAGGCTTAGAGGCTATCGATAATACTAGCAGTGCTTTGTCCACTAGTACCCCCTTTTCTGGGGTCAAAATTAAACCATCCACCACCTTCTTTGGCAACGTCGTCATTATAGTCATATACGCTGGGGCCCCACCAGTAATCTGGGTAGAAAGTAGGGGCAAACCAAATCCCTTGAGAAACAATAGGGACTGCATACCAAATAAAGAATCCTAAGAAAATAATTGCTAAAATCTTTCCCATAATGCTATCCTATAGGGCTTATCATTCATTCACAAGCCCAAAACAATTTATGCATCATTTTTTCAAAAAAACAAAAATAGTAGCCACTATCGGACCAGGATCAGAGAACAAAGAGACTTTGACCAAGCTCTTCCACAAAGGGGTGGATGTTTGTCGTACAAATATGAGTCACGATGATCAGACTGTTCACGAAAAGCGTATCAAGCTCATACGTTCTGTAGCTAAAAAGGAGTCTTTGCCTATAGCTATACTTTTAGACTTATCAGGACCTAAGATTCGTATAGGGGACTTTGTAAATGCACCAGTAGAGCTTGTGGTGGGTAGCAAACTTATTCTCTCAGGAGATAAAAATTGTCAGGGTGATGCATCACGAGTGTATTTTAACTATCCTCATATAGAAAAAGATATCAAGGCAGGAATGATACTTATGCTCGATGATGGCAAGAAAAAAGTAGTAGTAGAGAAAGTAGTAGGTACTGAGATTCATACCAAGGTTTTGGTTGGCGGTACTACCAAGAGTCGTCGAGGAGTAAATATTCCAGGTGCATATTTATCTATCCCTGCACTTACTGATAAAGACAAAAAAGATCTTTCTTTCGGTATTGCTCAAGGAGTAGACTTTGTAGCTCTATCTTTTGTAAGAACAGCAAAAGATGTAGAAGATCTTCGTGCATTAATCAAAAAACAAAAAGGTACACAATCAATAATCTCTAAAATCGAAACACAAGAAGCTATTGAAAATATAGACGCTATCATCAAAGCAACTGACGCTATTATGGTAGCTCGCGGAGACTTGGCTGTTGAAGTTGGACCAGAGAAGGTACCAGCAATACAAAAGATGATTGTTAAAAAGTGTAATGAACTCGGCAAGCCTGTTATCGTGGCAACTCAAATGCTAGAGAGTATGATCAACAGTCCTGTGCCAACAAGAGCAGAAGTTTCTGATGTGGCTAATGCTATTTTTGACGGAGCAGATGCTGTGATGCTTTCTGAGGAATCAGCACTCGGATCTTACGCTGTTGAAGCTGTTGCTATGATGGGGCATATTGCTGTACAAGTAGAAGCAGAGATCGGTACACACCGCCGTCATAAAGTTCACATAGATAGTATTGTGGACTCTGTGTCTTCTTCTGTCGTTCACAATGCCGAAGATATAAAAGCTCGCTTAATAGTTGCTTTGACTGAGACAGGTTCTACTCCAAGAATGATAGCTAGATATAAACCACAACAACCTATTATTGTTCTTACTCCTCATGAACATGTTGCTCGCCAAGCACAGCTCGTCTATGGATGTTATCCACTGCTTACAAAACCTTTTTCAGGTAGCAATCAACTCATCACAACTATTGGTCCAAAGCTTGAAAAGGCAGGCTTAGCTAATAAAAAAGACCGTTTTGTCCTTACCGCTGGAGTACCTTTTGGTACACCTGGAACCACAAATATGCTCATGATTTTGACTGTATAGCACTCTTTTAAAAGTGGTATACTAAGAGTATGAATCACGTACAAAGTTATACTTACTTCTGTAACGTGTTTTATAAAGATTATTTATTAGTCTAAGACTATCGGAATATAAAAAATTTCGACTTTGTAACGTGATGAATATTTCAATCAAAACAACAAATATTGAATTAACACCAGCCCTAAAAGATTACACTGAAAAGCGTATTTCAGGCATCACCAAGTTTACCGGAGAAGACGTGTCTGCAATGGTAGAAATAGGCAAAACTACAGCACACCATAACAATGGCGACGTGTTTAAAGCAGAAGTAAATGTAACTACTTCTTTAGGAAAACAATTTCGTGCTGAATCAGAAAAAGCAGATTTGTATGAAGCGATAGATGACGTTCGTACTGAGTTGGTAAGAGTGTTGTCTTCTTCAAAAGGTAAAAAAGATGCTCTCTGGAAGCGTGGTGCTCGTAAGATAAAAAGTTTGCTTAAAGGTTTTCGAAATTAAAAAACTATTGTAGCGTTTTTATATTTTCCGTAACCGCAAGCGTCCCTCACGGGCAAAGCCCTGCGGGTTCGTACTCAAATATAAAAACCCTCCAATAGTCTTAAGATGTAAATAAGTTGTAAGGTATTTTTTGACCATTCTCAGGAATAACCTCTTCTATAACAAAACGTCCGCCCTCGAGGTGGGCTTTTGTTATTTTGATACGCTTATTATCTTGGAAGAAATAAAGTCCTGGCCATGGAGTATAAGCACGCCATTTTCTATCAAGCACAGTAGGGTCATCGTCGATAGATATTAAGCCATCTTCTTTTGATATTTTGCCACAGTGTGATGCGAGTGATTCGTCTTGTTCTATTTCTTGAATTTTATTTTCAAAAATATTTTGTATTACTTCTGGCAAGACTTCTTGTGCTCTTTGATTCATTTTTTCTCTGAGTGTTATTGTAGTGTCAGATATTTCAATAGTCATTTCTTCTTGAAAGATTATTGGACCAGTGTCTAGTTTGAAACGCATTTTTTGGATTGTTATTCCAGAAGTTTGTTCGCCATGCAAGATAGCACTTTCGACGGGAGTTGCTCCTCGGTATTTTGGTAGGAGTGAGTAGTGAAGGTTGATAGTTCCAAACTTTGGTAGGTTTATTATTCTTTCAGGGATTATTTTCCCATAAGCAATCACAACAAATAAATCCCAAGATTCTTTTGATAGCTCTTTAAATATCTCATCACTTAGTTTTTCTGGTTGTAACACTTTTATAGTGTTTTCATCTGCCCATTTTTTCGGAAGCGGGGAAGTGAGAACCATCCCTCGGCCTACTGGTCTATCTCCATTTGTTATTACTAAACTAGGGCAAAATCCACTCTTTTTAAGAGTATCTAGAAAGTCTACAGTAAAGTCCGGTGTTCCAAAAAAGGCTATTTTCATAGCCATATATTAGCACAGCTTAAGTCGAAAACTGTTTTATTACTGTGGGGTGCTTTGATTTATATCACGACTTATTAAATAGTTTTGTTCTCGCACCAGTCCTCGCTAATAAAACATTTTTCGACTACACACTAAGAATAAAAATAAAAACATATATTCTTTTGAAAGCGAGGACCTGTCTGAGTTCGCTGATTAGCGAATGAGTTCCACAGCCGAAAAAGAGTATATGTTTTTATTTTTTATCACTATTACTTTTTATTTGTAGTACTGTTCGGTGGTAAGTCTTCTACGTTTGTAGCTTTGTCTATGAAGAGTACTCCATCCAAATGATCCATTTCATGCTGAAATATTTGAGCAATCAATCCTTTGCCACTCATTACAAATTCATTACCTTGTTCGTTTAAGGCTTTGACTGTCGCAGTGACAGAACGCTTTACTAGACCGTATTTCCATCTAACACTTAGACACCCTTCAGAGAGAGCTTCTTTTTTCTTGCCAAGTCTAACGATTTTTGGATTTATGAAAACCAAATCTTTATTAGCATTTGGTACTACATTTTGAGAAACTACAAATATTCTTAGCGCTACATCTATTTGTGGTGCAGCAATAGCTACTCCATCTTCTTCAGCGTGGAGTGCTCGGCTCATAGAATCCAAAATAGTTTTTATTTTTTCTGAAGAGATTTCTTCTTTCGATACCTCTTTTGCTATTTCTCTCAGAGTCTTGTGCGGGGACTGGATAATACTACTCATAAAGATAGTTTATTTTAAACCTTTAATGTATTGGCTTAGTTCTGATAGAGGAACAGTTTCTTGGCTTCGTGTTTCCATATTTCGAACGATGACATTGTTTTTTACTGCTTCCATTTGTCCGAAAATGATTACATAAGGTACTCCTGCTTTTTCTGCAACAGCAAGTTGTGCTCCTAGAGAATCCTTTGATAGGGATTGAGCTATTGGCACATGTGCCTTTCGGAGTATTTCAATGACATTGAGACTTTTGAGCTTAGCTTCAAAACCTACTTGGATGAAATAAACTTTTGGTTTTTTCATTATGCGTGGAGCCAAGTTTTTAAACCATGGTCGCTCTATGATACGGTCCATACCGAGAGATCCTCCCATTGCAGGGATTTCTTTTTTAGAGCCAAGCATTTTTGCTAGATAGTCATAACGACCTCCACCAGCTATTGTCATTTGAGATCCATCTTCTAGTGTTTCTTTTATTTCAAAAACAGTGTGAGTGTAGTATGAAAGACCCCGCACAAGAGTCTTGTCTATGTGATAGCAGATACCCATTTCATCTAGATATTCTAGAACTTCTTTGAAGTGTCTTTTGCCACTAGCAGATAGGAAACTCATAGGGTCTGGCGCACCAGCATTTATTTCTTGAGTTTTTGGCTCTTTAGAATCTAAAATACGCATTGGATTTGTTTTGAGTCGCTCTTGATCTATCTCTGGTAAGTCCCTGAGATGCTTTTTGTAATAGTTCACAAGCTCTTTGAGGTATGCAGGACGAGAGTCTTTGTCGCCGATAGAGTTGATAGTTACTACCAAGTCTTTTCCTCCAGCTTCTTCAAGAATTGTATAAATAGTTTTGATTACTAATGCATCCACAACACTCTTCTCACTTCCTAGAGCATCAACATCAAATTGATAAAACTGTCTGTATCTTCCGCGTTGTGGTTTGTCATGACGAAATACTGGTCCACTGTGGTAGAGCATTACAGGTTGAGGCAGAGAGTTCATACCGTGTTCTATATAACTACGCATAAGTCCAGCTGTTTGTTCTGGTCGCATTGCTAGGTGGTCACCGCCTTTTGTTTTGAGAGTGTACATTTCTTTGTCGACAATATCAGTCCCAACTCCAACTGCTGAAGTAAATGTTTCTTCGTGCTCTAGTATTGGTGTTTCGATAGGAGTGAAGCCGTAGTAGACAGCAACCTCTTGGGCTTTCTCAAATAAACCTTGAAATTTGTAGTATTCGTCGCCAGAAATATCGCGCATGCCTCTTGGGCTACTTAGTTCTTGTCCACTTTTCTTTTTTTCGTTAGGTATTTTGTTCATAATTTATTTTTCCTGGTAGATAATCTATTTCTGATAGAGGTAATAGTCGTAGCAATGCTCGTCCTCGAAGATTGGCTTTTGGTAATGTACCCCAACTTCTAGAATCAAAACTTCCAGCTCTGTTGTCTCCCATAACGAAGTATTGATCTTCTGGAACTTTCACAGTCATTTCATTTGCGCTTTTATGGGTAATAAACTCTTCTTTTAGAGTGAAGCCTTTTGGAAATTCATCGTTAGTTATAGTGATAGTAGAGCCTTTGATAGAAACAGTGTCTCCAGGCAATCCTATGACACGCTTAATAAAAAACTTTGTCGGTTCAGGAGGTGCTCGAAATACAACAACATCTCCACGCTCTGGTTCGCTAAAACGATAAGTAACTTCATCAATCAAAAGGTAGTCTTTTGTCTTGAGTGTTGGGTCCATAGACTCACCGTTAACAACAAAAGGTCTAATAATAAACTGTTGAATAATCATAGCTAAGACTATCGCTGTTGCTATGTAGAGTACATTTTCCCCAAAGATTCTCAAACGAGACTTCCCTTGAGACTGCATTTGTACTGCCTGGTTTTCTTCCATATAAGTGCCCCTAGTATAAGCTATAAAAGGGTGGGCGACAAGAAAGCATTTTTGTAGTTTAATATAAGGATATATGGCAATAATTATTGGCCTTGGAAACCCAACGAAAAAGCATGAAGGAGACAGGCATAATGCCGGTTTTATGACTCTCGACAGTTTTGCACAAAATAAAGATTTGTCTTTTGAAAATAAAAATATTTTTGATGCTTTGGTTTGTGAAGATGGAGATCTCTTGCTTGCGAAACCACAAACATATATGAATGACTCTGGTCTCTCTGCGCAAAAATTATTTAAGCAATACAAAGAAATGCCGGTAGTTGTTTATGATGATATCGATATAAATATTGGTGAAGTGAAATGTTCTTTTGGTCGTGGTGCCGGAGGACATAACGGCGTGCAGAGCATTATCGATCACTTGGGTACCAAAGATTTCTTTCGTGTGCGTATCGGAGTGCGACCAGTACATGAAGAACTCAAGAGTCATATCTTGCCACCGGACGGATTTCAAAACTTCCTCCTCAAACCTTTTGCTCCATTTGAAACAGAGCTCAAAGAGCAGGGGATCAAAAAAGCAGTTGCTATCATCGAAGCTCTCAAAACCAAAACCTTTACTGAAATAATGACAGAGTTTAACTAAAAATTATGTCTATAAAAATAACTTATTTTGTACACGGAACGACAGTTGATAATGAGAAAGAAATTTCTTCAGGCTGGTCTGATGTTGAGCTTTCTGATTTAGGAATAAAACAATCTATTGAGCTAAAAGAAAAAACAAAAGATATGTATTTTGATGTTGTCTTTTGCTCTGATTTGCAACGAGCTGTAAAATCAGCCGAACTTACTTGGGAAGGTATATATCCAATTATTGTAGATGAAAGATTGAGAGAGTGTAATTACGGATATCTTAATGGTGCATCTTCTGCTATCGTAGAGCCAATGCAAGAAGAAGAGTGTCTTGAGAAACCATTTCCAAATGGAGAAAGCTATGAAGATGTGAAAAAGCGTATTGCTGATTTTCTTGAATTTCTTAAAAATAACTATGACGGTAAACATGTAGCTATAGTTGCTCACAAAGCGCCACAAATAGCACTCGATGTATTACTGAAAGGAAAGACATGGCATGAAGCTCTCGCCTCTGATTGGAGAAAGACAAAGTCCTGGCAACCAGGGTGGGAGTATGAAGTAGTGTAACGGTCATTTGCACTTATCCACAAGGTAAAGTAATATATCGACCTACCGCAAGGTATAATTAAAATAAGAAAAACACCGCTGATCTGAAATTTCAAACGGTGTTTCTCTGATTGGCTTAAATCTCGTCTTTTGGCGAGATTTTTGCTTTTTGTTTCGATGGTTCACTTAATGGTAATGGTGGTATATATTTCCCATTTGGGAGTTGGCACCACATAAAACCATTAGATGGATAACATCTAATAAATTTTGACATATGTTTTTTGCACCTGTCTATTTATTATTCTATTCTTTCGACAAAGAACGCTTTCATGCCAAGTGTCACATGCAGGGTGGAACTTTTTGTTTAGCCCCACTATCAAATTACTAATAATATTTTTTACTGAATAAACTGATAATGAGGAGAAACTAAACCTGTTACAATTTTATCATTATAATTCGATTTATAAGAAATAAACGGCTCCATTTTTTGTCTCTTAAAATAAAACTAAAAAATGTAAATATACTATGTCAAGAAAGCCTTATATTAAATGATTTTTTGGAATTCAAAAATCAGTTTTTAGCAGAAGCTAAGTAATTGATTACCTCAAAAACCACCTATTGTGGAAAAAAGCAACAAAAAAACCTCCCTGTTGAGCGGTTTTTTTGTTTCAAGATAGCTTATTCAACTTTCAAATCTTTTAAAATCTTATCTGCCATCTCTTTTGTACTCATTTCTCCTGAATCAAAAGTCTCTGTAGCAGGGTAAGTATTTTCTTCGTAAATCTTTGAAAGGATATCCATAGTTTCTTGGCTCATCATTGGTTTGTTTACTCTTTCTTGGCGTTCTGCAATACGCGCAGTACGCACGTCGGGATGAGCTTCTATTTTGTATACAAAGAAATCAGCATGATGACTATCTGCGATTTGTTTTAATTTCTCTACTTGCTCATTATTCATGCCCTGGTCAACAATGGTGCTAATACCATTTTTTAGATATTCAGCGATCATTGCATCCGTAACGTTTCTACTTACTTCATTGTGTGATTCTATTTCTCGGAATTGAGATACATATCTTTTGATGTGGTCTGTAGATACGTGGGCAGTATTTACCAAATCATTTTTTAGCATTTCTGCTAGAGTACTTTTCCCAGCTCCCGCAGACCCAAGAATTGCAACTACAAAAGGTTTTTGTGTTTTATACATGAAGCTATTATATCCTACTCAATAAAAATACCCCTCATATCGAGGGGTATTTTTATTGAGAGCTTATTCAGCTTTCTTTGTTTCTTCTTCCTTTGGAAGATCTTCTAGTTTTTGTTCACCGAAGACAAGAGTCATACGCTGTTCTTTTGGTTCGAACAAAGTCACAGTAAATGGATAATTCTTGCCGAGTTGAAGAGCTTCTTTTAGTTTTTCTTCACCACCGAAAGTAGAGTTGTGGACTAGTCCAGCTACACCTTCTCGGATAGATACTAGAGCACCATGCTTGTTGTATTTGATAACAACACCTTTGATAACATCTCCTTTCTTGAGAGTCTTTTCAAAAGCTTTCCAAGGATTATCTTTAAGAGCTTTGATAGAGAGAGAAATCTTTCCGTCTTTGATATCGATAATCTTTGCTTTTACTTTGTCCTTGAGTTTGAACATACTTCGAGGATCTTCTACAAGACCCCAGTCTAGTTCACTGATGTGTACGAGACCTTCTAGTCCGTCTTCAATCTTTAGAAATACTCCGAAGTCTACTACTCCTGTTACTTCACAAGATAGTTCGTCTCCTACAGAGTATTTGCTGATCACTTCTTGTCGTTCTTCTGGGTTACCATCTTTTTCAGAGAAGATGAGTTTGCCATCTTTTGGATTTGCACTGATCATAGTCACTGCAATCTTTGTACCTACAAGTTTCTTGAGTTCTTTCAAGATTTTATCCTTGTCAGAGTCTTCTACACGAGGGTAGTGCTCAGGCTTGAGCTGTGATGCTGGTAGGAAACCAGATACACCTTGCCAGTCGATGATAAGACCACCTTTGTTGGCATCCTTGATAAGCAGGTCAAATACTGTTTTGTCTTTGATAGCAAATTCTGCTTCGCTCCAAATGAGGGCTTGCTTTGCTTCTTTAAGAGAGAGCTCTACATATCCGTCATCGTTTTCTACATCTACAACTTTCGCTTTGATGATGTCTCCAACGTTTGTTTTCTTTATAAGATCACGAACGGCGATATATTCTCGTCCATAAATAATACCTGTACCATATGGTGCTAGGTTTATATAAACAGCAGCTTTGTCGACTGCTATCACCGGTCCTTCTACAAGCTCGTCGAGAGCTGGTCGAACCTTCACTACTTCTTCTGTTGTTTTTGTTGTTTCTTCCATAAAAATATCCTCTTTCGCCAAGGCTTCAGCGGGACAAGAAAAATGCCACGCAAAAGGTGGCGGTTCCCAAATCAATGGGGCCACCTTTTGGAGTTCTCTATTTGTTTCTGCAATCAGACTGACAAATGGAGGGTTAAATCCAAAAGGTTAATTGTTAATCACTCTCTATCAAGAGTGGGGGAACTATACCATGAAATAAGGGTTTTATCTACTTGACTTTTACCTATAAATATGCTATTATATAGATAATAAATCATTATGATTTAAACGTATATGAGGGATCGTAAGTCCTTAATTCTTTCAAAAATAAATATTGTCGTTATGGCACTAACATTTTTACCGACTGGAACTATTCAGGTCACAAATGGCCCGGGAAAATTTGACTTCATGAACAGTAATTTTGATTTTAAACAAATTGAATTTACTTGTGTAGAAAATGGAAGACAATTTAAGTTAGAAGGTCGTATCACTTTCTCTGGTCCAGAGGATGGATCAAAGGAAAGGTGGGTTGGTATGGCTTCTTTTTCAAACCCAAACAAGTCTCCAGGGGAAAGATTCTCCCCTAGAGAAGAAAGATCTTTTTATTACGATAGTAAAAAGAGGGCAGGGGTAATAATTGAAGCAGGTAAGGTATGGAAGATATGTAATTCTTAAATAATTACTTATGGCCGCTATGTAGCAATAGCGGCTTTTTTGTTTTCCTCATTTTTGCTATAGTAGAGCCATGGTTATTACATATTTCGGAAAACAATACTGCAAGCTGGTTTTGGGGGACCTGACTATCGCTATCAATCCTCCTTCAAAAGAATCAAAAGCAATGCCAAAGCCTCCACGCTTTGGAGCTGATATCGCTCTTATTACTACTCGTTATCCAGACTATAACGGATCAGAGACTGTTGCTCTAGGAGACAAGGAACCTTTTGTTATAGACGGACCAGGAAGTTATGAGATCAAAGGTATTTTTATTACAGGAGCTAAAAGTGCTGTAACTATAGCAGGTAAAGAATATATCAATACTGTTTATGGTTTTGAGCTCGATGGTATCAAGGTAGCGGTTATGGGAGCTATTTCTGACGTTGCTACTTTGTCTCCAGAAGCCAAAGAAATAGCCGGAGCTTCTGACATGTTATTTATCCCTGTTGGAGGAGGAGAGGTATTTGATAGTGCCAAGGCTTATAAAGCAGCTACAAGTTTTAGTCCAAACGTAATCATTCCTCTTGAAGCTGATGAAGACAGTCTCAAGAAGTTTTTGAAAGAAGGTGGACAAGAAAAGAATGAAATGGCAGACAAGGCTACTCTCAAGAGAAAAGATCTAGAAGGTAAAGAGAACTATATTATTCCTCTTATTCCTCAAGCTTAAATATTTTTATGCAATTCCTCGAACAAAAACCAATACATGTTCGAAAAAAAATAGCACTTAGTATAACGGTTGGTATAGGAGCTGTTTTGGTTTTAGTGATGGCTTTCATATATTTGACAGGATCACAAGACAAAACTCGCTCTAGTGGGGAGTCAGCTTTCTTGCGTTTTTATGCAACGATTTTGGAGAATGCGCAATCATTTTTTACCCCTGAACGTGCTATAATAAAAGAATAATACACTGATAAACCTAGTATAAACATGGCGAAAAAAGCAGAAACCCAGGAAACAATCCCAGAAGAACACGACAAAATTTTGTCGGTTAATATCGTTACCGAAATGCAAAAGTCATATATTGACTATGCGATGAGTGTTATCACTGATCGAGCTTTGCCTGATGTTCGTGATGGTCTTAAACCTGTGCACCGAAGAATCTTGTATTCTATGTATGAGAGTGGTTTTACTTCAAGTGCCAAGTTCGTAAAAAGTGCGCGTATTGTCGGAGATGTGCTCGGTAAATATCACCCTCACGGAGACACTAGTGTTTATGACGCGATGGTAAACCTAGCCCAAGAATTCTCTACTCGTTATCAACTAGTACAAGGTCAAGGTAACTTTGGTTCTATTGATGGAGATGGCGCAGCAGCGATGCGTTATACCGAGGCTCGCATGAGTAAGATAGCTAGTGACTTGGTTCGCGATATTGAAAAAAACACAGTTGATTTTCGTCCCAACTATGACGCTACTCGCAAAGAGCCTAGTGTTTTCCCGACTGCTATACCTAGTCTTTTATTAAATGGAACTCTCGGTATTGCTGTTGGTATGGCAAGTAACATTGCTCCGCACAATCTCTCTGAGATAGTGGATGCGTGTTTGCATTTGATTGAAAACGATGATGCTACAAATGAAGACTTGGCAGAAATAGTGAAAGGTCCAGACTTCCCAACAGGCGGACTCGCATTTAACAAAGCAGATATCGTACACGCTCTCTCTACTGGTCGCGGTGGAGTAGTATGTCGTGGTGAATCAGAAATAGCTGAACAAAAAAACGGCTCATACCAAATCACTATCACATCACTTCCATATCGAGTTATACGAAGCAACTTCGTAGAATCTATCGCTACACTAGTTCAAGAAAAGAAACTCGAAGGTATCAAAGGGCTTGAAGATCATTCAGCCAAAGACATGCGTGTTGTGGTCACTTTGAAAAACGGTGTTAACCCACAAAAGGTTCTCAACTATCTATATAAACACACACAACTCCAACAAACATTTCACTACAATATGGTGGCCCTAGTAGATGGAGTACCCGAGACTCTTTCTTTGAAGTCTATATTGAATGCTTTTATCGGTCACAGAGAAGTTGTAGTTAGACGAAGAACAGAATTTGATTTACAAAAAGCCAAAGACCGTGAGCATATATTGCTTGGTTTGAAAAAAGCACTCGACCATATCGATCGTGTTATTACCATAATCCGTGAATCAAAAGATGCAGCACTTGCGAAGGTGAACTTGATGAAAGAGTTTAAATTCTCTGACTTACAAGCAACTGCTATTTTGGAAATGCGACTTCAGAAGTTGGCTGGCCTTGAGCGAAAAGCTGTAGAACTCGAACTCAAAGAAAAACAAGAACTCATTGCAGAACTCGAAGCATTGCTCAAGAGTGCCAAGAAAATCTTTGCTGTTATCGCCAAAGAATTGGAAGAAGTAAAAGAAAAGTATGGTGATGAACGCAAAACCAAAATCATGAATGGTGGTACAAACATGATCTCTGATGAGGACCTAGTTCCAGAAAAGGAAACAGTACTAGTGTTTACTGCAGGAGGATATGTAAAGCGTACCGATCCAAGTGAATACAAAGTACAACGCCGAGGAGGTGTAGGAGTGGTAGATTTGGAAACAAAAGAAGAAGACTTTGTTACTCAACTTCTCACCACTGACACTCACAGCGACTTGCTATTTTTCACCAACAAAGGAAAAGCATACCAAATCAAGATGTACGAACTTCCAGAAGGAAAGCGTGCCACAAAAGGTAAAAGCATCATGAACTACCTCTCTCTTGCAGGAGATGAAAATGTTACTTCTATATTAGCTGTTCCAAAATCAGCAAAAGCTGAAAAGGCTTCGCTCATGCTTGTAACCAAAAAAGGTGTTGCAAAGAAAATCTCATATGAAAGCTTCAAAGACGTGCGTCGTAGTGGAATCATTGCTATTCGTCTTGATGCTGGAGATGAACTAGAAGCAGTACTAAGAGTACATAAAGGTCAAAGTATTATATTAGCAACATCAGAAGGTCAGTCTATACGTTTTGATGAATCTGATATCCGAGAAATGGGTCGCACTGCTGGAGGAGTTAGAGCTATGAAGCTTGGTAAACACGACAAACTAATCTGTGCTGATGTCGTAGAAAATGATAAGACTACGGAAGAAAAAAACTATATGCTGGTTATGGGAGAAAATGGTATTGGTAAAAAGACTCCTATATCAGAATACAAAGTACAAAAACGTGGTGGCTCAGGTATAAAAACTGCCAAGATAACAACTAAGACAGGTAAGTTAATGGTTGGGAAAATAGTACAAGACGATATGGAGCTTGTTGCTATGAGTAAGAAAGGTCAAGTAATCAGGGTAGATTTAAATACTATTCCAGTAAGTGGCCGCCAAACTCAAGGTGTGACTATCATGAAGCTACGAGCAGGGGATACGTTGGCTTCGGTGACGTGTCTATAGGGAGGCGCTCGGAGATAGCAATATCACTTTTTTGCTGCGGAACTCGCTAATCGCTCAGACATATCCTCGCTGCTAAAGTGATATTACTATCTCCTCGCTTGGGAAGTTAGAGCAGAGTCCTCGTTGTGTAAATAATATATATCCTCCTTGCTTTTAAAACTAAATAATTAAAAATGTAGTTTTGTTTGCAACTTTACAAACTTTCTACTTTATAACTTTCTACTTACTGCTATACTATTAATATATGTTCATGAATCCTGCAGTTATGCTTTCGGCATGCAATCTACAAGTAACAGACTCTGTTGCTGATTTTGGTGCAGGGAGCGGATTCATGGCTCGCGCTATTGCGGGTATTGTTACTAGAGGAGATGTTTTTGCTATTGAAATAAACCGTGACTTAGTAGCACGTATTACTCACGAAGCAGAGGAAAACAAAATAACAAATCTGCATCCACTATGGGGAGATGTTGAGATACCAGGCGGATCAAAGCTTGGAGATGCAAGTGTTGATGTTGTAGTTTTTTCAAATATTTTATTTCAACTAGATGATAAGGCTGGAGCTTTGAGAGAAGCATATAGGGTGCTTAAAAATGGAGGGCATTTGTTAGTTGTTGATTGGCAAGAGTCTTTCAGTGGGCTTGGTCCAGCACCACAACATGTTTTCAATCAAAAGATGGCAGAAGATCTTTTAACTAATTTAGGCTTTACAAAATTATCAGATAACTTGCCAGCCGGAGAGCATCACTATGCTATACTTTTTAAGAAATAATCCGCCAACTGGCGGACAAAAATAAAAAATGAAATCTTCATTTCAAACAATTTTAATAGGATTATTTATTGCATCTTTTATTGGTGCTATTCTTATTTTTGCTGGTGTTATAAAAATAGGTGGATCATCTTCTTCTACCGCTGTCTCTGGTAATGTTCGAGTGTGGGGTATTTATTCTCAAGATATTATTCAGCCATATATAGAGCAACTAAATATTCAAAACAGAACAATAATCACTTCTTATCTACAGAAAAATCCAGAAACCCTAAGAACAGAAATGATTGAAGCTTTAGCAAATGGTACCGCACCAGACTTGGTGATTGCGGGATCTGGAGAGCTTTTCTCTTTTAGAGACAAGCTCTATACCATACCCTTTGCTACTTATAACGAAAGACTTTTCCGAGATTCTTTTGTTGATGGTGCTTCTATTTTCTTGACGAAAGAGGGTGTTTTAGCTTCTCCACTTTTAGTAGATCCTTTAGTTGTTTATTACAACAAAGATCTTTTGGCAGGGCAAAGATATGTAACACCTCCAAATACTTGGACAGACCTTGTGAAATCACTACCTTTGTTTTTGAAGAAAGATTCTCGTGGTGTCATCACTCAGACTTCTATTGCACTTGGAGAGTCTTCAAACATACCTCATTTCAAAGACATTCTTTCTGCTTTGTTTTTGCAAACTGGTAATCCTATAGTTTCTATAAATAACCAAACAGGCCTATATGAACAAAGACTAACGACTTCTTATTCAGAAAACGCAGACCAGATGCCCGTTTCTACTGCGCTTGATTTTTATACAAGCTTTGCCAATCAAGCAAACTCTTTATTCTCTTGGTCTAGGACACTACCTTCATCTCTCGATATGTTCCTATCTGGTAAAAGCGCTTTTTATATAGGGAAAGCTAGCGAGCTATTTACTATCCAATCCCAAAATCCAAACCTTAACTTTGATGTAACAACAATGTTCCAAAACGATGGCGCTACACGACCTCTAACTTTTGGGGACTTCAGTGGTGTGGGTATAGTCAAATCAAGTCCTAACTTTACTGCTTCATATAATATTGTCGGAGCTCTCACAAGCAAAGAATTCATTCAGTATTTATCTAGCTCAGTATCTGTGCCTTCAGCTCGAAGAGACTTGCTTTTAGAAGCTCAACAAAGTCCTTATGTTCAAGTATTTTTCCAAGCAGTATTATCAGCTTTCGGTTGGCCTGATATCAGTTCTTCAGCTACAGATACTATCTTTCGTGATATGATAAGAAATGTTAATAGTGGTGCCTTTAATCCAACACAAGCAATATATGAAGCGTCTCGCGATTTACAGTCTATTGTTCGTTAGTATTGCATTATTTAGCAGTATTGTTTTTTACAGTCCTATTTTTGCTCAATCGTCAAAAAATGACTATATTCCAGATATTTGTAAGAATATAGTATCTATAAAAGGTGCACCTTCATGTAGTGACGGGATAGACAATAGTAATCCACCAAACGGTAAAGCTGATTATTATGGTGTTGATTGTGATAAAAATGGCTCTCTTGATCTTGAGCCAGACCCATCTTGTAAAAGTCTTGTTGATACAGAGAAGTCAGATGAATCTGCCGGGCAGTTTCTCTCTTGTTATAACTTTTGTACATTTTCAGATATTTTAAAGACTATCAATAATGCTATTACTTTCTTGATAACAGATCTTTTTGTTCCGACGCTAGTTATTATCTTCATGCTAGCCGGAGCTAAATACATATTGGCTCAAGGAAACTCCGCTAAGATAGCTAATATCAAGAAGATTTTGATCAATATAATAATAGGAGTTTTATTGATACTTTGTTCTTGGCTAATAGTGAAAGTACTGTTGGTTGTTTTGGTCAAAGATGATGCTAGTGCTCTACAGTTTTTAGAATAGTGATATACTTGTTGTTATGAAACTGAAAACAATCTTCCTCTCATTATTAATAGCAACATTATTTTATTTACCAGTATTTGCTCAGCAAACAGGAACCGGTAGTAATGGAGAAATTAAACCTCCAGTTTCTCAGTGTGGAGATGGTTTTGATAATGACGGCGATAAGCTTATAGATACTAAAGGGGGAGAAATAAATGGCAAAAAGGTAGAAAAAGATCCACAGTGTACTACTGGGGCTAAATGTGAAAATGGAGCTACTACAGCAAATTGTTCTTCTGGAGAAAGTTCTGGCGCCACTGACTTTAACCTACAAGTCAAAATAAATAATCCTCTCAAGGTAGACACTATTTCAGGAGCTATAGCTCTATTTATGAATGCGGTACTACGCATAGCTTTGCCGTTTATAGTCATATTCTTTATTTGGAGTGGTGTTAGTTTTGTTCTAGCTCGTGGTAACCCTGAAAAGATAAAAACAGCCAAAAATATGTTTTGGTACACTATTATTGGTACCTTACTTATTTTGGGAGCTTGGGCTATTACAAATGCTATTATTGGGACAGTTAACAGTATTACGAGTTAAACATGAAGAGAATATTTTTTAGTTTTTTAGTTTTAGCTTTTATAGGTTTTATTAGTCCGACAAATGCTCAACAACAATGTTCCCAGATAACCAGTTCAAATGTTGGTGTTTGTTGCTCGGGTAGAGATGCTGCTATTAATCAAGATCTATGTATTGATTATGATCTAAGCCAACAACAAAACTCTGGGACAGGGTCTGCTGGAGGAGGTGTGGGTAATACTGGAGTACTTATAGGTGGTAGTGGTACACCAAATACAAATCCAACAAATTCTGGAACCAATAACTCTACTATTACTCCTACGCCTCAAGCCAGTTCACCAGCACTTTCTTCTTGTTCTGCTATAAAGTTCAACTCTATTTTAGATATACTTATCTGGCTCAAATGTATTATTGGTGCAGCTATTATTCCTCTTATATTCACACTGGCTTTCTTGTACTTCTTGTGGGGAATGGTGATGTTTATCAAGGGTGCAGATGATGTTAAAAAGAGAGAAGAGAGTAAAAAGTTTATATATTGGGGTATTATCGGACTCACTGTGATGATAGCCGTTTGGGGTATTGTACAAATAGTTACTAGCACATTTGGTTTTGGAAACACTGTTCCTAGACTTCAGACAGATTGTCTGACAACAGACAAAAATAACCCTTGTAAATAAATACCTTATGGTATACTAAAAGGGTATTCGTATTAATAAAATAAGTAATAATTTCATTTGATTCTATGAAAAAAATCGTTATGTCATTTATCGCTCTTATGGCTTTGCCAGCAAGCGCATTAGCACAGGTAACATTACAAGGGGTTCCAAATACAGCATATATTGATACTTGGATAGCAAAGCTTTTGGTCTTTGGTCAACAAGCAACAACATTCTTGATGATTGCTGCGACTTTGTACTTCATTTGGAGTGTTATTGGTTATATCCGTGAAAAGGATGCCAAAGCTGCAGCAGAAAAGAAAGGAGCAATGCTTCGAGGTATTATTGGACTTTTCGTTATTGTAGCTATTTGGGGAATAGTGAGACTTATTTCAACTACTCTAGGTATCGGTACAGGCTCTATCAATTCAAGTAACGTTCCTTGTCCTCCAGGAATGGAATACTCTACAGTAGTAAACCCTCCTCGTTGTATCTAAATATAAATCTTTATGTTTGAGTACGTAGCCTATGCAAAAAGTTTTGATCAAATAGTCTTTGATATAAATAGGACGATACTTAATCCGCTCATACAGTTTGCTTTTATAGTTGCTTTTGTAATCTTCATCTGGGGTGTGGCTGAGTTTATACGCAAAGCCAATAGTCCAGAAGGTAGAAAAAAGGGACAAGATCACATGATATGGGGTATTGTCGGACTAGTGATTATGGTAGGAGTTTATGGCATCATCAACATCCTTATCAATACATTTGGTCTCGGTAGTGCTTCTATCAATAACGATCAGCAAACCTTCACTCCTCCTGTGATAAAAGAAATAAAGATTCCAAATTAGATTCAAAATAAAAAAGCCCCGAACATTCGGGGCTTTTGGTTTAAAGAACAGTTATTTCCTTGAAACTACAACGTTAACAGAGCTTATCTCTGACTTAACGTAGATCTTACCAATAAGGGCTTCAGCGATAGGTAAACGAGGTGAGAATAAATATTCTTTTCCCCCTTGTTCGTTTTTCCATAAAATCAGCCTCCACTTTCTTGTGCGATCTTCTGCTTTTTGGAAATACAGGATTACCTTTTCATCCGTCTCCGGATCAAAGGAAATACCAGGCTGGTCCCAATCTACATCAAACTGGAAGAACTGACCCTTTTCCATGAAATTCTCTCCGTCCATTTTGAGGTACGGGGAGCCGATCAAGGGATCCTTTCTATCACTGTTGCCAATGACAACGTTTGGTCTCCAGGCTATTTTTTTTGCCTTGTAGTCCTGCCATTCGTAGTAGGCGTAATAACCGATTAAGATTACGGCTATACCACCTAAAACTTTCCAAATTAACCCTCCTGTAATCTTCTCTGGTTTTTTGATACCAGGTATCTTTTTCCAGAAAATAATTAGAAGAGTTAATACGGCAATAGCTATCCAGATCCAAGGATTAACTTCAGGAAAATTGTTTTTTGCAATTAGTCCAGAAATTAGGCTGAATGCTTTTAAAATAAGTAGTCTTACAAAGAAAACTATCGGGATGATAACAGCTAATATTATTAACCAGTTTCTCCCGTTTTTGTTCGGTTTACTTCGGTTAGTTGTTTTCATCTTTTAATTTTTTTTGATCTTGAATACTGTTTGCAATAAGCATTTCAACCAGATTACTTCCGCCGAGTGCACCTTTGTCAGTAATTAGTGTTCCGTCTAAATCCTTAAGGCTTTCTGCAATAGCAGCAGAGTTAGCATTCATAAGCTTTTGTAGAGGAGTGATAGCTTTAATTTTTTGCTTTAAAACATCAACCTCTGCCTTTCCAACCTCTGCCGTTCTTTTCTTGAGAACGTCTGTCTGGGCGTTTCCTGTCTCAGTTGTTCTTTTTTTCTGAACTTCTGTTTCGGCGTTGCCTTTGATTTTTGTTGCGTCAGCTTCTCCTTCTGCTTTTGTTACCACAACCTTTTTGCCAAGCTTTGCAAGTTCTACTTCTTGAACTGCCTTCAAGCGCGCCGCTGCTTCAGGGGTTATTATCCAGTCTTCATGAATGATGGTAAGAAATTTGAATCCGTATATGGTTTCAAATTCTTCCCGGTTTAGCTCATCCCTTATTTCATTAAGGTCATCTTGTAAGCCAACAGGAGAGCCGTCTTCTGAGGCAACTCCACGTATATCATCAAACTTTTTCCTTGGAAGCTTAGATCTTAGCTTTGCAATAACTGATTTCTCTGCATATTGCAGAAAGTTACCACCGGGAAATTTTGCTAATAGTAACTTCATATCGAGTATTTGTATGGTAAAAAGGAAGATTAACTTCACATCTGTACCATCTATACTGGCGATATTGATTTCTATCGGGTGTACTTCACGGTCCAAGAGATAGTGCTGGTCGTCTACGGACCTTTGAACGATGCACATTTTTTGAGGAGCTACATCATCGTCAAGTGTTTCATTTGCACCTTTCATATTTACTTGATAAGTAACGAGAGGGCGTAGACCTCTTTTTTTTGCGTCTTGCTCCGGCATTAGTGATTTCCATGTAAAAGGGAATCGAAAAATTTGCTCAAAGACAGGAATAAGTGGTGATATTGGTAATATCGGTGCACTCTCTTCCTCATCATAGAATATTTCTCTTGTCACAGTGTTACCACGTGACACGAGATAGTGTTTTCCGCGGACTGGGCTAAAGTTTAGTGTGCCCTTGTCGCTGTACTTTATTGCCATGTTTGTAGTTTTTATTTTTAAAAGAAAAATTGTTTTATTCTATAGTATTATAACACACAAATTGCTATTTTGTCAACTATATCTATATCTCCAAAAAAGGTATGATTTACCTATATAAATAATGCATAAATAACATGTTAGAAGCATATCAAAAGGAAGTAGAGAAGAATGACCCTACAATAAAACCTAATCCTGAAGAGCCAACCTTAAAAGAGATTTTAAGCAAGAAGGAGGACAGTGATCTCTTTGGGGAATTACTTAAATCAGAGCAAGAAGTTGGCCTTACTGGCAGATTAGCTAAGGGAGAGCTTAAAGATGAGGATATACAAAGTCTTGATAAATATAGAAAAGAATTTCTAGGCACAATGGAAAGAGTGAAAACAGTAAAAGAATCTATAAATGAGGATATTATAAATCTATATACAAAAAATAATCCTGAGTTGCAGAAAGTAGTTTCTCTTATTGGTCCATCAGCATATAAAGACATAGTTAAAGAAAAGATTGCAAAGTTAGCAATAACAGATCCTGGCGCTTTTAACTCACTATCTGAAGCAGTGGAGAGAAAAAATGAATTTAAAGATGGATACTTCAAAGAACTTGATGAAAAAGTTTCTAATCTTTGTAAGGAAAAAGGAATAAGTCCTGAAAAATATTCTAAAGCTTTAGCTATTGCAGATGATGGAGAGCGTAAAAAAGCTTTGAGGGGTACTATTAGAGAAGGTTATAACTGGATGCAAAAAGCGGGAGACTGGATATCTATGGGGTCTTGGTCTAAAAATAGAATCAAGTTAATGGAGTCTCAAAAGCCAGAGATTGATTCAGCCTTAGAACAAATGCGATCTTATCAGTCAGGTGTCGGGGAATTTCTTGCTGGTATGACAGAGCACGATGAGATAAGATCTGTTTTGAGTAAGGAGTTAATTGGAGATAAAGAAGAAAAAGTTCCACTGCAAGGATTTAAAGAGTCAAAAGGAGGAATGCCTACAAAAGAAAGTCTACAAAAAAGCTGGGATGAATATAAGCAAAATATGCAAAAGCCATGGGATGAATTAACACCTCTAAGACAAGAAAAAGAGAGGGAGGCTTTTGTTGAAGCTCAAAAAGAAGCATTAATTGAACAAAATAAGAAAAAGTCTGGTTTTTGGAGTAGTATTTTTGAGATATTTTCAGTATCATTTTTTAATAGCAATAAGGCTGAGTTAAACTAATATGAATCAAGAAGAATTGTACAATTCATTTATTGCACTAGTAGAAGAGGGTGATGAGGAGAAAGCCAGAGCTTTTCTGATTGATCACTTAAATGAATTTCCCGAAGAGACTAAAAAAGAAATAGCCTTTGCTTTCTTTGTTGATGCTATCAAAAAAGATACAGCTGTCTCTGAAGTTCAAAAGAGGGGATTAGAAATAATGAAAGACCTAGACGAAATTAAAGTTATTCTAGAAGATGTTTCCAAGGCTGCATCTATAAAAGAACAGATTTAATAAAGTTTAAAAATTTCAAACAAAAAAACCGCTTCAGGAATGAAGCGGTTTGTGAAAAATCTTTTACCTTTTAGGGAATTACCAATTTGTAATTCCTTGGTGATGTTTTTGCAACTCTTGCCATTATTGGTAGGGTTTTTACCCATGTTCTGGGGTATTCGAAGGAACTTACCCAGGCGTAGGTATTCACAGGGTCCATCGGTATAGAAATTCCGTTGTGGAAACTAAAGGTTCCGTCTGCGAAAATTTCTACAAACCAACATTTACCATAGTTAGCAGAGAATCCTCCAGCAGAGTTGTAAACCATGCCTGAGGGTCGGTACTCGTTACCTTCAACAATCCAGTCCCATCCAGTAGGGAATACCGGTGCATCGACAACGATTGCGTCGCCACTCGGGTTTCCAGGTGTAATGCACTGAACTGATATTTGTCGGCTGCCTACCAGTACTGTTGCTATGCCACTTACCGGCACACCAACAATTACAGGGTTAAGCCAGGAGGGAGTATAGTCAAATTGCTTACTCTCTCCACGATAGATTTCTTTGTTTTTTACACAACTTGTGAAAACAAAGAGGGTGGTTGTCAGTAAAAAGATTATCTTTTTCATTGTTTTTTATTTAAAATGAGCAAATGTGTGTTTTTGATCTTCTATTAAATAATAGCATATTTAATGCTATTTGTCAAGTAAAAAAGCCCTCACTTATTGCTAAGTAGGGCTTGGTGTTATTGGGTTTTTTAAAGCCCAATAACGTAAGACTGTTCGTTTTCTGACCGGATTACCTTCAGTACACTTACTTTCCGGGAGTAGTTTTTGATCGGCTGTGGTTGAGCCACATACCATTTTACTTCGGAATAAGGGTCCGGTGTATTAGCCCATTGACCCTCAACTTCCAGGACTTTGTAGTGCATAACATTGTCAGATCCCAGGCTACCTTCAATGTAATAGGCTGTCGCCTTAAAAGCACTGAAACCGTTGTTGTAAAAGAATCCGATAGCCACATTTTTTCCTTGGCCGGGATCATATTCTACAGCTGCCGGTAAGATAGGAATACTGAGAAGGATTCCATCTCCGGTCATTCTTCCGCGGCTGTTGCCGCTGGCATTGATTACAGCTTTAAGATTTTTTACTGTACCGCAGGGCAACGTGACTTCCGCCACGCCATTCTCACTTACAGTATTAATAGATATGCCGTATCCATCTTCATATGTTTGCCCGAAAGCAAAAGATGAGGTAATCAGAAAAGCGAAAAAAAGTATTTTTTTCATAAAATTTATTTAATTGTTACAAGATCAATTTCTAGTATATTATAGCAGATTATTAGTTTAATGTCAAGGTACTATAAGACTATCTAGAAAATGAGCTTGAAAAGGGAAGCGGACTATTGTAGAATAAGGGGCATTCTGTACAGCGTGCCCGGGTGGCGAAATTGGTAGACGCACCAGTCTTAGGAACTGGTATCGTAAGATGTGAAGGTTCAAGTCCTTTCTCGGGCACAGTGTACAGAATGAGTTTTGTTTAAATTACGCGCTTATAGCTTAGTTGTAGCGGTTCCACGTGCAATGAGTTCGAAGTTGTGAATTGTAAATTAAATATTATGCGCTTATAGCTCAGCTGGTAGAGCAGCTCCCTTTTAAGGAGACGGTCGCAGGTTCGAATCCTGCTAAGCGCACAAATAAAAATAACCCTATGTGGGTTATTTTTATTTATGCGCTTAAGTAAGCAAACTGCTTTGCTTACGTGCAGGATTCGAACAGCGGAGTCTTAATCCGCCAGCAGGCGGATAGACGAGCTGGTGCCTAGCCCGAGCTGTACGACTGGTACAGTGAGAGGCGAAGGAGAATCCTGCTTTTACTAATTTGTGGTCACACTATCTTTATTTATTGGTCACGAGTTACTAAGTCTACTCATCCTTCGGCAAGCTCAGGATTCCGTGGACTAAGTACTCTCGACCCCGCCTCGCCTGTCTTACAGACATAGCTGTGGCCCACAAAGCTAGAAAAAGTGACGCAGGTTACTTTTTCTTTAACGCTTTGTGCCCGAGGCGAGACTCGAACTCGCACGACATTACTGTCTGAGGATTTTAAGTCCTCTATGTCTACCATTCCATCACTCGGGCAATATTTATATTTTATTGTACTTACAGAGGCCTGGGTGGGAATCGAACCCGCGTATAAAGATTTTGCAGATCTCTGCCTTACCACTTGGCTACCAGGCCTTTTTTCCGCCAGCTGGCGGATTATCCTTCTTTAAGGAGTGCGTCTATAGTGTGGCGGGCTTTCTCTCCTTTGTCAATTTCTACATCAATAAAAGGAATGTTTTGCATATTTATCCCTTTTTTGATTGCAGTGCGAAGTTCGTTTCTTTTTCTTTTTAAGAAATTAATAGCTGACTCTTCACCGCTCTCAGGAAGTACTGAGATATATATAATAGCACTTCGTCCTCGATCTAGGACCTCGACACGAGTCACAGTTATTAGTGCTGTTTTATTGCTTTCTCTTTCAATAAAAAGAGCCGCAACTTGTGCTATTTGTCCTTCTATTTTTTCTTGTTTTCCTGTATCCATAAATTATTTGGTTTATTTTGTAACCATAATAAAAGCCTCTAGTACGTCTCCAGGAGCAATATCATTTTTACATTCAATCATGAGCCCACATTCTCCTTCAGAAACTTCTTTCATTTTTTGACGAGCTTGTTGGAGTTCTACTATTTTACCTTCAGCAATAGGGAAGTCACGGCGTATTACAGAGACTTTTGCACCAAGAGTAATCATACCGCTATCAACACGAGCTCCAAGAACTTGTTTTTCTTTTGTTTGAGAAAAAGTCTTTAGAACTTTTGCAGAACCGATAACTTCTCTTGTCTCAACTCTTGGTCGACGCTTTTCTAGTTCTTCTGCTAGCCATTCTGAAAGTTTGTAAATAATATCGAAGATTTGTATTTGAGCTCCAACTTTCTCATTTATATCTTTTGCTGAACTATCCATATTGGTATTAAAACCAAGTATGATTGTATTTTTGTCAGACTGAGCAAGCTTGATATCGCTTTCTCCTATAGCTCCTATACCTTTACCAATAATTTTTATATAAAGGCCTTCAATTTTGATTTTATTTATTTCTTTTTCTATTGCTTCAAGAGTGCCATGAACATCAGTCTTGATGATGATAGGCACTACTACAGAGCCTACAGCTATGTTTACAGCATCTTTTCCTCCATTTGGTTTTGATCCTAGATCTTCTATGAAGTCTTCAGCTTCACGCTTTTTATCAAAAACTACAATAGACGCACCTACTTCTGGAAGCTTATCGAACCCTACGAGTTGCACTGCTGTACCAGCTGGAGCAGATTCTATAGTTTTACCTAAGAAGTTTTCCATGATTCTAGTTGTAGTGAAAGAGTCTCCCGCAACAACAAATTGACTTCTTTTGACTGTGCCATTTTTTATAACAACAGTAGCAGCGATACCGCGCTTTGGTTCAAGATGGCTTTCTATAACTATTCCTTGTGCCAAAGCATTTGGTTCGTATGTAAATTCGGCCAGATCAGCAACTAGAAGTATTGTTTCTAGAAGTTCTGTTACACCGGTACCTTTCTTTGCAGAAATAGCATTCCAAGGAATATTTCCTCCATAACCTTCAACTAGAACTTCGTGCTCTGCAAGAGAGAGTTTTGTTTTTTCTATATTTGATTCGGGTAGGTCTATCTTGTTGATAGCTACGACAAAAGGAATATTTGCACTTCGGATAGTGTTTAATGCTTCTAGCGTTTGAGCTTTTACTCCATCTTCAGCAGAGACTACAAGAATAGCAATATCAGCAGCGCTAGCACCTCGCTCTCTCATGCCAGTAAACGCAGCATGTCCAGGGGTGTCTAGAAAAGTAATAGTTCTGTCTGTTCCTTGATAGGGGATGCTTATTTCATAAGCACTTAAGTGTTGAGTTATACCACCAGCTTCTCCATCAACAACATTTGATTTTCGTATGTAATCCAAAAGCGTGCTTTTACCATGGTCGATGTGTCCCATGATAGCTACGACAGGCGGGCGAGTTGTTAGTGTTGTTGTTTTCATTTTTTATATTCTTAAACTTTTTTTAGATGCTTCTAGAGCAGAGGCTTCCTCTGGAGTGAGAGATGCAAGAGATGTTCCTCGACTAACTGGCTTTGCATAAACACCAACATGATTTCTATTTGTAATAACAGAAAGTATAAATCCGTCAGCTTGTTCATCTATCAATCCTGTAGCAAAGCTTTGATTTCCTCCCGTGTCGTCGTATGCATCATATCTCACTATGGAGTAGCCGCGAATACTCTTTTTGATTCGAGAGTCTATCAATTCAAGAGCGTGTTTGTGGGCTTGAAGAGTATCGTCTACTTGAGCATTTTTTTCTGTTAACCACTCAAGTACTGCTTCAAGAGAAGCTCCATTTTTACCACGCATAAACGCCTTGAGGCGCTTGTGGAGAGATATAGATACTGCTATGAGAATAACACTACAGAGCGAAAGCCCGGCTAGAGCAATAACAAGCCATAGTGGTATACTTTGTACCATAGTAGTGTATTATACTGATTTTACCGTGTTTTTCAAGCCTTTTTTAACTATATTCAAAAATAAGAGAATTTATCTTGACTATGCCTCAAGTACACCCGTTGATCAAAAAATGATCTCGTCTTTTCCTCGTATTTCAAAGAGTTTTGCTCATGCAAATCCAAGTGCTCTACATAAAGAGGGTGTAGGGCTATCAAAAGTTTTAAATGAAGCTAGAAATATAGTAGCCAAAGAACTTGGGGCGCATTCACAGGAAATTATTTTTACTAGTAATGCATCAGAGAGTGATAATTTGGCTATATTAGGGAGTGTTAATTATTTTCTTAAGAAAGGCATCTATCCAGAAGAGATAGGTGTTTATATTAGTCCGTTTGAACACTCTGCTATTAAAGAAGCTGTTAACTCTCTGGATAAAAATATTTTTATTTGTACTCTTTTGCAAGAAGACGGCTATGTAAAGACAGATAAAATAGTTTTTCCTGAAAACTTAAAAGTAGTAATAGTTTCGGTTATCATGGTCCAAAACGAAATTGGAACTTTGCAAAATATAAAAGAAATAGCAAAGCATATTAGAAAGCTCAGAAAAGATAATCCAAATCTTGAGATAATTTTACACACGGACGCAACACAAGCTCCTCTTTTTTATGATTTAAATGTTGCTCGTTTGGGTGTAGATATGATGACTCTTGGTGCTACAAAGCTTTATTGCCCTAAAGGCGTGGGATTGTTGTATAAAAAAAGAGGAATAAATTTATTACCTATTTTTTATGGAGGAGGGCAAGAGATGGGACTAAGACCAGGTACAGAGCCAGTTGATTTGATTCATAAATTTGCACATGCTTTGAAATACGCTTCTTCAAACAGAGAAAAGTATTTTTTGAAGATTCAGTCTCTAAAAGATTATTTTGAAAAAAAACTGAAAGAAAAGATTGGCAATATACGTATTACAGGAGAAGGGGATAGGTCTCCTCATATATCACACTTGGTGATACCCAACATAGATAGTGAGCTTTTTGTTTTGGAACTCGACGCTCGAGGTATAGCTGTTTCTTCAAAGAGCGCTTGTAAAAATGAAGAAGACGGAGAGTCTGAACTGCTTTCAATTCTTTATCCAAATGAGAAGGTTGGGGCAATCAGAGTTTCTTTTGGAAGGCTTACAAAACAAAAAGATTTAGATTTTTTGATAAAAGCAATATCTTCTATATTGAAAAAATATCAAAATATTAGTCTCTAGAAAAAAATACATTTTGTGATATAGTACAAATATACCGTAGCGTCTGATAGGCCTTATTTTCTCTGTATTTCGGAATTCCTTTTAATCTTTATGAACCTTAAACTTTTTACCAATTTATGCCACCACTAAGCCAATTCACCACAAAAGCGAAAGATGCTATTAAGAGAGCACATGAATTAGCTATCGAGAGAGGGCAAAACAATGTTAATACCATACATCTTCTTGCCGCTCTTTTGATTCAAGAAGAATCAAATATAGTTACGATATTAGATCGTATGGATATTGATAGTACACACCTTACAGATTCAGTCCTGGAATCAATGGAGGGAACTGAAAATCAAAGCACTGTTGCTCCATCTTATCAGATGTTTTTGACAGCTGATCTTGCTCAAGCTATAGAACAATCGCTCAAAGTCGCTACAGAAATAAAAGACACTTTTGTGTCCACTGAACATTTGTTCGTGGCTCTTTTAGACATTAATAATGATGCTTCTGAAATTTTAAATAAATTTAAAATCAGTCGAGACACAGTACTTGAAATAATTGCAGAATTTAGAACAAATAAAACACCAGAGACTAGTATAAATAAAAAATTTAGACTAATTACAAAATTCACTCGCAATCTCACAAAACTTGCTAGGGAAGACAAACTTGATCCTGTTATTGGTAGAGACAGTGAAATAATGCGCATAATGCAGATACTTTCTCGTCGTACTAAAAATAACCCAGTTCTTCTTGGTGAACCAGGAACAGGTAAAACTGCTGTAGTAGAAGGCTTGGCTGTAAGAATAGTAAAGGGGGACGTAGCAGAGAGTCTAAAAGATAAAGAGATAGTTTCTCTTGATATTGGTAGCTTGCTTGCTGGTACAAAATATAGAGGAGAATTTGAAGAGAGATTAAAAGGAATATTAAAAGAAGTTGAAAAAGCAGAAGGAAAAATAATTCTTTTTATTGATGAAATACACACCATAGTTGGAGCAGGAAGCGCAGAGGGTTCTATGGATATGTCCAACATGCTAAAACCAGCACTTTCTCGTGGAGAGATAAGAGCGATAGGGGCAACAACACTTAAGGAGTATCAAAAGTACATTGAGAAAGACCCTGCTCTTGCGAGACGATTTCAACCAGTGATGATAGATGAGCCAACAGTTGAAGATACTGTTGCTATTCTTCGTGGGCTTAAAGAAAAATACGAACTCTATCACGGTGTTCATATTACAGATGACGCTATTATCGCTGCAGTAGAGCTTTCAAATCGTTATATAACCAACAGACAACTTCCTGATAAAGCAGTGGACCTTTTGGATGAAGCGAGCTCTGCTCTTCGAATGGAGCTTGAAAACAAGCCAGCTGTCTTGGAAGAAGCTCATCGAAAGATAATGCGTCTCGAAATAGAAAAAGAGGCTATTAGAAAAGATATTGATAAAGATTTTGCTGAAAAGCATGGATTAAAAACAGCCAAGAGTCGTCTCTCTGATATAGAAAAAGAAATAGCAAATATAGAAGAGAAGAACAAAGAACTCGAAATGAAATGGAAGAATGAAAAAGGTCTTCTTGCAGATATTGCAAAGATAAAGAAAGACTTAGAAACACTAAGACTCGAAGCTGAATCAGCAGAAATGAGAGCTGATCTTGGCCGTGCTGCTGAAATAAGATACGGGCACCTTCCACTTCTTCAAAAAGATCTTGAGACAAAACTAGCCAAGCTTAAAAAATTACAAAAAGTAAGACGCGTCTTAAAAGAAGAAATAACAGAAGAAGATATTGCTTCAGTTGTTGCTCGTTGGACAGGGATACCTGTAACTAAAATGCTTGAAGAAGAAAGAACAAAGCTTGCAGAAATGGAAGCAGTTCTTAAGAACCGAGTAGTAGGACAAGACCAAGCTATAGAGCGAGTAGCTCATGTGTTACGTAGAGCACGCGCAGGTATTAGTGACCCGCATAGACCAATAGGCTCTTTTATTTTCTTAGGTCCAACAGGAGTAGGAAAAACAGAACTTACAAAAGCCTTGGCACAGTTTATGTTTAATGATGACAAGGCTCTTATTCGAGTTGATATGAGTGAATATATGGAGCGACATGCTGTATCAAAACTAGTAGGTTCTCCTCCTGGATATGTAGGGTATGAAGAAGCTGGTCAACTCACTGAAGCAGTAAGACATAAGCCTTACAGTGTTGTTCTCTTTGATGAAATAGAAAAAGCTCATCCTGAAGTTTTTAATATTTTACTTCAAGTATTAGATGACGGTGTTCTTACGGACGGAAAGGGTAGAAAAGTAAATTTCAAAAACACTATTATAATAATGACCAGCAACATTGGTTCTCAGTTTATTCAAAAAATGGAATCTATTGGTTTCCATAATAATTCTGAAAAAGCTGAATACGGCCAAATGAAAGACAAGGTTGAGGGTGCTCTTAAGGATCATTTCAAACCAGAATTCTTAAATCGAATAGATGAGGTAGTTGTTTTCGATATTCTTTCAAAAGAAGCTATTAAAGAGATTGTTGGTATTCGTATCAACAATATCCTTGCTAGGCTTCAAGAAAAGGGTATCAGTGTATCTATAAATGATGATGCGCTTTCATATCTTGCTCGTGTCGGATATAATCCTCAGTACGGGGCAAGACCCCTCAATCGTTTGATTCAAGCCAAAGTGCTTAATCCGATTGCGGAACGTATTATTCGGCAGACTATTGTCTCCGGAGACGTTGTGACTGTTTCTGTGGTTAATGACGATATTGTTATTAATACAAATAATAAAAAGAAACAGATTAGTTCTTTAAGAAGCCAGAAAAAGGAAACTTCCGTTTCTAAATAATTCTGGTATTATATACGTCTCTTACTTTTGTAAGGGACGCATGCGTCGGTGGTAGAGTGGTCAATTACATCAGACTGTAAATCTGACGCCTTCGGGCTACGCAGGTTCAAATCCTGCCCGGCGCACAAAAACGAAAAAACCTAACTTTATTGTTAGGTTTTTTCGTTTTATGTCTCGCCGAGGAGTAAGCCAACTGCTTGGTTTACGTCAGGATTTTGAAAGGCACAGCGATGCTGATAGGCGAGCGAGCCGGGGTCGAGAGTACTTATGAGCGAAGCGAATTAGTAACTCGTGACCAAATCCTGTTGCAAAAGACTCGAAGGAAAATCCTGCCCTCAAAAAAAACTAAATGCTATACTTATTTCATAATGAAACGCATCGGTATTCTTCGTGGCGGAATAAGTCCTGAATATAGTATCTCTCTTAAGACTGGCGGAGCAGTTATGGAGGCTTTGCACGAAGCAGGGTTTGAGGCTATTGATATGCTACTCGATAAAGAAGGAGTGTTGCATATCAAAGGAATACCTTCTAACTTAGAGAAAGCCCAGTCAGCAGTAGATTATATTTGGAATGCTCTTCACGGAGAGTTTGGAGAAGATGGCAAGTTGCAACAAGTGTTAGACCAATACGGTATTTCTTATAGTGGCTCTGGTGTATCAGCTTCAGCCCAAGCTTTCAATAAAAATGTTGCTAAAGAAAGAGCGGAAAGTCTGGGTATCAAAACTCCAAAATCAATACTCGTTATGCCTGACGGCTCTGAATCAGTCGCTGAGGTTACAAATCGTATTTATAAAACGATGGCTCCTCCTTGGGTTGTTAAACCTCTCTCTGGCGGATCATCAGTAAATACTTTCTTTGCCCTTACTCCTCTTGATTTGTCACAAGTTGTTGAAGAAGCTATTTCTCATGAGCAACCTCTTTTGATTGAGCAACATATTTCAGGTACCGAGGTAGCAGTAGGAGTGATAGATGAATTTAGAAATAAAAAAGAATACGTTTTACCAGTAATAGATATAGATTCTCCAAATATGGGAGTTCTTTCTCACGAAAGAAGATATGAATCTCATAGTAAAGACGCTTCAAGACTTCGAACAGATGAAAGGCAAAAACTTAGTGAATTAGCTCAGTCTCTTCATCGGTCCCTTGGAGCTAAAGATTATTCACAAAGCGAGTTTGTGGTTGATAGATTCGGCAAGATATGGTTTTTAGAGATAGATACTCATCCTGCTCTTCATAAAGATGCACCTTTTTATAAGGCTCTGGAAGCAGTAGGGGCAACACTAACAGAATTTGTTCAAAGTGTTATATCAAAACAATAGAAAAATCAAATTTTGATGTTGTGGTATAATTATTATTATTATAAATAAAGACTTTATGAACTTAAAACCACAAAAACCATCTTTTATTACCGAAGAAGAGAGTCTGTCATTAAAAAAAGATAACTCTTTGATTGTTGAAATTGATGCTTTTTCAAGTGCTGTAGAAGAATTATTTTTTATAGAAAATCCACAATATAAAAAGCCTCAACCGGGTGTTATTGATCTTCTTGATAAGTATTTAGCATCTTCTACTATTACTCCAGTTTTTATTTATTATCCATGGAAAGCAGTTGTTGTAAAAACTGTTCCAGAAGATATTTATTTTATGCTTCGCACTGCTCGTAATCGTTTTATAATAAGTCATGAAGAACAAAATGATTACCGAAATCTCCACGTCGCTATTGCAGGTCTTTCTGTAGGTTCAGCTATCCTCTCATCAATAGTTGTAAATGGTGGTTCAAAAAAAATGAAAATTGCTGATTTTGACACGGCAGAAATTACTAATTTAAATCGAATGAGAGCAAAACTTACTGATATTGGAGAAAATAAAGCTTTTATTGCCGCTAAAGAGGTATGGGAACTCGATCCTTACGCAGAGCTTGATCTTTGGAGTGAGGGTATTTCAAAAGATAGTTTAAATAAGTTTCTTCTTGACCCAAAAGTGGATGTATTTGTAGATGAAATGGATAGTCTTGATTTAAAAATTGCTGCACGTTTTGTTTGCAGAGAAGCTGGAATACCTGTAGTTATGGCAACAGACAATGGAGATGGGGTCATTCTTGATGTTGAAAGATTTGATCTTGATAAAAAACAAGAAATTTTTCACGGTCTTCTTGGTGCTGTAACACCAAAAGATTTTGAAAATATTGATTATAAGATGTGGTTACAGCTTGCGACAAAAATTGTTGGACCAACATATCTTACACCTAGGATGCAGGAGTCTTTATCTGTGATAGGAAAAAATATTCCGTCTGTGCCTCAACTTGGAACAACGGCCAACATAGCAGGTGCGGCAGTATCATTTTGCCTTAGACGACTTGCTTCAAAACTTCCACTTAATTCAGGTAGATATACAGTTGGCCTTGAAGAAAAAATAATACCGGAATATATGAGTGATGAAGCAGTTAAAGAAAGAGAAAAAAACACAGAATTTTTTATTAGTCAATTTGGAAAAAAGTAGTAATTTTTGTTTTATGTTTAGATTTATAGGACAAAAAAAACAACTACCTCTTGATGTTTTTTATACGACCATTCGTGATGTTCCTGCTTACAAAAAATTTATAGAAAAAAACGGTGTAAATTATCATGATATTAAAAGTATTGATGATTTTACAAAATATGTTCCGGTAATGAATAAAGATAATTATTTGAAAAGCTATCCTTTCATAGATCTTGTTAAAAAAGGTATTGTTCCTCCTATGGTGTCAGCAAGCTCAGGATCTTCAGGAAAACCTTTTTACTGGCCACGTGGAGATGAGCAAGAAATTCGCGGAGGAAAACTTCATGAAAAAATTTTTCGAGATATTTTTAATATCGAAGGACAAAGAACTCTTGTGATAGTTTGTTTTTCTATGGGGAACTGGATAGCAGGGACATTTACAGCCGCATCTTGTCGTTATGTAGCAAAACAAAAAAGAATGAATCTTTCTATTATTACTCCGGGAATTGAAAAGGAAGATATTCTCGCCGTCCTTCGTGATCTTGCACCAGAGTTTGAAACAGTTGTTCTTGCAGGCTATCCACCATTTTTGATGGACGTTATCACTGAATCAAAATCAAGAGGGATACCGCTAGATGTTTTTAAAATAAAATTTCTTTTTGCTGGTGAGGGGTTTTCTGAACCATGGAGAGAGCTTATTTGTAGCGCTGTAAATATAAACAATAGTCTTTTGGATACAGTTAGCGTTTATGGAACAGCAGACGCTGGAGCTCTTGGTCATGAAAATCCGCTTACAATTTTTTTACGTAAAAAAGCAACAGAAAATTTAAATTTCAGAGATGAGCTTTTTGGGGATATTGGTTTTGTTCCAAGTCTTGTTCAGTTTGATCCAGATGCTATTTATTTTGAGCTTATTAATGAGCAGCTTGCTTTTACAACAGATTCAGGTATTCCTCTTATTAGATACGATATAAAAGATAAAGGGTCTGTTATAAATCAGACAAAAATAGTTTCAGTTCTAAAAAAATTTAATTTATATGATGAAGCAGAGCATTTTTTAAAGAAATGGCCTTACCCCATGGTAGCTCTTTTCGGAAGGTCTGATGTTGCGGTAACTTTCTATGCACTTAATATTTATCCAGAAAATATAAAAGCAGCTGTTGAACAAAGCGGTCTATTGTCAAAGCTTACCGGTAAGTTTATTGCTCGTGTTGAGTCTAACGAAGATCAAACAGTTCAAAAGCTTATTATTAATTTTGAAACATTAGAAAATATCATTGTAAATGACAATCTCATCGAGGAGACAAAAAGTTCCGTATTTGAAAATCTAACACATCTTAATACAGAATACAGAAAACTCCATAACGCTATTGGGGACAGAGCCTTACCAGATATTGAGTTTAGTAATTTTGGTCATGAATTATTTAAATTAAGAAAAAATAAACAATCATGGATAAAGAAACAATAAATAGTGAGTTTGTTATAAAGAAAATTGTTTCTGAGAGTATGAATACTCCTTCGGGGGACAACTGTCAGCCTTGGTATTTTTCTATAAAAAATTCAACTCTTTTTGTTTATAAAAAAGATGAAGGTAATAATAACTACTTAGATTTTGAATCAAGGGGGACACTTTTGGCCCATGGTGCTTTAGTTGAAAATATATCTTTAGTCGCAAGACATTATGGTTATAGTATAGAAAGTACTTTTTTTCCAGAAAAAGATAAAAAAGACTTAGTAACAACAATTAGTTTTTTAGAAAATAATTCTTTAAATAAAGAAGAAGATGATCTTTTTGAGTTTTTACCAAAGAGGTCTACAAATAGAAAACAATACTTTAAGAAAGCTATTTTAGAAAAAGATAAAGAATACCTATTAAGTAATCTAGGTCAGAACAATGTAACTCTTGATTTTATAGGAGATGATTCGGATAAAAAAAATATCTTTATTTCAACAACTCAAATGGAAAGAGTAGCTCTACAAAACAAGTTTTTACATAAACTCTTTTTCAGTAGCATCGTTTGGTCACAAAAGGAAGAACAAGAAAAAAAACAAGGACTTTATTTAAAAACTATGGAGTTACCACCACCAGTTGCTGTTTTCTTTAGATTACTTAAATTTTGGCCGATTGCTAAGTTTTTGTCAAAAATCAGCTTTTCAAAAAAAGTCGCCGAGAACAACGCATCTTCATATCAGTCTTCTTATCCCGTTATTTTTTCTATAAAAAATACAGACCCTATTTCTTATATTGAACTAGGTATGGCTGTAGAGCGTTTTTGGCTTAGAGCAACAAAATTAGATATTGCTGTTCAGCCACTAGCTGGAGTATTATATATGTATCAGCGATTACATGAAGAGGGTAATAAAGATGCTGTTTTATCAAAAGAAGAAGTTCGTCTAATAGAAAATAGTTATCAAAAAATTAAAAATTTTACTTCGGATAGTGATGCTATAGTTTCTATGATCTTAAGAGTAGGGTATTCAAAAAAAGCTTCAGCAATATCTTCAAAAAAAGAACCTGAATTCTTATAGTTTAAACAATATGGATATTATAAAAAATATAGATTTACTTTCGGTTGGGCTTGCTATTGCTGGTACAGGAGTACTTGGTTTCTTAGTCTTTTTTAGTAATAAAAAAAGCATTACTAATAAATCTTTTCTTTATTTTTCACTTATTACTATTTGTTGGAGCACTATAAACTATTTAAATTATCAGTCTGTTAATCCTTCTTACGGTTTCCTTTTGATAAGACTTACTATTTTTTTTGGTATTTTCCATGCTTTTTCTTTTTATAATCTTTTTACTGTTTTTCCTAATGAAAGTTATATTTTTTCAAGGTTACATCGTTTTATCTTAATACCTTGGGTTTTTATTGTTGGATTGCTTACACTGACTCCGTATGTTTTTTCAGGTATAGAAGAAATGCAGGAGGGTAGAATAGTAGAAGTTACTAACGGTCCATTATTACCTCTCTATGGGATAACAACAATAGTTTTAATATTAGTTGGAATAGTTAAACTTATTAAGAAAGTTTTGGTTTCTAAAGATATCTTACGTAAACAAGTAAAAGCTATATTGCTTGGTACTGTTATAACATTTTCTCTTCTTATTGTTTTTAATTTAGTTTTACCTGCTTTTTTTAATAACCCTAAGTTCGTGCCACTTGGTGCACTTTTCCTTTTTCCGTTCATTGCTTTTACTTCTTATGCAATTTTGAAACAAAAGTTATTTCGTGTAAAAGTTGTATCAACAGGGTTTATTGTTTTTGTTTTATCCGTTGTTCTTTTTTTTGAGATTATTTATGCAGATACTACAAGCTTAATAATTTTTAGAAGTAGTGTTTTTATACTCTCTCTTATATTTGGGATAAACCTAATAAGATCAGTTTTGCGAGAAGTTGAGCAGCGTGAAAAAATTGAGACTTTGGCTAAACAATTGCAAGATGCAAATGAAAAACTAAAAGGTTTAGATAAACTAAAAACAGAATTCCTTTCTCTTGCCTCACACCAACTCCGTAGCCCTCTTACCGCTATCAAGGGGTATGCTTCCATGCTTTCTGAAGGAGCATTTGGTAAATTGGATGCAAAAAAATCTGAAGCAGTAAATCGTATTTATACTTCAGCACAGGGACTGGTTAACATCGTTGAAGACCTTTTGAATATTTCAAAAATTGAGCAAGGAGGTATGAAATATGAGTTTATGCCAACAAGTCTTTCTTCTGTTGTAGATACTTTATTCAACGAAATGAAAGTTCCAGCTGAGAGTAAACATCTTGAATTTAGTTTAGATATGGATAAGCACGATAAGTTTATCGTTAGTGCTGACCCTGTTAAGCTTAAGCAAGTTTTCTTAAACTTAGTAGACAATAGTATCAAGTACACCCAAAAAGGTTTTGTAAAAATAGCACTAAAAAGAGTTGAAGATAAAATAGTTTTCTCAGTATCTGACAATGGTATGGGAATTTCCCCAGAAACTAAATCTAAACTTTTTGAAAAGTTTAGTCGTGGCGAAGGTGGTAAAACAAATACAGGGGGAAGTGGATTAGGCTTATACTTAGCGCAACAAATAGCGAAAGCTCACAAAGGAGATATTGTTATTGAATCAGAAGGTCTTGGAAAAGGATCAGTCTTTACAGTAGCCATTCCTTCTAGTGGAAAATACCCTAACTAAGGGATATACCCTGAGCATTTTGCTCAACTTTATATCCTAGTGCTTCAAGTTCAGACCTGATTGCATCAGATGTTGCATAGTCTTTATTTTCTCTAGCTAATTTCATTTTTTCTAATAGTATTGTTGCTTCTTCGCTAATAGAAAATTCTGGAGTTGAAACTAAGTCCAAACCTAACACTTCATCAAAAGATAGTAGGGTAGCGTATTTATCTTGCCTAGAGATATTTTCATCTGCAAGCATTTTCCAAACAACAGCAAGAGCTTTGGCTGTATTGATGTCTTCAGATATAGATTCGACAAAATCTTGTTTGTAAGAATCTATTATATTGCCACCAGACTCTTTTATTGATGCAAAATTTTGAAGTTTTTTAAGTTGTGCATTGGCAGAAGAAAGTGCTTCCCATGTAAAGTTTAGTGGCTTGCGATAGCTTGTTTGCATGGCCAAAAGGCGTATAGATAGTGGGTTTATGTTGTGTCCTTCTATATCAGAGATAGTATAAAAATTGTGTTTACTTTTACTCATTTTTTCTCCGTCTACATTTAGAAAAGCATGGTGAACCCAAAATCTAACAAAGTCATGTCCTGTAGAACATTCACTCTGAGCTATCTCATTTTCATGGTGTACAGGGATATGGTCTATTCCTCCGGTGTGAATATCAATAGTTTCTCCTAAGTAGTGCATACTCATAGCAGAGCACTCTATGTGCCAACCAGGGAAGCCTTCACCCCAAGGACTAGGCCAGTACATACTATGCTCTGCAAATCTTCCAACTCTTTTAAACCAGAGAACAAAATCAGCAGGATGCTTTTTTTCTTCATCAACTATAACGTCATCACGAGCGCCAATTTCTTTGTCGGATATTTTTTGTCCAGATAAAGATCCGTAATCTTTGAATGTTTGAGTATCAAAATAAATACCGGTTTCTGTTTCGTAAGCGTGTCCTTTTTGAATTAGAGTTTCAACCAAAGAAATCATTTCAGGTATATGCTCTGTCGCTTTTGCTTCGGCTGTGTTTGGCGACAGTACATTTATTGCCTTCATACTTTCGTGGAAATAATCAGTATAAAGTTTGGCAATATCCCATACGCTTTTACCTTCTGATTTTGCTTTACCTTCAAATTTGTCGTCACCTTGGTCGCTGTCATTTGTAAGGTGTCCTACATCGGTAATATTCATTACGTGTTTTACATCATAACCAAGATATGAAAGTGTTCTACGTAAAATATCGTCCCCGATATATTTGCGCATATGGCCGATGTGGGTGTAATCATAAACAGTTGGTCCACAAGCATAAAGAGTCACAACGGTTCCATTAAGAGGAGAGAACACTTCGATTGATTTTGATTTTGTATTGTATAGATTTAGAGCCATTTTCGTAATTTAAAGAATAAAAACATAGTTAACCCAGTGATAACCATGGCGCCCAAAACAAAGAAGAAGTCAGCTTTATTGTTAATAAAAATCAGGCTATCTGCTGTATTCATACCAAAAATACCACTAATCAACATAAGAGGAGTTAGAACAAAGGTCAGTATAGTAAAGGTACGCATTGTGTCATTTGTTTTTGCAGATAGCAGAGAGTCGTTTGTTCTTTGTAGTTCAGCCAGAGCGTCTCTGTTGCTCTCTAATAGAGAGTTAACTTTGTTAAATTCAGAAGTTACAACCTCTGCATAATATCGATAATCAGTATCAAAAAGTTTAACACTAGCATTTTCATAAGATCGGAGTATGTCTTGATGAAAACGGAGAGCTTGTTTGAAGTCTAGGAGTTTTTTACCTGTATCAGAAATCTTCTTAACCATCATATTTTCTTGATTGTTAAAAATATAATATTCAATCTCTCTTACTACTTTTGTGATCTCATCGAGTTTATGCAAAGAGTGTTCGTAAAATTGCTTCATCATTTCAACAAAAAGAAATCCTCCATGAAAGTTTTTCTTTTCTTGGCCAAAAGCATTTCTAAGTTCAAAAAGTTTGGAGAATTGTTCAATAGGATATATAGATTCATAGTGAGTAGTGATAAGAAAGTTTTTTCCTATCATGAAATCTATCTCTTGTTCTGTTGTCTTATCACTAGCTTTTTTAGAAGGTGGAAAATGCAGTATCATGTATATAAGAGAGTCATATAGTTCTACTTTTGCGTGGAGGGTATTTGAAATAGCTTCTTCAGTAACCAAAGAGGGAATAGAAAATTCCTCCATTATATGAGCCATCTCCTCCTTTGAGGGGTTTTCCATGTCTACCCAGGTGACATCATGGTATGTATAGCGGGAAATCATTGCTGTTATTGTACCATTTTTGACACTGTTGCAAAATATTGCTATTTGGGTATAATAGTCCGACAACACAAAATCTTATGGCAACAGCAAAGAAAACAACAAAAAAAGACGGTTCTGAAGGTTTCGCAGTTATTAAGACTGGGGGCAAGCAATATCGTGTAGCAGTAGGAGACTCTATAAAAATAGAGAAAATGAAAGGGGAATTCAAAAAGGGTGACAGTGTTACTTTTTCTGAAGTTCTTCTTACTGACGATGGTAAAAATACAGTTATCGGTACTCCTTTTATCACAAATGCAAAAGTTACAGCTACTGTTGATATGGTAGGCAGACTTCCAAAGGTTCTAGTTATCAAGTACAAGCAAAAGTCTCGATACATGAAGAAAAATGGCCACCGACAGCCATACATCAAAGTAACTATTAATACTATATAAATAAAACCCTCCTTATGGAGGGTTTTATTTATTCTAAGTTTATCGAAGCACTACTCTCTCTTTTTTAGTGAAGCTTCGAGAGATGCTGGATCAGCGTATTCTAGTTCTGTTCCAGTAGAGAGACCTCTTCCAAGACTTGAAATCTTAATATTTAAATTAGATAGCAAATCTCTAATAACAAAATCAGTGTGGTCCCCGTTTGGAGTCAAAGGGAAGGCCAGGATAATTTCTTTTACAGCAGAATCATTTTTTATTCTTTCGATAAGTTTTGATGCATTAGTACCATCTATAATACTTTTTTTAGTGATAGGAATAAGTGACCCTAAAATAAAGAAAAGACCATGGTAATCAGTTTTTAAAAACACATCGATGTCGGCACTTTTTTCGACTACCACAATAGTATTTTGATCTCGACTAGTATCACTACAGATATTACAAGACCCAGCTGAGCCCTCATAAATACGATGACAACGGGTACAGGTTTGAGCAAAACTTCGAGCGGTAAGCAAGCTAGAAGAGAGATTTTTTACATAGCTTTCTTGTTGACTTAGTATGAAGTAAGCAAAGCGTTTAGCTTGCCGAGCTCCAATACCAGGGAACTTTAAAAATAATTTTGCTAGTTGTTCTATATGGTCATCCATGTTTAAAAGTCATCGAGAGACTTGGCTTTAGGTGTTGGCATGTGAGACTTGTCGATAGTTAGAAGTGTTGTAGTTTTTGCATCAAAGAGTAGGTCTACTTTTCCAACGGCACCGTTACGGTGTTTTTCTATTAGTACTTCCACGATGTTATCTTTTTCGGCTTGCTCTTTATATCTGTCTTCTCTGTGTAGGAACATAACAACATCGGCATCTTGCTCAATACTACCTGAATCTCGAAGGTCAGAAAGACGAGGCTTTCCACCACGAGCTTCCACGGCACGAGATAGCTGTGAGAGAGCTAGTACTGGAACATCGAGCTCACGAGCTAGTTGTTTGAGGGCGCGTGAAATTTCGGTGATTTGGTTAACCATGTTGTCATAGTTTTTACTTGCATGAATGAGCTGTAGATAGTCGATAACTATGAGTGCCAAGCCATGTTCACTTTTTAGTCTTCGCGCTACGGCACGCATTTTGACTATTGAGTTTCCAGCTTGGTCATCGATATAGATAGGAGCTTTCTGTAGTCTACTTGCTGCATCTTGAAGTGTAGAGAAATGCTGAGAGGAGAGTCCGTGACCTGTACGAATAGCCCATGCGTCCACACGACTCTCAGCAGAGAGCATTCTTTGTACTAGTTGACCCGCACTCATTTCAAGAGAGAAAATACCAACAGCCCTACCTGAGAGAGCCACATTGCGAGCAATATCAAGAGCAAATGTTGTTTTACCAATACTTGGTCGAGCAGCAAGAATGATCAGGTCTGACTTTTGTAGTCCCGCTAGGAGATTGTCGATATCTGGGAAGCCTGTAGGTACACCGCGCACTTCGTCCTTATGTTCACGTAAGTATTCTATTTGTTCAACAGTTTCCATCAATCCTTGTTTGATAGATACGAAACCATTTTTAACATTCATGTTTGATGACACACGGAAAATACTTTTCTCGGCAGAGTCTAGTATGTCAGCTACATCTTGGTCCGCTTCAGCATAAGCTTGGGTAGCGATTTGCTCTGATGCATCTATAAGACTTCTTAAAATATGTTTTTTGTAAACGATGTCAGCGTAGTGACGAATGTTTACAGTTGATGGGACATTGCCCATAACTTCATTTAGATAACTATTTCCACCTATTTCATTTATTTGTTTTTTCTCTTTGAGCTTAGAGGCTACAGAGAGTACGTCTATTGGTTCGCTTTTGGCTGAGAGCTCAAGCATTGTTTGAAAAATAGTTGTGTGTTTGCGAGCATAAAACATCTCTGGAGACAAAAGATCAGTAATCTCATGTATTGCTGATGGGCGAAGCATTAAGGCACCCAAGACAGCCTGCTCACTTTCAAGAGAATGTGGGGGAATACGGAGCTCTGAGAGATTGTTGTTCTTTACCATGAGAACATTGTAGCACCTAAGGCAACTGTTCTAAATCCACGATTTTTGGTACTATATGCACATGATATCCCCTAAAAATGGCTCAAAAAAGCGCTTGCTCTCAGGTGTAAAACCAACAGGTCGCCCTCATATAGGTAACTACTTTGGTGCCATGAAGCAATTTGTAGATTTGCAGGGGGAATACGAATCCTTTGTTTTTATTGCTGATTTGCACGCTCTAAACTTCATTCAAGACAAGAAAGAGATGCAACAGCTAACAAAAGACTTGATATTAGACTATCTAGGTATAGGTCTTGATCCAAAGCACTGCACTATTTTCAAACAATCTGCGGTTACAGCACACACTAGCCTTACTTGGATTTTTGATACTTTGGTAACAGTGCCTTTTATGATGCGTGCACATGCCTACAAAGATGCTATCGCTAAAGATATAGAGCCTAGTATGGGACTCTTCAACTATCCAGTACTTATGGCATCTGACATTTTGATTTATGAGCCAGATGTTGTTCCAGTAGGCAAAGATCAAAAGCAACACATAGAGTATGCTCGTGATATAGCAGGGAAGTTCAACAATCAATATGAAGAACTTTTTAAACTTCCAAATGGTTTGATATTAGAAGAAGTAGAAACTGTTCCAGGTACTGACGGACAAAAGATGAGCAAGAGCTATGGAAATACTATCCCGCTTTTTGGTAGTGATGAAGAAATACAAAAAGCTGTTATGAGTATTGCGACAGACTCTCGAGGCAAAGATGAAGAGAAAAATCCAGATGACATGGTTCTCTATCAAATACACAAACTCTTCAATCATTCAGCAGAACTCAAGGCACAATATACACAAGGCCTAGGTTATGGCGATGCCAAGAAAATGTTAATCAAAGACATTATAGACTTTGTAAAGCCTATGAGAGAGCGAAGAAAGAAGTATGAAGATGATCCAAAGCTTGTAGAAGAGATACTCTTGCAAGGTGCAATCAAAGCAAATGAAGTAGCGATGAATAAATTACAACAAGTCTATGAAGCTGTAGGGCTCACTAGTTAGTATGGAAGAAACAATAGAAGAAAAAGATAAATTTAGGGATATTTTTAGCACGTCAAAACGTGCGATTGCTTTAACCTTTAAAAAAGAGCCTAAGTTATTCGTATTAAACATACTATTTGGAATACTTTTAACTATTTTAGTATATGTACAATTATCTTCGTTTTCTAATATTGTTAATGAAATAATTCGCATGCAAAAATTAGGTCTTGGAATCACTTCTATCCTTATTAAGCAATCTATAATTTTAGGAGGATCTTTTCTTATTCCTGCAGTATTACAGAATCTTTCTTCTCGATACTCAGACGCATTGAGTATTCGGATGGGTACCCACAATCAACTAATGCAGATTGATTCATATGCCTCTCTTGATATCGGGACTATACAGAGCACCGAATTTCAGACAAAACTTGATAGAGCTCAAAAATGGGGGACAGGATCTATTAATAATGTCGTGTATCATTCGCAGGCAATTATTCGAGATATTACTGGTTTTATTACTTCCGGGTTTATTTTGTATACCATTAATCCCTATCTGATACTATTAGCTATTCTTGGTTCAGTTTCTTATTATTTTGTAGAAAAAAAATATGGAAAAAAGTTATTTTTTGCTTACTATGTTTCGACTGATGAAGTACGAATTGAGGCCGAAAAAACTCGGCATTTTAGAGATATGAAGAGACTTATAGAAACAGTACTTTTTAATTTAAAAAATTTATTTCGTACACAGATCAACAAGATCAATGAGGAGTATGATAATAAAATTATTGCTTTAAAAGGTAAGGAATCTTTGGCCATGCTTGGTGCTGATGTGATTCAGATTGTGTGTTTACTTGTTGCGGTATTTTTTGTTACAGAACAAACTCTCTCAGGCAAGCTTCTCATCGGGTCGTTATTATTAGCATTCGGTGTATATAGAAGTTTTGTTTCGGTTAGCCAGAGTTTTTTTCGAGATTTTTCACGACTTGAAGAACAGTCACGATTTGCAAAGCGATGGTTTGACCTTTTTGATACGAAATCAAAAATAGTAAGCAAACCAAATGCTGTAAAACCAGAATGGGCTGTTCCTCCTCGAATTGAATTTAAAAATGTTTCTTTCACATACCCTGAAGGGGAAGTATCTGTATTAAAAAATATTTCATTTGTATTAGAGAGTGGAGAAAAGATGGCGATGGTTGGTCTCAATGGCGCAGGAAAGACAACACTCATAAAGCTTTTATGTCGAGTCTATGACCCAACTGAGGGTGCTGTTTTGATTGACGGTATTGATCTTCGTGATATCGATGTAGAGTATTGGCATAGCAACCTCGGTGTTCTGTTCCAAGATTTTACCAACTATCAAATGACCGCTCGAGAGGCTATCGCTGTTTCTCGCCCCGATGAACCTATAGATGATGAAAGGGTGAGGTGGGCTGCTGATATGTCTGGAGCAAAAGACTTTATTGAAGAGCTACCAAAGAAGTATGACCATTTATTGTGGAAAGGGTTTGGTGATGGGGTAGAGCTCTCAAAAGGTCAATATCAACGTATGGCGGTTGCGCGTATCTTTTATCGTGACGCATTTATTTCAATTCTAGATGAACCGACTTCGGCTATTGATGCGGTAGCAGAAGAGAAAATCTTTGAAGTGCTAGAGACTAAAATGGAAGGTAAGACAGGAATACTGATATCACATAGATTCTCCACAGTAAAGAATGCTGACAAAATTGTGGTTGTAGAACATGGAGAGATTAAAGAACTTGGTAGTCACAAAGAACTTATGGCAAAGAAGGGGAGATACGAAGAGCTTTATACTATGCAAGCAAGCAGATATTTAGAGAGTGAATAATATGGAGAATTCACCAGAAGAAAATAATAAAAATAAACCCTGGGATTGGAAAGAGTATTATGAACTTATTGGAGAAAAAGGGTATACAAAAAATCTTGAAGAATCAATAAATTATTGTGAAGAAAAAGATTTTGCTCTTGATATTGGTGCGGGGAATTTAAGAGATACAAAGTTTTTACTCGAAAAAGGTTTTACTGTAACAGCTATTGATACTTCTTCAGAATCAGAGCGGCTGGCCAAAGAATTAAATAATTCTTCATTAAAAATGTTCACTGGCAGAATCGGGGAATTTGATTTTCCTGATAGTCACTTTTCTTTGGTGAACGCCCAAGGGATACTATTTCATATTCATAAAGATAGGTTTGATATTGTCTTTAATAAAATTAAAAAGTCTATTAAATCCGGAGGTGTATTATGCGCAGATTTTATAGGAGAAAATGATGACTGGAATCTTGAAGGGGGAATTAAATATATTTTAACTAAAGAAAACTTAGATAAAATACAACAAGATTTTGAAATAAAATCTTTGCATGATTATGAGGTAGACGAATCAGAAGAAACCAGAGAGATGAAAGCAAAGTATCGAGATAACCCAGATTATAAACCAAAACACTGGCATCATATAGATATAATTGCTATAAAGAAATAACTTGCTTTTTATAAAAAATTATGTTATAATATATTAGATAACAATTTTGTAAAACTTTAAAAATTGAATTATATGGTTCTTCAAAAATTAATAAAATTAGTTTCAAGTGGAGATACTATTCTTCATGGAAGTCCTAATTATTTCAATGAAATAATACCAAGGCTAACTGATGGAGAAATAGCTATTTGTGCGTCTGTTGTTCCAGAAATTACTTTGTACCATGCACTTTTAAAAGGTTCTCCTGGAAGAAAGATTGGAGGTGGTGCTTGGAGTTTTAATAAAAAACGCTTTGAAAGAGCAACCATTACATTTCGTCTTACTAAAGAGATGTTAAATTTTCTTTTATCAAAACCTAAATTAACTGGTTATGTGTACCCGATGGACACCTATGATTTTGATAGAAGAGGGTTAGCTGAATGTCGTTTATATAAATCAAGATTTTTGAGAACAAAAATTTTGGTTACAGAAGATGATTTGCCATTTAATCCAGCAGTAGGTCAGCTTGAATATAAGATTGAATTACCTTACAAGTTTAAAAACCATTTTGCTATTGAATTAAATGTAACTAATTAATTTTAAGCCCCTAAATAGGGGCTTTTTTTATTGGTTTTTTTGGAGTAGAATAGGGTCATTATGGATAGAACATACATCGGAGAGTTGGGTATAAAAACAGGTCAAAACGTGCTTATTAAGGGTTGGGTAGACGTACGTCGTGACCAAGGTAAAATGGTCTTTTTTGATTTTCGTGATATGTCTGGGACTATCCAAGGGGTAGTACTACCAAATCGTGCCGATGTGATAGAGATTGCCAAGACTTGTAGACCAGAGAGTGTACTTGCTGTTGAAGGTATCGTGAATGCTCGACCAGAGAGAAATGTTGTTGCTGGTAAATTAAATGGGGATATAGAGCTCGAAGTTACAAGTATCACAGTGCTTAACAATGCAGAACCACTTCCATTTGAAATTAATGTTGATACAAAAGATGTAGGAGAAGAAACACGATTGAAATATCGATACCTAGATCTTCGAAGCGCTCGAATGCAAAGAAATATTCGTACTCGTGATGCTGTTATACATCATGTTCGCAATTATTTGCACAATGAAAAATTTATTGAAGTAGAAACTCCTATTCTTACCAAGAGTACTCCAGAAGGTGCGCGCGACTATGTTGTACCATCTAGACTTTATCCAGGTCACTTTTATGCGCTTCCACAATCTCCGCAACAATACAAACAACTCCTTATGACAGGAGGTGTAGAGAGGTATTTTCAAATAGCAAAATGTATGCGAGATGAGGACGGTCGCGGGGATAGACAACCAGAATTCACTCAGCTTGATATGGAAATGTCTTTTGTGAAGCGTGATGATGTCATGGCTATCAACGAAGCTCTTATTATAGATATCGTAACAAAACTTTTCCCAGAGAAGCGTATTCAAGAGATTCCATTTCCTCGTATCTCTTATAAAGAATCAATGGAAAAATATGGCAATGATCGACCAGACATCCGTACTGACAAAGAAGATTCAAACTTATTAGCGTTTTGCTGGATTATAGATTTTCCATTCTTTGAACGCACCGACAAGAGTGATAACCCACAAGCAGAAGGTGAGTGGACATTTACTCACAATCCATTTTCTCGACCTATCGAAGATCATATGGAGGCATTGATGGAGAAAAAAGATCTCGCAAGTATCCTAACTACACAGTATGATATTTGTCTCAATGGCTACGAAATAGGTGGTGGTTCAATACGTAACCATACATATGAAGCGCTAGCAAAAGTATTTGAAATACTAGGTCACAAACAAGAAGATATAGAAAACAACTTCGGTCATATGCTTCATGCATTTAAAACAGGTACTCCTCCTCATGGAGGAATAGCCTGGGGGCTCGATCGTTTCCTAATGCTTCTTTTGAACGAACCAAATATTCGCGAAGTCATGGCCTTTCCAAAGACAGGAGAGAGCAAAGATCCTATGATGCAGGCACCATCTGAGGTTTCTAACAAACAACTCGACGAACTTCATCTTGTGCTCAAGAAAATAGATAAGAAATAAAAAAAAGTTAATCAAAAAAGCAGGTCCCAGGGGCTTGCTTTTTTGTTATTAAAATGGTATAAAATAAGTGTAAGGAATTATTTTCATTCTTTACAACAGTTCTTATACAAAAAGGAACAGCAAAAACATTTTGGGGAGCCAGACTTCTTTGAAGTTTAACTCACGGCACTACAGGCCCTCAAATTGGCGTGATCATAATGTATAACCTGACTTTGTCAGCGCCATCGATCATATTTTTTTTACGGTATATATTTTATATACCTTCACGATTCCTTTTTAACAAATACACTTGTTCTTTATTCTCAATATTTTTAGTTCTTTTTTTCACAATTTCATACCCTCGTCTACACGGGCAGTTTTCTTTCGAAAACTGCCCGGAATCTTTTTTAGGGTATAAATAAAAAAGCCCCACATTGTTGCGGGGCTGAGAAAAGGGGGTATTTTTTATTTTTTATCCTTTTCCTTTTTAGGAGCGAGACTCTGCAGGTTTTTATACAGCTCCCTCATATCAGGGAACAGCTCCTGTTTTTCAATCATAAAATCAATTAAAGCCCCGTAGGCGGTATTCATTTTTTCGATGTTTATTTCCAAAGCTTTCGTGAACATTTCTTTCTTTTCTTTTGAGTTGATATCGCTCAAAATGATATTGGGAAATAACTTCTCATTCAGCATCTGAAGTGCTGCCTCTGCTTTTAATTCATTACTTTCTACAAAAGAAGAGTTGTTGTGCAGAGGAAACGAGGAAAAAATTCGCCTCCCGATTTCATTTGTGAGGGTGCTTTGGAGCGCCGCAGCATAAGGATTTTGTGACATAAATAAATGATTTAAAGAACAAAGTATCTCTTACTAGAATTGGATACTTCAGATTTGTTGTATCTAGTATGAGTATATTATACCATACTTTTTTGTAGAAAGCAAACAGCTTCAAAATAGGCCTATTTTTAGGTATAATTACCATATCTAATGACTACTGAAGCTCAGCAATTTCATATAAAACACGAGCAGTTTGAAGGGCCGGTGGAGGTCCTACTTGAGCTTATAGAAAAAAGAAAGCTTTTTGTAAACGATATTTCTTTGGCATCTGTTACAGATGATTTTATTTTATATATTCAAGAAAAGGGGATGCAACCAGAGCACGTAGCATCATTTCTCTCTGTTGCTGCAACACTACTTCTCATCAAGGCGCGATCACTACTTCCAAACCTAGAGCTCACTACAGAAGAATCAGAATCCATCACTGAGCTTGAGCGTCGTGTTGCTTTATACCAAATAATCACTGAAGTATCTAAAAGTATTACTTCTTTGTACGGCAAAAAGATTTCTTTTGAAGGGGTACCCCGCTCTGGTGGAGTTGTATTTGCGCCAGACCCATCTTTGACTGCCGATATGCTGCCATCCCTTATAGAAATGGTAGCAGTGAGAGTACCACCTCCTGCTCCAAAGCGTGTAGAAGCTAGGGTTTTTAAAACTATTTCTATTAGAGAGGTGCTCGATACTTTGCATGAGCGTATACAAAGAGCCATGTCAGTGAACTTCAGTGACATTATTGTTCACGCCCCCGAAGGTGATTCAAAAGAGCAAAAAGTCTATGTGATAGTCTCATTTCTTGGTATGCTAGAGCTAGTTAGAAGGGGTTTTGTTGAGGCAGAGCAAGAAGAAAATTTCCAAAATATTCGTCTCCAAAAACAAGAACAAAAAGAGCCTCTCTCTACAGAGAAAACAGGATATGAAGAATAATATTTCACAACAAATCGAAAGTTTACTTTTTGCTACGGCTGATCCTCAGAGTTTTAAGTCTTTGGCAAATAGACTCAGTGTTTCTGTAGAAGAAATAAAAGAAGCTATTTCAATATTGGAAAGTTCTTTGGAAGGTCATGCAATGATGATAGTACGAGAAGGAGAAGAGATAGTTATGGTTACTAGACCAGAACATAGTGCTCTCATAGAAACTATCAGAAAAGAAGAACTTTCTAAAGAACTCTCTAAATCAAGCGCAGAAACTCTCTCTATTATTGTTTACCATCAAGGAGTTTCTAAGGCTCAGATTGAATTTATAAGAGGGGTTAATGCCTCTTATGCTATTCGCGCCCTTTCTATGAGAGGCTTGATTGAAGCTCGTGGTGCTGGTAGAAGTGTTCTTTATTATCCGACTCTAGTTATGCTGGAGCACTTCGGTGTCTCTAGGGTAGAGGATTTGCCGGAGTACGCCGCTACTTCTGAAAAAATTAAAAAATTATTAAACCAAGAAGAATCGCAATAAAACTATGATGTTAAATGTTATTAAAATTTTCTTACCAACAGCTCTTACTTTTGCTATCGGTATTTTGCTTACTCCTCGTCTTACCGGATACATGTATAAATACAAGCTTTGGAAAAAGCGCAAAAGAGTAGATGATGCAGAAATAACAAATGAACATATGGCAAAAATATCTAATGCCGAAGCAGAAGTCTCAACTCCTCGTGTGGGCGGGATTATTATCTGGCTTTCAGTGACTCTCTCTATTGTTATCATGTGGCTTATTTCAAAAGCCTTTCCTTCTGACCTCTCTAGTAAGCTCGATTTCTTAAGTCGCGGACAAACCCTTGTCCCTCTGGCTTCTCTTCTACTAGGAGCTTTTATTGGTCTTGTGGATGATATAGCTCAGATTCGCGGAGCACTTGATCAGATTTCACACCGCTATAAAAAGATCGCGGTAGTAATTTTCTTAGGAGCTCTTATTGGTGCTTGGTTTTATTTTAAACTCGGAGTTCAATCAATAGCGATACCTTTTACTGGAAATGAATTTTCTTTGGGATTGCTTTTCATACCATTTTTCATTGTTGTACTTTTAGCTGTTTTTTCTGGAAGTGTTATAGATGGTATGGATGGTTTGGCTGGGGGAGTACTCGCTATTATTTTTGCTTCTTATTCAATAATAGCTTTCGAGAAAAACCTGATAGATATAGCAGCTTTCTCTGGAGTTATTTCAGGAGGGATCTTGGCTTTCCTTTGGTTTAATATTCCACCTGCTAGATTTTATATGGGAGAAAATGGCATCTTAGGTTTGTTAGTTGTTTTGACGGTTATAGCCTTCCTTACAGATACAGTATTACTTCTACCTATCATTGCTCTTCCGCTCGCTGCAACTACTGCTTCAAATATCATACAAATAACTAGCTATAAATATTTTGGAAAGCGTCGAGTATTTAAAATCGCTCCTCTTCATCATCACTTCCATGCTTTAGGTTGGCCAAGAGAAAAAGTAGTAATGCGTTATTGGGTAGTATCTGTTATTTGTGCTGTTGTTGGGGTAGTTGTTGCTCTTATTAGTTAAAATTTAAAAAAATGAATCGCATCAAAGAATTTTTTCTTGAAAAACAAAAACCATTTGACGCGTACTTTTTTTGGATTGTTATTTTAATAGCTGGTTTAGGATTGCTGTTTTTTATTTCTGCTTCTCTTGGAATACTCGCTCGTAGTGAGACCAAGTTTTATGGGGTTCTTTTTAACCAAATAGTTTTTGGTTTTGTTGGAGGACTGATAGCCTTATGGTTTTGTGCTCGAGTACCTTATACATTTTGGCGGAAATACGCTTTCTATATTTTTCTAGGAGCTCTTGCTTTGACTGTTTCTGTTTTTATAAATGGTTTTGGCTTTGAGCATGGAGGAGCAAGAAGATGGGTTTCTATTTTTGGTGTTTCTCTTCAGCCTGCAGAATTTTTGAAAATAGCTTTTGTTATTTATTTTTCTGCATGGTTGGCTTGGACTCGTAAAAAACAAGAAGATATCAAGTTTCGTATTTTGCCATTACTTGTTCTTTTAGGAATAGTAGCTTTGGCTCTTTTGCGACAACCAGATACCAAGAGTTTGATACTTATTATTGCAGCTGCTTCCGGCATGCTTTTCACTTCTGGTGTCTCTTGGAAAAAAGTAGTCGGCATAGTAGTTCTCGGTATTGGGGCTGTAGTTGTACTAGCTTTTGTCCGGCCTTATGTTATGGATCGTATCAAGACCTTTATAAACCCTGCTAGTGACCCTAGAGGAGCTTCTTATCAGCTTCAGCAGTCTTTGATAGCCATAGGCTCAGGAGGAACATTTGGACGAGGTCTTGGTCAAAGTGTTCAGAAGTTTAACTATTTGCCAGAACCACAAGGGGACTCAATCTTTGCCGTTATTGGCGAAGAATTCGGTTTTGTTGGGACAACACTACTTTTAGTTTTGTATATTTTCTTTGCAATTCGTGGCTTCAAAATAGCCCTTCGTGCGCCGGATACATTTTCTAGGTATCTAGTTGTAGGACTGATCACTCTTTTGACAGCTCAATCATTTTTAAATATTGCTTCTTTGGTAGGACTATTTCCTCTAACTGGAGTACCTCTTGTTTTTATCAGTCACGGAGGGACAAGTTTGATGATTGCTCTGGGGGCTGTCGGTATTATTCTTAATGTTTCTCGGCAACAAAAGAAGCCTGTAGTATAATAAAGATTATGCGTATTTTACTGACAGGAGGAGGAACAGGAGGGCATGTGTACCCTTTGATTGCTATTGCAGAGGAGCTCAATCGTATTGCTGACGAAGAGAGAATATTAAACTTCAAGCTTTATTACGCTTCGAACTCTCCTTATGACAAAGAAGCTCTAGAGCGACAATTCATCACTTTTGTTCCAATAACAGCAGGGAAGCTCAGAGTTTATTTTTCATTTAAAAATTTTATAGACATTTTCAAAACTTTTTACGGAGTTTTTCGAGCTATATTTACTATCTTTCGTATTTATCCAGATGTTGTTATTAGTAAGGGTGGTTATGTGGCATTTCCTGTTTTATTTGCCGCTAGAGTTTTGAGAATACCAGTTGTTATACATGAGTCAGATACTGTTCCAGGAAGAGTGAGTCTTTGGTCAGGCAAGTTTGCAAAACGTATCGCAGTGTCTTTCCCGGAAGCTGCTAGTTATTTTGATTCAGCTCGTGTTGCTGTTACCGGTCAGCCAGTTCGAACTTCTATCATCTCTGCAGCCAAAGAAGGTGCTAATGCATTTTTTGATATGAGTGATACTGTTCCAACTATTGGTATTTTTGCAGGAAGCCAAGGAGCAGAAGTTATCAACGATACAATACTACGCATCCTTCCAGAACTTCTTCAGTCTTATCAAGTCATACACCAAACAGGAGAAAAGAATTTTGAAAACATCAAAAGTGATGTAAGTATTATGCTCGGGGATGATACTCATAGAACTCGTTATAAACCATTTCCTTTTCTAAATGATTTACAAACCAAAATGTTTGGTGGGGCAGTGGATGTGATTGTCGGTCGCTCCGGAAGCTCTCTTTTTGAAATGGCGGCTTGGGGCAAACCTTCTATACTTATTCCTTATGCTATTGCTCACGGAGATCACCAAAGAAAAAATGCATATCACTATGCTCGTAGTGGCGCTTGTGTTGTTATTGAAGAATCAAACCTCACTCCTTCAGTTTTGAAAAATGAAATAGAGTCAGTCTTAACTCACAAAGATAAACAAGAAGCCATGTCTCGTCATGCCAAAGAATTCTTCAAGTCTACTGCCGCTAGAGAAATAGCAATAGAAGCAGTTAAAATAGCTCTCGAACACGAAAAATAAAAAAGCCTCAAAAATTCTAAATTAGACTTTTTGAGGCTTTAATCTTTTTGGTAAAAACCATCCCTGAATCCAAAAAAATATCGGTATTGAAAATTTTAACAAAAAAGACCCAAATATATAGACGCCTAGGTCTTCATTGATTAAGAATGCCGTAAAGAACAAGATTAATACAATGATTGCAAGGAAAGCTATAAATTTTGAGTATCTCTTGATTTCTGTTCTTCTGATACCTGTTGGATGCTTGAAATGTTTTACCAAATATCCATGATGCGAAATTACAAGTAGATTAAAAATATTTAACAATATTGCAAGAGCAAATATTGCCCAAGACAGGATTTCTAATAATTTTTCCAAGGTGTTATTTTTGTTTAATTTACACTTTTTAAAATTTTTGTCAAAAAAAACTCTCCCTGGACAAGGAGAGTTGTTATGTAAAAACTAAAACGAGAAACTTTTATAACCTAGTTATTATATAGACGCCGCCTTGCTTTTATGCGGGCTTTTGTCACCATCTTTCCAATCGTATAGATTGTCACGCACAGGATGCTGGTGATAGAAAATATGGTTATTATCTTCAGGAAGAAGCCGATTTCCCAATTAGTTTTTTCATCTGTTGATATAGCAAAAAAAACAGACAAAAGAAAAATAAGTGAAAAAATTATCCAGAAGTACACACTCCACATTTTTAACAGTGAAGGAGGGAGCATTCTGTGGGATCCGGTCCATAGCCCGAAAATAAAAGAGCAGATCAAAAGCGTAATTGCTATTAAGATAGAAATTAACAAATAAGTTTCCATGGTTAACAAGTTTTGTTTGCTCATATAGTACTAGAATTTAAATTTTTGTCAAAAAAATACCCCGCAGATTTTATTTTGCGGGGTATAGCATTTAAGCTGTTTGTTTCAGTGCCAGATTATCTTTTTTGAACTTCACACTTTGAAGTTCTTTGGTTACTTCACTTTCGGCGATTTCTGTCAAAATATCCCAATCAACGAGGTGGCTGATCCTCTCTATCTCTATGTCATATCCAGGGAATGACACAAATTTGAAAACCTTGCCACCTCCTAGACCTTCATATCTTGCAGATATGAGGTTCTCAGCCAATCTCTTTTGCCAGGGTTTTGCCATGGCAATATGCTCCTGAGAAGCTTTGAAATTCTCATGAGAAAAGCGGGGTACAACAGGGTCTTTTTCATCAAAAAAAGACAACATAAGAGGAACAGATAAAGGTTTAAAAACCCTCTTTAAGATTGCTTTGTTAGGTGTTTCTTTGGGGAATACCCACAGAAATTTCTTTTTTGCCATAATTGGATTAGTTTTTTGTTATTCTAATACAAAAATAATTTTTGTCAAAAAAAACCCTTCTTTCACGAAGAAAGTAAGGGTCTGTGATTTCTTGGCTTCTCTGGAAGGTTTATTGTTATAACCTCCGTTTTTAAAACATAAGAAAGCATGGGGTTTATAGCTTCTGCTATTATCCACCAATCAATAGTCGGGCCATATCTTTGCAAGCGGACACACCCTTTTTCAAATGTAATTGTTTTAAAAGGTGCCCTTTTGCCAAAACCGTCATTTATCAGCATCCCTACAAGTAGTTCTTTTATAAAATCTTTTTGCAGTTGCGTCATAAGGTCAGTATCATGGCTAAACTCGATGTAGTTGATATGGGTGACCATTATTTTTGGTTGGTTTCTTGTACCAGGAAAAATCTCCTGGTTGTGAGCAGGAACCAAAAAGGCGGTTTCAGAGCTTTTTTTACTTGGTCTCCAGGTGATTGTTAAGGTGTTACTATTTTCCATGAAATCAGTTTTTCATCACTTTACTAGAAAATCCGTTTTTGTCAAAAGTCATTTTTCTTGCTAAAGTAAACACATGGAAAATACTCAAAAAGTCGTCACTCGCTTCGCCCCGAGCCCAACAGGTTTTGTTCACATAGGAGGTATACGTACAGCTCTCTTTGCTTATCTTTTAGCTCGTAAATATGGTGGAAAATTTATTCTTAGAATAGAAGACACGGACCGTGCTCGTGTGGTTGATGGTTCACTTGAACATATTCAAGAGTCTTTAAAATGGCTTGGTCTTAATTGGGATTTTGGACCTGACAAACCAGGATCATTTGGTTCTACTATTCAATCAGAACGTCGTGACACTTATATTCCTTGGGCACAAAAACTTATTGAAAAAGGTTTGGCTTATCCTGACCCTTATACACCAGAAGAAGTAGAAGCATTTAGACAAAAAGCTCAAGAAGAAAAAAGAGCATTCTTATATAGAGAACATAGACCAGAAACATTTGGTGTTTGGGATGGAAAAACTGCGCTTAGATATAAGGTTCCAGAAATCAAGCGTTATGATTGGTATGATGAAGCTCGAGGAAGATTGTCAGCTGGCCCAGAAGCATTAGACGATATCATTATCATGAAAGCTGATGGCTATCCTGTTTATGCTTTTGCTCATATTATTGATGATTACAATATGGGAGTTACTCATATATTGCGCTCTGATGAATGGATATCAAGTGTTCCTCGTTTTTTGAGTTTGTATGAATCATTAGAAATACCACCTCCAATACAAGCTACTTTGCCACCGATATTGCGAGATGATCGTACAAAAAAGCTCGGAAAAAGAGATGGCGCAAAAGATGTTCTTGATTATAAAAAGGAAGGATATTTGCCGGCCGCTATACTTAACTATCTTGCGCTTATTGGATGGAATCCAGGAACAGACCAGGAGTTATTTACTCTCGAAGAGTTGATACAAGCATTTTCTCTTGATCGTATTCAAAAAGCCGGAGGAGCATTTAATGAAGAGAAACTTGATTGGTTCAACAGAGAATATATTAAGAAGCTCTCAACAGAAGAGTTTTGGGATTATGCCAAGCCTTGGATACCAGATAATTACAAAAATACTGAGCTTGCCGAAGTATTGAAAAAACTAGAATCAATTATTCGCGACAGAATAGAGAAGTTTGCAGATGTAAAAACTTTGTTTGAAGGGGCTAGTCCTGAGCTTGCCGAAGGAGAGATGGATTACTTTTTCAAAGCTCCAAAGGTAGATGATGCGATGTTATTTTGGAAAGACTCAACTCTTGAAAAAGCTCATGAATTTCTTAAGGAAATAAAATCTATTTTGAAAGATTTAGAATCTTGGGATTATGAAAGTATCAAAGGCGCTATTTGGCCTTATGCAGACAAAGAGGGTAGAGGAGCAGTGTTGTGGCCTATGCGGGTAGCTCTTTCAGGGAAAGAGAAGTCACCAGACCCATTTGAGATAGCAAGTATTTTGGGCAAAGAAGAGACTTTGAAAAGGTTGACTTTTTAAATCAAAAATGCTATAATGCTAGTCGATAAACCCATTTGTTCTAAAAAAATTAAATTTATTCTTATGAGCCCTTTTGCAACTATTTCTGATATGCCTTTTTCAAAGGAAGATCGACTTGGACTGTTCTTGATCCTTATTGAATGCAGGACAGCTACAAAGGTCAATATTGATAAAGAGACAGCAGAACTTGGCCTCATCAAGATACTTTTGATGAGGATAGGTTTTTTCTTTTCAGAAATAAAAACACCAGAAGATTCAAAAACCATTTGCATGGCCGTATCAAAAACAAAAAGCTGCGCAGATGAGCTTAAGAAAGCTGTTGAAACAAAAGACCAGGTAAAATTTAAGGAATTATCAGGCTACCAACCCGTATTCCCCTTAGAAAAAAACCACGAATCACTTATTAAAATGCTAAGAGAAAAGGCTCCTAGTCTTTATAAAGATTTCGCTCCAACAGTCCTTAGGGTGGCATAGTGCCACAAAGAAATTACGGAAGCCGTTTGATATCAAACGGCTTTTTTGTTTCTTGAAAATAAAAATTGCACCGATTTTGCGGTGCAATTTACTTTAGTTAAGTTGGGCGTTGAAGTCTTGTTCAGTTTCGTCCTCTTTCTTCAAAGAGTACGTTGCCATATCAAACTTCAAAGATAATAAAATAATAATTTGAATAGGTTTTCCTCCTTGGATAGTACCAAAAATAACCCAGCAATCCGGAAACACTACTTTTTCAAAGAAGTAAGCCCCAGCCCTTAGTATCCCGGATGTGCTACTTTTAGAAAAAACACTTTGAGTATTTAGTTTTGAGTCAGTTGTTATCTTTGTTTTTAAAAGTTTCGGAGGAAAAGCATTTTCAATGATCAATCTCAACTTTCTTTTGCCAAATTCTGGATTATCAGGATGAGAAACTATAGCTTCCATAGGAAAAGATCTTATCAGTCCCTTTGAGAGCAGTTCGAGTTGTTCTATTTGAGACTCGAAAGATATCATGCCTGTAGAGGGGAAGGTGCCTTTTTGTATCATTACTATAAATTTTAATGTGGTTTAAAGATATAATACAGTAAATATATAAAATGTCAAATAAAAAGAATTGTAAAAGGTTTTGAAATGTGGGAGTATATAGAAATATGAAACAAGAAATTTTTCCACAAAACAACGAAGGGGTATCACTAGAAGAAGCTCTAGCAGCTATTTCAGCTGTTAACTCTGAGCTTATTGGTTTCCAAGCTAGTCAAGAAGCTTTCAATGAAGTGGCTTTACTCAAGGAGCGCCTAGAAGGAGGTGAGTCTCCAACTCTTATTATGAAAGAAGCAGAAGACCTCAGAGACCTTGCGCAGCTAGCTCATAACTCATCAGAGAGTCTAGACGTAGCTGCTTAAATACATCTATTTTAAAAAAGCGGTTTTGACTAAAGCCAAAACCGCTTTTTTGTATTCCAAAACATCTCTTAATCTAGCAATCTCAAAGCTTATTTTTTGGCTTGGAAAAACCCCTAAAATGTGGGATAGTTGTTAGATACTATGAGTCTTTACGAAAAGCTTACAAGTGCAAAAAGCGAAGAGGACGTAAAGGATGCTTACATAAAAGCTATAGGACTTAAAGACGTAAATAAAGGTCTTATTGATATTCGAACAGATCGTGTATGGTTTGAAGCCAAAGATAAAGGGAATACTACTACTTATGAGATGTTTACTCAGCTATTACACTATGTGCAAATGGCTCGAGATAAAGGAGAAAAGATACCTGCTATTTTGTGCGTCATTGATACCAAAAAAGCAGCAATAATGAAAACAGAAGATGCTCTGCCGTTACTTGAAAAAAAAGAAATTAAATGGGGTAAATCAGCAAGTAATTATACACAAGAAGCACTTGAGATGGTTTCTACATATATTGGTACTTATTTTGTTTCATACAATATTGCAACTCACGAAAAAGAATTTATTGAAGCTATTCGTAGCGCTATTAAAACAGGAGAGATTATTCGTACTCAGATAACCCCAGACAATCTTAAACAAGTATTTGATAAATGGATTGATATGATTGGTAAAGAGATCAAAGATGTTGATGCTGAAAAATACTCTTTACTGTTTTTTGCTGACATTATGCACGATGGTACAGTTTCTACTCATAAGGATTTACCAGCAAGTCTTATATATAAAGACGGGGTTCCTGCATTTGCGCTTGGAGGTACCATTTATGAACTTGGTAGTAAAGAAGGTTATAGAAAGTTTTGGGCTATTTATGACAAACCACCAAAACAAGAACATAGAGATTATCTTCTCGAGAGACGTGACAGCTTGATCCCCATTGATGAGCGTAGTTTCAAAGGTGCTTATTACACACCGCTTCACGTTGTAGATAAGGCTTATGATAAATTAACCGAAACACTAGGGGATAATTGGCAACAAGAATATATTGTTTGGGATATGTGTTGTGGGGTTGGAAATTTAGAGGTAAAACATTCAAACCCTCGTAATATTTATATGAGTACTCTCGATGCTCCTGATATAGACGTGATGCGTGCTACAAAAACATGTGTTGCTGCTACAAAGTTTCAATATAATTACCTAAACGACGATATCGCTGATGATGGTAAGATTGACTATAATCTTACAAACAAAGTTCCTGAAAGTTTGCGTAAGGCCATTAAAGACGGAAAGAAAATTTTAGTTTTGATTAATCCACCATATGCAGAAGCAACTAATGCAGATAATACCTCTAAGGGTAGTGATGCTGAAAATAAAACCGGAGTAGCAAAAACAAAATTTGCCAAAACAGCAATGGGTGAATATGGAAAGGCAAGTAATGAACTCTTTACACAATTTATTGTTCGAATCGCACAAGAAATACCAACAGCAACTTTAGCAATTTTTAGTAAACTTAAATATATTAACTCTCAAACACTTGATGTTTTTAGAGATAAATGGAACTCTAGTTATTTAGGAGGTTTTATAGTTCACAGTAAAGCATTCGATGGTTTAAAAGGGGAGTTTCCAATCGGCTTTCTTATTTGGAAAACATATTCAAGTATAGACGGCAAGACACCTATAATTAAAATTACTACAGAAGTTTTAGATAAGAATGCAAGACCAATCGGAGAGAAAACTTTTTATAATTTATCCAGCGACCAATTGTTAACTAATTGGGTAGTAAGACCAAAAGCAAATAAAATAGATACTGTTCCTTTAAAAAATACTATAACACCAGCTACTTCTGATAAGGATTTACGTGGTACAAAGTGGTCTGATAATGCGATTGCTTGGTTAAATTGTCCTGGTAATGAAACACAACAAACAAATTCAATAGCACTACTATCTTCAGGTTTTAGTAGCGGTAGAGGATTCTTTCTTAATAAAAATAATTTATGGCAGGCATCAATTATTTTTACTGTTCGTCGTATTATAAAACCGACTTGGCAAAATGATCGGGATCAATTTTTGCAACCAACAGGTGAGCTTAGTGAAGAATTTAAAAATGATTGTTTAGTCTGGATGCTTTTTAATGGAAGTAATCTCACCGCAAGTGCAAATGACCTTGAGTGGAATGGAAAAAAGTGGAGTATTGTAAATCACTTCATACCTTTTACTGAAGAAGAAGTTATAGCTACTGGTCGTTTTGAATCTAATTTCATGGTTGAGTATATGAAAGGGAAGGAATTTTCATCAGAGGCTCGTGCTGTAATCGAAGAAGGTAAGAAGTTGTGGCAAGCATATTTTTCACACACAGATGAGAGAAATGTAAGAGACGAACTTAAACTCAATCGTCCTGATGTAGGATGGTATCAAATAAGAAACGCCTTAAAGAAACGTAATGAAAGCGCTGATTTGCCACCAGTGAGTTTTTCTAGTTTTGAAAAAGCATACAAAGAACTTTCACAAAAATTAGAACCACAAGTCTACGAATTAGGTTTTCTTAAAAAATAGTTTTTATGACTAAGCATTATTATTTATATATTGATGATTCAGGATCAAGGTTTCCGGATAAAAATTCTGAAAAAAGAAATGATGGAATGGATCATTTTGCTTTAGGTGGAATTTTAGTTGAGAGTAATAATAGAGATGTTTTAAAGAAAAAATATATTGAATTTTGTCAAAAATGGCAAATTCATTACCCTTTACATTCAACTGAAATTAGAGGAATGAGAAGAAGTTTTTCTTGGCTTGAAAAAAGCTCAAAACAAAAAGATAAATTTTTAGAAGAACTAACTAATTTTTTAGTAGAGATTCCAGTTATAGGTTTTGCCGCAGTTATTCATAGGCCCGGGTATAATTTTCGCTATAAATATAAATACGGAGATAAAAGATGGTGGATGTGTAAAACAACTTATTCAATTTTAATTGAAAGAGTTTCAAGGTATGTCAAAGATAATAATGGAACTTTTGAGATTAGATTTGAGGGCGTTGGACCGAAAGAAGATAAGGCTATTATTCAGTATGCAAAAGATCTAAAAAATATAGGATCACCTTTTGATCCTTTTACTTCTAATAAGTATAATCCTTTAAAAAAAGAAGATTATAAAAAAATTATTTTAGGAGAACCAAGGCAACGTTTTAAAGAAAATTTATTTATACAAATAGCAGATTTATATTTATATCCTATGGTAAAAAGAAAATATGACCCGTCATATAAATCATGGAATATTTTATTTGATAATAAAAAAGTGATAGATTCTTTTGTAGAAGAAATAGATTTAAATGATAAAGGAATTAAATATAGTTGTTTTGACTTTTAGGTATAAAGCAAAAATCCTGAGTTTCCTCAGGATTTTTTGCCGGCTCGCAAACGCGAACCCCCGGGCAATGCCCATGTCTACATATTAACAGAATATGTAAAAAAATCAATAGCTGTGTGGATAACTTAATTATCTCTAAAACCATGGTATTAGTCATATTCTTTTATATACTAAATAAGTATGAATAAATTATTTTTTATTTTCTTAGTAATAGCTATTGGTGGAGTAATCTTGAAAGATCTTCTTGAGAGTAAACCAGAAAACAAAAAGAAAAAACTATTATATCAATATAAGAAAAAAGATTTTTTGATCACGCGAGCAGAGCACGAGTTTTTTGATATTTTGGTTGAAATATTTGGAGATAAATATCATGTGTTTACCCAAGTCCATCTTCCAACAATTCTTGAACACAAAATAAATGGGCAAAATTGGAAAGGATCTTTCAGCCATATAAATGGCAAGTCAGTAGACTTTGTTATTTGTGATAAGGAATATATAAAGCCGCTTGTAGCTATAGAACTAGACGACAAAAGTCATGAAAGGTTAGATAGGATAGAGCGCGATAGTGAAGTAGAAAGAATGCTTAAAGAAGCAGTAATGCCATTGATAAGATTCGAAAATCACGGGTCTTTTGATAAGGAAGAAATAAATAAAACAATTTCTGAATTTTTGAAATAAAAAAGAGATAGTTTTGAGCTATCTCTTTCGTTTTTATAAATTATTTTATTTAGTCTGCACGTTGGGTGCATCGTCTCCAGAGAACACTTGCGTGTCTGTATCCGGATGTTTTGCAAAAAGCTGGAAACAGAACCATGGGTGTCCGCTATTTTTAACACCACCAAGGATCCTGAATCCTGTGTAAGAAGATCTTTCAACCTGCATAATTTCACAGACAAAATCAAAGACCTTTTGGTCACTCATTTCTCTGATTTTAGAATCAACACCGAAACCGGCGAGCCCATATTTCTTCAGACAATTCTGAGCTTCTTCCATACGCCAGCCTTCGATGCGATCCAGAAAAGCGACATTAATTTTGTCTTTTTCAGATTCAAAGGTAAGAGGGAATTTGAATTGTTTGATCAACATTCCGCTAGCATTGCCGAAGGTGCCCATTGCTGTACAGCTATAAGGTTGAGCCTTATCTACTTCAAGTAAGTTTTTATTACCTGGTAACAAAGTACTATTTTCCATATTTAATGTTTTTTACTATTATACATAGTATTATTAGTTTGTCAAATAAATAAGATTTGAGTTTCTGTTATACTACGCGCACATGAAAACAAAGTTTCTACTTCTTACCACTATCTTTATCGATGTCATCGGTCTTGGGATTATCATCCCGGTACTGCCTTTCTATGTCCAAGGCTTTGGGGTCTCGGATGCTGTAGTTACAATACTTTTTGCTATATATGCACTTTTATCATTTCTCTCAGCTCCACTTCTAGGTTCTCTGTCAGATCGTATAGGTAGGCGTCCAGTGCTTGTGATCAGTATTGCTAGTAGTGCTATAGGCTGGTTGGTTTTTGCTTCAGCTAAGGCTGTCTGGGTGCTTTTCTTGGGGCGTATTATCGACGGACTTGCAGCGGGTAATATCACAAGTGCCCAAAGTGCGCTTGCTGACATCGCCAAGACCGACAAAGAGCGTACAGTAAATATGGGACTCTTTGGTGCGCTCTTTGGTATAGGATTTATTGTAGGGCCAGCGATAGGGGGAGCATTGTCACATATCAGTACTACTGCACCATTTTATTTTGTTGGAATACTAGCGACACTTAATGCTATCTTTGCTTTCTTTTTCCTTCCAGAGACACATCATGCCAAAAAAGTGGGAGCACCACTATCTTTCAATCCATTTATTCCTATTCGAGACGGACTTGCTCTTCCAGAAATGCGCAAGATATTTGTGACTTGGTTTATTTTCGGTATTGCGCTTTCGCTTCAACAAGGAAGTTTCTCTCTATACCTCGCACGAGTCTTTGATATGTCGGCTGGAAATATAGGATTGCTTTTTGCTGGTATAGGGATACTGATACTTATCAATCAACTTTTCTTGCTTCGCAAAGTTTGGTTCAAACTCGGATCTACTAGAGCAGTAGGGCAAGTGATGTTTGTAGTCTTTGGTATAGGTATGGTGCTTCAAGCAGTGCCTTTGATACTAGCTCTTATTATCGGACTTGTAGCTACAACCTTTGGACAAGGAACACTCCGTGCTGTTTATGGTGGGCTTATTGCCAATGCTGCTCCAGAGAAGCGTGGTGAATATATAGGTATATCATCGTCCCTCATGTCTCTCTCAATGGTTATAGGGCCATTTATTGCTACGTTTTTAGTAGCGAAGCATCCAAGCTTTTCTTTTGTGATTGCTGGAATACTTGGCTTTATTGCTTACTCTATTAATATCAACTGGAAGAAACGTCATTTATAGATTTTCTGTAGTGGTATAATTGGGGTATGAATTACTACACAAATTATAGTGAGCTTTTGAAACCTTCTTGGGCACCACCAAGCTGGATATTTGGGCCTGTTTGGAGCGTGCTTTATTTACTGATCGCTATTTCTTTTGGATCAGTAGTGAAAATGTTTTTTAGTAAACAAGTGCCATTTGTTGTACTATTACCATTTCTTTTGAATATTATTTTTAACATTCTGTTTACTTGGATACAGTTTGGTTTGAAAAATCTTCCTCTTGCAAGTATAGACATACTACTCGTGCTCGGGACTTTAGTTTGGGCAATGATTGCCATATTTCCATATGCGAAATGGATCACTTATATGCAAATACCGTATGTACTGTGGGTAGCTTTTGCAACTGCGGTACAAATCACAATTACTTTTTTAAATTATAAATAATGCTTATAAAGGTCAAAGTTTTTCCGGAGAGTAGGGAAGATAAAATAGTAGAGATAGATAAAGAAAACTACCAAGCTTTTGTTCGGGCTGGAGCTCAAAATGGTCATGCTAATAAGGAAGTCATATATTTACTTTCCAAGCATTTTGCTAAAGGGGTGAAAATGGTCTCAGGCGGCACTCGTCAAAATAAAATATTTGAAGTGTTATAATCACAAGCATGAATCCTTTTAAGATTTTACATTTTAGAAAAATGGTAAATGAGGCTAGAAGTAATCCTAGTGGTTTGGCAGGCGAACAAGTACGAGAAGTGCTTTGGGGTATAGTGATGATACCTTTGGTTATAGCTATCTTGATAGTCGGAGTATTTTTTATTATTGGATATACGGATATCTTGGGTTTTCAATTTGGCTTTTTCAAGTTTTTGTTTTGGGTGGCTTTGATAGTAGGGGCAACTATCTTTTCTCTTATTCGTAAAATCATTTTCTCTATCGGTCGCGGAGCTAGCCGTGGAACAAAAAGGGTGATAGACGCTGTTGTAGTAGAGGACAAAGATAGTAGTTATTAGTTTTTAAAAAAGGCCTTTTGGCGTGTTAAAATAAGTATTATGACAAAACAAAAAACAATCTTTCTTTTTATTGTTATTATCGCTATTGTTGGATTTTTCCTTTGGAAAAATATGGATAAAAAGGCTCCGGCAGTCGAAACTCCGACTCAAGTTGTAGAACAAGATACCACATCTGACCCCACTGCTTCTTTAGAGGCTGAACTAAATGCTATAGATACAGAATTTAAACTAGATTCAGAAACTAGTGAAAACCAAAAAATCGAAAGACTATAATAAATGGCACTAAAACAAAAATTTAAAGTCGAGGCAAAGGTATGGCTTTATCCTGGATTGGCAGGCTGGCATTTTGTGACTTTGGACAAAACTCTTTCTTCTGAAATAAAAAAGAAGTATCCAAAAGGTTTTGTAAAAGTAGAAGTGACACTAAGTGAGAGCTCTTGGCAGACTTCACTTTTCCCGCATTCACAATCAAAGAGTTATTTGATCTGTATTAAGAATGCTATTCGCAAAAAGGAGGGCATTTTCGAAGGGGATGAGATTAGCTTGTCTGTCAAAATTTTGTAGAGCTATGCTACAATGTATCCCTATGGAAGAAAAAAACCACACAAAAAGACGCGTCGGAGTATTTGTTGTATTAATAGCTTTATTTGTTGTTCTTTTGTTTGTGATACTTGCTACTAAAGATGTTCCAACACCAAATACAGCAACATTTGAAACTCCAACTGTGGTTTCTAAACAATGCTATATCTGGAATACAGAAGCAGGAGATAGTGCAACTCTCATACTCTCTACTATAGATACAAATGTAGAAGGAAGCTTTACATTTTTGCCAGCAGAAAAGGATAGCAAGCGCGGTATCTTGACTGGGACTTTATCAGCTCTATCAGGAGATAGTAGCGTGCGAACTGTTTATGGTTGGTGGAATGTTCTAGCAGAGGGTATGAATTCAAAAGAAGAAATAATAATCACTCTTTCTGGAAAAACAGCCGCAGTTGGCTTTGGTGAAATGAAAGAAAAAGAAGATGGTTCTTATGTTTATGCTGATGTTAACAATCTCTCTTATGAGCCAGTACTTCAAGAAACTTCTTGTGACGATCCCGCTATAAAATAATCTTTTAAAGAAACAAAACATGCTCTCTTTTTCTAAAGAAGAATTAGCACTATTTAAAAAGTTAAATACTCCTATAAAGGTGCAGGACTTTTTAAATAGTATTCCTTTTAATCATGAGCTTGACGGTGTGGGTACTGCCAAAAGTCCTATAATGGTTCTCCGTAAAAATAATGCTCACTGTATTGAAGGAGCTATGCTCGGAGCTTATATTTTGTCTTTGCATGGTTTTGAACCATTGCTTCTTCATTTGAAAACTACCAAAGAAGACTTTGAGCACGTGATAACACCTTTTTGTGTTAATGGTTTGTGGGGAGCTCTTTCAAAAACAAATCACGCTGTACTTCGATATCGAGATCCGCTCTATGGCAGTGTGCATGAATTAGTTATGTCTTATTTCCATGAGTACACAGTAGATGATGGGACTAAGACATTACGGAGTTATTCAGAAACCTTGGATTTGAAAGATTTTGGACCAGATTGGATGCTGGAAGAGAGGGATTTGTGGGGGATAGATGAAGAGCTCGGCAAGATAAAGCACTACGATATCGTGCCCAAGGGCTTTAGATTGCGCCAGGCGGACCCTATTGAAAGAAGCTTTGGTATGGTCACGGAATGGAAGAAACGTAAGAGAAAAGCTGGTAATTATGGCAAAAAATATAAAAGTGTGGTATAATGTATTGGTACTAGTATTTTAAGTTAATTCTCAATAAAAAAGTATGCCAGAAATCAAAGCATTGTGTATGAAGTGTCGTGACGCTAATAACAAGCCAACGATGCAAGTTATGAAAGATATAAAGGTAGAGGAAAAGAACAACCGCTATTCTGCAAAAGGACAATGTTCAAATTGTGGAGGAAATATGTTCAAGTTCATGAACAAAGAAACCGCTGATAGTTTGAAATAATACACTATGACAAAATACCCTTTTAAAGGGTATTTTTGTTTGGGAATTCGTCAGAAAGGGCTTTTCCTGTTAGTATTTCGTTATGATAATAAAAAGTGCTGTTTTTAAAAAAGGGAGCCCTAGCATTGATGGGGTTTTTGATGACGGCTTGCCACACGTAGCTTTCATAGGTAGATCAAATGTTGGCAAGAGTAGTACTATCAATGCTCTAACCAAGGTTAAAGGTTTGGCCAAAACCAGTGGTACTCCTGGGGCTACTAAACATATAAATATGTTTCTTATAAACAATAAGTTTTATATTGTTGATCTTCCTGGTTATGGTTTCGTATCTGGATCTTCTGGCAAGAGAGACGCACTCCACTCTTTAATAGAATCTTATGTTTTTAGTGATAGCGAAAATGCAAAAAAGTTTGTGATTATAGTTGATGCCAAGGTTGGTCCAAGCAAAGATGATTTGGCGATGATTGAAAGCCTGGAGTCTTTTGGTAGAGAGATAATAGTTGCTGTTAATAAGATAGATAAATTAAAATCTGGAGAACTCAAAAAGCAATTACAAGAAATCAAAGACCTTGTTGGCCCTCATACTATCGTGCCTTATTCCGCAGAGAAGAAAACAGGTTTAGGTTTACTACTTGAAGCTATTAGTTAGGCTTACTTTTTTAGAAGTTCAATATCTTTTGTAGGGATACGCTTAACGAAGCCAGGCTTCATTGATCCTGCTTTGAGGTGTCCTATTCTGATTCGTACCAAAGATTCAATAGTTAGTCTACAAGCATCACACATACGACGGATTTGGTGTTTGCGTCCTTCTTGGAGAATTATAGTGAAAGAAGACTTTGAAACCTTTTTTGTTTTAGCAGGTTTAGTCATTACTTTGTCGAGCATAATACCTGTGCTTAGTCTCGTTAATGCTTCAGGGGTAACTATTTCTCGAACTGTAACTAAGTATTCTTTTTCTATATTTGAATTTTCTTTTGTAAGAGAGCGAGCCAAAGTGCCGTCATTTGAAAGAATGATCAAACCCTCAGAGTCTTTGTCGAGTCGGCCAATAGGGGCTAAATGAGAAAGTGCTGGCAAGCGATCATGAATGTCTTTGTTCTCAGGTGATGTTTTACTTGTCTCTATACCTCTAGGTTTGTAAACCAATATAGCTTCTTTGGGAGTGTTAGAGATATTTTTAACAGCAATAACATCTTTCTCTGGCAAAATACCAAAACCTGTTTCTTTGACTATCTTGCCATTAACTGTAACAGAGCCATTTTTAATGAGTTCTTTTGCTTCTCTTCGTGAGGCTAAGCCTTTGTATGCTATAGCACGCTCAAGACGCTCATAACCGTCTGGAAGGGTAGATGAGTCTTTTGGCTTTTGTTTAGAAAGCGGTTTTGGACCCTTGGGGGTCTTGTAGAAGATTCTTTTTTTAGGCTTTGCCATATTGGTCGTGATTATAGCACAACAAAAGAAGCTCTGTTGTAGTATTATATAAGCTGTATGAAGCAAATTATCTATTTTGTCAGACATGGAGAAACAGAGCTTAATGCTCAAGGTATAAGACAAGGCCCTGACGGACCACTCTCTCCAAAAGGTGTTGAGCAAGTCAAAGAAGTATCTAAGCGTTTTCCAGCAAAAAAGGGTAAGCCTCAAGCACTTATTTCAAGTCCTTTTCAAAGAACAAAAGAAACGGCAGCTATCATAGGGCAAGCTTTGAATATGCCGATAGAATATTGTGATTTACTTGTAGAGAGAAGAAACCCTACAGAGATAGTAGGTCACTCAGGAAAAGAAGAGCAAGTACAAAAAATAGTTGATCGAATAGATAAGAGTTTTCATGATGATACTTTGCGCTATTCAAATGAAGAGAACTTTGTTGACTTGAAAGACCGTGCTAAAGCTTTGCTTAAATATATTTCCAAAAGAAAGGAGCGCCAGATTATAATGGTTACGCACGGCATATTTTTGAAAATGGTAGTTTCTTATATGCTTTTGGGTGACAAACTAACAGCTTCAGAATATAACAAGCTTAGTTATCTAAATCCTATGGACAATGCCGCTCTTACTATTTGTACTAGAACACCGAGATTTCTCAGGAAGGCTAAATGGGAGCTCTTGGTTTGGAACAATATCCCTGTAATAGAAGATAGTGGGGATAACGATCAATAAAATTTTGCTACAATAAGAGTATAAAAGAATAATTTATATTTTTATGGCAAAAGGAAATGACAGTCGCAAGAAGGAGACAAAGAAACCAAAAAAGGTTGTTGTTAAATAATAAAAAGCCCCTATTATATGGGGCTTTTTATTATTTTGCCTCGAAAAAAGCCTCTAGCGGCAAGCTTAAAACAGGAGTACACTATAAAATGTAATTATTCAAAACCAAAAGAGAGACTATAACTATGACAGTAAATATTTCAAATAGAGAATCGATAGCTCAAACACAGCTCAGAGACCATGCACTTCGTATCGTAGAATCCGCATATAAAGCCATAGATACAGACTCTTGTATCAAAGATATCGTCAAACTAGAAGGAGATAATCTCTTAATCGGTGGTAATACTTTTGACATAAATAAATACAAAAGTATTTCTGTTATTGGTTTTGGAAAGGCTTCTTCAAAAGCAGCACAAGCACTAGAGAATATTTTAGGGGAACATATAACAGGTGGAATTATCTTGGATAAAAATCCACTTATTTGTTCTCGAGTACAAGTTTTCCAAGGTTCTCATCCTCAGCCTACTACCCAGAACGTTGAAGCTTCAGAGAAAATAGCCAACCTTTCAAAATCTTTAACAGAAGAAGATCTAGCTATAGTTATAGTTTCAGGCGGAGGTTCATCTCTTTTGTGTTGGCCACAATCTGAATCAGATCAAGGTTCTAGACTTTATGGAGATTTCTTAAAAAGCGGTGGAACTATAAATGAACTTAATATTATTCGAAAACATCTTTCAGGTATGAAAGGTGGTGGTTTGGCAAAACTTCTTTTCCCGGCTACTGTTGTTGGTTTGATACTTTGTGATGTACCAGGGGAGCACTATGATGTTGTTGCTTCAGGTCCAACATATTTTGATCCTACAACAGCAGATGATGCCAAGGCTTTGTTAGAGAGATATAACATTACAGACCATTTTGATTTTACAGAAACACCTAAAGACAAAAGTCTTTTTGAAAAGGTTTACAATGTGCCTGTTGTTTCAAATACTATCGCTCTTGTTGCGATGAAAAAGGAAGCACAAGCTTTGGGCTATGATGTCCTATCTGTAGGAGACGAATGGTATGGATCACCAAACGAGCTTGTTGAAACTTTAGTTAAAATGAAAGCCCTTAATACTGTGATTATCGGAGGAGGAGAGCCAGCTATGACCGTAACTCATGGAGGAGGATCAGGAGGAAGAAATGAATATGTGAGCTCTCTAATGATAGAGCATATTCCTAATGATTGTGTTTTTGTATCTTTTGCTTCAGATGGAATAGATAACTGTTCAGAGTCAGCTGGGGGAATAGTAGACTCTTCAACAAAAGAAAAGTCTTTAACTCTTTCAAAGACTATCAAAGAATATTTGGATCAATACCAGCACGATGAGCTTCTGACCGATCTTGACGCTAGAATTATTACAGGGCCAACAGAAGCCAATGTTTCAGATTTGTTTTTATTAGTTTGTAAGTAAAAATATTATGAGTAAGATCACCTCTATTGTTGCTAGTATTATAAAAGACTCTCGTAACAGCGAGACTTTGTCTGTCACTGTTTCCTCTGATGACAAAAATGCTACTTTTTCAGTACCTTCTGGAGCAAGTACTGGTATTCATGAAGCACATGAACTCCGAGACTCTGATGGCAAAGGAGTGTCTTTGGCATTAGAAGCAGTAAATAAAATAATTGCTCCAAAGCTCATAGGGCTAGATGTCACAGATCAAATAGAAATAGACAAAATACTTTGTGATCTTGATTCTGATAAACAAAAAGGAACACTAGGAGCTAATAGCATACTCGGAGTTAGTGGTGCAGTTGCTCGTCTCGGAGCAGTTGTTTCTGAGCTACCTCTTTTTGAATATTTAAGAAAAACATTCTCTAGTGTTACGCTCGGTGGCTATTCATATCCTCACTCTTATTTTAATCTGATAAATGGAGGTAAACACGCTCATACAGATTTAGCTTTTCAGGAATATCACATAGTACCAAGGTGTGGAAGTGTAAAAGAAGATTTATCTTGTGCTATAGATATTTATAATGGTTTGCGAGAAAAAATAGAAAAAGAATATCCAGGAACTAAAATGGGAGATGAAGGCGGATACGCTCTGGATGTAGCTTCTGTAGAAGCCCCACTTGCTCTTTTGAAAGAAATAGTAGAGCAAAAAGGTTATGCAGATAAAGTCTCTTATGCTCTTGATGTTGCGGCTTCATCATTTTTTGAAGGTAATTTTTATGTGTATGGCTCTGGTGCCCATACACAAGAAGAACTCGCTAGTTTGTATGAGAGTATGGCAAAAGATCAAAAGTTTATTTCTATCGAGGATCCATTTGCTGAAGAATCTTTTTCAGAGTTTGCTTCTCTTAGAAAGGCCTTACCAAATATAAAGATGATAGGGGATGATCTCACTGTTACAAATACAATAAGACTTCAAAAAGCTATAGAAGAAAATGCTATCGATGGACTTATTATCAAACCAAATCAAATAGGTAGTATTTCTGAAACAGTAGAAGCTATCAACCTAGCTCATAAAAATAATCTTGTTTGTATTATCAGTCACAGAAGCGGGGAGACGATGGATGACACTATAGCTGATATTGTAAGAGCCTTTGAATGCTTTGGCTTGAAGTCTGGTGCTCCTGGACCAAAAGAGCGCATGGTAAAATATGAACGTTTAGTATCTATCACATCTTAATTTATGAAAAAACACGAAATCATCGCAACTATAGGAATAGCATCTCATGAAGATAAAATCATTTCCGATATGATAGATGCCGGTATGACTATGGCAAGACTTAATTTTTCTTGGGATAGTCACGATGTTATGTCTGAAAGGATAAAGCAGATTAGAAAAATAGCACAAGAGAAAGGTGTAAGTATACCGATAATACAAGACCTCTCTGGCCCCAGAGTTCAAACAGGCGCAAATCACCATTTCAATGAAGGCGCTCCAGAAGCTTTGACAGCAAAAGATATAGAAGATGTTTTATTTGGTATTAAAGAAGGTTGTGAATACGTAGCTCTATCTTATGTTGGTTCAAAGGATACTGTTTTAGCTTTGAGAAAACTTATTCAAGAAAACGAAGGATCAGCTTTGATTATTTCAAAAATAGAAAGACAACAAGCCTTGGATAATCTTGAAGAAATAGTAGATGCAAGTGATGCTGTGATGGTAGCTAGAGGAGACTTGGGTGAAGCTGTGCCCTATGAGGAAGTACCATTTATTCAACACAAGATTATTAATCTTTGCAATGAAAAACAAAAGCCAGTTATAGTTGCTACTCAAATGCTTTTGTCGATGACAGAAAGTGATGCTCCTACACGGGCTGAGGTTTCAGACGTTGCTTATGCAATAGTTGATGGGGCAACAGCTGTGATGCTCTCAGAAGAAACAGCCAAGGGTAAGCACCCACAGCTTGCTGTTGCTGCTATGCGTCGGATTACTATTTGTGCAGAAAAACATTTAAAATATTAAACAATTATGAAAAATTATATTTTTATTACTCGACCTATTCCAAATCATGCTATTGAAACTTTGAAGTCATCAGGTTTTGAAGTAGTAATTCGCCAAAATAAAAAAGCTCCAACAAAAAAAGAAATAATAAAAGAACTTAAGAAAAATCCTTATGTTGCTCTTGTGTCTTTCCTGACAGATACAATAGACAAAGAAGTATTTGAATCTTGTCCTAGTATTCGCATTGTTGCCAACTATGCTGTTGGTTTTAATAATATAGATATTGAGTATGCCAAGAGCAAAGGAATCGTTGTTACAAATACAGTGGGGACTTCAGGAGAAGCAGTGGCTGAGTTCACAGTAGCTTTGATGGTATCACTCTTAACTAGACTAGTAGAAGGGGATAGATTTATAAGAGCAAAAAAATATAAAGGTTGGGATCCTTATTTGTTGCTCGGATCAAATATAGGAGGTAAAACTATAGGGCTTATTGGTGCTGGAGATATCGGATCTAGAGTAGCAAAGATAATGTCTTTGGGTTTTGGAGCAAAGGTTGTTTATTATGATATTCAAAGAAATGCAACACTCGACGGTCTTGGCGCAGAGTTTCTATCTCAAGAGGAAGTGTTAAAAGTAGCAGATATTGTTTCTCTACATGTGCCACTACTTCCTTCAACTACTCATCTCATAAATAAAAACACTATTTCTCTTATGAAGCCTTCAGCTATCTTGATCAATACCTCAAGAGGCCCTGTCGTTAATGAAAAAGATTTGATTGAAGCCTTGGTTTCAAAACGTATTTTAGGTGCTGGATTGGATGTATTTGAATTTGAGCCTAAGATAAGTAAAACTCTTAGAAAATTAGAAAATGTTATCCTTACTCCGCATATAGCTTCAGCTAGAGAGTCTGTTAGAGAAAGTATGGCAGATAAAGTTGCTGAAAACCTGCAAACATTTTTCAGTGGTGGGGAAGTAAAAAATCTAGCTAAATAAAATACTCTCAAAAAGCTCCTTTTGACAAGGAGCTTTTTTTGTAGTATAAAAGAACCGAATGTTATTTTCCAAATTTTAAAATAAGATAGTATGAAAAAAAGAAGAAGTGCAAAGAGTTTTTTGCGTATCACTGACAGTACATGCAGTATGTTGGGTTTTTCTGAGATAGTAGATAATCGGGAAAAAGAAATGGGGGCTCAGCCGCCAAATGTCAAAAGACCCTTTGATCGTATAAACCAGGTTTCTTTTCACAAGCAGGTTTCTTTTTATACGATAAAGATAAGAACCTCTGCAAACAGAGAAAGGGGTATTTTTAATCCTACCGGTAAAATTAAGGTTTTGGTTACAAAACCAATACCTGGAAAAGGTGAGGAGATAATCCTTTACCGCACTTTTCAAAGAAGGCCTGGTGTCGGTAAAAAGGTGGCTCTTTTCCTGACAGCGCTGGATTTAGAATTGTCAGCTAGACCGTCAGATTCAAAGGGTAAGCTGATGAACTTGGTGGAGGTTTCCCCCAGACGGAGTGTCTGGAGGTCTGTGAACTTCAAAAGAAACAAAGAAGAAAAAGAAATGTTTTTGAATTTACCCGGCTTTGTTGCTTCTTTTGTAGAAAAGAAACAGCGCCAGTGGAACTATTACCAGGATGTCCTTCGCAAAAGAAGAGGTGTTAAAAGGTATGAAAAAGATATCATCAAAAAATGGAAAATAGAAAATCCTGAAAATGCTGTTCCTAGTGTTTATTAATTTTTTTAATCCCGGCCTACAAGCCGGGTTTTTTATTTGGGAGTATAATTTGTTTATTAATTAATTTTTATGGCAATACAAAAAATACAAAAAGAGCTTCGTAAATATGCGAGTAAAGAAAGAGCCAAAACTAATGCTTGGTTTTTTAAAACAGGTAAAGGTCAGTATGGTTATGGAGACGTCTTTATAGGAGTTAGTAACCCTGATGCTAGAAAAGTAGCTTTAGAAAATATAGATACTCCACTTAGCGAGATCTTATTGTTATTAAATTCAAAAATACACGAAGACCGTTTTGTCGCTCTTGAGATACTTGTTTTTCAATATGAAAAAGCTGTAAAACAAAAAGATCTTTCACTCCAAAAGAAAATAATTTCTTTTTATTTAAAAAATAAAGACAGGATTAATAATTGGGATTTAGTTGATACTAGTGCTTCTTATATTTTGGGGTCTTATCTTTTTGATAAAGATAGGGAAGTCTTGTATAGATTGGTTAAATCAAAAAATCTTTGGCACAGACGTATTGCGATTATTGCTACTCATTATTTTATAAAACAAAAAGACTTTTCAGATACATTTAAAATATCAATACTTCTTATTAAGGACAAAGAAGATTTATTGCACAAAGCGGTAGGGTGGATGCTCAGAGAGATAGGTAAGCAAGATGAAAAAAGTCTGACTAGTTTTTTAGATGAATATAAACTTTATCTTCCTAGAACTACACTTCGCTATGCTATAGAGAGGCTTTCTTTGTCACAAAAGAAGAACTATATGAAAAAATAGTGTAATATACTAAATATATGGGATGGATTATTCTTTCGGTACTCTCTGCTTTCTTTGCTAGTTTGGTTGCGATATTGGGCAAACTTGGTCTTAAGTCAGTAGACCCAACTTTAGCTACTACCATTCGAGCTCTTGTTATGGCAGGATTTTTTGTTATCGCGTCTTTTGTTTTAGGAAAGTTTAGTTCTTTTGGTCAGATCCACGGCAAGACACTTTGGCTTATTATTGGGGCAGGTATTGCGGGAGCTCTTTCATGGCTTTGCTATTTCTGGGCTTTAAAAAGTGGCCCAACAACAGCCGTAGCGGCTATAGATAGAGGCAGTATCGTTTTTGTGGTTATTTTGTCTTTAGTGCTTTTGGGTGAAGCCTTAACTTGGAAGACCATCATCGGAGCTTTATTAGTAGTTGTAGGGACTTTGTTTTTTGTACTTTAATTTTTTATGAATCAACAAAAAGAATTAGTCTTATATCAAATATTTTTTATTTTTGTTCTTCCGATAGCACTACTTGTTTTTGGTATAGTTCCACTTGAGTGGAGAATGTTGGTGTTGTGTGTCGCCATGCTTTTCATGTATGGAATTATTCAAAATGAAAAAATTTCGGATAATACTATGGGTATTTCCCTAAACTTTAAAAAGCACATTGTTCCTTATCTGATATTTACTCTTATTGGTGCTATAGTTTTTGTAAAGCTTTCAGATTTTTTATCAATAAATCCAAATATAGTTTGGTGGCAACATGCTCACTTTCTTTTCTTATTTTTACCCGTGTCTCTTTTACAAGAGATTGCTTATAGAGGGTTTTTATTTCCTAAACTTAAAGAATTAACAAAATCTTGGCTAGTAATTATTTTTGTTAACACAATATTATTTACTATTTTGCATGCTATTTATCCAATGCCGGGATTGATGTTGCCCGTTGCTTTTATTTCTGGTCTTGCTCTTGCGGTCATGTATAGGTTTTATCCAAATTTGATATTGATATCTCTATCTCACGCAGTTCTTAATTTTATAGCAGTACTTCACGGTTTCTTTTTCTTTAAATAGGTCGTAGCTTGTATCTTGATAGAGGAGTATACTACTTGGTATATGGAACAAAAACATCACCCACTCATAATTCTTGGAGCAATTTTAGGAGGAAGTTTTATCGTTGCGTCACTCGTTGGTGCTGGTACTGTATTTCGTCTGAGGTCGTTAAATGACACTGTTGCTGTTACTGGTTCAGCTAAAGTAGAGGTTGTGGCTGATCAAGGTAAATGGGTAAGTCAAATAACTAGAACTGTTAGACAAAGCTCTTTAAAGAGCGGTTACGAACAAATGGCAAAAGATTTGGTTGTCGTTCAAGATTTTCTTAAGCAAAATCAGGTACAAAATGGTGTAAATAAAGATCAAATAACTATTAACCCTGTTTTTATGATGGAGGTTTATAACCAAAATGTTGAAGCTGAAAAGCAATATACCCTAACTCAAAGTATAGAAGTTCAATCAGAGGATGTACAAAAGTTGCAAGGTCTTTCTCAAAAAGCAGGAGAACTTATAAATAAAGGAGTTTTATACTCTAGTAATTCTCTAGAATTTTATTATTCAAAACTTCCAGAGACTCGTATAGCACTTCTATCTGATGCTATTGCTGATGCTAAGGCTAGAGCAGGAGAGTTAGCAAAGAATTCTGGTAAGAAGGTAGGATCACTTAAGTCTGCAACAAGTGGTGTAGTTCAAGTACAATCTCGAAACTCAACAGATGTATCTGACTATGGTTTTTATGACACTTCAAAAATAGAAAAACAAGTAACTGTAACAGTTAAGGCTTCTTTCTCACTAAAATAATATGCGTATCTTTAGTTTAGTTTTTGTTCTAGTTTTCATTTCAATGACAGCACTTTCTTGGGCTGCTCCACTGCCTAAAGAGATTGTCACAGTTGATCCTGTCAGTGCTTCTGCAGGAGAAAATATCACGATATCTGCATTTCTATATAATGATCAAAAAGAAACTATCACTTATACTCTTGAAGCAAAGGGTGGTGATACTGTTATAGGTAAATCAGTAGCAACTCTTACAAAAGGAAGTGCTAAAACAATTAGCTTTTCTTGGAAACAGCCAAAGACTAAAACTACAGTTTCTGTAAATATAGTTTCAGCCCTTACAACAAAAAAAGCTGACCTGACCAACCTTCATGGTTCTCTGGGTGTACTTCTAATAGGAACAGAAGAAACTGTTGTTGTCTCTCAAGAAAATAAAAAAACAGTTTTGTTAGGAAAAGGTTTTGACGGTTTAAAAAAGACTTTAGAAGATTTTAGAATAAAACAACTAACTTATTTTGCAAAAGAGCGTGATGACTCAAGGGCTAAGATTGACCAGAAGGACACAGTAGTTCCTCCGTCTTTTGAAAATGGAGCTATTGAAGTTGCCAAGGTTGGTAACCCGACAGACTATGGAATGCTTATTCTTGCTACTTCTTTAGCCTCTTTTTTCTCTAGTACCTGGATGTTTTATGGCGCAATAATACTTATTTTATTCCTTGTAGTTAGATTTATATTTAAGTCTTTTATCTAAACTCTAACAAGCTCTTTGTATGGTAAAATGGTGCCATGCTTAGAACCTTGCTTTTCCTAGCTTTTATTGTTGTTGCAACTATATTTTTACCATTTTGGCTTCAGGCTATTTTGTATGTTTTAGCTTTGTTTGTTATACCAAATAAGATTTTCTTAATATTGCCAGCAATTATTGCTGATGCTTGGTATTCACCCGTGAGAGCTTTTTCTTTTGAAAATAACAAGACTACTATTTTTGTTATTGCACTTTTGTTTGTTTATTTTTTGATTGTAAATAATACTCGAGTATTACAAAAATATGGTTTGGAGAAGAAATAAAAAAATAATAACAAAAGAGCTATATCCAGATGAGATCTTGCTTGATGTGCACAATCTGCCTTCTTTTGATAGACAGCAGTTTGAAGGTCAGCTAGAAAAGCCAATAGGAAAAAGTGCTATCAATATTCTGTTCTCTAGTATTTTAGTTGTTTCTATTATTTTTGGTATTCGACTAGTTTATGTTCAGATTTTTAAAGGTAAAGAATACGCTTTAAAAAGCGAGCAAAATAGTTTAGATAGTGTTCCTCTGTTTGCTGATCGAGGAGTTATTTATGATCGATATGGAACAGAGCTTGTATGGAATAGAATAGATGAAGAAGACGGAATTACAAAGCGTACTTATACTCCAGCTCATGGTTTTTCTAATGTTTTGGGTTATGTTTCTTATCCAGCAAAAGATAGTAAAGGAAAATTTTGGCAGGATAAAACTATTGGTAAAGATGGCGCTGAAAAAGAATTTGATACAGCACTTGCTGGTGTAAATGGTAGAAAATTAGTAGAGAGCAATGTCGCAGGAGATATTATTTCTGAAGGGGCTATAGAGCCTCCAATAAGAGGGGAAAATATTTATCTCTCTATTGATAGTCGAGTTCAAGAAGCTCTTTATAAAGGCATAAAAGCTTTGGCAGAACAATCAGGATATGTCGGAGGTACAGGACTTGTTATGGATGTAGAAACAGGAGAGCTTTATGCTATGACTAGTTATCCTGAATATAGTTCTCAGATTATTTCAGAAGGTAAAGAAACAACTATAATAAAAAACTATTTAAAGAGTAGCTCGAGACCACTGCTCAATCGTGCTATCGATGGAGTCTATACTCCAGGATCTATCGTTAAACCTTTCTTTGCTCTTGGTGCCTTAGAAGAGAGGATTATTACTCCTAACAAGGTTATATATACAAATGGAAAACTAGAGATTCCAAATCCTTACAATCCTAAACTAACCACTGTCTTTAGAGATAATGCCAATCATGGACCTGTTGATATGAAGGAGGCTTTGGCAGTTTCATCAAACGTTTACTTTTATCAAATAGTGGGAGGTTTTGGTAGCCAAAAAGGTTTAGGTATAGCAAACCTGGAAAAATACGCCAAGCTATTTGGTATAGGTCAAAAGACAGGTATAGATATAGGAGGAGAAAGAGAGGGTAATATTCCAAGTGTAGAATGGAAAGCCAAAAAGTTCCCCGGAGATCCGTGGAGAGTGGGAGATACTTATAACACTTCTATCGGGCAGTATGGTTTTCAAGTAACTCCGATACAGATGGTTCGAGCTATTGCAGGGGTAGCTTCTCGTGGTGTTTTACAAACACCAACAATCAAAAAAATAGATACAAAGCCATCTGGTATTTCTGTTGGCCTTCGTGATGATATTTATGATGCCGTTCATGCTGGTATGAGAGAAGGAGTACTCTCTGGTTCAACAGTTGCTCTTAAAAATGATACTGTACACATAGCAGCCAAGTCTGGTACTGCTCAGATTAAAAATAATACTAGGGTTAACTCTTGGGCTATTGGATTTTTCCCGGTGGAGAATCCAAAGTTTGCTTTTACTGTTTTGATGGAAGATGGTCCCAAGGTTTCCTCTGGAGCAGTTCATGCTTTTAAACCAGTCATTGAAGTCTTTGCTTCTAATCCAGAGTTGCTACAATAGTCTTATCCCTTTGACCCAAAAACAAAAAAGCGCTATAGTATGCAGTCTATAAAATTATGAAAGAATTACTTACACAAGAAAACAAAGAAGCCCTAGAAGCTGAACTCAAAGAACTCTCTGGTCCAAAAAGAAGAGAGATTATTTCTGCTGTTGAATATGCTAAAAGCCTAGGAGATTTATCTGAAAATGCTGAATATCATGCCGCTCGTGATGCTCAAGGTAAGCTTGAAGATCGAATCCAGCAAATAGAATACACACTCAAATATGCTGAAGTAGTAGAGAAGCCAAGTGATGGAAGTATTGCTGTTGGATGTACTGTTGTTATTCAAAAGATAGGAGAGAGCAACACAAGAGTATTTCAAATAGTAGGAAGCGAAGAGACAGACATGCTCTCTGGGAAGATTTCTTATAAAAGTCCAATAGGGCAAGCATTAAGTGGTAAAAAGAAAGGTCAAATAGTGAGCGTTTCTACTCCAAAAGGCGATATAGAGTACGAAATAATCTCAGTTTCTTAATTAAATAAACAAAAAACCTCTCATTCCTGAGAGGTTTTTTGTTTTTTATTTCTCATATTTTGTTATCCACACCCAAACCATTTGCTATTAGGGAAGTAAGTGGAGTAAAATGGTAACAAGTGGTAAGAAGTGGTAAATAATGAAATTGAGTTAGGAAATGCTAATAGGTGAATACAAACACACAATTGATGAAAAAAATCGGATGTCTTTCCCAATAAAGTTTCGTAAAGAAATGGGAAAAACAGTCGTAGTTACCCCTGGATTAGACAAGTGTTTGTTTATATTCACTCTCAAAGAATGGGCTCGTATAGCAACAAAGCTTGCTGAGAGTTCAATGCTTCAAGCAGATAATCGAAGTTTTAATAGATACCTCTTAGGAGGAGCAACAGAAGTAGGTGTAGATCCACAAGGGCGCATCCTTATCCCGGACTTTCTCAAAGACAGGGCAGGGCTCGCAGGTAAGGTCGCCATTGTGGGTGTGCACACACGAGTGGAGCTCTGGGACGAAAAATCTTGGGATACCTATAAAAAGTCGGTAGAAGCACAGGCAGACCAACTAGCCGAAAAACTTGGCGGTGTTGGAGTACTCTAATGGAAAACATTTCAAAAACAAAATCTCATATACCTGTACTTTTACATGAATCAATAACTGCTCTTATGATCAAAGACGGCGATATCGTTGTCGATGGGACTTTTGGTGGAGGTGGTCATAGCAAAGAAATATACGAAGCTTTTGGAAATAAAATAAATCTAATCTGTGTTGATCTGGATGAAGATGCACAAAAAAGGTTTGAAGAACTTTTCAAAGGGAAAAATCCTGTATTTGTTCACGACAATTACAAAAATGCAAAAGATATATTGCTTAGTACCAAACAATCAAAAGTAGATAAGGTCTTGCTTGATATTGGAACAAGTTCTTTCCAGCTTGATGAAGATACTAGAGGATTTTCTTTCAATAGTGATAGTCCACTACAAATGACTCTTTCTAAACAAGGTTCTCATACCGGTTTTAATGCTTACGACATTGTAAACACATGGGAAGAGTCTTCAATAGCTGACATAATTTTCTATTATGGAGAAGAACCTTTTGCTCGCAAAATAGCCAAAGCTATAGTAAATGCGAGAAGTATCAAGCCTATCAAAACAGCCAAAGAGCTCGGTGAAGTTATATCTCTTGCTATAAAACGCAAAGGTAGGCTTCATCCCGCGACAAAAACCTTTCAAGCCCTTCGTATAGCAGTTAATGATGAACTCTCAGTATTAAAAGAAGCACTTTCTGCTTGGTGGAGTCTCCTTGCTCCCGGCGGAAGGATTGCTGTTATTTCGTTCCATAGCTTAGAAGATCGAATTGTGAAGCAATGGATGGTACGACTAGAAGATGAAAAACGCGTTATCACAAAAAAACCAATATCCCCAAGTCCAATAGAGACCAAATCAAACCCTCGTGCTCGAAGTGCAAAATTAAGAATAATAGAAAAAATATAAAAACATTATGATGAAAAAAATAACCAATAATATACTTTCTTTCTCTGGTTATGGCACTGTATTGCGCCGGATGACAACTTATTGTTTTGTTGGAGCAGGAGTAATGTTTGCTTGTTATATTTATCTAGTGGGCTCTATCACTTTTTCTGTTGTTGAAAGAAAGGGTTTGGAAGAAACAAATAAACACCTTCTCTCTGATATAGGAATGCATGAACTGCAATACCTAGCAAAAGAAAAACAGTTAACCAAGGAAGTCGCTTATTCTACTGGACTTATTGATGCTCCGTCTCTTGTGTTTACCACAGCAAAGCGGGCAGTTGCTTGGAATGCAGGACGCTAAAATTCACAGAAGAAGAATTCGTATTTTAATAGGAGCTATTGTTTTTTTTGGCCTGTGCATTATCATCAGGCTATTTTCATTACAAATTATTAATCAATCTGCTTATAAAGAGCGAGCAGAACGACAATACTTAACTTCAACAAATGATAGTTTTGATAGAGGGACTATTTATTTTTCAAAAAAAGATGGAACTACTGTAGCGGGAGCTACTGTCGCATCAGGATTTAAGCTCACTATTTCTCCAGCTAAGATTGAAAACCCAGAGAGTGTTTATGAAGCCTTGAATGCTATCGTACCTATCGATAAAGAAAGTTTCTTGCAGAAATCTAAAAAGAAAGCAGATCCATATGAAGAGGTGGCATTTCATATGAATAAAGAGCAATCTGATGCAGTAAATGCTTTGGGTATTCCTGGAGTATCGATTTATAGACAAAAGTGGAGATTTTATCCTGGAGCAGAGCTAGCTGCCAAGGCTATCGGTTTTGTTTCTTATAAAGATGATGTCTTGATAGGCCGTTACGGACTAGAGAGATACTATAACGATGTCTTGTCTCGCGGAGAAAATAGTTTTTATGTGAACTTCTTTGCAGAGATTTTTGCCAATGTACAATCAACACTTTTCAAAAATAAAAGCGCAACAGGGGATATCGTAACTACTATAGAGCCAACTGTTCAAAGCCAACTTGAAACTATCATTTCTCGTATAAATGCAAAGTGGAGTAGTGATGCTGTAGGAGGGCTCATAATGGATCCTAAAACTGGCGAAATAATAGCCATGGCTCATGTGCCGACTTTTGATCTCAATGAATATGGAAAAGAAAAAGACGTTTCTGTTTATAGTAATCCGTTTTCTCAGAACGTATACGAAATGGGATCTATCATAAAGCCACTAGTGATGGCAGGAGCAATAGATGCAAATATCTTAACTCCAGAAACTTCTTATAATGACAAAGGTTTTGTTGAAGTTCAAGATCGTACCTTTTATAACTTCGACAAAAAGGGTCGCGGCAAAGCAACAATGCAGGATGTACTTAGCCAGTCTCTAAACACCGGTATGGTTTTTGTTGAACAAAAAATGGGTAAAGAGATTTTCAAAGACTATATGCTCTCAAAATATAAAATAGGAGAGAAGACAGGGGTAGATTTGCCGAGTGAGGTCAACGGTCTTGTTAGTAGTTTGAAAACACCAAATGATGTGAACTACGCTTCTGCATCTTTCGGTCAGGGTATAGCCACTTCTCCTTTGGCTGTTGTTAGGGCTTATGCTTCTTTGGCAAATGGTGGGTATCTAGTAACTCCACATTTAGCAAAAGAAATAAAACAAGAAAGTGGTCTTACTAAAGTTTTGGAGTATCCAAACGGGGAAGCTATTTTAAAACCAGAAACTGTAGCAACTATAACCAAGATGCTAGTAACAGTAGTAGATAATGGTTATGGACGAGGACTTCCTCACTATAGTGTAGCTGCCAAAACAGGTACCGCTCAGATGGCCCGCTCCGATGGTTCTGGGTACTATGAGGATCGAAACTTCCACTCTCTTATAGGCTATTTCCCAGCTTATCAACCCCGTTTTGTGCTGTATTTGTTCAATAACTATCCAAAAGGAGCTTCTTTCTCGTCTCAGACACTTGCTGATCCCTTTTTTGAAATGGTACAATTCATGACAAGTTATTATGAATTAACGCCGGATAGATAATCTGGAACAATAAAACTATTATTATGGAATTTACATTTTCAGTACGAGGCGCTCTAAAAGAATCTTGGGAACTTTTCAAAAAGCATTTTTGGTTTTTTGTGGCTCTTGCTGCTGTTGTAGTAGTACTTAATTTCTTGGGTAGCTTAGAACATATACCTTTTGTAGTAGCATTTATTTTGACTGTTGCTACTTTTGTTTGGTCTATTGTCTTTATAAAGTTTTCTCTACTTGCTGCTGATGGAAAGGAGGATATGTTCTCTTTCTCAAAAATTCAAAGCCTTCTTCCAGACTGGAAGCAAGCTTTGGGAGTGCTTGGTGTAGGTATACTAGCAGCACTTCTTACTATCGGAGGATTTATTCTTCTTATTATTCCTGGTATCTGGATTGCTTTCCGTCTAAGTCTTTCAAATATTCACTTCATAGATAAAGGAGAAGGCATAAGAAAGTCTCTAAGAGCTTCTTGGGATATGACAAAAGGTTCTGTATTTTGGACTACTGTTTTGGTAGCTATTATTGTCGGACTTTTGTACATAGTAGGTTTTGTACTCTTTGGTATAGGAATACTCGTTACTTATCCTGTAGCTCTTATTCTTTGGGCAAAGTTTTATCGCGCAGTGTCAGCTTTCCATTCTGGAGGACACTCTGTAGTAGTTCAACCAGTTGAAATCTCTCCAGCACCGGCTCATGTAGAAGAACAAAAAGAACCAGAGCATCATCACGAAGCAGAAACTCCAAATCAATAATAAAAATAAAAAGCCCCTCAAGGGGCTTTTTTGTTATTTTAACAATCTTTCTCTTACTTTGATAAGGATTTCAACCCTATAGTTAGGAAGGCTGTTCTGCAATTCCTCAATACCATAATGCATCTTTGCTGTTTCTTGTAAAGAATTTGGATTAATAGCTTTGAGTTTCTCTCCAAACTCTTTGTTTTTCTTGAACTTATAAAGTGTCCAGAAAAACATTTTTTGGTAAATGTACTCCGGTGTCCAATAGTCCGGGGCTTGTATTGAGAGCTCTAACTCTTTTAAATCAGCAGCCAATTTTGTTTCCGCGATTTTCTTTTTGAGCTCAAGGTCTCTTGTTTTTGAGGACAAAACCACTTGCCTTACAGAAGGGAAGATTATCCCTAAGGTTTTACATGATGAATCTGTAATATAGTCATCAGATAAAAAGAATGCATTTTCTATCCCCATAGGTTTAAATAATTCTGCCATATAAAGAAGTTTTTATTTTTATAACAAACAATACTGGATAAGTCAAAAAAGTCTTGATAAAAGGTTAATTTCTGGGTATAGTAGAGCAACTGGCCCTATCGTCTATCGGTTAGGACACATCCTTCTCAAGGATGGAAGCGGAGTTCGATTCTCCGTAGGGTCACAAAAGAGAGAGCTAGTTCGAGCACTCGAGAAGGCTTACGCCGTTGATGTATAAATTGAACAAAAATGCTATCATATATAATATATGAGTAACAAATTTGCAGTAGCAAAAAATAATATACAAGGACCTAATTCTTTAATTCAAAAAAATGAAATAGGTTTAGTAGAATCTACTAATGATGATTCGTCAAAGGTGTTTTTTGTTACAGCGTGGGAACATGTTGAGGTTAGCAATAATGATATTGAAATAATTGATATTAAAAAAACTGGAGATGCTTTTCCAAAAAAGATTTGTAACGTTTGTCATAAACTACTAGACACGTCAATTTTTGATAAAAACCAAAATGGCATAAATAATCGTACTGTCAGAAGGCCTTCATGTAAAGATTGTAGAAAAATAATTGATGGGGTTAATATGACTCTAAAAACAAAAAAAGAGTGGGATAAAACTAAGCCGAAAGAAGTTCCTTTTGAATGCCCTGTTTGTAAAAAGAGAACAATTGCAGGAGTTACTAGTAAGGTTGTACTAGATCATAATCACATAAATGGTAGTGCTAGAGGATGGATTTGTGATAGTTGTAATACAGGAATTGGAAGATTTAAGGATGATGAATCCATTGTAATAAGAGCGTTAGAATATTTGAGAAATAATTAAAATCCGTTTTCTTTTAAACGCTTCTCTGCAATTTCCGTGTATTCCTTTGAAATATCGCATCCGATATATTTGCGATTATTTTTTATAGCAACTTTACATGTTGTACCTGATCCACACATTGGATCAAAAATTAGATCACCAGGGTTTGTCCAAGAAAGAACATGGTCTTCGGCTAGTTTTTCTGGAAAAACAGCTGGATGATCAAATGCTATTTTATCACTAGTGGTTCCATGTAAACCAACTGCATATTCCCAGATATTTATTAAAGTTTTTTCAGGTTTTAACTCTCGCATTTTCTTTTTATTCACACCATCAGTACCTTTATTGTATGGCATCATTTCTTCTCCTTGTCTTACTGTGGCTGTTTTAAGTGGGTTAAAAGTATTAGGACTTCCTTTACTAAAAACAAACATGAACTCAAAACAATTAGTGTACCCATTATTTCTCATAAATGGTGTATTTTTCTTTTTGTAGATCATAACATCGTGCACGTTAAAACCAATTTCTTGAAAAAATAAAGCTTGTCTAAAACTTGTTAGACTTTTATTACCTTTGTTGATTTTATCTGCAACAACCCACACAACAACACCTCCTTTTTTTGTAACCCTAAAAAGTTCTTTTGCTATGTTTTCAAAATCAAAACTATAACCCTTATAGTCTCTAAGGTTATCGTACGGTGGAGATGTTACAGTAAGATCAACAGAATTAGGCTCCATTTCTTTCATGAATTGAACACAATCTGCCGTGTATATTTTATTATGTTCTACTTTTGACATGTCTTTGTATTATAAGCTAATTTCATATAATTTTCTAGTTTACATAGACTGATTTGTTCTTCAGAATAAGTTCACTACTAACACACTCTAGAATAGACCTTTGTTCTAGAGGTAATCCTTCTTTTAATACAAATTTTGTATAATCTTTAAGATCAATTGGCTCTATTTTTTCCGTCTTCTTTTTACCCAAGAACATCGCTTGTAGTTTTTTGAACTTTTGAATTTCAACATCAAGCTTTGCTGTGAGTTTTACCTTATTTATATTTAAAGTATCAACCATATCAAGTAGAGATTCAATAAGCTCAGTTTCATTCAAGGCAGAATTTTTACAATTCCTGTCTTTTGCTTTTGTACATCTGTAATACACATGCCGATTTACCCCTCCATTAATTAATTTCTTGAATTTTTCGTCAGCAGTAATACCAGATCCACAAACTCCACATTTCATTATTCGCGTAAAAGCAAATTCTTTTCCTTGAGATTTAATAACTTGTGACTTGATAGAGTTTCTTGTTTCGTCAAACAATTCTTTAGAGATAATAGGTTTATGTTTTCCCTCATACCAAACACCTGAACCTTGAGGAAACTCAAAGCGACCGTAATAGAAAGTATTATTTATAATCTTAAATACATTTCCTAGGCTCAGGTGAAAACCTCTGTGAGTTTTAAAATTAAGATCATATCGTAACCATGCATGTACTTTTGATACACTCCATTTTTCATAACTAATCTTCTCAAATATTTGTCGTATAGTATCAGATCTTTCTGGGTCAATTTCTACCTCACACTTAGCTAATCGTTGATTAGGCTTTCTATATCCTGTTGGTGGTTGTACTGGCCACAATCCCATTTCGCACCTAGCCCTCATACCTCTTTTAACATTAATACTTTTATTATCGTTTTCGAGTTTTGCCTGACTACAAAGGATCATTAGCAGGAACTTATCACTTGGTGAATTAGAAAAAGTCTGACCAAATGTTTTGATCTGAATCAACTTTCTTTGATCCATTCTATCTACAAGCTTTCCAAGATCACCTGCATTACGAGAAAGTCTATCAGGTGCCCAAGTAATAATTCCGTTAAATATTCCAGTATCGATATCTTTTACAATTTCTTCAAATACAGGTCTTTGACCAGATTCTTTTGCGGAATGTGATTCTCTACGAATCTCAACTATGGTTAGATTTTCACGCTCTGCAATTTGCCTCATTTCTTTGATTTGTGAATCAATAGAAAGGGCCTGTTTCTCTTCTGCTTCTGTTGATTTACGAGCATATAAGCAATACTTCATTTGGTTATGTTCAACTTCTGTCATATATATATTAATGACGCAGATTAGCTCTTTTGCTAAGCCCTCAATTGTTGGTAACTTGTTGGTAACTTCCTCTGTGATTTTAAGCTTCTGCGATAGAATGGTCGTTGAATAATAGGGTCGAAAATGTTATTATTCATTTACAACTAAATAAAAGTAGTAGCCTAAACCACTTGAGCAATCAATGGCATGGTGAAAAATCGCAACGAGCATAAAGAACCTATCACTAGGGTCGCTCGTTGCGTTATATGGGGAAACTCATATATGAATCGAAAGATTCTACTTAGTGGTAGGCTTTTTGCGTCTTACCCAAATTTTAAAATAATACGCAAAAGAAAACATTATGAAATTAGATATGTCGTCAGATGCAAATAGTGTAAATAAAAATAAAGAATGGATTAAAAAACATCCAATCTTAACAGGATTAATAATCGTATTTTTTGTGATCATGATAGGAAGTATGTTTGGTGGATCAGATAAATCGTCGGAAAATACTCCAACACAGGAAACCGCAACTACACAACCTAAAACATTTGAAGATCGAATAAAAGCATTGGCGATAAAAACTGGTACAACTGATGTGTCATTTAAAGGTATTGAAGATGTAAAAGCTGATAGCAATAGACCAGATGGGTCTCGCATGATTACAGTTAGTTTAAATATTTCAGATTATTACAATGCGAGTGCCTTATATAAAAATACTGGAGAGTTAACAGGAAAAATATTACAAGAGACATTTGCATCGAATCCCAATGTCTACGATGTAATTGTGTGGTATTTTGCAGACATAACTGACCAATATGGGAATAAAGAAAATAAGGTTTTAATTTCACAGGCAATAGATAAAACAACATATCAAAAGATTAGTTGGCAAAATTTCGACAGTAGTAAACTTTGTGAATTCTTAAAATCTGAAGGAATTAGAAATGGAGGAGAAACAACATGCGTTGTCTTAGCTTCTATAAAATAGTTGTTAAATTTTTAAGAAAAACTTTTTCTAGAAAGGATAACTATTTTATGGTGATTATTTGGATAAATATTCCAGAAAAATCTAACGAAAGAAAAATACCTACAAATGAATCAAAGCAAAAAACTTTGTTTTGATCTACTACTTTATGTTTAATCCTCGTTTTAATAGGTCAAATAATCCCTCTTTCTTTTTTAATTCTTCCAGTTTTATTTTATCTGATCGATATTTTGGATGGCGGTGTTTAAGCCAAAAACTGATGGCAAAATAATTTTTCTCTTTTACCATTGTTAAAAGCTGACTTTCACCCACATCATTCATAAACTCGACCCCTTTTTCTATTGAAGCATCTATTTTCTCTGATAAATTCTTGTCAGAGTTCTTCCATTTATAGAATGTGTTACGAGAAATACCAGTTTTTTCACAGGCAACTTGGATGATAGGCACTTTCTCCAATTCTTCAAGAAGTTTATTTTGTAAGTTTTTCTTCATAGTGTTCAACTTTTACTTTGTTACCTGTGATGGTTTCGTATCGCTTGATAATTAAGTCGCAAAAGCGAGGCTCAAGCTCACAACCATATACCTTTCGACCTAATTGCTCTCCTGCAAGTAAAGTACTACCTGACCCAAGAAAACTATCTAAAATAATCTCACCTGGTTTGGTACAACGCTTAATAGCTTTTTCGTGGAGTGTGATTGGTTTAGTGGTAGCGTGTTCATAATCTTTCGTAGATACTCGTTTAGCTGTCCAAATATCAATAAAGCTGTTTACTTCATCTATAAGATTATTACCGGTACTAAGTTCCTTGTTCATAACCTCGTTTAGATTGGTTACTGATTCAGCAAGATAAGGTTTACCACGCACACCGTATACCACAGGCTCATAAACCTTGTTGAAGGCTACTTTTGGCACAGGGTTTTGATTATTCTTCAACCATAAACACACTCTTTTGTTACTAATACCAAATGAGCGGTACACATCTTGAATCAAACCAATGTAAATTTGGTCACACCAATAGAAAACATGAGTATTAGGATTTGATACTGCAAGTGCACAATCAAGACTTTCTCGAATGAATGTTTTGTATTCCTCAAAAGTACGAGAATCTTTGACACTTCCACCATAGTTTTGTTTTCCACCAATCCCACCATCGTAATCTATGTCTAAGTTATATACAGGGTCGCTATATATCATCGCGACACGCTCGTTTCGGAGTAATCGAGATAGTGTTTCTTGTTTTGTTGAATCACCACAAATAACTCGGTGATTACCTAAGGTAATAATATCTCCAAGCTTTGTTTTTGGATCGACAATCTTTTTTAATTCTTTCTCTACATCAAACGAATCCTCTTTAACTTCTTTATCTGTATCCCAGAATTTCGCAAGCTCAATATCATCAAATCCTGCAAAAGATAGTATTTCCATATCGAATGACTTAAGCAAATCATAATCCCAATCACCACCAATCTTGTTTGAACCAATAAGATACTCTTTTGATTCTTGTTCTGTAAGCTTGCGATTAGGAGTACGGATATCTATTAACTCATTGCCACGATCAAGAAGTTGTAATGCTTTAATGCGTTGATGTCCTGCGAGTATTCTGCCGTCAAAATCTACAGCGGGAATTTCCACAAGATTAAATTTCTTTAAGCTACGCTTAAGATCAGACATTTGTTTGTCTGAAATCTTGCGAGGGTTGATTTCTTGGGGAATAAGATCATTTACACATTTTTGGACCGTAGTCCATGATAGTTTTTTCATATAATTTTATTTTAAAGATGAATAATAAAAAACGCTCAGACACATACCCAACTTTCGTTAGATAAATGTCTGGGCGTTCCAGACGATGCTCGATTAAATTGTTATAAACTAATTATTTCTCAAGATTACGCGAGAGAAATTTTTTCATTTAAAGATATTGATTCTTCTATGTGTAAAAATATATGTCCCATACCACACTGTGTACAGGTTATAGTGAACGAGCTACCGCTTTGATAGGAAACTTTTATTTCTGATTTTTTCCCATTAAAGAATTTGATAAGCTCCATTTCACCAGTACTTGTACGCCTAGCAAGAGGGACGGGTATCTTACATCCATCACAATAGACAATATCTTTAACTTTAAACATAACTAATACTATTTTTGATTAATAAATTCGACCTTACTATGCAGGTAAATACCCACAAGATAAGTATAGCAG
>JBPOHU010000007.1:0-36037 GCA_052035195.1 Candidatus Nomurabacteria bacterium
GAACTGTCTCGAGGACTTGCTCGGTGAAAATACAGTACCGGTGAAGATGCCGGTTACCTGCAGTTAGACGAAAAGACCCCGGAAGCTTTACTACAGCTTGGTATTGGGTATATCTGTATATTTCGTAGCATAGAGAGGAGACTTTGAAGCGTCGTTTTCGGACCACGTGGAGTCGTCAGTGAAATACTCTTATCTATATGTATATATCCTAACCGGTGCGGCAAAAACGCACCGAGACAGTGCCTGGTGGGTAGTTTTACTGGGGCGGTATCCTCCCAAAAAGTAACGGAGGAGTCCAAAGGTCAGCTAGGCGCGAATGGAAACCGTGCCGATAGTGCAATGGCATAAGCTGGCTTGACTGTGAGGGGGACATCCCGAGCAGGTGCGAAAGCAGAGCATAGTGAACCGACAATTCGCATTAGATGCGGTTGAAGATTAACGGATAGAAGCTACTCCGGGGATAACAGGCTAGTTCCGCCTAAGAGTTCATATCGACGGCGGAGTTCGGCACCTCGATGTCGGCTCACCTTATCCTGGGGCTGGAGAAGGTCCCAAAGGTTTGGCTGTTCGCCAATTAAAAAGGTACGCGAGCTGGGTTCAGACCGTCCAGAAATCAAAGCAAAGTCAAAAAGATTTATCTTTATGATAGCGTTTTGTTTTCTGGACCCGTCTGAATCCCGAGGATTTTTTTTCAGCATTTTTTGAATTTAAAAAATGCATAGCAGAATAAAATCTGTTTTAGTCTTTTCGTTTAATAAAAGTAAAGTTCACACATGATCTGCAATCATGTGTGAAAGAAAGATAACAACCCCACGTCGCTCGCAAGAGCTATGAGGGGCAAGGAAGAACCATCTTATTACGGCGGTCGCTATCAGTGATGATAGATGACATGCTCAACTAATATCGGTAGAATCCGCCAGCTGGCGGACAATACCGAGGGAAGGTTTTGTGAATTTCATAGAGGAGATATTTCCTAAAGATCCTGTTAACCATCCAACGCATTCCGGCGTGGTGGTGTAGAGGATGAAGGTTTCAATATCTTCTCTCCTCTATGAAATTCATAAAATTACCCGTAGAGACTACACGTTGAGAATCTCGCAAGAGATTAAGATATAGTCCATTCCACACAGTAATGTGTGAAAAGAAGCGTAAGACAGGTTGGTCTCCTATCTACTGCAGGCGTTGATACTTGAGGAAATTCGTTTCTAGTACGAGAGGACCGAAATGAACGAACCTCTGGTCTGTGGGCTCTGACGCCAGTCGGATTGCCCAGTAGCTATGTTCGGAATGGATAACCTCTGAAAGCATCTAAGAGGGAAGCCAGTTCCAAGATTATGTATCGTTTGAGGGCCCTAGGAGATGACTAGGTTGATAGGCACTACGTGGAAGCGCAGTAATGCGTTGAGCGAAGGTGTACTAATTGCCCGATTCCTATTAGGAAATCTGGAAATCATCCGCTATTTTTATGGCGGTTCAGAAATAAAATTTTAATGCTTGTATTCGAGCTCACTGTCTTGGTGGTTTGTCGCAGGGGTCACACCTCTTCCCATTCCGAACAGAGAAGTTAAGCCTTGTAGAACCGATGATAGTTCCTTTGGAGCAAAAGTAGGTAGCTGCCAGGACTGTGAGCTTGAATATTTCGAACTCAAAATACAAAAAGCCATCAAAAAGATTTATCTTCGAGATGGCTTTTTGTATTTTTAGCTTATTTTATTTGCTATAATTAGACAATGTATTGGGCACGACGACGTAAAGCACAGTATCTAGGAGGTTTAATATTATTTCTTGGAATAGTAGGGCTTTTGGTATTTCGTAGTGTTACAAATGTTACTCCTACATGTTTTGATAATAAAAAAAATGGTGAAGAAGTAGGTATTGATTGTGGAGGGAAGTGTCTACAGTATTGTCCAAATGAATTATCAGAACCCAAGCTTCGTTGGGCTCGTAGTTTTGTTATAAGTAAAGGGGTTGTGCATTCAGTTGCTTATATTGAACATAGTTATCCAACAGCTTCAGCTCAAAAGGTCGATTATATTTTCAAACTTTACGACGCAGATAATGCTTTAATCACAGAGCGCCAAGGCTCTACTTATCTTGGTCCGATGGGACGTAGTGCAATAGTTGAAACCCTGATACCTACAGGTAATATAGAAGTGGCAAATACTAGATTTTCTTTTATTCCACCTGTGGCTTGGGAAAAAAGTGATGTTAATTTCTCTCAAGTTGTAATAAAAACAGATAGAAGTAATATAGAAAACTTTGATAACGGTACTCGACTAACAGTGAATCTTGATAATAAGTCTAGGTATAACTTTACATCTTTTGATGTGGTGGCTATTTTGTATGATAACAAAGATAATGCTATTACTGCTTCAAAAATATTTGTCCCGTCTCTATCTGCAGAATCAGTCCAAAGTGTTTATTTTACTTGGCCATCAAAGATTGATCTAAAAAATGTAAGAAATATAGAAGTTATTCCTAGATTTAATCCTTTTTCATCAGAGTCTTTATGATGCAACGTTTTTTTAAAGGGGTTGATTGGAGTATCTTGTTCGCTGTTATTCCTTTGCTTTTAGCTGGTATGACTACTATGGTTTCTTTTGGCTCTCGGACTTCTATTTTTGATAAACAATTACTTTGGGTTTTAGTGGGTATTTTGATTGCTATCGTTATCTCCAAGATAGATATTCGTTTTTTGCGAGATTCAAGATATGTAGTTATTTCTTATATTATTTCTCTTGGACTTTTGGTTTTAGTACTTGTTTTAGGAAAAACAGTTAAAGGTGCTAAAAGCTGGTTTGATTTTGGAGGTTTCTCTTTTCAACCGACAGACATAGTGAAACTTTTGGTGATTATTGTTCTTGCAAAATATTTTTCTCGTAGACATATTGCAATAGCACAACTAAAGCATCTCTTTATTTCTGTAATTTATGCACTAGTACCTATTGGTCTGATTTTACTTCAACCAGACTTTGGTTCGGCAATGATAGTGGCTCTATTGTGGCTTGGTATGGCTCTTGTTGCAGGTATTTCCCGAAAGCATATATTGGTTGTTTTAGGTGTTTTAGTTATCGCTTTTAGTATTTCATGGGGGTTTTTATTTAAACCGTATCAAAAGGACCGTATTATTAGTTTTATAAATCCTACCAGTGATATACGAGGTTCTGGTTATAATGCCTATCAAAGCGTCATCGCTGTCGGATCAGGAGGTTTTATTGGTAAAGGACTTGGCTATGGAACACAGAGTAGATTAAATTTCTTGCCAGAATATCAAACTGATTTTGTATTTGCGGCCTTTAGTGAAGAGTGGGGGTTTATTGGTAGTATTTTGGTTTTATTTTGTTTTGGTTTTTTATTTTGGCGACTCAAGATCCATGCTTCAAATGGGGCTAGTAATTTTGAGACACTTTTTTGTGTAGGCTATATGCTTTTGTTATTTGGGCATATTATAGTTAATATTGGTATGAACATTGGTATTATGCCGGTTACAGGTATCCCGCTTCCTTTTATGAGTTACGGAGGGTCGCATTTGTTGGGAGAATTTATTGGTCTTGGTATTATTTTATCAATGACTCGCTATGAAAGAGCGACAAATAGAATGGACATAGATAAGGAGTTTGTAGGATATGCATAATCTCAATACATTTTTATTTCAAGCGATACATCAAGGTGCAGGGTATTGGCCTGCTCTTGATTGGTTTTTCATTATTCTGACTTCTTACGTTACATACACCGTTACTACATTAGTCATTTTGTGGTTTGTTGGTTTTGTTCCATTTCGAACAAAAGATATGCAGGAGAGGATTCATCGACTTGGACAAAGCGGGGAAATGGCTATATCCCTTTTTTTGACATGGGCAACAGTATGGATTATAAAAGTTTTGGTTGCATATCCGCGGCCGTTTATTTCTATTCCTGATATTATTCCACTTGTTGGAGCTGCTCCATTTGAGTCATTTCCGTCTGCCCATGCAGCATTTGCTATGGCGATCGCTATTGCTGTTTTGCCTTACCATAAAAGTCTCGGACAGTTATTGGTTATTTTTGCTTTTATTGTGGGGCTATCGCGTTTATATGTCGGAGTACATTATCCACTTGATGTGGCTGTTGGACTATTGATTGGCTTCGTTATCCCAAAAATAATTCATCGAGTATTTAAAAAATAAAAAAGCCGTAACTATTGTTACGGCTTCGCCAGTTCAACTTAATGTTGTAGCTTTGGAACTTCTTTTTTGTTACTCTGTCTTCTTGAAGGATCTTTAACAGGAAGGGGTTGATAAGAAGAAGATTTATCATTAGCAGGATTTGAGGGTGGTGGGGAATCAACTTTTTCCTCCGCACTACTACCTCCTGATATCTTTGGTGTTTTTGCCAAAAGCAATCCAGCTAAGATAATAAGGAACGGAATTGTTCTTATCAGAAACCTAAAGAGCATTACTTTCTGAAAGGCTTTCTTATTAGGATACTTTTCCCAACGGCTATCAGGAATGCCGTAGCCTCCTTCTCCATGGATATCAGTTCCGTAAACATAAGATTCCTTGACCTCCTTCGGACAACCCAGTAGTTGCATCCACTGAGGAACACGGAATTCTCTTTCGGTGACTGTCCAGCCATCTTCTCCTCCTACCCAGTCTGAATATGTTGTTTTCACGCCAAGTATATTTCTGAAGATTGGATTATCTCCAAAAACTTGAACACCATCTCCGTCAGAGTTTTTGACGGTCATATCAATTTGCTGGTATAAAGGGCATCCTATAACGAGAATGACCCCGAATAAGAATAGAAAAGAACTAATAGTATTTCTCATAAATAATATTTTTAAAGTTTTAAGTATTTATACAATTATAGCACATTTAGATAAGAAAGTCAATAAGAAAGTAACATTGATTTATAAGGCAGAAAAGGCTAGAATACGCCTTATATATGATAAAGAAAAGAATTTTTGCAGTATTGGTTTTGATTGTTGGTTTCGGTCTAGGTTGGGCAGTGTTTCGATCTGAAGCACCAAATCCTCCGCAGGCACTTTCTAAATATCCGTTTCGTTTAGGTTTGGATCTCTCTGGTGGAACACATCTCTTGTATAGTGCTGATGTGAGCAAGTTATCATCTTCTCAAATAGATGATTCAATGAATGCTCTTCGAGATATTATTGAGCGAAGAGTTAATCTTTTTGGAGTAGGAGAGCCTATAGTTCAGGTACAAACAGGATCTTTTGGTTCTGGGGGAGATCAACGTCTTTCAGTTGAACTCCCAGGTGTTACTGATATTGCTAGTGCAATCCAAATGATTGGGCAAACTCCTTTTCTAGAATTTAGACAACAGTCAGATGAACCTCAGCAAGTAGTTGTTGGCCCAGACGGCACAGCTTCAATTGATCCAAACGGTAACTTTGTAGCAACACCTTTAAATGGTAAATATCTGAAGTCTTCTCAACTTTCTTTTAATCCAACAACAGGTGAACCAATAGTGAATCTAAATTTTAACGATGAAGGTGCAAAACTTTTTGAAGAAATAACTCGTGCCAATATTGGAAAGACTTTGGCAATATATCTAGATGGTGCACCAATATCAGCTCCAGTTGTAAGAGAGGCGATCAGTGGAGGACAGGCACAGATTTCAGGCAACTTCACTCCTACAGAAGGTAGAGAGCTTGTAGGAAGATTAAATTCAGGAGCTCTTCCTGTTCCGATCTCACTTATCTCAACAGAGACAATAGGTGCTACTCTTGGCGAGCAAGCAGTAAACTCTGGTGTTAAAGCAGCTCTTATAGGATTTATTGTTATAGCTATCTTTTTGTTAGTCTGGTACAGACTTCCTGGTCTTGTTGCAACATTTGCTCTTGCTATATACGTAGCTATTACACTTACTCTTTATAAGCTTATTCCTGTGACACTAAGTACTGCAGGTATTGCTGGATTTATTATCTCTATTGGTATGGCGGTGGATGCTAATATTCTTATCTTTGAGAGATTTAAAGAAGAAAGAAAGCTTGGACATGGTGTACAAGATGCTATAAGTGCCGGATTTTCAAGAGCTTGGCTCTCTATTCGAGATGCCAATACAGCAAGTATTATCATTGCTATTATCTTGTTTTGGTTTGGCTCATCTCTTATTAAAGGCTTTGCCCTTACCTTTGGTCTTGGAGTCGTTGTTAGTCTTATTTCTGCTATTGGTATCACTCGTGTATTTTTACGAGCACTTCCAACAATGGAAAATAGTAAGATTGGGAGATTTTTATTCAGTAATGGTTTCGTAAAATAAATCTATATGTTTGTAATTAAGTATAAAAAATTATTTGTTGGACTATCAGTGGTATTTGTAGCTCTATCTATCGCTTCTATAATAGCTTTTGGCTTAAAGCTCGGTATTGATTTTAAAGGAGGTTCATCTCTTGAGCTCAACTATCCCGTTGCGCGACCTGCTATTGCGGATATAAAGGACTCTCTTGTAAATGCTGGGTTTGGTGACGCTAGTGTACAAACGACTGGTACAAATGGTATTTCTATCAAGAGTCGAGATCTTTCAGAAACAGAAAGGGCAACAGTCATATCTCTAGCAAGTCTTGATGGAAAAAGTAATGTAGAACAAAAAAGTTTTACAACTATAGGTCCCTCTGTTGGGCACGAACTTAAAAAGAAGGCTATAGCGTCAATACTACTTGTTTTGATAGCTATCATTCTTTTTGTTGCTTATGTATTTCGCAAGGTTTCTCATCCGGTTTCTTCTTGGAAGTATGGGTTTGTTGTTATTATTGCTCTTATGCACGACATTATTATTCCAACAGGAGTGTTTGCTCTTCTTGGACACTTGTACGGTGTAGAAGTAGACACACTCTTTATTGTGGCGCTTCTTACGACACTAGGACTTTCAGTTATGGATACCATAGTTGTTTTTGATAGAATTCGTGAAAATATTATAGCTAAGAAAAATAAATCTTTTGATGAGCTTGTTGGAGAAAGTCTCTCTCAAACTTTTGGACGGTCTATAAATACCTCTTTGGTGGTTCTTCTTATGGTGCTTTCACTTGTATTTTTTGGTCCAGCTAGTACCAAGCTCTTCTCAATAGTTTTGGCTATTGGTATGTTCTTTGGAACTTATTCTTCAATATTCTTAGCTTCACCGCTACTCGTAATAGTCGAAAAACTTCAAAAGAAACAATAAAAAAAGCCCCTTTATGGGGCTTTTTTTATTGTTGTATCAGGCTAGAAAAGTACTATAATACTAACATGACTATTATATTGATTATCGCAGTTGTTATTGTTGGATGGTTAGTACTTTCTTACAATGGCTTTATTAGAGGAAAAAACCAATTCACAGAAGCTTGGGCTGATATTGAAGTTCAGCTTAAGCGTCGATATGACCTTATACCAAACTTGGTAAATACAGTGAAAGGTTACGCTACACATGAGTCTAGTGCTTTTGAAAAGGTAACAGAGGCCCGCTCTCGTGCCATGCAAGCAGGCTCTCTCGAAGATCACGCTAAAGCTGAAGGGGAACTAACAGGTACACTTAAGAGTCTTTTTGCTATCTCAGAGGCTTATCCTGATTTGAAAGCAAATGCTAATTTCATTGAATTACAAAGAGAGCTCTCTGATACAGAAAATAAAATTCAAGCGGCAAGACGCTTTTATAACGGAACAGTCAAAGACTTCAATACTCGCGTACAATCAGTACCTTCAAATATTGTGGCAAAAATGTTCGGTTTCAAAAATGCAGAATTCTTTGACCTTGCTGATAATGATGCAGCTCAACAGCCAGTAGAAGTGAAGTTTTAATTAATTTAAACCTACTTATATTATGGAACAAACAAAAAAGAACAAAACAGGATTGGTTGTCGTTGCAGTAATTATTCTCCTTATAGTATGGGGTGTTACTTCATACAACAGTCTTATTAGTAAAAATGAAGCAATCACTGCACAGTGGGCACAAGTTGATACTCAGCTTCAGCGTCGTTTCGACCTTATTCCAAATGTCGTAGCAGCAACGAAAGGAATTGCAAATCAAGAAAAAGAAGTGTTTACAGAAATCGCTGAGGCGCGTACTCGTTATGCAGGGGCTACTACTACCGACGAAAAGGCAGCGGCTGCGTCTTCTGTTGAAAGTTCTCTTGGTAGACTACTTGTTATTACTGAAAATTATCCTACATTACAATCTTCTCAATCATTCCGTGATCTTACTGTCTCACTTGAAGGATCCGAAAATAGAATTTCTGTAGAGCGAATGAAATATAACGAACTTGTAGGATCTTTCAATGCTTCTATAAAACGCTTTCCTGGGTCAATCGTGCGTGGAATAGCAGGATTAAATAATCGGACATATTTTGAAGTGAGCGAGGAGGCTACAAAAGTACCTACTGTTGACTTCTCAAATTAAATGAAAAAATTTTTTTATCTAGTAGTATTTTTTGCAGTACTCACATGCATTATTATTCCTGGATATGCTTTTGATATACCACAGAAACCAAGTGGATATGTAAACGACTATACTAGTACACTCACCTTAGATCAAATTACCGCACTCGATACAAAGATTGAGAATTTTAAACAAGTTTCTAGTAATGAAATTGCAGTTGTTATCATCCCATCTCTTGATGGGGATGTTATAGAAAATGTTGCTCAGGAACTTTTTGAAACATGGGGTATCGGTGGCAAGGAAAACAATAACGGAGCGCTTTTACTTGTTGCGATGAAAGATCGTCAAAGTCGTATACATACAGGCTATGGACTTGAAGGAGTCTTACCTGATGTGCTTGTTGCTCATATGTTGGATGAGATAATTCGTCCAGCATTTCAAAAAGAGCAATACTATGAAGGTATCGATACAACTATTGATGCGATCATAAGTGCCTCAAAAGGTGAATATGCTACTTCACCTGTTTCAAATACTAATGTTCCATGGTTAACAATAATAATATTTGGCTGGATTCTTATGTCCTGGCTCGGTTCTGTTTTTGCTCGCTCAAAATCATGGTGGCTTGGGGGAGTGTTGGGAGGTTTGATTGGAGGAGCTAATGTTTTTTTTCACATCCTGCCATTTTCTAACACAATCAATATAATAAGTACTATAGGTTTGATCGCACTAGGTTTTCTGTTTGATTATGTAGTATCAAAAAGCTATACAGTAAATACTCGTCGTGGCACAAGCCACCCTTGGTGGGGTGGTGGTTCATGGGGAGGAGGCTCAGGGGGTGGTGGATTTAGAGGTTTTGGTGGAGGAAGCTCAGGTGGAGGAGGTTCATCTGGTAGTTGGTAAAAATGATATAATATCTTTATATGGAAAATGAACAGAAAAAATATTGGTTTTTTGGATCAAAATTAAATACAGTACTACTTCTAGTTCTTATTGTTTTGATGGTTATTGCTATTAGATTTATGTTGCAAAATAAGGAGACATATTTGCCAGGCGTTCAATCATCAAAAGAAACGTTACAGTTTGGTGAAGATAAAGAGACTATAGAATATAATAAAAAATTAAACTCAGTTTATACTTATAAAAATCACGGATTTAGTATTGAATTACCGAAGGATTTTATTCCGAAAGAGGAACAATCAGAAGGAGGTCCGTCAACTATAATTAGTCTGCCAAATAATACTAGTATAGTGTATGTAACTAATACTGATTTTTGGGAAAAAAATAATTTTAACTCAATAGAAGAAGGAAGCATTTGTGAAAAAGGAACAATAAGTATTGGTAATAAAATCTTTAAAATCTGCAAAGATAGTTATTCAAGTAACCCTGAATTTTATTGGCTCAAAGTTGGAAATATTGGATATGAAGTTCATGGTAATGTAAACAATTTCAAAACATTCAAATTTATAGGTTGGAATTAAAATAAATGGCTACACTTTACACTCAACAATCAAAAAATATTCAGAAAACCTGGCTACTTGTCGGAGTGTTTTTGGCTGTTATTTTGGGTTTGGGATATTTCCTTTCTGTTTATTATAACAATCCTAGTATTTTAGTTTTTGCTTTTATTTTTTCTCTGGTTATGAACATTGCTAGTTTTTGGTTCTCTGACAAGATAGCCTTGGCTTCAGCGCGCGCTGTTCCAGCAGAGGAAAAAGAATTTTTAGAACTCCACAGAATAGTAGAGAATCTTGCCATCACTGCAGGACTGCCAAAGCCTCGTGTATATATCATTCCTGATATGTCGCCGAACGCATTTGCTACAGGGCGAAACAAAGAGCACGCTGCTGTAGCTGTAACTACTGGACTATTACAAATACTAGACCGTAATGAACTCGAAGGTGTGATAGCTCACGAGCTCGCACATATAGGTAACAGAGATATTTTGCTTCAAAGTATGGTTGTAGTTCTGGTAGGATTTGTTTCTCTCTTGGCAAATATTTTTCTTAGAAGTATGGCTTGGGGTGGAGGAGGAAATAATGATGATAGAAAAGGTGGCAGCATACTCGCACTAGTAGGTATAGTACTTTTAATACTTTCTCCAATAATAGCTCAGCTTATTCAACTTGCGATCTCTCGAAAGCGTGAATTTCTAGCTGATGCTAGCGGGGCACTACTCACTCGTTATCCAGAAGGTCTCGCTAGTGCATTACAAAAAATAAGTAATGCTGGTATTCCTATGAAAAATGCTAGTGATGCAACAGCTCACATGTATATCTCTAATCCTTTTGGTGGGGCTATCAATGGTCTTCATAAACTTTTCATGACACACCCTCCAGTAGAAGCACGAGTGAAAGCTTTGATAGGGATGAATATAAAATAAAAAAACACCCATTGGGTGTTTTGTTTTTTTGTAAAAACTTTTTATTTTCTACTTTTGAGTTCCTCATCCATCTCAGCAAGATGGTGCCATAACCTTTCTGTAAAAACATATTTAAGCAGGTGTTTTCCGATCTCTGCTTTCGGCCATTCCTTTTTTGCCTGGATTATTTCCCCAAGCAATTCGGGGTTTTTTTCATGGATAGCATCCATGAGTCTTACACATTCGGTGTCACTGGGGTTTGATTCCAGGTAAGCTCTTACCAGTATCGGGGGTTTTTTGGTTTCTGTTGGAGATATTCTTTCCAACACTCTTACAATGTTCTCCGTGTCAATTAATCCGGTTTTACTCAAACCAACGATCAGGGTAAATGCTTTTTCTTTGTTTTCTCCTTTCTCATTGAGGCATTTGTTCATGATGCTTGTTACATCACCATTTGATTCTTTAAATAAGGTTGAAAATACAGTAAAAGCTGATTTAACAAGACCTTCATTTAAAAGGGGTGTGTTGGTAGATTGCGCTGATTCCATAGTTCTGTGTTTTAAAGTTTGTTTGTATATTACATCATCTTTAGATTATGTCAATTAGATTCTATTATATTGACAATATAATATTTATGTTATATAGTATACAAAATTTCTTCAAATGAAAAAAATAAAAAACTTCTTTTTAAAGATTAATTTAAAAAACTTCTTAATTTTTACTTGTACCCTTATTGTAATAATTAGTATCCTTTTTATTTTATCTAAATCAAATCAGGGGTTGTTAATAAGAACTTTTATAGTAAACAATTTATTAGGTATCTTAACCTTAACCCTGGTCGTAATTTCTGTTTTAGTTCTTTTTGCAAACTGGAGATTCACTGGTTCCAAAGTCTGGTTTTGGCGTAAAATAACTTTTGTTTTGATTATATTTGCTTACTCTGTAGATAAAATATTTTTAGAAAGAATTTATCTTACAGAGGTTGAAAAAGTAAAAATAGTTGAATCTTACAAGCTTTCTTTGGATAGCGCTAAAACTTATCTTGCTTCAGAATATAAAACAAAAGAAGCAAAAATCAATTTTAATTTGTCTGAGTCAAAAAAAGAAATTAGCAGATTAAAAGATAGTGTTGCTGTTATAAGTGCTATCTCACAAACTAGAAAAGAAAAAATTGATTTTTTAAACAAGGATTTTTTAGACAAAAAAGTTATAAACGACTCACTCTTAAATTTGATTGAGTCGCTCAAAAAAGAAAATGCTGTTTTGTCTGAAGGTAAAGCCTCGGTAGAAAAAAATGATCCTCCAAAAGAAGAGACTAAAAAACTTTCTTCAGGTGGGACAAAGAGTACAAAAAAGAAAAAAGCAAAGCTGGTTACCCCTAAATCCACAACAGGAAAAAGAGTTTGGCATTAAAACCCCTTAAGGGGTTTTTTATTTTGGATATGATATATTATTTTCTACGATATAGAAGGTTCGCATAGTGGTCGAGTGCACTACCTTGGAAAGGTAGCAGGGTGTTACAACCCTCGCGGGTTCGAATCCCGCACCTTCTGCCTTTAATACACACATTTTTACTAGCGTAACAGATGTTTTTACTGTTATAATATACAAGTATATGTTATCTTTTTTATATAAAAAAAGAGCGTTGATTATATTTTTGGCAATAGTTTTTTTATATGCAAAAAATGTATCAGCAGCTAACCCTGTTACTCCTATTGTTCCAGGAGATAACATTCAAGACCCAGGAGCTCTTTCAACTCCTTGGGGAGGTTGTGGACCACTGGACTCAAACTGTTATGTTACTACTCCATCAGGAGGATCAACAGCACTTTCTTCTGTTACCGCTGCTAGTGCAACAAACACTATTAATAATGCAAACTATACTCAAGAATGGCAATGGAACTCTCTTTCAGCTAGTGGTTTTAAATTAACATCAAATTCAACAGCGGCTTCTGGTAATGCACAAAAACTTTTAGATGTTGCACTCTCTGGTGCTAACGTTACTGCAGGTCAAACAACTTACTCAGGCTCATTTTCAAATACTCATACAGGCTCTGGAACAAACGTTGGTCTTTATGCTACAGCAACAGGAGGAGGTCAAAATATTGCTGCTTTTTTTGAGAACGGAAGTGTTGGAATAGGAGGGCTTGATTCGTCAGTTCCACTTTTTATTAATTCTTCTTCTGCTGATACTCTTTTAAAAATATTTAAATCTACAGGTGATGCCGGTATTTCTTTTGGTGTAGAAGATCTTGTTACTGATGTTGCTCGAATTCAGGGTGAATTTGATAATAGTCCGGCAGGTTTGCTCTTGAACCCATCAGGGGGGAATATTGGTATTGGAGGTGATGGTACTCCTGATTCATTATTTTCTGTTGGTTCAACTTCACAATTTCAAGTTAATTCCTCTGGTGCTGTGGCGGCAGCTACAGGTATCACTTCAAGTGGCACTATCACTTTCTCTGGTATCTCAGGTTCTACACAGTGTCTACAAGTCAATTCTTCTGGAGTTGTTTCTGGTACAGGAAGTGCATGTGGAAGTGGTGGAGGAATAACAATAGGGTCAACTACTATTACTTCTGGAAATAATGGTAGGGTTTTATATAACAATTCTGGTGTTGTTGGAGAAATGACTACTAGTGGTTCTGGAACACAACTAGCTCTAACAAATTCTCCAGTGTTTACTACTCCTAGTCTTGGGATCGCAAGTGCAACATCTATAAACGGACTAACTATTTCTTCTAGTACAGGAACGCTTTCTATAACAAATTTAAAAACTTTTTCAGTTAGTAATACACTTACTCTCTCTGGTACAGATGGAAGCACATTAAATATTGGTGCAGGTGGTACTCTCGGATCAGCTGCTTATACAGCATCATCTGCTTATGAGGTGCCACTTACTTTCTCTACAGGACTAACAAGATCTGTAAATACTATTTCTGTTAACACTTCACAGAATATTTCAACATTATCAAACCTCACATCAAATGGCTTGGTAACTACTAGTGGTGGCACAGGTGCTCTATCTGTGACTTCTACTACTGGATCAGGAAACGTTGTTTTAGCAACTTCTCCAACTTTTTCTGGTCCAACAATTTCAGGTACCATCACATTCTCCGGTATCTCAGGTTCTACTCAATGTCTCCAAGTTAACTCTTCTGGAGTTGTATCTGGAACAGGAAGTGCTTGTGGAAGTGGAGGAGGAGTAACTGATGGAGACAAAGGTGATATTACAGTTTCTGGATCAGGTGCAACATGGGATGTAGATATATTAGCTGCAGTAGATGGAGCTTCCTCTACTACTTCAAATGGCTCAGGCTTAGAGTCTCTTTCTGGCGGTCTTGCTCTTTTGCAGGGTTGTACCGATGGACAAATACTTAAGTGGTCCGAGTCTACAGACTCTTGGGGCTGTGCAGCAGATGCTTCTAGTGGTGGAGTATCAGCAGACTCTTTAGATTTTGCTGAACTTTCAGATGCAATGACTCTTGACGCTACTACTTCTATAGGTTTTGGGGCTTCTACTTTTGGTCTAACATTTACAAACAACGGATCAGGGAACGAAACTCATAACCTTTCTTCTACTGGCGACTTTGTAATTCAAGATAACGGAGTAGGGGCGTTTACGGTGAATGACTCAGGGGTGACGACGCTTGGTACTGCCGGATCACTTTCCGGAGTATTAAATATTTCTGGCTCGACTTCAGGTACAATAACAATACAACCTCAAGCAGCAGCTGGTACATATAATTTCAACCTTCCAACTACAGCAGGAACATCAGGATATGTATTAACATCAGGTGGCGGAGCATCGAGTCCAATGGCATGGACTAACCCTGCTTCATTTACCCCATCATTAACATCTACAAGAATTGCTTTTGGAGATGGTAGTAATTTAATGACAAGTTCTTCTAAACTTGTGTTTAATGATAATCTTTATCCTACAATGGTGATAACAGGTAATGATCCATTGATATATATAGGCGCTTCTGGAACACTAACAAATAATCCTGCTTTCGGTTCTGGTTCTGGAGCTGCAATTTATGGAGGTGCTACTTATAAGTCTATAAATTTTTATGATCAGATATCCGGAGGAGCAATGCTTGCTAGATTTTATTCTGGTTCCGGAACTCTTTATAACGAGTTAAAAGGATTGGTCGTTGCTTCGACACTTTCTATTCCGTCTAATTTCCAAGGTGCTTATACAATTCAGCGTACATATCCTTATGCGGTTACAGGAAACAATGGTCATGGTTATACAGACCAAACAATATTTCAAACAGGGGCAGCAGCATTTAACTCTTTCGGTTCTTTTGTAGAATTTGGTAATAGTGCTTCATCTCAAGATCATTATGCAGCATTTCAAAATGTGTGGAAAAAAAGTGGGACAAATAACATGTCAAAGGTGTACGGTTTTGTAAATGCGGTATCAGAAATAACAGGAGGGTCTATTACTGATCTGTACGGTTATTACCATTATAGTCCTACAATGACGAGTGGTACTATTACAAATCAATATGCTGTGTATATACCAGCGGTGACAGGTGCAACAAATAACTGGGGCCTTTATTCAGAGAGCACTCCATCGTATTTAGGAGGAGAGCTTCGTATTGGCTCAGCGACAGATTTAGGAACTTATAATTTACAGGTTACCGGGGATTCTGTGTTTGAAGGAGCTGTTGTGTTTAATGAGGCAGGTGCAGATAAAGATTTTCGTTTTGAAAGTGACACTATAACTTCAGCATTTGCAATAGACGGCGCAACAGGCAATGTGACTGTTGGTACTCTTGATACAGATCTTACTGCACCAACAACATCAGGCACAACTAAAATGGTTATAACTGACGGAAATGGCCAACTTTCTTTTGAAGATATTCCAGGCGGGGGAGGTGGCGCAAATACCGCTCTTTCAAATTTAGCATCTGTCGCAATTAATACTTCTTTATTACCCGGAGTTAATGATACTATCGATCTTGGTTCGGACGCATTTAGGTTTAGAGATCTCTATCTTGGTGGCGATACTCTTCACATAGGTACATCAACAACAGATGAGGCTAATATTTCTTATGATACTGCTACTAATATTATGAATATTAGTACTGACAGTACTACAAATGGAGATATAGCTTTCTTTACAGATGACTTATATCTTGATAAATCATCTGGTTTTGTAGGTATTGGTGATGCATCACCAAATGCTTTATTTACTGTAGGATCAGGAGATCTTTTTCAGGTTACATCTGCCGGTGCAATATCAGCAGCTACTGGTTTAACTTCAACTGGTATATTTAATTTCACAGCAGGGACATCTACAAACTCAATCTTCAACATGGCTTCTACTGGAGATTTTATTATTCAAGACAATGGTACTGCAATTGCAACATTTGCAGATGCTGGTCGCATCACTCTTGCTCCAACTGCAGGTCAAAACCTAACTATTGCCTTTACAAGCAATAACCAAGGTCGTGTAGAAATTGGCGCTGCATTATATACATCTACAGTTGGAGCTGTAGATATCATACGAAGTGGTAACTTCACAGGTACCGCTGCAAGTACTGCTATAGAACTTGGTATTCAACCAGCACTTACTGTTACAGAGCCAGGCACAGGAGTATTCACTTGGAATGGTGCTGATATTGATCTTGGTTCAGTAGCCGTCACAGCAGGAGCAGGAACATCAGTGTTTAACTCACTCCGTCTTGAAGGAGTCTCTGACGCAGATGCAGGTACTGTCAGAGGTATATTGGTTGATACCTTGGTTGGAACTGCTGCTACAGAAACAGCTATAGAGATAGGGACAGGCTGGGATACTATCTTTAAGGGAACAACAGCTAATACAGATTTATTTAACTTTACAAATTTTGTAGTTTCTTCTGGTGGGGATATAACAAACATAAAGAGTATCGCTGCTTCTGCTAGTGGGTCATTACTTACACTAGGAAATACAGCTGGAACTTTCACAAATGGAGGAGCAGGAACAAATTTTGATCCTACTGTTATTTTTTCTAATACTGAAGTTGCTGGCTACACCCAGGTTGCTCTTGAAGGTACCGGGCGAACATGGACCATAGGTGTTGGTAATGCTTCCGAGGTAAGTGCTGGTGTTGCTGATGATTTCTTTATTTATGATTACACTGGAACAACTATACCTTTAGCTATTAATACCACAGGAGAAGTCTTGATAGGATCAACAACTTCAGTTGGAACCAATAATAAACTTCAGGTTACTGGAGACATTCTTGTCACAGGAAATGCCGATTTCTTAACAGCAGACGATGCGTATGCTGGTTTTGATGATCAGTCTCGTATAGGTTTTACTAAAAAAGCAAGCAACGAACCTAAATTAACCTATGGTTCAGGTACTATGTTTGCCATTGCTCAGTCTAGCGGAACAGGTATCGAAGCAACAAATACCTTTACTGATAGGTTTGTTATAGATACAACAGGAAAGGTTGGTATTGGGGACTTGATACCAGACTATCTTTTGGATGTAGCGAATGCTTCCGCAGATACAGATATTTTTGCTCTTACTGACTCTGATGGAGAGTGTTTGTATAACCCAGAATCAGGAGCTGTAACAGTAACATGTTCCTCTGACGAAAGGTTGAAAGAAAATATTATTGATGCAAATTCTGCTCTTGTATATTTCAAACCTTTTAAGGTTCGTGAATATACAGTCAAGGCATCAGGAGATAGAATGATTGGAGTAATCGCTCAAGAGGTATTGGAAACAAATCCAGAGTTAGTTACAACTGGACCAAACGGAATGTATTCTGTTCAGTTACCAAATCAGTGGCAAGTTGTAAAAGCTATTCAAGAGTTATCTATTACAACAGAATCAATTACAAATCTTGTAGAAGGAGATAACTCTTTTGTCGGAAAACTTAGAGATTGGCTTGCTAATATAAATAATGGTATTAATAAAATCTTTGCAAAGAGAATCGAAACTGAAGAGCTTTGTCTAAAAAAATCAGATGGTACACAGCTTTGTGTTACAGCTGATCAGTTGCAACAAATTCTTGGTGGTTCTACATCTACATCGGTATCAGATAATACCGCTATAGATAACCCTCCAGCACCAGAGGATACTCCAGTAACTGACCCTGTTGAAGATGTGATAATAGAAACACCTCCAGTAGAGCAACCAGAAACTCCTCCTGTTGTCGAAGAGGCCCCGGTTGAGACTCCTGTTGAATAGATATGAATAAAATATTTTTTATTTTCTTTACATTTTTATTTACCTCAAGTACGTTTGCAGCAACTGGTTATATTGATACTTCTGCTACAAATCAAGCTAAGGTTTGTTATGACACAACTTGTACTTCTCCAACTCCTAGTATTATTAATTTTGAGTTATCACAAGAGCCATCAATAGTAGTAGATAGTATCACCGGTATTAGCGGAAATGTTTGGGGAAACTCTCTTGGTTGGATCAAATTAAACCCAACAGGATCAGGTGTTTCTTTTTCAAATAATACAACCGGTCTTTTGACAGGAAAAGCGTGGAGCCAAGTATCTGGATGGATAAATTTTGCAGTTACAGGTCAATCAGTAACCATAAGTCCTTCAACAGGTGAATTATCTGGTTGGGCTTGGACTGGCGGCCCTTATGGGGGATGGATTAAGTTTGACTGTGGCGATTCATCTTCTTGTGTTCGTACAACATGGAGATATACCTCAGGTGGTGGAGGAGGAGGTGGAGGCGGGGGAGGAAGCGTTCTTTTACCAACAGATGTTTGCCCAAATATAGGAGGAAATCAGTCTACTTTGCCACAAGGTTATACTGTTAATACTCAAGGTCAATGTATTGAAATCATCGATGCTTGTCCTAATCTTCCAGGTGAGCAATCTGTTATTCCAACAGGTTTCGTTTTAAATGATATAGGTGCATGTATCAGGGAAGAGTTTGATTTTTGTCCAAACCTCTCTGGTATTCAGAGTTTTGTGCCATCAAATTATTTGGTAGATGATCAAGGTTTGTGTATAAAAATACCAAAAGACTTTTGCCCTAATGATTTAGGTGCTCAAGTTTCCTACTCAGAATGTTCTGAGGTCCCTGTTGATTTGTGCGTAAATTTACCAGGAGCTCAAAGTGTTGTTCCGGATAACCATAATATTTATGGAAACATATGTTTACCACAAGTATTTGATTTTTGTCCAAACCTTCCAAATTCTCAAACTGAAATACCAAAAGATTACATAATCTCCGATACAGGGGAGTGTATAAAAGCACCAAAAGATGTTTGTGATAATCTACACGGAGTTCAAGACGTTGTTCCTGTTGGTTTTGAAGGTGAAGACAATAATTGTTTTTTTATTACAGAAGAAGATGATTTTTCATCAAAAGATTCTGATGGAGTTCGAGTAATCGCTCTTCCTTTTATTCCTTCTATTGCCAGAATAGCTAGTGATAATATTGTTCTTAAGGAAAGTGTTAAGGTTATAGATAAGACTTTTGGTACAACACTCACAACCTCTCCTTATCGAGTAGATCTTGTCTCTACTGGAATTGTTGGATTTGGTTTTATTATTTTAGTTTTGATATTTATTTTTATAATAAAAAACATTAAAAGATTGACAACTCCTAGTTTGTAGTAAATTTGATAATCACAAGTTCTGGTGTATTAAAGAGTCGTAGTGGTGGCCCCGCTGTTCCTACACCACTTGTTGTTATGGTAATAAGATCTCCATCTTTATTAAGGCCATAAATATATTTTCCATAAATTCTTTTTACTATAAAGTTTAATGGCCAAAATTGTCCTTTGTGTGTATGACCAGAAACCATCAAGTCTACTCCTATCTCTTGTACCGTTTTTTGAAATGTTGGTGGGTGGTTTATTAAAATACTAGGTGTGTTTTTATCTAGATTAAGATTTTTTAGTGCTACAGAAGCATTTTCTAATTGGTTTTTGTCTCTATAAGTGATTCCTGCAATTTGAACACCTTTATAAGTAGTAGAATTATCTACTAGTGCTGTAACACCTGAGTTTTTTATAGAAGTTAGAAATCCTTCATAGTCACCATATTCTTCATGATTTCCTGGTGCATAAAATACAGGTATTTTTTGTGCCAAGTTTTTCCAAGATTCTGTGATAAGCATTGTGTCATTTTTAGGTCCATCATAAAAGTCTCCAGCATGAAGAACAAAATCGGGATTTACATTTAGTATTTTTGAAACAACTTTATCAGAAAACTTTTTATGATTTATAAGTCCGAAGTGAGTATCAGAAACTAAAACAGCCTTTTTATCATTCCATTCTATAGGTGCACCGGGGAGGTTTATTGTATAAGATGTTGTTTTTATAAATTTTGCCTGTATTAAACCAGCAATACCCATCAAAATTCCAAGAGAGAAAAAAGTTGTACTAATAAATACTGGTATTGTAGTGTTACTTATTTTCCCAATAAAAATAATAATTCCTAAAATCGCACCTGTTATAAAAAGATAAAAAATTATCCCACCCAGCGCATTTACTGGATAAGAAAAAGGATTTTTACTACTCCTATCAAAGAACATTGTTAATATAAAAATCAAAGGCATCAGTGCTCCTATAGATAGTACAATTCGACTATTAATTGGATTTAATTTAAATCCAATAGAATATATTTTGGCAGTGAGTATAGATATTGAAAAAGTGGTGACTGTTATAACAACAAGAAAGATAATTCGTATGATATTCATGGCAAGATTATACCAGAGGGGCACCTTTTTTGGGGCATGGTAAACTCTTTATATGACAGATTTTGAGAAAGCCTACCAATCTCTAAATACTGCCCAAAAGAGGGCTGTTGAGGCTATAGAAGGCCCTGTGATGGTGGTGGCAGGCCCGGGTACTGGTAAGACCCAGGTTTTGGCACTTCGTATCGCTCATATACTACAAAAGACAGATGTTGGTGCTGACAGTGTTCTGTGTCTGACGTTTACCCGCTCTGGTGTTTTGGCTATGAGGTCACGACTAGAAGGTTATATAGGTGGTACTGCTAGAGATGTTCATATCAGCACTTTTCACTCTTTTGCTGGAGATATAGTAGAGAAATATTATGGTGTTTTGGATTTTGATATTGCTCCTGTGTCACTCGATGACAACCAAGCTGTTTTGATTGTTGATGAGCTTTTGCATAATTATGATTGGGATTACATTCGTCCTCGGACAAATCCTTCTCAATACTTTTCTGATTTAAAAAGCCTGATCTCTATACTCAAGAGAGAGCGAATGACACCAGCGATGTTTTTAGTTGAGGTTGAAAAAGAAATCATTTTTCTTAAGCAAGATCCAGAAAGCATTTCTACAAGAGGGGAAAGCAAGGGAAAAATAAAAAAAGAAGTAGAAAAGAAAATAGAGAGCTTAGAGAGAACAAAAGAAGTCGTTGAATTTTTTAGGCTTTATGAAGAAGTTAAAAAAGATCGTGGACTAATGGACTACGATGATGTACTTGCTTATGCCGTAGAGATAGTAGAGAAATCAGAAGATGCACGAGATGATATTAGAGAATCATATCAATACGTACTTATTGATGAGCACCAAGACTCAAGCGGTGTTCAAAATTCATTTTTGAAAGCTGTTTGGAAAGGAACAGAAAATCCAAATATCTTTGTAGTGGGAGATGATAGGCAGCTTATATATGGTTTCTCTGGTGCGTCCATGTCTTATTTTGAAGAATTTGCTACCTTCTTTGGAAAAGCAGAACTTATTACTCTTACAGAAAACTATCGTTCTACAGAAAAGATATTAGCCTTAGCAGATGATTTACTTCAAAGCTCTGTTACTAAAGAAAAACTAAAGAGTAACACTTTTGGTCAAGAAAAGATTTTTCTATCGGAGTATTCTTATGAGAGAGATGAGATTATTGGAGCAGGGTTATTTTTTAAAAAACAAATTGAGTCTGGGTGTAAACCAGAAGAATGTGCTTTGCTTGTACCTAAAAATCGTCATGTTAGAAGTGCTATTTCTATCTTAGAAGATATGGGCTTAGAGGTCTCGCATTCTGGTAATGTTTCTATTTTTTCTCTTACAGAAACCAAAAGTATTTTAAGAGTTTTAAAAATAATTTCTGATCCTTACGATAGTGTATCTATTGCAGAGAGTTTATTAGATAGGCATAGCGTTGTATCACCTTTAGAAGGCCATGCTTTTCTTCATCAGCAAAAAGGTAAAGCTATCACACTAGAAACCTTAGTTCAGCATGTCAGTAGTGAGAATTTGTTCTCTAGTGGTAACAATATATCTGTTTGGGGTAAGAAGTTATCTAGTTGGGTAGAAACACTAACAAGTAAAAAGATTTCAGAGACTATAAGTACTGTAGGAAATGAACTTTTGATTTTAAATACTAGTTCTCACGAAGAGTTACTCAGTGCTGTTGAAATAGTTCGCACACTTTTGCATAGCGCTATGTCTTGGGAAGAAAAGAATCAGACGCGGGGCATAAAGTCTTTTATCGAATATTTAGAAAGACTACAAGAATACAATCAAATAGTAGAGCTCGCTTCTTTTGGTGGCGGAAATGGCATACAGGTAATGACACTGCACCGATCCAAAGGCTTGGAGTATAAAAATGTTTGGATAGCTCATATGAACGAAGAGACTCTCATGGGGCAAAAGCGTCAACCTTTTACACTCCCAGAATCCGTAAAACTCCATATCAATGAGAGAGATGCTCTATCTGCCAAAAGAGAGCTTTATGTGGCGATAACTCGTGCAAAGGAAGTTTGCTCTATCTCTTACGCTAGGAAAAATTATGAAGGCAAAGTCTTAGAGCCGACAATACTATTGGCTGATTTACCAAAAGAACATTTTGAAGTTAAAAATGCAGAAGAGACAGAAGCAACACTCCTTTCTACTGGTCCACAAATTTATATACCAATAAATAAAGTTCAAGATGAAAACATTTTGGAAGAGCTTAAGGATTATGTCAGTGGCAACTATGAATCAGTCAAAGTTTCTGTGACATTGCTCAATAACTTTTTCTCTTGTCCTTGGAAATGGTATTTTAGAAATTTTTTGAAGCTTCCTGAAGTTAAAAGTGTTTCGCTTGCTCTCGGAAGTGCGGTGCACAGTACTATCGAGTACATACTCAAGTCTGATAAAAAACCAAATGAAAAAGATATAGAAGAGAAGGTTGTGCACGAATTAGAAAAAGAGGGGGTAGTGGAACCAAAAGATTTGAAGCGTATGAGCAAGGATGCTCTAAAAGCTGTTACGAATTGGCTAGAAGAATATTATCCTCATTTAGCAAAAGACAGACAGAGTGAACGCTCAGTGTCTTTCAAAGATACTATATTTCCTAACCTTTCAATGTACGGAAAGATAGACCTGACAGAGAGATTTCCCGATGGAACTATATCAGTGACTGATTTCAAGACAGGTTCTATAAAGACTGCAAACATGATAGAAAAAGAGACAGAGGACGGCAGGCTCTCAGACTATATGCGACAACTTGCGATGTATTCATATCTTGTACGTGGGGCAGAGAAAAAAGAAGTGACAAGTTCAAGACTTTTATTTGTTGAAGCCGATAAGAAAGAAAAAAATGCGCTCTATGAGACACGTATTTCAGAGGAACAAATTGATCTTTTGATTAGAGATATCAAAGAGTATGATGAGGTACTTAAGAATGGGGAATGGATAAAAAGAGAGTGTAATCACAAAGGTTACGGAGATAGTGTGGAATGTGAATACTGTAAAATGGCAAAAGTGTTTAAAAAATAAACCCTTTTATTTTTTTTAAAATAAAAGGGTTTGCGGAAAGACTTAGCATCCAATAAATATTCTAAATAACTTTTTTAAATCAGCTTTTTCAGTAATTTTTCCATAGATTACTATAAATGCTATTAAGGTTAAAATTACCGAAAAGAATGCCAATGGTCCGGGTGTTTTTTCAGCTACATATACCATTGAGTACAAAGATGGTATAAACATTGAGGCGCTTACTAAAACAAAGAATAATATTGCTCTTATTGTTAACTGAGCAACAAAAAGTAATTGAAATACTTTCTTCATAATTTATTTTTTTTGTTAAAAATTCAGGCTTCTATTTATATTATATCACTTTTTATCTATAAAGTCAAATAGCGCATAGGGTGTAATTTTGCTATAATAAAGCGTTAATAAAACCTTATTTTATCTATATCAAATGGCAAAAGACCCAAAAAAATCAGAGTACGGAGCAGATCAGATTTCAGTCCTAGAAGGGCTTGAGCCGGTACGACGTCGTCCGGGTATGTACATCGGTTCTACTGGACCAACTGGTCTTCACCATCTTGTATGGGAGATATTTGATAACTCTCGTGATGAAGCCATGGGAGGCTATGCAGATCATGTAGAGCTTACACTTCTTCCTGGAGATCGGATACGTGTTGTTGATAATGGTAGAGGTATTCCTGTTGGTATTCACCCAAAGACAAAAGTTTCTGCACTTGAGACTGTGATGACAGTACTTCATGCCGGAGGAAAATTCGGTGGTGAAGGAAGTGGATATAAAGTCTCTGGAGGTCTACACGGAGTTGGTGCGTCAGTTGTTAACGCACTTTCTGATTACACTCGTGCTGAAGTTCACAAAGATGGTGATATCTGGGTACAAGAGTACTCTCAGGGTAACAAAAAAGCTGCTGTAAAGAAGATAGGTAAAACAAAAAATAACGGTACTATTATTACCTTCCAGCCTGACCCAACTATTTTCAAAGAAGGTATTGCTTTTGATCATAAAACTATTATTGATCATGTTCGTCAGCAAGCTTACCTTGTAAAGAAACTTCGTGTGACTGTTATAGACGCTCGGGAGGTAACAGAGAAAATGGATCCAACGTCAGTATTTTGGTTTGCGGATTTAGGTATTGAAGCACCTTCAACTACATATTATTTTGAAGGCGGTATCCAGAGTATGGTGCGTCACTACAACCAACTCCAGAAGCCTATTCATGAAACTGTATTTTATTGTGAGAAAGATCAAGACAATGTTGGAGTAGAAATAGCACTTCAATATGTTGATGATATTTCTGCTCGTATCGTGCCTTTTGCAAACAATATTTATAACCCAGAACACGGTACTCATGTGACTGGTTTCAAAACAGCTCTAACAAGAATTTTAAATACTTATGGGAAGAAAAATAATCTAATCAAAGACGCAGACGGACCTTTCTCTGGTGATGATGTTTTGGAGGGTCTTACTGTTGTTATTTCTGTAAAGTTGGCTGAGATTCAATTTGAAGGACAGACCAAAGCAAAACTTGGATCTATGGAGGCTCAAGGAGCTACGACAACAGTCTTTGGGGATGCTTTTTCTACCTTCCTTGAAGAGCATCCAGATGAAGCTAAGGCTATTATTATGAAAGTTCTTTTGGCGCTCCGAGCTCGAAAAGCTGCTAAGGCTGCTAAGGATTCAATACTTCGAAAAGGGGCACTAGAAGGAATGACTCTTCCAGGGAAACTTGCGGACTGTCAAAGTAAAGATGCCTCAGAATCAGAAATATTTATCGTTGAGGGAGACTCTGCGGGTGGTACTGCCAAGATGGGTCGTGATAGACGAACCCAAGCCATACTGCCACTTCGAGGAAAGATATTGAACGTAGAACGTGCACGTCTTGATAAAATGCTTGCATCAAACGAAATCAAAAACTTGGTGATTGCCATGGGGACTTCTATTGGAGACACATTTGATATCGACAAGATGCGTTATCACAAGATAGTAATCGCTACCGATGCGGACGTCGACGGATCACACATTACAACTCTTATTCTTACTCTATTTTTTAGATATTTCCGTGCTGTTATTGACGCTGGTTATGTTTATATCGCTCAACCACCTCTATATAAAATCAAAAAAGGAAAAGAACTATTTTATGCTTATAGTGATGATGATAAAGAAAGAGTCATCAAGAGCTTGGGGGGACATAGCGTTCCTGAGATAGATGAATCAAATGAAAGTGATGATGCTGAAGACCAAGAATCAGTAGAGGTTGCAACAGGAAAGGCGGCAAAAATTCCAAAGATAAGTGTTCAGCGATATAAAGGTCTTGGAGAAATGAATGCTGAAGAGTTATGGGAGACAACTATGGATCCAGCTCGTCGTATTTTGAAACAAGTGAAAGTAGAGGATGCTGAAGAAGCAAATAAAGTCTTCGACACTCTTATGGGAAGCGAAGTTGCTCCACGAAAAGCTTTCATCCAATCAAATGCTAAGATGGCAAATCTAGATATATAAATAAAAATCCCTCACAGAAATGTGAGGGATTTTTTATTATTTTAATTCTGCTTTAAGTAATGCTTTCATTTCTTTCAAATGAACTTCTTTTTCTTTTGCCAACTTGGTCCAGAAAGCTTTTAGTTCTTTTGATTTTGCTTCTTTTGCGTATTCTTTTTTAATTCTCCAAAGACTCTTTGATTCTTGGGTCATTTGGGTCATCAGGTTGTATATATTGTTGTGTTCCACGGAGAAAGTATACTACAAATCTTTTCTATTTTTTATCTCACCAGTAATCCTTGAAATGAATTCATCAATATTTATTTGTTCAAGCTTCAGGTCATTTCGGCCTTCTACTGTAACGGTATTTGCATCACGCTCTTTGTCTCCGATAACTATTTGGTAGGGTACTTTTTCTACTTTTGCTTTTCGGATACGCTTTCCAAGCCCGTCTGCAGTCCAGAGTTCTACTCTTACGCCTGCTTCCTTAAGAGATTTTGTTATTTTTTGAGCATATTCTTCGTGCATTTCTCCGACAGGGAGAACTGCGACTTGAAGTGGGGATAGCCATGTAGGCCACACGCCACCATAGTGTTCAATCAAAAATGCAGTAAATCTTTCGTGAGTTGAAAGTGGTGCGCGGTGGATAACAAAAACTTCATTATTTTCTTTTCCTTCGTTGTCAGTATAAACAAGTTCAAAACGCTTCTTTGCAGCAAAGTCGAGCTGTACTGTCGACATTGTTTCTGTTCGGCCGATGATAGATTTGAACTGAATATCTACTTTTGGTCCATAGAAAGCAGCTTCATCATCTACTTCCTTATAGGGAATGCCAACTCGGTCAAGAATTTTTCTTATAACACCTTCTGTATATTCCCAGTTTGCTGGTTCATCAATATATTTTTCAATGTGCGCCGGATTCCATTTCGAAAGGCGGAACCAATAATCAGTAAGTCCAAAGATTTCAAAGTATTCCATAGTAAGGCGGAGTGCTTTTTCAAACTCTTCTTCTATTTGGTCTTTGCGACAATAGATGTGCGCATCATTCATAGCCAAACATCGTACGCGTAGTAGACCAGCAAGAGTTCCAGATAACTCATTTCTATATACTGTTCCGTATTCAGCAAATCTAATAGGTAGATCTCTGTAACTGTGCTTTTCGTGGCGATACATTATATGGTGGTGAGGGCAGTTCATTGCTTTCAAATAGTAAGTACCATCATCCATAACCATTGCGGGGTACATATCATCTTTATAGTAAGGAAGGTGCCCAGAAGTTAGAAATAGTTCTTCTTTGGCAAGGTGTGGAGTTACTACACGAACATATTCTTGTTCTTCTTCTTTTTCTTTGGCAAGCTTTTCTACTTCGTCACGAATGATAGTTCCTTTTGGTTGCCACATGATAAGACCTTTACCAACCATATCGTCTACAAAGAAAAGTTTTTGTTCTTGGCCTATTTTTCGGTGATCACGCTTCTCAGCTTCTTCGCGCATATGTAGAAATTCATCTAGCTTAACTTTATTTTCAAAAGCTAGTCCATAAATACGAGTGAGCATAGGGTTTTTCTCACTTCCGCGCCAATAAGCTCCAGCAACTCTATCTAGCTTAAAGCTTTGTGGATCTATAGTACTCAAATCATCAGTGTGACCTCCTCGACATAGGTCTGTAAAGTCGCCCATATTATAGAGTGTTATTTTTTCTCCTTTTTCTGATATTTCATTTATGAGCTCTGTTTTAAATTCATTACCTTTGTAATACTCAAGAGCTTCTTCTTTTGTGACTTCTTTGTGAGATACAGTTTTCCAAGAAGGAAGTATTTCTCGCATTTTGTCTTCTATCTTTTGTAAGTCATCACTACTGATATTTTTGACAAAAGCCACATCATAGTAAAAACCATCCTCAATAGCCGGACCAAGCGTTAGCTTTGCGTCTGGATAAAGCTTCATAACAGCAGCCCCCAAAAGGTGGGCTAGGGAATGGCGTGTGTGTTCAGTATTCATACAAAAACTATACCACCACCGTAGCTCCTTGTAAAAGTTGTCAAAACTATTTGTTATTTTCAAATATATATAGTATGATGTTTCGCATATGGTAGTACGAATGAGACACACACGCAGTCACACTGCAAACCGAAGAAGTCATCATGCGCTTAAGAGCCCAGCTCTTTCAAAGGACGCAAGTGGTGAAATGCATATCCGCCACAGAGCATCTCTCAGTGGAATGTATAAAGGACGAAGTGTTACAGGAGATCCTGTAAAGAAGGTTCTTAAGAAACAAGGTAAGAAAGTAGCCAAAAAGGCACCAGCTAAAAAGAAAAAAGTAGCTAAAAAATAAAACATATGGCAAATCGCCACCTATCACGATCTATTGTTCTTCAATCATTGTTCGAGTGGGATTTCGGAGGAAAACCGGAAGACTTAAAGTCCATTATTGATCATAATGTGGTTGAATTTGCACCTGGTCATTCTGATAACGAATTTATGTATTCTTTAGCAGAGACCGTCCAAAGAAAGCAACAAGTATTAGACGATATTATTACTAAGGCTGCCCCTGAATGGCCCTTGGAAAAGATTTCAAATGTAGATCGAAGCGTGCTTCGAATGGGGCTTGCTGAGCTTCTTTTTGGTGACAGAGAACAAGTTCCTCCAAAGGTTGCTATAAACGAAGCTATTGAGCTTGCAAAGACATTTGGCGGAGAAAACAGTGGTAAGTTTGTCAACGGAGTTCTTGGTGCTGTTTATAAAGAAATAGGCGAGCCTGGTAAAGATCAAATATCAAAACCAAAAGCAATAAAAAACAAAGAACCAGAAGAACCTATCGATATCAGTAAACTTCCTGTAGAGGCTAAGGCTGGCGGCTTAATATTTACTCATCATGAAGGTGAGGTGTTGGTAGCTATCGTTCATGATGTTTTTGGTTATTGGACTCTCGTAAAAAGTGGAGCAGAAGAAGGAGAAAAGTATGAAGACACAGCCCTTCGCAGTGTTAAGCAAAAGCTTGGGCTAGATGCAAAAGTTATTGCAGAAATAGGAAAGATTGAATATGTAGCATCTCACCCAGAGAAGAAGAAAATATTAAAGGTCGTTGCTTACTTTTTGATGGAAGCTCCTTATAAAGAATTGGAGCTTAAGAGTAACGGTGGCTTGGACAAGGCTGATTGGATGAAACCAGAACAGCTAGTTGACTTAACCATTTATGATGATATATTGCCCTCAATCGCAAAGGCGATTGAGATTATAAATAGTAGATAATAAGAGAGTAGAAAGTAGAGCGTAGCCTTTAATATTAAGCTACATTCCACTTTACACTTTCAATAAAAATATGAAAGATTTTAGTACATTTGAGGAAGCAATAAGTATTGTTTTCAAAAACAAAGAAGTATTACAGCAGGCTTTTACTCACCGTTCCTATATTAATGAAAATCCAAAAAGCGGACTTTCTCACAATGAGCGTTTGGAGTTTTTGGGAGATGCAGTACTTGAGCTTGTCGTTACAGATCACCTTTTCAAAACTTATCCAGAGCATGCTGAGGGTGACCTGACAGCATATCGTAGTGCGTTAGTTAACGCAGTGGTAGCCGCTGAAGTAGCTCAAAGTTTAAATATGAATGAATACCTTCTTCTTTCAAAAGGAGAGAGCAAAGACACAGGAAGAGCAAGACAAACAATTCTTGCAAATGCTTATGAGTCTTTTATCGGAGCTCTTTATCTGGACCAAGGTTATGATGTTTGTGAAGTTTTTATAAAGAAAACTCTTATACCAAAACTCTCTGATATCATCAGTAAAAAGCTTTGGCGTGATCCAAAGAGTCATATTCAAGAAGAAGCTCAAGAGCGTCTCGGTATAACTCCAAGCTATGAAGTTATAGGTCAACTTGGTCCAGACCATGACAAATTCTTTACTGTCGGAATTTTCTTTGGAGACAAAAAAATAGCAGAAGGAAAAGGTAGAAGTAAACAAGAAGCTCAACAAGCTGCAGCTCAAGCCGCACTAACTCAAAAAGGTTGGTAATTAAAATATCAAAAAACCTTAAATAAAATTAAGGTTTTTTGATATACTTAAAACAATGCGTTTGCAACAAATAGAAATATCAGGCTTTAAATCATTTGCGAAGAAATCATCGCTCTCTTTTACTGCTCCTGTTACTGCTGTTGTTGGTCCAAACGGTTCTGGAAAAAGTAATGTTGTTGAGGCTTTCCGTTTTGTTCTTGGTGAACAGTCTATGAAAAGTATGAGAGGTAAAAGTGGAGCAGACCTTATTTTTCGTGGTGGGTCAGGTGCTCCTAAGCTCTCTCGAGCTCATGTTTCTATAACCTTTGATAATTCTGATAAAGTATTTGCTTTTATGCCTCAAGGCGAGTCTTCTGGTGAATCCAGGGCACCCGTACTTTTTGACACTGTGACCTTTTCTCGTGAACTTTTTGCTGATGGTACCAGTAAGTACTCTATGAATGGTACAGAGATTAAGCTCAAGCAAATGGTAGAACTTCTTTCTTCTGTAAATATTGGAGCTTCTGGTCACCATATTATTTCTCAGGGTGAAGCTGATGGGATATTGCGAGCAAATACAAAAGATCGAAGAGAGATACTTGAGGATGCACTGGGCTTAAAAATATATCACTATCGAATAAAAGAAAGTGAGTCAAAGCTTGCCAAAACATTAGAGACTCTCAAAGATGTTCAGTCTCTTCGTAGAGAGCTCGCTCCGCACCTTACTTTTCTTAAGAAGCAGGTAGAAAAAATAGAAAAGGGTAGAGTTATAAGAGATGAACTTCAAAATGTCCTTAGTAGGTTTCTTTCAACTGAAAAGATAGAACTTTCAAAAGAAGAGGTAAGACTCAGGGAAGCTACTGTTTTAATAGAAAATAAAAAGTCATCTCTCGAAAAAGAATTAAGCGCCCTTCCAGAGAAAACAGATGTTTCTGATAATTCTTTTTTTCAAAAGATAGAAGAATCAAAGTCTTCTATAAGAGAATTACAAGAAAAAAGGCGAATTGTTGAGCAGAGAATAGGTAGATTAGAAGGTATGATAGAGGCTCATAGAGCTATTTCAGTATCTCAATCTAGTTCACAGTCAGAAGGACCAAGTATATCTTTTGCTCCGACAGAATATTCTCAATTACTCTCTGATATTGAGTTTTTTGTTTTATCTGTAAAAAATGCAACAAGCTTAGAGATGGCTCAAAATGCAATCGCTAATCTTAGCCCTTTGATTGAAAAGTTAAAAGCTCGCCAGCCTCAAGTAGTAAAAAATACAAATACAAATCTTAATATTCCAGATATAAAAGAAACAGTACTTGAGCTTGAATCTTTACAAAAAGAGCTCTCTCCAATCATTTCTAAAGAACAAGAACTTCAAAGGACTATTATTGAACTTGAAAAAAATAGAGAACAAGCTATTAGAAGTACTGCTACAAGTACTGAAAATAGATACCGTATTGCAAGCGAGATAAAACAATGTGAATCTGAACTCCAAATTTTAGCTGTTACCAAAAGCTCATTTATAGAAAGAAAAGAAAGGTTTGATCAAGAAATAAAAGAAGCAGGATTTCTTTTTGGTCCAGCATTTTTACATTCACTTCATTCTTCTGAGTCAGAACAAGGCTTAGATATGCACGATATAAAGAGAACTATAGATCGTCTTAAAATTCGGCTAGAGGAACATAGCGGTATTGGTAATGACGTGGTTTCTGAATATGAAAATACAAAAGATAGGGATGCATTTCTAACGAAAGAAATGGTAGATATAGAAACTAGTATTAAAAATCTAGAGAGTTTGATAGTTGACCTTAAAAAAGTTCTTGATGAAAGATTTACCAAAGGGGTGGAGACTATCAACGAACGCTTTGGAGACTTTTTCAAAACAATGTTTGGTGGAGGAAGTGCTTTTCTTTCTATTACAGTAGAGAAAAAGAGAAAGAAAAAGTTGGATACAGAAGTTTTGGATGAAGAAGAGCTCGAAGAAATCTCTGATGCACCAGAAGGATTTGAGCGAGGTATTGATGTACATGTAAACCTTCCAGAAAAAAAGGTCAAAGAGTTAAATATGCTTTCAGGAGGAGAGAGAAGTCTTGTTTCCATTGCGCTACTTTTTGCTATTTCTCAAGTTAATCCACCTCCATTCCTTGTGCTCGATGAAACTGACGCTGCTCTCGATGAAGCCAACTCTCGTCGTTATGGAGATATGGTAGAGCGCCTCTCAGAGTACTCTCAGCTCATTGTGGTAACTCACAACCGCGAAACCATGAGTCGCGCAACTGTTCTCTACGGTGTAACTCTTGGTGCTGATAGTGGCTCAAAACTCCTCTCAATAAAGTTTGATGAAGCAGTAAAGGTGGCGAAATAATGATATGGATTCCGAATCTATTGAAAAAGAATTTGATGCAATTACTACCGATTATGTAAATCAATCAGGAATAATTGCCAATGCAGTACAAATGCTTGATCAACAAATTGCTGCGACAAACTCTCAAGTGTTGATGTTAGATATATCAAAAAATAATTCAAGTAGTGATGAAGAGATTGCTGAAATTACTGAACAAATCGTTGCACTCCAGCAACAGCTATTTCAACAGCGACAGCAACAGCAACAATACATTAGTAATAGTAATTCACTCGATGCACAGTATATTGTTTTGAAGGGGCAATATGAAGAAGCATATGTACAGAGTCTCATACCTGAAGATGCTGAAGCACTCGGGGAAGAATATATGCAGCCACGAATAGATGAATATGTGCGTGAACCTGTAGATGAGAGTAACGGGGGAGATATTGCTGAGAAGAATTTTCTTAAGCAATATAAAACGAGGGGAAAAAAAGAAGACTTTGAAAAAACAGCAAAATACCGGCAAACGACAGATCATAATGTTATAAATGGAATAATGCGTAAAGACAAACCTGTGACTATAGAAAACGTTTTGGAACATAAAGGAAAAGAAGATACACCGTTTCATCGAGAGTCGCATAATGATATCGTTGAATCTCATGATAGTTTGAAAAAAATAATTGATAACTCTTATCTGTTAGCAAGTGATGCTAATGCCAACAGGAAGGTCTATCGAACTATCAGTGACAATACAGTTCCCGTAGGTGAGCCTGGAGATATAATGACTGACAAGGCTTTTATGTCGACAAGTATCAATAAGGAATATGCAGATCTTGTGTCGAAGAATGAAGGAGATAAGACGATTATGACATTGAATTTTCCTCAACAGAGCGTTGTTAATGGTGCATATATTAGCGGACTAGGAACAGAAAAGGAGTTTGTGCTACCGCCAAACACTTCTTACAAGATAAATAAAAAGGAAGTCAGGGATACACCGGCAGGAAAAAATACATTGGTTGAAGCTGACATTTTGCCAAGCGAACATGTTCGTGTGCTTGGCGGTGGTCGTAGTCTGGTTTGATGAAGCAGTAAAGGTGGCGAAATAAAAAAACGTCTGCTGAAAAGCAAACGTTTATTTTCATAAAGAACTTTAACTACTTATTTAGGTCGTTTCTTCGAAGTGAGTGATTTCGATATCAGCTCCGCAATGCTTCAGTGTTTCGAAGAAATTTGGCTCCCTTCGCATGATGTACTGTACGTTTTTAATTTCGTACGTTCCTTTTCCTGCTAAGGCACAAGAGATAACCGCTCGGCAACCTTCAATTACATCAGGGGCTGTAATATCAGCAGATATATTATAAGGGTTTCCATTGAGTGTTCCTTGTACTGTTGCTCGTTGATCATCAAAAGATCCTATTTTGGCACCCATTTCTCTGAGTACCGGAACATACTTAAGCCCATCACTATAAAGCCAGTTGTTTAGTCTGGTACTAGTAAGTGGGTTTGCATTCATGCTGCTCCAGGCGAGCATACTGGGTAAGCAGTCAACAGGAAACATTGGCCATGGTCCAGGATTGACCTTGAAGACGTCGGTGTCGAATTTTGGGAAAGTCTCATTTGGGGTAAAGGCTGACTGACTGCCAAATATCTTTACTCCATTTTTCACCAATTCAAGTTTCACTCCAGTTTTTTCAAGAAATTCATTCATATGAATGATTCCTTCTGGTAAGGGGGTTGGTACACAAAGGGTAATATCACTCTTTGTCATGGCTGCTGTTACTGCAAATCCGAAGTAACTCACATGGTCCGGTTCCGCGGTGAATGTTGCGCCTGATAAAATATCTTTACCTGCGACCCACAAACAAGAACCACTTCCTTTAATATTTGCTCCCATTTTTTTGAGCAGTTCAATTAATTGAGCGATATGAGGCTCTTGAGCAATACCTGAAACTTTGGTATTGAACCGTGAACTCCCAGACAGTAACATCAGGATGTTTTCTGTGGGAGTGACAAAGGGGCTAGAATACAGTACTGACCTTTCCTCGTACATAGCGTTGTCTTTGACGGTTATCCTTTCATCTTTAATTGATTCAATCAATTCAAAGTGAACATAATTTTCCATCACTGAAAATCTAACACCAAGTTTTTTGAAATACTCGGCGTGATCTTCAAAGCCTCTATATCCCAGTCTGCATCCAGAAGAAAGTGGAATAGATGCTTTGCCAAATCGTGCGAGTAATGGTCCAGCAAGCAAGTAACCCGCCTGCATATCATTAATGTCATCGCTGGGTACTATGTGAGTACTAATATTTTTGCAGCAAATACTTATTGTTGCAGATAGGTCATCCACTGCCGCTCCCATTTTTGATAATGTTTTAAGCATTTTCTCCACATCAGGACTATAGGGAAGATTATGATACTCCATTTGCCCGTCAGTTAAGATTGAAGCCGCAATGGCAGGGAGAACGGCATTTTTGTTTGGAACTATGGTTATTTCGCCAGTTAGCTGGTTTCCGCCCTTTATGGTTGCGGTGATAGTAGTTTTTTTCATTTTTTAAAGTATTTTTCTTGATTATACACGCAATCATTAAATGGTAAATTTCTTGCCAAATAGGTATTTGGGTTGTAGTATCATAAAAAATTCCTTTATTATGATCTCAACTAAAGAACCGCCTGTTGATACTACAGGTCCAGTGATTGTCGCCTTGCTCCTGTTTACTGAACAAGTAAAAAGAATAACAACAATGATTCATACAAAGAATCTCGATGACGGCAAGGAAATACGAGATTCGGAAAAGAATCCTCTTTTCAAACTTCCGCCAGAACATAAAGGTTTAGTTAAAAAAGTGTATTTAATCGTTAAAGAATCTTTAAATCTTTGCCCTGAGCATGCTGCTGAATTTGTATTACAAAAAAACAGCAATTTTTTCCCCCATTGAAGAACATCCAATTTTATTGGAAAACATATTGCAAAGAGTAGAAGGCTTTCATCCTCGACCCTGGGCAGTAAACCATGAACATGATGGGCTGTTTGATGCTAAAGGTAATCGTTTTTTTAATATTCCTTCTCCTAAAACAGGATTTCAATATGAGCATCTTGAACAGCTGATATTGTCACGCCAGGATTCAGTAATAGGTACGAATTGTTTGAAGCCCGCTTTGGGTTCAGCATTCTGAAGAATATAGCCCCATTTTAGGGGCTTTTTTTGTGCCAAATAGCCTTGTTATTAAAGGGTTTAAGCAAAAGGTTGACTTTGTATTTGCTTTGTATATAATACCCCTTGCTCCCTAGATAGGAGCTGTTTTTTGAAAATTTATTGAGAACGCGAGTTCTCTGATCTATTTATGTTAATTATTTGAGTAAATCAAACAAGGCAAAAGTCATTTTTCTTTTGCCTCATTCTAGTCCCTTGATATTGCTATTTTATTATGGCAATGCGGGACTTATACGAAGAGTTTGATCCTAGCTCAGGATGAACGCTGGCGGCGTGGATAAGGCATGCAAGTCGAACGGACTAGTCCACTGAATCAATGAAGTGAGTTTCAAGTAGCAATACAAGAGACAAGCCGATTTGTGGATGTGGTTTGCTAGTTAGTGGCAGACGAGGTAGTAATACATAGGTATGTACTCTTAAGTCTTGAATAACGTACCGAAAGGTGCGCTAACACAAGATGGTCCCTCCGGGGTAAAAATTTATTGCTTAAGAAACAGCCTATGAAGTATCAGCTAGATGGTAAGGTAATGGCTTACCATGGCTATGACGCTTAGGGGAGGTGAGAGCCTGACCCCCACCGATGGGACTGAGACACGGCCCATACACCTACG
>JBPOHU010000005.1:0-7191 GCA_052035195.1 Candidatus Nomurabacteria bacterium
TGCTCTATAGAAACCAGTATTGGCGTCCAAAGAGCAATATACAAAACAAAGTAACTAGATACGTCAAAGAGCTACTATCGGGTTTATAATAGCATAGTTTTATTAAAAAGTCAATATACTGCTCCCCTTAGTGGACAAGTTCAGAACTGCAAATTGGGCTGGTATTAAAAGTGATTTACAGTTTAGTGGTATTTTAGGATTATTCCCGATGCTTGAGCTTCAGAACTAATGAGTATTTTAGTATAATAAAAATATGGAAAACCTTTACAGAAGATATAAAACTTGGAAATACAAAAACACCTTTTTTCTGATTGTTAGCTTGATTGTACTTTTTTATATAACAGGTACTACTCTTGGACAACAAGCAATACACAGTATTTCAAAGCTCGGCTATATAGGGTCTTTTGTTGCAGGTATATTTTTTGTATCAACCTTTACTGTTGCACCCGCAAGTGTTGTCTTGTTCAAACTGGCACAGGCATACAACCCTTTCTTGATTGCTTTGACTGCTGGGCTTGGTGCGGTTATAGGCGATTATTTGATATTCCGATTTTTGAAAGATAATGTCTTTGAAGAAATCAAACCTATTTTTATGAAGCTGGGCGGTTCTAACCTTTCACGACTTATGAGTACACCTTACTTCGCTTGGCTAGCTCCCGTGCTTGGTGCATTGATTATAGCTTCACCTTTTCCTGATGAAATAGGGGTTGGTCTTATGGGTATTTCAAAGTTAAAAAACTGGCAATTCCTAACAATTTCTTTCCTGCTCAACAGCTTAGGAATACTGCTTGTAATCACAATAGCAAAATCTGTATAGAATAAATAAAAAACCTTGAAAAGTAATGTAAACTAAAGTAAACTATATGAATGATACTAAAGTCGCCAGACAAACACCTTACAGACCAAGAGTTCTATACTTACGCCAAGTTTTTTGACTTGATTATTGAAAAGAAAGAACTAGAAGATGATGAAGATACTTTCAATATCCGTGATTTGACTATAGGAGATGACGAAGCAGGAACTATATTTAATAGGATTTTTATGAGCGGACAGGTCCTTGATGTTTCAGTTGTAATAGAGAAAGGATACGATTTTAAGAAAGAGATAGAAGGAGCAAAAAAAGAGGTAGAAAAAAGACCTGAAAAGGATAGAGAAAAACTACTCAAAATAATTAAAAACATAGAAGACGGCAAGAAACTAAAGTTCACTGATGTTGCAGATGTGTCTTGGGTTTGGTATGAGGTTTACGGACATATGAAGTTTGACCCTTCAGAACATCAAACACCTAAAAAAATAGAAGAAATCCACCGAATGGAAATGGATAAGTATTTGGATAATTTTATAAACAACCGCCTAGCTGTTGCAAAGAAGAACTACTACGCTTTTGAAACACAGAAGAAAGCCCTTATTACCCTTATTGAGGAAGACAAGAAAATAGCCCTTTATGGTAATAGTTTTATTGTTAGAGAAAAAATAGACGGAAAATGTATATATGAAAAGATGTCTGATTTTTGTTTACTACAAACTGTTTATGCTCTTCAAAAATTGGGATACCTCAAAGTTGTAGGTATGTGGGAAGATGTAAAGCATAAAGACAACGCAGGTTATTATGATAAGCCAACAAGGTACATAAATGTAAACCTTATCTTAGACAAAACCTTTATAGACGAAATAAACAATAAATACAAGAAAGATAACCCTAAAAATGTGTTTGAAAAGTTTGACCCTAAAAAAGGAACTTTGAAGTTTGCAGGTAAAGAAATTGATTTAGCAAAGAAAGGCAAAGAAACTGATGCGGTACTTCTTATGAAGACGCTTATAAAATCCACAAATGACGAATGGGTACACAATGACGAGATACTAGAAGATTGGGGTTATAACGATGACGACCAGAAAGACCTACCTAAAAATAAGGTTTATTTTGCAGGTCAAAAGATAAATAATGCTATTGCCCTAAAGACCCAAATTGATGATTTTGTTGAATGTAATACTACTAAAGCTCGTATCAATCCTAAGTACAGAAAAGTTGATGAATAATTTATAAACCCCAATAAACATTTACAAATACTGCATTTTATATCCTGAAGATAATCCTTCGGGATTTTATTATGCAGGATATTGTCTCAATACAAGAAACTAAAAAGAGTTTCAAAATAGACGAACTACCTCTTGAGGACCAGCAAAGATTGGTCGGTGCTTTTGCGTGGCTCATAGAGGAAGACAAGAAGCAAAATCCTGCTCTTTACCAACCTAAGAAAACCTAAGATTATGATTGATACAATATGCCTTTTAATTCCGAAGGACCAAATGCGATACCTTTCAGAGGTGGCTAGTTGGGAGCTGTATTCCAAGACAGACCAATACGCAAAGTTTGTCCGCAATCCAAGTAAAGCCGAGAAAGAAACAGGAAAATACTTTCCACGACTTACAGGTTATAAACGCCAATTTTCGCAAGAAGCGAATGTCCGAATGGAGTTTTCAGTACCTAAACTTCTTTACCTGAACAACCTAGAAGAACTTGAAGATAAGGACTTTCCGAAAGTAATTGAAGCACTACAGGATAGATTAAAAACTATGGGCGTGTTAGTTACAAAAGCAGTTCTTCAAAATGCTTCTGTAAGTTCGGTCCACTTCTCAAAGAATATAGTGCTTCAGGACGGATACACCGTAAGTCATTTGATTTCGGAAATGAACAAAGTAAATCTGCGAAAGAGTTTTGATTTTGCCAAGACAAGATTTATCAATGATGGACAGAGCTTGTATGCACATACAACCTCTCATCAGTTAGTTATTTACGACAAGATAGCCGACTTAAACAAAGATAAAAAGCGAGCAATAGACAAAGACCAGACCCTGTACCAAAGAAGTTTATTTGCAGAGCTGAACAAAGAAGACGAACCGCAAGAAATAATACGCTTTGAGATACGCTTGAGCCAAAAGCAGAAAATGAACAAGGTCCTTGAAGATTTAGGTTATCAGAAAAATCCAGTTTTCAAGCAAGTGTTCAATACTGAAATGAGTAAGAAGGTCGTAACAGATTATTGGAAAAAACTTATCAAAGAACGCAATCTTGGACTGTTCTCGTTGTCGGTAAGCATCAAGGATATACTGCGGACTTTGTTTTTAGCTGACAAGAAACTCAAACCAAAGCAAGCAATATACCTACTTGGATTGTTTATGCTCGCAAAAGACGAAAATGGAATGCGACAACTGCGGACCATTATTGCAAAGCGGTCCCACGATAGGACTTGGTACAGAATTGCTAAGGATATGCAGGAAGCTAGTGAGCTAATAACCAAGAATAAGCTCCGAGATTGGGTTACGCAGATAGATAAGAACCTTGACGAATACAAACCGTATAAGCATAAAAAGATGTCCACTGATTAAAAATTGCTATGTAAAGCGTTGTAAAGTATAATTATTAGATAAGCGAAGAAAAATTATGAAAGATAAACCATTTTATAAAGCAGAGGACCTTGCAGAATTACTAGAGGTAAACATTATGACTATTTACCGCTATATCAAGGCAGGTCGTTTGAAAGCATACAAGCTAGGTCGTGAGTTTCGGATTGAGAAAAGTGAGTTTGATGCTTTCCTGAAAAAAGTAAGTACAAAATAATTTTATGTATAAAAGAACCACACAAAAAGAGTTATCCTTTTCGGGAGAAAAACTAACAAGAGGAAGACATAAGATACACCCTTATCCTGCTATGTTGCACCCATTATTGGTTGATTATCTTATAAAAAAGTACGCAAAAAAAGACGACATAATCTTTGACCCATTTTGTGGTAGTGGTGTTACCTTAGTTCAATCGGCAACAAGTGGTCATTCTTCAATTGGTTTTGATATAAACTCTTTAGCTTTACTAATTGCAAAAGTAAAAACGAGTAAATACGATATAGCCAAATTGAAAGAAGAATATAACGATTTCAAAAAATCTATACTAAAAACTAAAAAAGTTGATGTCCCTGAAATAAAAAATATAGATTACTGGTATGCAAAAGAAGTAATTACTGACTTAGGAAAAATAAGGTCTGTATTAAAAAAAAGTAATTATAAATACCAAGATTTTTTTGTTATCAATTTTGCTTATATATGCAGGAAACAATCACTTACTAGAAATGGTGAGTTTAAGAGATACAGAGTAAAAGAAGAAAAAATAAAAACCTTTGAAAATAAGGTTCTTGAAAAATTGTTTGAACATATTGAGAGTATGATTGAGATTTTTTCAAAATCAGATATTCCACAAAAGGACAGTCGTCCAATGCTAGCCAATTCTGAAATAAGTATTTCTCCTAAAATTGAATACAATCTCGTTATAACTTCTCCTCCTTATGGAGATAGTAGAACAACTGTTGCTTACGGAGAGTACTCAAGTTTTGGTTCAGAATGGACAGATGACTTGAATAGTTACGGTGGTAATGATTACAAAGTAGATAAAGAAAGTGTTGGAAAAGTTGGAGTATTAAACACAGAACTTACCAAACACAAACTTCTTACTGAAACCCTAAATAAGATTTCAAAAATTGATAAAAAGAGAGCAGATGAGGTCCGTTACTTTTATAATGGATATTACAATGTAGTTAGAAATGTTGTAAAAAATCTTAGTAAAAAAGGAAGAGTTTGCTTTGTTGTAGGAAATAGAACTGTAAAAGGTTGTCAAATACCAATGGACCAGATTACAGCTTCTTTTCTTGAAAGTATGGGACTAAGGTTTGAAGGTATTTTTGTAAGAGATATTTTGAATAAAGTTATGCCTTCACAAAACTCTCCAACGAACAAAACAGGTGCTAAATTACAAACAATGGTTAATGAGTATATAGTAGTTTTTCAAAAATAATTATGACACTAACAATAGAACAAATTAAAAAGAAATTATCCGCAATTAAAAAATTGGGCTATGTAAAAACATTAAGAAATGGTCCAACTGGTATTGGTTATACCCTAGAAACATTGCTTGAGATTAGAGAAAACAATATAAGCTCGCCAGATTTTGGTGAGATTGAATTAAAAGCACAAAGAGAGCGTCACTCTGGAATGACTACTCTTTTTACTTTCAATAACAAGGCGTGGCAGATGAACCCGTTAGAAGCAATAAGAAAATACGGTTCTCTTGATAAAGACGGCAGACTTGGAATGTATTACACAATGGGAATGAAGCCAAATAGTGCAGGTTTGTTTTTGACAGTTGATGACACCTCAATTTCTGTAAGACACATAGACGGTAATGTTATTGCTATTTGGCAACTATCTGAAATAGAAAGAAGATTTGAAGCAAAAGTCAAAAATGTTTTATTGGTAAAAGCAAAAGTAGAAGAAAGAGACGGTGTAGAGTATTTTTTGTTTGATAGAGCAAGATTGCTTTCTGGTGGTACTACACAAGCAATACTAAAAAATCAATTTGAAAATGAACAATTATTAGTTGATTTACGACTACACGACAAAGGTACAATGGCAAGAAACCACGGTACTGGTTTTCGTGTATTTGAAAATAATTTGGAAAATCTCTATGAGAAAATTGAAGAGATTGCATTTTAGTTAATATGAAAGCAATAAATGTCTCCAGAGTATCAACAGAAGAACAAAAAGAAGCTGGAAACTCATTGCCTGCTCAAATTGAGCGTATAAGAAAGTATTGTGAACGAAAAGGTTTTGATGTTGCTGAAAAAGATATTTTTAGCTTTGACGAAAGTGCATATAAAGAAAAACGAGATGACTTTGATAACAAGGTTATAGCTCGTATTGACGAAATAATTAAAAAAGAAAAAGTTGCGGTTTGTTTTGATAAAGTGGACCGACTAGCAAGAAATGTATTTGATAAGCGTGTTGCTTATCTATACCAGCTAGCTCTTGAAGGAAAAATTGAACTCCACTTTGTATCAGACAATCAAGTAATTAGCGATAAACTTTCTGCTACAGAAAAGAGTGGTTTTAGTATGAGCTTGGTAATGGCTAGTTACTACTCAAACGCAATTAGCGACAATGTAAAACGAGCTTTTGAGCAGAAGCGAAGAAATGGCGAATGGACAGGAGCGGTCCGTTTAGGTTATTTGAATGTCCAACTTGATGTAGAAAAAAGATTACGAAAAGATATTGAGATTGACCCTGAAAGAGGATATTTGGTACAGAAAATGTTTGAGCTGTATGCAACGGACCAGTACTCGCTTGAAGCGATAAGAAATAAAATTACCGAGCTTGGTTTACGAACACGGCTAGGAAACAAGCTATCAAAAAGTGGAGTTGAAAATATCTTAAAAGATAGTTTCTATTGCGGAATAGCTACACCTAAAAAGTATCCTGCATATGCACACAAGTACCCTAAACTAATTACCAGAGAACTCTTTGATAAATGCCAACAGGTACGCAACAAACGCAATATAAACCCACATAAAACGCTTTCAAAGGACTTCATATTTAAGGGCTTACTCAAGTGTCAAAACTGCGGTTGCTCTATGAGTGCTGAAACCAAAAGAAAGCCAAGTGGACTTACTTTTACCTACTATTCTTGCACAAATGCTAAGGGTATTTGCAAACGAGTATATGTACCAGAAAAGGACCTTCTGAAGCCCGTATACGAGGTCCTAGAGCGATTTGAGAGCATTTCAGAGGACACTCAAAACCAACTTGTAGATAAGCTAAGAGAAAGTACAGAAATGGAAGTTGTATTTCATAAGGCACAAATAAGCAGGATTAGAACGGAGTACGACAAACTAAAACAGGCACAGAATAATTTGCTGAACATTTTCATAAACCCTGATAACAAGAGTATTACTAAGGATACCTATGACAAGAAACATCAAGAGCTTCAAGACAAGATACAAGAGCTTGAAATTGAAATGTCTGAACACGGTAAAGCAGATTACGAATACCAAAATACTGTTGCTACAGTGATTTCTGTGGCACGCAGAGCAAAAACAATTTTTGATAATAGTTCTGAACCAGCAAGAAAAAGACAGTTTTTGAATTACATACTTCAGAACCCGACTGTAAACGGAAAAAAGCTATATTTTACAATAGCTTCTCCGTTTAATTTGGTACTAGAATTAGCTAGTACCCCTAACTGGCTCCCCGGGTAGGGATCGAACCTACGACCAATCGCTTAACAGGCGATTGCTCTACCGCTGAGCTACCGGGGAATGTGTTTTTTAACAAACTCTCTACCTCTATATGATTTTAACTGCTTTTCACGA
>JBPOHU010000013.1:0-30259 GCA_052035195.1 Candidatus Nomurabacteria bacterium
AAATATTGCGGGATTAGTTTATCGGTAAAATAACAGTTTTCCAAACTGTGGTGAAGGGTTCGACTCCCTTATCCCGCACAAATAATAAAGCTCGGCCTTGTGCCGGGTTTTATTATTTGTGCGGAGTAGGAAGATGACTGCTCATCTTCCGTAAGGAGTCGAACGCCGGAGCCATGTCGTAGACAGGCGAGGCGGTGCCCAGACCTTTTGTGTAACAAAAGAGTCACGGGCGACTCCCTTATACCGTACACAAACAAAAACACTCAGACTTTTTTGGGTGTTTTTGTTTTTTTGACTTGTTTTTGATGTGTGCTAATGTTAGCAAAACAAGAAAATATGGAATCTAATAATGTAGTAGGAAAGTTCGATTCTAGAAAGCGACTCGTACTTTCAATGTGGTTTTTTCATTCTTTTAGAGAGCGTACAACAAGCATTTTTGATCTTGTTGATCAATTTATGGATGAGGGTGCAAAAGAGAAGTTTCGTTTTGCATATCGAATTCAAATGAATCAAATATACTTACGCGAGGCTTTGATAAACAGTTCTTTTCATAGAGAATTATTTTTTCGTCAAGATGCAACGACCACTACAGATCATGTTATGGGTGTTGCATTAAGTATACTTCGCGGGGTTTTTGATTCAGAGTTGGATGAGGGTGTAATACCTATCGATACTCTTTGCCGCAGAAATGGTGCCCCTGAACAAAAAGTTCGTTTTTACGAAGTTTTATTCAGATGTGTGTTTATGGAACTTTGTTTATTGATTAAGCAATCTTTTTTGTTTACGGGTACTGACTTGTTTTTACGAGTAGCTCCGTATGAAAATGGTAAAACAGTGTTGGAGGTTGGGTATATAAAAGACCCTTCCAAAAAGAGAGGTGAGGAGTTAGCTCTTTCGAAAATGAAAAACAAACAAATGAAAGATGTTAAAATGGTATACAAGAAAATTTTTGATCAAAAACTTTTTGTAGTATCGAACCAGGACGAATTGTTTTTTCGAATCGAAATGTAGTTAAGGTGTCGCAATATGCGGCACCTTTTTGTATAAAAAACCTTATCCCGCACAAAATAAAAAATCCGGATTTCTCCGGACTTAAATTTATAAACGATCCCAAAGCCCTTGGGCTTCTTTAAAGTTTTTTACCCAGGATATTCCAGGATGCTCTATCGCATCTTTTGCAAAGAGACAGACCTTTGTTCTGAAACTGTAGTCGCTGGCAGCCTCAATTATCGCTTCTGCTATATCAACTATCTTTTTTTCATCACCCACTGATTCTTCTATCAGTACCAAACAAGGTCTTTCTTTCCGCAAGGCTTCAGAGATATCGTCAATTTTGTTCGGGTTGGGGCAAATTATTGTTCTGCAGTTTGCAAGAGATTCGAGCTCCGGTGGCAGTACTTCGCTGTTGAAGGACAATACCATTAAGGATTTTGTTTTTAGCATCTTTTATTTTTTTCTTGATACTACTTATTTTGAAGCTTGATGTCAAATAGCAATGCTTGGTATGTGTTGATACAATAAAACAAACATCGTTATTTTAAAAAATGTAAATATACAATTATGAAAGCAAAAGATCTGCCAAAATTACCAAACAACAGTCCTTTTGCTATAGAAGCAAAAGCTGTAGTTGCCGACTATTTTCAAAGAACAGGGAAGAGTCCAACAGGGGACTGGAGACTGTACTTTAAAACAGTATTTTTCTTAGGTATTTTGTTTTGGGATTATTATCTAATCATGTCCGGAGTCTTCATTTGGTGGGTGTACATAGTTTTGTTATTTGTTATGTCTCTTGCAAAAGCAGGTATTGGCTTTTGCATCATGCATGACGCTATACACGGCTCATACAGTAAGTACAAATTACTAAACTATCTAGCAGGGCTTACGCTTAACCTTCTGGGAGCAAACAACAAACTATGGAAGACTAAGCACAATGAGATTCATCATACCTATGTGAATATCGATACCTTGGATGATGATATAGAGGCTAAGCCCTTACTTCGGCTTCACGATGGACAGAGGCGTCGAAAAATCCACAAATACCAACACAAAGGCTGGTATTGGAGAACGGCCTATAGCTTACTTTTGTTCCAATGGTTTTTGTGGAATGATTATAAAAAATATTTCACCAGGAAAATTACCTATAAAGAAAATATTAAATTTTCTATTTTAGACCACATTGTTTTCTGGTTAGGTAAGGCTGTAAACATCACTTTATTTGCTTATTTTCCTATTGTGAAGTTTGGTTTTTGGTATTGGGTTTTGGGGTATGTATTTGTAATAAGAGGGACCAGTCTTTTGATTTCTGTGGTTTTCCAACTGGCCCACGTAGTAGATGGTGTAAAACATCCGACAATACAGGGAATGAAAAACAAAGATGAAAACGATTTCTTTTTACATCAATGTTCAACTACTGCAAACTTTGCAGTAAATAACAGATTCGTCACCTGGTTTCTCGGAGGGTTAAATTTCCAAAGAGAACATCATCTTTTTCCTCACGTGTCACATGTTCATTACCCGGATATTAGAAAAATACTTATTCCTTTGTATCAAAAGTACAATATCCCAATGTTAGAGTATCCGACAGTACGTTCTGCAATTCGAGCACATGTCAAAGAGCTTAAGAGATTAGGTGAAAAACCAAAAGAGATTGTTGTGCAGTTGTAAATGATCTTGTACCTTATGAAAAAAAAAGAAACCCCGCTTTGAGCGGGGCTTTTTATTAAAAAATTCTTGCGATGTGTGGAATTTTGATAAAAGAACCATTTTTGAGGTTTACACCCTTAGTCTCATGACTATCGTGAAGCATAAAAAGCTTCGGCCTGGTGGAGGTATGGGGTATCTTTTTGAGGATACCGTTGATTGTGCCTGGCGGTGTTTCTTTTGCAAATACAAGTTTTGTCACCCCTCTTTTGTTAACAACAGAGGGGAGATTTGCCACAAGGCTTTCTGTGTCGGTAATTATGTCTTCTGGCTTGAGACCTTCAATAAGAAGGTCGTTTCTGAGTTTTGAAGCAGTGGCCGGGTCTTGGGGAGAAAATACGAGTACTTTCATTTGCAACGGGTTTTTAAGTTTTGAACTAAAAGATTTGCTGAGTAATATACAACACTATCTATTTTTAGGCAAGCACTATAAAACCCCCTGTTTTTAAATAGGGGGTTTTATAGTGCATATACCCGAGCTCGGGAAGATGCTTATTTAACTGCGTCTTTAAGAGCCTTAGCTGCTCGGAATCGAGGAACTCGAGCTGCAGCTACCTTTACTGGTTCACCAGTTTTTGGATTGCGAGCAGTACGAGCAGCTCGGGTCTTCACAGAGAAGATTCCAAGTCCAGCTATAGATACTTCGTCACCCTTTTTAAGAGTTTTTGTAATACCTTCTATAAGACTCTCGATCACTTCTTCGGCTTGTACTTTTGTACCGCCAACGATTCCGTGTACGAGTTCAACAAGTGCTTGTTTGTTCATAGTGATTGTAACTTGTCCCGATGAGGGGACTACGTCTGATAATTCTCGTCAGAGCGTTTAAGCTGATGCTTTACGCTAACACCATTATATATCAAGGGTTTTTTCATGCAAAATTGACAAGTATAGATATATATGCTATGATTTAAATAGATAAAAATCCACTTTATGAAAGATTACCTGTACCTTTTGATTTATTGTTTGTCTTTTGTAGCTTTTTGTATCCTTGTTGTTGCGATTGTAACAATCTGCTGGCAAGAAGAGAAAAGATTGAAAAGAATAATAAATCAATTAGCTTAACTTACTAAACCCCTAACTCGAAAACGAAAGAAAAAAGCTGTCACTTATGTGACAGCTTTCTCTGTTTTTAGGTTTATTATTTTGTTTTTACAAAACCATCAGTGTAGTTCGCGGTTGTGTTTTTTGTTTCTTTTGTAAAGAATTTATACTGCTTGTTGCCATCTCGTTCCCACGCTATACCGAGAAGATCTTCTTTGCCGTTTGCATAACGATCGACGAATACATCAGCATTCATATTGATAGTCGCTTGGCCGTGTCCTCCTTTAACTTCCCGTGATATATAGTGACCAATCTTATCTGTTGCTTCTCTGAACTTATCTTCCGTTTTGAAGAAAAAGTAAACCCCTTTACTTCCAGATTCATCACCACGAACATTGATCACGTAGTTGCCTTCTGGTTGAGGAATCTCTTTCATAATTTCTTGCGGAGAAGACTTTTGTATTTCTTGAATTGTTTCAAGGATTTTTTTCAATTGAGCAATTGTAAATGCATCTCGAACACCAAGATTTCCATCAATGAGGCCTTTGATTTGTTCTTCAAGAGAAGCGTTTTTATCGATAGAACCACCTTTCTGTGTTTGCCCATATTTCTCAAGGATTTCTTTGATGAGTTCCGGTTTATTCTCTTTGAGATAATTGTACATATCTCTTTGAAATGCGGCATTATTTTCAGTACTAAATCCAAAATAGTTTGCAATAGCAGGGATATCTGATTCTGTTACGCCGTAAGAGTTTTCAAGGAATGAGTTACTCAGTCCTGTTGGGGTGGTAGCACCTTCTTTTGTTTTTGAAGAAGTGTAGACTTTGACATTTGATTTATTTTTTAGAGAATCCTCATTATTTTTGAGAACTTTTTCTATTGTTGCTTTTTTACCTAAGCTATCTACAGGGTCTCCACCAGCTTTAGCTTCTTTTGTTGCACCAAGACCTAGAAGTCCTGCAAGGCCTATTTTAAGGGCCATAATACCATTACGAAATTTATTAGAAGGAGCTTGTTTTGGTGAGGCATTGTAAACAGTCATTGGTTTACTATCCCAGGGTTCATCACCAAGCTCTTTTTTGGCTTGAGCATCTCTTATTATTTCTGCTGTTTTTGTTCTTCGAAATCCAATTTCTGATTTTAAATTTTTTAAATCTTCCATTGCTACAGGGCTTACCTCAACACGCTTTCCTTTCTCTGGATTTAGATTTGAATTTTCTTGTAAAGTCTCATTTACTGGTGGAATTTTTTCTGTCATATGTACCAATAATACCATAATCAAAAAAAGCCCCTAAGGGCTTATTTTTGATTTATCTTTGATATCTAGACATTATTTCGGCCTCGACTTCTTCTCTTGGGCGTCCGTATTTGAGGTATGAGAGCTCTTTGACCTTGTCTGCTATATCAGAGTTTCCTTTTGGTGGGGGAGGAATACGTAGGTTAAATGGTTTCTCAGGTACTCCTCCTACTAGAATCTTTGCATAAGCATTGAAGTTTTGGAGTTTGAGTACGTCATCTTGGGTAAAGGTAGGAGCTAGTTGTCTTTCAAATATCGCAGCATTCTCTGGGCTAACTCGATAAATAATCATACTTCCAACGTTTCCAAAAACAGCATTTTTGATTGTTTCTTCGAGTTGCTCGATATATTGGTGAGCGACAGTTAGAGCAAGTCTGTATTTTCGTGCCTCGGACAAAATAGTTGCGATAGAGTCTGTAGTTACATTTTGGAATTCGTCTATATATAGATAAAAGTCATTTATTGGTCCTTTGCCAACCATATCTACTCTAGAGAGGGCTGCCATAGTTATCTTTCCAACCAATAGAAGCCCAATAAGGTGAGAGTTTATATCTCCAAGTCTACCTTTTGAAAGATTTACTAGGAGGATTTTCTTTTTATCCATTATTTCTCGGAAGTTCAAAACACTGTGTTGTTGAGCAATAACTGGGCGCATAATATCGTTACTAACAAATGGGTCAAACTTGTTGGTGATATAAGGAACGAAGTTAGCAAGAGAAGCTTCACCCGTAGTCTTTTCTGCATTTTCCCAGAATTGTTTGATAATAGGGTTTTTACATCGTTCAAGTTTCATTTGTCTAAATGCTTTGTCAGAGAGGACGCGACTAATTTCAAGTAGGGTAGAACCACTCTCTGGGTCTTCCATGATGAGCCCAGCAGAGTTCCGGAAGTATTGTTCAAATGCAGGTCCTCCAGCTGTTTTCATATCAAAGAGCTTGTTGAAAATACCAAGAAGTTCGTTAATAACAAATATTTTTTGTTCTGGATAATTTATATCGTACTCAAGCATGTTGAGCCCCATTGGTCTCGCTGTATATGCTGGATCGAAATAAACAACATCATCTAGTCTCTCTGCTGGAATATTAGCCAAGATATCTTCTATATCATTGCCGTGTGGGTCAATAAAACAAATGCCGTTACCATTTTGAATATCTTGGATGGCCATATTTTTCAAAATAGTTGTTTTACCTGTTCCTGTTTGTCCGATAACATAGCAGTGTCTCACTCTGTCTTCTTTTGCCAAGAAAACATCAGAAGTTTGCCCTCTGAAAGTGTTGGTACCTAGGTATACACCTTCTGTTTTCTTTGAAGCATTAAGAGGAGAAGGAGCACTTGCGCCATCATTGTTTTGTAGCTCATGCGGAGCACTTGTGCCTGTAGGGAAGTGCACAAGAGAAGAAGCTTCATTTACTGACAACTCCATAGGTTTATCTCCTTGAGACCTAAAAGAGAATTCTTTGCAAGCATCTATAACAGCAGAGCCTTTTATTTCTTGCCAAGATAAGCTATTTCCTCCTACATGAGTGTATTGCCCAAAAGAAGACTCAATAGAATTTCGGAGTTGGTCTGCTCTAGTTTTATTTTGGGCTGAAGTGATGATACGGATAGTTGCTTGCACTATTCTTGAATCGTTTTTCTTTTTGAGCATTTCTATGCCTTCAGTGTCTATCTTTTTTTCTTTTTCTTCGGATTCTTCTTTAGCTTTTTTAAACAAGCTAAATGCTTCTTTGGCTAAGCCACCAAAAACACTTTCTGTTGCTTTTTTGTACAAGTCTTTAACAGTTCCTGAGCCAGCACCTGCTTCAGCTAAGATATGGTTGTTTCTCTCGGCTATTCTTTCTTGGCTCTCTGAAAGTACTATCTGCACAGCACAACCTTCACCTGTCTCTGCTATTTGAGATAATGCACCAAGAGTAGCCAAAAAGGGGTCATTATCAAAATCACTATATATCTTAAGGGGTTTAAAGGGTGCTTCTTTGAGACTAGCAGAGCTCATAGAGATAGAATGAGCTTCACCTGAGAATATGTTGAAATCATCCACCACTTCTTCTACCGCTGCTCCAGGGAAAAATGAATGAACCAACTTTTCAAAACCATCTATGTTCTCTCTAGGAATAGCTACATAAACCACGATATCTTTGCGTGAATGCTCAACAGCAAGTTCTATAGAAATAGAACTGTTTAATCCAACTAATGAAACCAAGCTAGTATAGAACTGGCTCATAGCAGAAATTTTCTTTTTGAAATCGTCACCCTCTTCTTTGTTAGAAGGCAGAGCAATAGAAAAAAGTGTGTGATTTAGGTCTTTGTATATAGGGTCTGTATTTTTAAGTCCTGGGATAGCCCCTATAGTATGTAAATACTGAACTAGAAATCTATGAAAGTCATCTTCTAAGTGCGCGTCACCTATTTTCTTGACCAAATCAAGTGCATTTTTTATACCTTTTTCAATCATCAAGGCAAAAAGCTCTTCTATCTTTTTGTCATGACTCTCTGGGCGCAATCGAAGCACTATATGCTCTGCTTCGTGAGCAGGGAGAGCTCTCGACTCATGCAGGAAATCTTGTGCTTGTGCCTGCGCGTATTTTTCAATACTTTCTTTTGTTGCAGACTCTATTGTCTTTGGTGCGCCTTCTTGAAGTATGTAATTTTTGTGTGACTCATTAGCAAGATGAGCAATCTCTTGCGATTGTGAAGTGAAACTTTCTTTCGAAGCAAACATGGTTTAAGTATATCCTAAAAAAGTTAAGAGGTCTCATATTATTGATTGCAAAAATGTCCTCGGTGCATATAATGCATGTATGTTTGGTAAATTAGTAGAAAGTGAGCTTTTAGGGGAAACTAAAAAGGAAATGGTTATCTTTAACCAGCTCCACGAAACAGAAACTTATATGAAATATAGGGAGGCTTTTAATTTTGCTAAAAAGCACCAAAGAGGGGATCCTTTTAATCCAAAGAGGTTTTTCCCAAAAAGCATAAGAGATGCTCTAAAAAATGAAGAAGCTTTGAGCATAGAGGATGAATCTCAACTTGGTTTTTATACCGCACTAAACTCTCCGCTTGATAGGTACCACGGGGTAGACGCCTTTATTGAGTATCGAAATGGTGAGAAAACCGTTGTGGTAACTATTGATGTTACGATGAATTCTGGTAAAGATAGATATAAAGCAGATGTTATTTTGGCAATCCCGTCAGGAGGGCTTGATCCTAATGATGAAAACTATAGTGACTATATAAATCAGTATGTAAAACAAATACAAGAAAAGATATTGACAAAATCCTCAAATTAGTATATAATATATTCAAATACCTTTTATGAAAGCAGAACAAACAAAAGAAGATTTACTCGGTGCGGTATCATTTGACCCAACAAATAAGGTTGGAGAGATTGATCTGGAAATACTTAAAAATAAAGAGGATTCAAATAGTGTAATTTCAGCTTTCTGTTCTAATTGTGGTAGTTATCATGAATTAGGATATTTAGAGGCTGAAAAGATATTGATGATCCTCAATCAACAGATTAATTTTGAAGGAAAATACTTTATTTTCCACTCTTGCCCTTCCTGTAAAGGAGAGGACAAGACTGTCGAGTTAAAAAACTTCTAAAAACCCCCGCATTAGCGGGGTTTTTGTTATAATAAGCACATATGAATATGGAAAATTTTGAACAAAAGTTAGAAGAAGGGAATATAGCCCTAAGAGATCATTCACTAAAAGAGCTTGTTTCTTATGCAAGGGAAAGAGCAGATACTATTTCACAAGAACAACCAGAACTCGCTGCTCTTCTTGAAAAAATGGCAGATTTAACACAAGAGAAGCAAGAAAAGCGTAGGGCATTAGAAAATACACCTGAAATAGCTGAAGATTTGATTGAAGAAAATCAGCAACAAATAGTTGCTCTTTCAAAAGAGTTACAAGAGCGTTTTCCAGAGGAGTTTGCTCGTATAGAGAAAATGAACTCACTTTTTAAAAGAGCGAATTAAATAGATTCTTTAAAAAATGTTAGATAATAAAAAAGGCTCCTCATGGAGCCTTTTTTATTATCTCGCATAATCTATTACTCTTGTTTCGCGGATGATTGTTACTTTTATTTGTCCTGGGTATCTGATATCTCGCTCTATATTTACTGCTATGTTGCGAGCTAAGTTTTTAGCTTCCATATCAGAAATAGATTGTGGGTGTACAAATATTCTTATCTCGCGACCTGCTTGAAGAACATAGGCTTTTTCTACTCCATCAAAACTACTTGCTAGTGACTCTAGTTCTGCAAGACGTTTGAGATACATTTCTGCGCTATCTCGTCGCGCACCAGGACGAGATCCACTTATCATATCCGCAGTTTGTACTATTACTGCTTCTAATGACTCATGAGGGCAGTCATCGTGATGACTTTTCATAGCAGAGATGATGCGTTCGTCAGTACCAAATCTTCGAAGCATTTTTACTCCTATTTCTACGTGGGTACCTTCAAACTCATGGTCTAGAGCCTTTCCGATATCGTGAACCAATGCTCCTGCTTTGGCTATATAGGCGTCTGCTCCGAGCTCGGTGGCCAAGATACCTGCGACATGTGCCATTTCTATAGAGTGTTGCAAAACATTTTGTCCATAACTGCTTCGATAGTGTAGGCGTCCAAGCACGGCTACTACTCTAGGGTCTAGGTTGAAAATACCACATTCATACACCGCAGCGGCGCCTCGCTCTTTCATTATTTCATGAATAGTATTTTTAGAATTTTCTAGCTCTTCTTCTATGCGTGCTGGTTGGATACGTCCATCTTTTATAAGAGCTTCTAGTGCATTGGTAGCAATAGCTCGTCTTACTGGATCAAAACAAGACACAACAATAAAACCAGGGGATTCGTCTATCAGAAGTTCTACGCCGGATGCTCTTTCAAAAGCGCGAATATTACGACCTTCTTTTCCGATGATTTTGCCTTTGATTTCATCATTTGGTATTGCCACACTAGCTGTAGTCAGGGCATTTGTTGTTGGTACTGCCAGTCTCTGTATGGCAGTCATCAGGATTTCTTTTGCTCGGTCTTTTAGAGAGTCAGTGAGAGTGTTTTCTAGTTTGTTTACTCTAACAGCAAAGTCCTCTTCGTATTTTTTCTGAGTATCAATAATGAGGGCATTACGAGCATCTTCTTGTGAAAAATTAGAAAGTTCTTCAAGTGCTGAAATGCGCTCTTCTACCAAGCTTTGTGCTTGGGCACTGAGCGCTTCCGCACTTAAAAGCTTTTGTTCTATTGTCTTTGCTCGACTATCGAGTTCTTGTTGTCGTAGATCAAGAAGAGACTCTTTTTTTATGAGTCGATCTTCTGTATTTTTGTAATCTTGCTCTTTTTGTTTTTCTGTAGAGCGAAATTCATTCCAAGCATTTTCTATTTTTTCTTGAGCTTCGTCTACGAGCTTTTGGGCCTGTTCTTTGGCATGCATCAAACGCTCTGAAACAGAGAGTTCTAGGTTATTCTTTCGGAGAATAAAGATAACAGCACGAACACTATAGCCAATAATACCTCCGGCTAGAAGCATTCCAGTAGCGAGTAAAATCTGGTTCATAAAAGTTTTAGTTTAGACCAGGATTCTTGGTAATAACAGCATCAACAATACCGTATTTTTTAGCTTCAGCGGGATCCATATAAAAATCTCGGTCTGTATCTTTTTCAACTTGAGCAAATTTTTGTCCAGTGTGTTTAACAATCAAATCATTTATAAGCTTCTTAGTTTTAACAAGTTCTTTTGCTTGGATTTCTATGTCACTTACTTGTCCTTGTGCTCCACCTAACGGTTGATGAATCATTATTCTAGAATTTGGTAGGGAATAGCGCTTGTTTTTTGCTCCTGCTAACAAAAGCATTGCTCCTCCACTTGCGGCCATACCAATACAGACAGTTGAAACATCTGGTTTGATAAAGTTCATTGTGTCGTAAATAGCCATAGTAGATGTTACCGATCCACCAGGAGAGTTTATGTATAGATAAATATCTTTTTTTGGATCTTCGTTTGCCAAGAAAAGAAGTTGGGCAATAACTAAGTTTGCAGTGTGGTCATTTATTTCATCATTTAGAAATACGATTCGGTCTTTTAGAAGGCGAGAGTAAATGTCATAAGCACGCTCACCTCCGAGTGTTTTTTCTATAACTGTAGGTATTAACATAATAATTTAAAAAAGTTAAAAGTTTGTAAAATTGGAAAAAGGTAGATCAGTCAAAACAGCACTTCAGAATATCTGTACTATAGCGGTATTTGAAGACAAAAGCAAAACTTAATTGACTAATAGTTTTTTAGTGGTATATTTAAAAAAACATAAGCTATGTATAGTATCAGGGATTTACCTTTATTGATTGCCATACAGGAGTTTATGGCAATAATAAAAACTTAATTAAAAATAAAAACCCGGACAATAAAATGTTCGGGTTCTTTTTTATTTAGCCTTATAGATTTTCTAGGCTAGATAAAACCTTTTCATTTACTAGCATCATATCAGCGTAAGCTTTGGTTCGAGCTAGGTCCGCGCCAGGATACATTTGCATTAGCTTTTGAGCTTCTGACTCTACTTCTTCATCTGTGCTCTGTACTCCCATGTCTTTTGAGATAGCATTAATACACATTTGAAAACGAGCGCGTCGTTCTGCTTCAGGCTTGAATTCTTCCATAAGATCAGCTCGAGTTTTCTTGGTATGTTCTAAATAAGCATCAAACTCCATACCACTTCTCGCAACATCGCTTTCTATTTGAGCAATCATTTTCTCTTGTTCTGATTGGAGGATTATTTCTGGAACAGGGAACTTGGTCTCAGAGATAATACTATCCATGATAGCAATACGGCGCTTATCTTTTTCATTTTGTTCTTTTTCTCGAAGAACATTTTCTTTGATTTTTGCTCGGAGCTCAGCGACATTTTTGAAAGCACCAAAAGATTGTGCGAATTCGTCAGTTACTTCAGGGAGTGGTTCTGTATGACCATGATCATTTTCTGTATGGTCGTGTACGTGGCCATAAGCTCGCATTTGTCTTAGGTCTTCGATAACTTTATCTATTTCTTCTTCTGTTGTTGAAACTTCCGCAATAGCTGGAGCATTCTTGGCTAGTTTTTTGTAGTCTGGAAGAGAGATATCAGGAAGTACTGCAGTTGTAAGAGTAAAGCCGAGAGAGTTGTCTCTAGCTAGTTTTGTGATAGACACAGATGGTCTACCAATAGCATCTATTTTCTTTTCTTCTAAGATAGCAGGATATGCTTCTCCGAGAGCAAGTTCTGCCATGTCAGATAGAATCAATTCGTCGCCTAGGTGTTTCTTGGCAATATTCTCTGGTACGTTACCTTTGCGAAAACCATCTATTTCTAGATGCTCTGATAATCTTTCAAAAGCCTTTTTTTCAAAGGCTTTAAAATTTTCCCAAGAGATTTCACCTTTAATCTCTACAGTACTATTTGGTAGTTCATTTATAGCTATATTTTCTACTCCAATATGTTTTTTAGTCATTGTGAAACGAGTCTAGCACAACACTTTATTAATCCCAAACTCTTTAGTTTGTAGCTGAAAAATCAGGCAACTCTATAGCAGAAGCTGTTGCTTCGAGTACATTTATGTCTTCGAGAAAGTTTTTCTTAGGAGGATTTACCACCGTTACAGCAGGCGGAGTGATATTGGTAGTTTGTAATAACCAAAATGATCCAAAAGATAAAGCAACAACAATCAAAACAATATACGCCCACGGACTTTTGTGTTCTGGGTTTATATTATTGTTCTCCATTTTCTTCTGAGAGTCCTTCTTTTAGACTTTTAATACTTTCAATAAGAGAAGCTTTTGATGCCTTGAGAGAGTCTTGGGTTTTCTTTAAAGGATCCTTTAAAGGAGATACTTCTTTTGTCGCCATAAGCTTTGGTGAAGCTTTTTCTTCAGGAGACTCTTTTTCTTTTACAACACCAGAGAATTGGTCTAATGCTTCAGTTGCTTCTTCTAGTGAAGTCTTCGCTAAATCAAGAAGCTCGTTTGCATTTGATGTGTTTTTGCCATTTTTTGTAAGCAAGTCTATTAGGTTTTGAGTGCGGACTATAACACTATCTAGTTTTGAGATGGTAGAGCGTAGTTCAGCCTCAATCTTTTGTTTTTTTGTTAAAAAAACTTCAGGTTTAACAAGTTTAACTTCTTCTGGTTTTTGGCTTGATGCAGTCAAATCAGTGCTTGTTTGAGCAAAAGCACTTCCAGAAATGAATATAACAGCTAAAAAGCTTGTAATAATAGTCTTTTTCATAGTTTCAGTATACATCAAAATAGACGATTGGCTAGTGCTTTTATTACTAAATAACAATAAAAATACCCCGTTTTGGGGTATTTTTATTGTGCGCTTTATTTGTCGAATTTTTGTTTGTAGTACTCTATTGATTTCTTGATAGCTTCTACTGCTTTGTCTCTCCCTTCGATACCATTGATTGTAACAGGGTGCTCTATGTGGCCATCATCACTTTTTAGATTTTTGTAAGTTTCAAAAAAGTGAGTATATTCTTTTAGGGTGTGTTTATTCAAATCTTCAAGATTGTGAATATGGTCAAACCTTCGATCACTGGTAGGTACTGCGATTATTTTTGCATCACTTTGCCCGCTATCTATCATATTCATAATAGCAATAGGTCTTACTTCTACCATAACACCGATATTGATAGGGTATGTAGTAAGAAGTACTACATCAAGAGCATCTCCATCATCCCAAAGTGTTTGAGGTGCGAATGCGTAATCAAAAGGATAAGGAGCTGCGTTATAGTTTGCTCGGTCGAGTGCTATAACTCCACTTTTCTTATCAATTTCATATTTATTGTGTGATCCTTTTGAAATTTCAACAATACAGTTAAATGCTTCTGTTGGATTATCTCCCAAAGGGATATCGTGCCATAGGTTCATGCTCATAGGTTTGTTTTAAGGCTTAAGGTTTTTAAATTTATTATTCTAGGTCTGACTTTGTTTCTTCTGTAGTAACGGTTTCATCAACAGGATTTTCAGTAGCTAGTTGAGACAATGGTTTGAAATCATCTCCTTCTACATGGCTTTCAGTAGACTCTTCTGCTGGAAGATCACTGCCCTTGATATCTATTTTCCATCCAGTAAGCTTGGCAGCAAGACGAACATTTTGCCCTCCTTTTCCGATAGCTAGAGATAGTTGGTCTGGCGTTACTTCGATACTTGCTTTGTGTTCTGCTTCATCGAGTACTACATCTAATACTTTTGCTGGAGATAGGGCTTTTTTTACAAATTCTGCTGGATCTGATTCCCATTCAATAATATCTATCTTTTCTCCTCCAAGCTCGTTCATTACAGTACTTACTCTTACTCCTCTTTGACCAACACATGATCCGACAGGATCAATATTTGAATCTTCTGTATAAACTGCAATCTTACTTCTAGCACCTGGTTCTCTAGCAATAGACTTTATTTCTACGAGACCATTTGCTATTTCAGGGGACTCTTGAGCAAAGAGTTTCTCCATGAATTTTGGGTGAGTTCTAGATATTTTGAGGTTAATACCACGAGGAGACTCTTCTACGTGATAAAGATAACCTCGGATACGTTGCCCACGAACATAACGTTCGCCGGGAATTTGCTCTGATGCTGGAATTACCCCTGTAGCTCTGTTGAAATCGATAAAAACAGTACCACGGTCAACCTTTTGGATATGACCTGAGACAATATCACCTTCTTTGCTTCCAAATTCGTCCATAATAGAGCCTCTCTCTGCTTCACGAATACGTTGGATGATTACTTGTTTTGCAGTTTGAGCAGCGATACGACCAAAGTCGTCTTTTGGTTCAAGGTTAAAAACAATCTCTTCGCCTATTTGAGCATCATTTTTCATAATACGAGCATCTTCTAGAAGAATATGCTTTTCCTCGTTGTAACTCTCTCTTTCGTCTGTTTCTGCTCTTTCTTCTGTCTCATCTTCGAAATAGACAAGAGAGTCGTCTACAACAGTCTTAACTTGGTCAAAAGACACAGATCCTCCGTCGAGGTCTATATGAGCTCGAACTACCTGGCCTTTCTTGCCGTACTCTTTCTTGTACGCTGCTGCGAGAGACTGCTCGATAGCGTCAATAAGCTTGTCGCGACCAATACGTCTTTCAGTTTCTAGTTGTTCTATGGCTATTTTTAGGGCTTTTATATCTAACATATATTTATATTGTTATTATTTTGTAAGGGTTTTATCGATTTTTAACAGAAATGTCCGCACCTTGCGGGTCGGACATTTACTAAGGGGATTTTAGCATATATATATTGTATAGACAATATCCACAGTTTTTGCACATTTTAGGCGTAGAAAATTGACATTTTGGCTTGTTTCTGCTATACTTTAATCAAAGGTACGAAGGTACTTTAATAAATTCTTTTGGCAATATTGCCTTCATTCTCTCTCTAAACTAAATTTTTATGAAAAATTTAATTAACGCTTTGAGGATGAGCGTAGTATTCGCCATTCTCATTTTTTTTGCCGCTTGTACACCAAGCAGCAGCCCAACCCCACGTCCAGATCCTAACCCAAAACCAAAGGAACCCACAATTTCCAATTTTGAAGCAATTCCTGGTAGTGTAAACTACGCTGGTTTGCCAATTTCCGGTAAGGTCTCTGTTTCGTGGTCGGTCCAGAACGCCAAAGAAGTATATTTAAACGATATCCTTGTTGGAAGTTCAGGAAGTTTGTTAACGGACACTCTTCTGGTGGCTAAGAAATTCACCCTGCGTTTGGTTGATTCTATGGGGAGAAACTTTAAATACCAGGACTTAAACATCCCTGTCATTGTTGACCCGACATTTGCGAAAATTTCCGGAACAACCGGACAGTCCTGGAAAACAACCAGGAACACATCCGTTAGGATTTCTGATGGTAACCTACTGGAACTTCTTCAGCCTTCAGAGCTGGATGACATATTTACTTTCTATCCTTTTGCGAGGTGGAAGGTAACTTATGGTGTCTTAAACCCCAAGGCTACTGTAGAAGAAGAATTTAAATTTGACTCTCCAAAGAGCGAAATCGCAATTCAGCATTACGATTTACAGCCGGTGAGAAAAGTCGAGTTCACTTCTCCGACAGTTATGACCTGGACTTACACTAAGAACGGGTCTATCTATACTCGTTACTTCGAAAAGCTTTAACTGTTTTTTATAAACAGTAGCCGTCTTCAACAGAAGACGGTTTTTTATTTTGTGGATAATTTATACTTTAATACCTTCAAAAATGGTATGCTTTAGAAGTATTTAATAATATTTTTCGTATGTATAATAAATTAATAAAATTTTCCCTTATAGTTTCTCTTGCACTTTTTTCTTTTGGCTTTTTATCAAATTTTAATAATGTTAAAGCTGCAACAGGTACGCTCGTAGCGACTGTTAATATCTTGGAGGCAGAAATCACTTCTCAAGATGGGGGTACCATCAATGGTGTCTTTACTCTTTCAAATCGTGAAGGCGTGCAAAGTGGTGTTCGATATGGAGTACAGTTAGTCTCTAGAAGTTCCAAGGGGGACTTCGTGGTGGACGAAAAGATTTTTGATGAGAGACTTCAACTTCCAGAAAATGTTTCTCTAAGAAAAAGCTTCTCTTATACAGCCCCAAATACATTAAACGGAAAATACACTCTTTTGCTCGTTAGTAGAAATTCATCAAACTTTCCTTTCGCTACCAAGGTTCTAGGCGAAGTAACTCTTAAGAACTCTGTCTCTGGTATTTTGATATCTCCAGAGTCTTGCGCCGCTTCTTTTGATGGTAGCACCAATAAAACTCCTATAACCCCTACTTCAGCATTGGTATTAAATAGTGCTCCACAGGTTGTAAATATTTCTTGTACAGCAACAAATCTCTCTTCTTCTCCTGTGACAGCGAGCTTAAATGTAAATACAAAACTTCAAAGTGCTTTTGGTGAAAACGTAGATACTCCACTAGCAAATCCTGTTTCTTTCTCATTTAAAGCCAGTGAAAAGAAAACAATATCTTTCGTACTTCCTGTAGCAAAATCTCCTCAAAAGTATTTTGCAGATATTAGTCTAGTTTCTGGAAATAATTCTTTGGGATCATTTTCTTTTGCTTACCTTGTTCCTGGATCAAGTGCGACTATTTCAAATATTTCTTTAGACAAAGATTTCTACAAAAGAGGTGAGACAGCAGCATTATCTATGGTTTGGTATTCTGGAACACCAAGGCTCTCTGTGGAAGCAACACTAAAAAATGGTTCTGGTTTTGACTGTGCTAAAGATATAAAAAATGAAATCGCTCCTTCTACTATCGAACTTCTTTTTCCGGTGACTTCTACTTGTCGAGATCCACATGTTTTAGTTTCTTTGAAAGATGCTTCGGGTAATGTTTTGGATACTAAAGACTTTTCTGTAGCTACAACCTCTACAAACGAAGGCAAAAACAATACACCGTTTATTCTGGTTGTTGTACTAGCTGCTTTGATAATAGTTGGTATCTATGTAAAAAAGCACAAATCTCATAGTGGTGACTTACCAAATACATCAAACCCAGTAAACCCTATGATGGCAATGCTCCCTATAATATTTGTTGCTGGTTTATTAAGCCTCGTACCTTTTAGTAGTGCTTATGCTGATACTTACTGGTCTACTGGTCCTGGTGGATCTCAGTGTATTTCTACAATAGTAGATGTTGTTCCTAGAAATTATTTTCCTAATGAAGATATTAAGGTTACTTGGAAAATAGAAAATAATTGTAGTGCTTCTGTTCCTGTTACAATGAGAGCAACTAACGACATCGGTGCTGGGGTAGCGAATCCTACATCTGTATTAATGGCACCTGTAACTATTACAGCACCTGGAAATACAGGAGTATTGCCAATAGAAGACTTTCTTACTTTTGATGCTCCTGGACAAGAGGGTTCATATAAAATAGTTTTTGAAACAGGTGTAGATATACAGTTTGTATATGTAAAAATAGTTGAGGTTTCTATGGATTCCGGTTCTATTAGTTTAGAGTGTGGAACAACAGGTAACTATGAATTTTATCCTTATTCACATGGAACATATAGAGCTGAGTTTTACGAAGATCCTCAAGCAACTATACCGATGGATGTTTCAGGGTTAAATTTCAAACTTAGACAAGAGCATGCTATTAATATCCCTGCAGGAGTAAGTTCAACACCAGGCTCAGAAATAGTTCTTACCCCGATAGCGTCAGGTACTTATTATGATTATGTTTCTGGGTACGATGCTGGGTATACTATTGGTTATAGTGATGATTCTTGTGATCAGATGATTGAGGTATATGGTTATGGAACTCTAGAAGGTAGTGATCTTACCCCTACAGGTTATATGCTTATACCAGAGCCTCCCATTGTAAATATGAGTGCTCCTGGTGGTTCTTATCGAAATGAGCAGTTCAATATCACTTGGAATTCTCAAAATGCAACATCTTGTACTGGAACAGGTTTCAACACAGGCGGAAATACGAGTGGCTCAGTGGCTGTTTCTCAATCTTCAGCAACAACTTATTCAATAACATGTTCAAATGTTCTAGGAAATGATAGTGCAAGCAGGACTGTTAGCGATTGGGGTCCTCTTCCTCCTCCTGTTGTCTCTTGTAATCAGTGGCCAGGTATGGCTGTAGAGTGTGATGCTCCAAATGTTTGTGATGTAGATCCAATTCACTCTGGTTTTGAGATATGTGTACCGTAATATTATTGAAATAAATTTATTAAAATCTCATATCAAAAAAACATGAAAAAAACATTCTTAAAAAATATAAAATATTCAATAATCGCCATATTCTCTTTGGCTTTAGTATTTGGCTTGTCTACTAATAAGGCTCTGGCTTGGAACTATAATGGTACAGATATTATCTATACTGTTGGTGGTAACACAGCTCCCTCTGTGGATGCTGGCCCCGATATAAATATCTCTCTTCCTACAAACTCTACTTCAGCAACGGGTACAGCTTCTGACCCTGATGGTAGTATCTCTACTACTTTTTGGACATTCGTTAGTAGTCCTACTAATCCAAGTCTCGGATCTCAAAATAACAGCACACCAAGCACTATAACGCTGTCAGATATGACAGTTGTAGGAAGCTACGTGTTTAGATTTAATGCACAAGATAATGACGGAGCTTGGGGTTGGGATGAGATGACTGTTTTAGTTACTGATACCAATACTCCTTCAGGAAGTATTTCTGCTACAAACTGTACTATATCAATAGGTGGATCTACTTGTGCTAGCTCTGTCTCATGGTCAACTTCAAACCTAACAGCATCTCCGACTGAAGTTACACACAACAATCCAGCTACTACTAGTGTTTCTTCTGCAACAACAGGTACAAATGTAAGTAGTACTGTAAACTATGGGTCGACAACATTTTTCTTGTATCATAATGGCTCAGAATTAGCGCAAGCTTCTATGAATGCTAGTTGTGTTAGTGGTGGAATATGGAATGGAACAACTTCAAAGTGTGAAGTAGATCCTACCCCTACTCCCACTCCTTCTGTAACACTAACAGCGAACCCTTCTGTCGTATTTGCTAACGGATCTTCAACACTATCTTGGACTTCTGCCAATGTGTCTTCTTGTACAGCTAGTGCTGTGCCAGCAAATGCTTCATGGACAGGTTCAAAGTCTACATCTAGCTCTTTCCCTCATGAATCAACAGGTCCTTTGTCTGCGACAACAACCTTTACTCTTAGTTGTACCGGGGTAAATGGATCAGCTTCAAGTAGTGCTATTGTTAACGTAGTACCAGATACTGGTTCAGGCATAATTGCTGAATTAACTGCAAATCCTGGAGCGCCAGACAAGATAACCCTCGGAGACTCTTCAACTCTTACTTGGTCTTGTTCACCAAATGCTACTACTTCTTCTGGTTTAGGGTTTAATACAGGTGGAGCATTAAGTGGATCTATACCTGTAAGTCCTATAGTTAATACAACATATACTCTTATTTGTTCAAAAACTACAGCGCCAACAGCTTCGGCATCAGACCAAGCAACAGTTTTACTAAAGAGAAAGTTCTTATTTATTGAATTTTAAAAAAGTAATCTCAAAACAAAAAACACCTTATAGGTGTTTTTTGTTTTTAATATTAAATTTAAAAAGTAGGTTGTATTATGTTTTTCTTTCTGCGGAACTCGTCCTGTAAAAAGGACTTTAAACAGGTCCTCGATGCAAAAAACATAATACAACCTACTTTTTAGGTTTTTAATTCAGAAAAGAATATATTATTTGCGTATTGAGGACTCTGCGTAGGCATCCGCAAAAAGCAAATAATATATTCTTTTCTGATATACTTATTATATGGTTGTTGACGAAAAAAAACTCGAAAAACTTCTACTCGATACAAATATTATATCAGTGGATGATATAACAGCATTTGAAAAACAAAAAAAATCTAGCGGTATTTCACTTTCTGATTTTGTACTCTCTGGTGGTAAGGTTAAAGAATCAGAGCTTCAAAAGCTCCAGGCTTATGTTATTGGAATACCATACCTTAATCTCGAGAAAGAAAAGATTGATAGAGATGTTCTTCATCTTATTCCAGAGCCTATTGCTCGCAAATACAATGTCGTTGCTTATAAAAAAAGGGGGACAGATCTTGAGATTTGCATGCTCGATATAGACAATCTCCCGGCGATTGATTTCGTTAAGAAAAAGACAGGGCTTCGAATACTCCCAAGACTTACTGATAGCGAATCTATAAAGAGTGTACTTGTTCAGTATAAGAAAAGTTTGCAGGCTGAATTTGACTCTATTATTCAAAAGGAGGTGGGTAGTATCCAGAAGGTAGACGAAAAAAATGATGATGCAAGTGAAAAAGACTTAAAGCAGATGGCAGAAGATTTGCCAGTTATTAAGATAGTGGACTCTCTTATCTCTCATGCAATATTACAAAATACCTCGGACATACATATTGAGCCTGGTGAAGACGCCCTTTTTATAAGATATCGTATTGACGGCATACTTCACGATGCGATGACTCTCCCTAAAGATGCAGCACCAGCAGTGACTGCTCGTATTAAGGTTTTGTCTAACTTAAAGCTCGATGAAAAACGTCTTCCTCAAGATGGAAGATTTAAGATAGTGCTCGACGATGCGCCTGTGTCTTTCCGTGTTTCTACACTACCTACATATTTTGGAGAGAAAACAGTTATTCGTATTCTCCGAGAGTCTTCTCACGGTTTCACTTTGGAAGGCCTTGGTTTCCATGGAGAAAGTCTTGAGAGAATTCATGAAGGAATGAAACAACACTCCGGTATCGTTCTAGCTTCAGGGCCTACTGGTTCTGGTAAAACAACTACTCTCTATACAATGCTTGATATATTAAATACTCCAGAGGTTAATATCTCTACGGTTGAAGACCCTATTGAGTATCAAATGCCCCGTATAAACCAAACTCAGGTTAAAAGTGAAATAGGTATGACTTTTGCCAATGGTTTACGTGCTCTACTTCGACAAGACCCAAATATCATAATGGTGGGAGAGATTCGAGATGGCGAAACAGCTTCTCTTGCTGTTAACGCTGCTCTTACTGGACACTTGGTTCTATCTACTATTCACACCAACTCAGCAGCCGGAGCAATACCTCGCCTTATTGATATGGGGGTTGAGCCTTTCCTTATTGTCTCTACTGCCAAGGTTATTGTGGCTCAGCGTCTAGTTCGTCGTTTGACCAATGCAAAAGAACAGTATTTCTTAACAGAAGGAGAACTTAAAGCCCTCGGAGAGGTGGTAGACCTAGAACACACTCGGGTATTTCTTGAAGAAGAAAATCTTATCAAGAAGGGCACTGATTGGAAAAAGATTCCATTTTATCGTCCAGTAAAAAGTGAAGAATCAGAAGATGGCTATAAAGGCCGTGTAGGTATTCATGAGGCTCTAAAGATTTCTCCTACAATTAAAGAAATAATTCTTCGTGGTGGCTCAGCAGATGAAGTAGAAGCACAAGGAAAAAAAGAGGGAATGATGACAATGATAGAAGACGGTATTTTCCAGGCTATTCAAGGCAACACTACAATAGATGAAGTTCTTCGTGTTGTTTCAGAATAATTTTATAAAATAAAAAGTAAAAATCTGATACACTTATACTAGTATGCAATTTTCTTATAAAGCTCGATCAGCAAATGGTTCTGTTACTACAGGAGTAGTACAAGCTCGTGATAGGGTAGAAGCTATCAACACTATTCGTGAAATGGGGGTTACTCCAATGTTTGTTAATCAAAAAATGGGAGGGATACTTTCTGGACTTGGAAATATTTCTTTTGGAACAGGTAGTGTAAAACTTAGTGAGAAAATTCTCTTAACAAAAAATCTATCAGGAATGCTTAAGGCTGGACTGTCTCTCTCTCGTGCATTAGCTGTTTTGTCTAGACAAACAAAAAATAAATATCTTCAAAAGATTATTCAAACACTATCTGAAACTATCGATAAAGGAGGTACCTTTTCTGATGGATTGGCAAAGTATCCAAAAGTTTTTTCAGCACTTTTCGTTTCAATGGTTCGCGCAGGTGAAGAATCAGGTGGTATGCCAAATGCTTTGACAGAAATAGGTATAAACCTAGAGAAAAGTTATGCCTTAAATAGAAAGGTGAAAAGTGCGATGATGTATCCTTCTATTATTTTGGCAGCTATTTTCCTCATCGGTATTTTGATGTTTGTTTATGTTGTTCCTACGCTTACAAAAACTTTCAAAGAGCTTGGTACAGAATTACCTGGGTCTACTAAGTTCGTTATTGGGCTTAGCGATCTTATTTCAAACCATTTAATACTTTTGGTTTTAGGTATAGCTACGATTGTTGGACTTTTTATTTTGGCGATGAGATTACCAAAATCAAAAAGAGCTATTGATTATATAGTTATTAGGTTACCTGTTATAGGAACTATCGTTAAAGAAATGAATGCTGCTCGTACCACTAGAACAATGGCCTCTCTTTTAGGTTCTGGTGTTAATATCAGTCGCTCTATTTCTATTACAAAAGAAGTTCTACAAAATGTTCATTATAAGGAAGTTATGACTGAAGTTGAGAAGGTCGTAGAAAAAGGAGCTCCTATGTCTAGTGTCTTTAAGGCCCAGACCACTCTTTATCCTGTTATGGTAGGAGAGATGATAGAGGTAGGAGAAGAAACAGGAAAACTCGGAAGTATGCTTTTGGATGTTGCGCTCTTTTATGAAAATGAGGTTGATGCTAAAACCAAAGACCTCTCTACTATTATTGAACCTGTGCTTATGATTTTTATAGGTGCGGCTGTAGGATTCTTCGCTGTGTCTATGCTCTCTCCGATGTATTCTATAATGGACTCTATAAAATAAATATATGTGGCACAAAGATAAGCAACAAGGTACAACACTTATCGAAACATTAATCGCCGCAGCTTTTTTTGTTGTTTTTTCTTTGGCTATATATCAACTATATACAAAGGTTCTCGAGCTCTCTTCTCGTATTCGTATTAAAACAGTGGCTACCCAAATAGCTAGTGAGCAAATAGAATTTATTCGTAATCTTGCTTATAGTGATGTGGGTATTGTTTCCGGTATTCCCTCTGGTGTTATTCCTGCAACAAAGAGTGTTACAAGAAATGGTGTTACCTTTTCAGTTAATACCACTATTCGTAATATAGATTTACCAGCCGATGGGACCCTAGGAGGTATGCCAAACGACATGTCTCCAGCAGATAATAAACTTTCTGTTATACAGGTTGTCTGTACGAGTTGCGCAAACTCTCTTTCGGTAGAATACACAACAGCGATTGCCCCAAAGAGCCTAGAAACAGAAAATGGAAATGGAGCTTTGGTAATAAGAGCGATAGATGGTAGCGGTCTTCCTATTGTAGGAGCTACTGTTTTGATACAAAATACTGCACTTAATCCAAATATAAACTTTTCAGATGTTACAGATAGTACAGGAGTTCTTACTATTGTTGATGCTCCACCTTCAACTGAGGAGTACCATATAACTGTTTCTAAAAATGGTTATTCAACAGAGCAAACATATCTTCCTGGTGAGACTTCAAACCCAAATCCTATAAAACCACACATAACAGTAGCTGCTAATACTGTGAGTCAGGCTACTTTTTCTATTGATCAAACAGGTTCTATCGATCTTCGTGCTCAATCAGCCCAGTGCGCTGCTATAACAGGAGTTTCTGGTTCATTTGTCGGTTCTAAGCTTATAGGAACAAGTCCAGATGTTATTAAAACAATCATACCTTTTACTATAAACACTGCTTCAAATATTATTAACAATATTGAATGGGATACTTACTCCCTTGCTCTTGGTGGTACGACATATGACCTCTCTGGTACAAATCCAATCTTTCCTATTTCTATTGCGCCGGGGTCAAACCAACAAGTCACCCTAACTCTTAAAAGTGCTTCTTCTGGAAGTAGGTTGATAGTTGCCGCGACAGACTTAACAGGTCTTCCTATTGCTGGTGCAACAGTAGAAGTAGATGGTCCTTCTGGAACTTTTACAAATCAAACTAGTGTTGGCTCTGTCACTCAAACAGATTGGAGTGGTGGGTCTGGCCAGGAGGATTTTATTGATAATACAAGATTTTTAAGTACCGATGGAGGAATAGATTACAACACTATAAATGGACAACTAACATTAAGCTCAGCCGGCTCAACGTATTTAAGTAGTGGAGAAATTATTTCTTCAACTATAGACTTGGGTGCTCCAGCAAATTTGCAACAACTTTCTTGGTCACCAGCCTCTCAGCCGACTGGATTAGGTGCTAATCCTGTAAAGTTTCAAATTGCTACAAATTTAGATAATACAACCTGGAATTTTATAGGCCCTGATGGTACCGATGCTTCTTACTATACTGATGTTACTAGTGATATTGCTTCTGTTCACAACGGGGATCAATACTTAAGATATAAATTAATTCTCTCTACTGATGATACAGATAAAACTCCGAGTATTACGGATATTGGTTTTACTTATACCTCTGGATGTTTACCTCCTGGACAAATAGATGTTGGAGGGCTTTCAAGTGGTGCTTATACAGTGACAGTTTCAAAGGCTGGCTATACTACTGCAGTTAAAAACATTACAATAAGTGGTAATACTTATGAAACAGTACAACTTACCCAATAATAAAGGTTACACATTAGCTGAGATGCTTGTTGTTGTCGCACTAGTATCTTTGGTTGGGATTGTAATATCAAAATTTCAAAAAGATGTTTTTTCTTTTAATCGATATTTTACAAATAGTTTATCTGTCGGGGATAGTGCTCAAAAACTTCTTCGTCCAATGACTGCAGAAATACGCTCTACTAGTCAATCAAGTTCAGGTGCTTATCCGATAGACTCTATCGGAGACTATTATTTTTCTTTTTACAGTGATATTGATAGTGATGGATTAAAAGAATGGGTTAAATACAGTATTTCTGGAACAACTTTAAATAAAGAGGTCATAAAACCAACAGGAAATCCTCTGATTTATAATACTGCAAATAAAGTTACTACAGTTTTTATGACAGGAGTAAGAAACCAAACAGAATCCATACCAATGTTTACTTACTACGATGAAACTTATACCGGTAGTACTGGAGGAGTTATCAATCCTTCTACGGGCTCCCTATCGAATGTTCGCCTTGTTGGTGTTAAAATACGTATTGATCCAGATACAAATCAATCGCCAACCGTTACTGAAATAAGTACTCAAGTTGCTATTCGTAATTTAAAAATCCAACAATAAATATGTTTTTAAAAAATACAAAAAATAAAAACAACAAAGGGTTCTTATTGATAGGAGTTCTTATTTTTTCAGCAATTAGTATTGTTACTATAACAGGTTTCATCTCTTGGGGGGCTACAAGCGCAAAACTATCTCGAAGAGTAGAGAGTAGGGAGCTTTCGCTACAGATTGCTGAAGCAGGTATTGAATATGCCAGGTGGTATTTAGCTCACTATCAAAGTGGATACACTCTCGGTAATGTTGGTTTTGGTCCACATGACTATCCTTTTAATGATAAAGATGGCAATCAAATAGGAATGTACTCTTTAACTATTACGCCTCCTCCATCAGGCTCCACTTTGGTAAAAATCAAATCAGTGGGTACTACTTTGGCAGATTCAACAGCTTCTAGAACTATCAACGTCCATATAGCTATACCTTCTTTAGCGAAATATTCAGTTTTAGGAAATGCCGATATGCGTTTTGGTGAGGGAACTATTGTTTATGGACCACTTCACTCAAATGGAGGTATACGTTTTGACGGTACCGCTTGGAACAAAGTAACAAGTGCCAAGAGTTCTTATAATGACCCAGACCATACAGGGAATAATGAGTTTGGTGTACACACACACGTTACTAGTGGTACAGGTGTAGTTAATGACTCTTTTAGACCCGCAGAGGCCCCACCTTCTACTGTTGCAAATAGAACTGATGTTTTTAAAGCGGGAAGAGAATTTCCTGTACCAGCAGTAGACTTCGCAGGTATTACTAACGACCTAGCAACTATAAAAACTCAAGCAACAGCTAGTGGTAGATATTTTGGGGCTTCTGGATATCAGGGTTATCAAATAATTTTGAAAACAAATGATACCTTTGATCTTTATAGAGTTACAAGTCTCACCGCTCCTCCTAGTGGTTGCGCTGATGTAAATAGTGAAACTGGCTGGGGAACTTGGAGTATTGGAAATAAAACATTTTTAGCTAATTATGCTATTCCCGCTAACGGCCTTATATTTGTCGAGGATCATGTTTGGGTTGAGGGACAAATAAATACTGCCAGAGTTACTATTGCTGCAGCTAGATTCCCTGATAATGCTAGTCTGAGAAAGAATATTACAGTAAACAATGACTTGTTGTATACAAATTATGATGGTCAAGATGTTATAGCTCTTATTGCTCAAAACAATATAAACGTTGGGCTTTTTTCAGATAATAATTTGCAAATAGATGGGGCTCTTATTGCTCAAAATGGACGAATTGGCCGACATTATTATGATCCAGCAACAAATGGGGGCGGAACAAATCGTTGCGGGGTAAATGTTTATAGAAACAGCATATCTTTATTTGGGATGCTTGCTACAAACAGTCGTTATGGTTTTGCTTTTACAAATGGGACTGGTTATGACACTCGTACTATTACTTATGATACAAACCTCCTTTATGCTCCACCGCCAAACTTTCCTCTAGCTTCTGATAAATACCAAATTATCCTTTGGGAAGAGCTAAAAAATTAATTTTTTGCTTGTGATATAATCTCATAATGATTTTACTTGTTGGAAATTGGAAAATGGCACCTGAGAAATCAACAGATGCTCTTGTCCTAGCAAAAAAAACATTAGAAATAGCAAAAAATTATAAGAAGAACATTAAAACTGTGATTTGCGTTCCGACAATTCACTTACCATTTTTGACAAAAAGCGTTAAAAATACACTTTCTATTGGAGGGCAAGGTATCTCTTCAAGTATAGAAATAGCTCAGACAGGTCTTATAAGTGCTGGAATGCTCAAAAGTTATGGGGCAACTTATTGTATAGTTGGTCACTCAGAAAGTCGTTCTAGAGGAGAGTCTGATGCAGACGTTCTTGGCTCTGCGGGATTTATTTTGCAAAAAGGTATTACTCCTATTGTATGTGTAGGTGAAAAAGAAAGAGATAGCCATGGCTGGTATTTGAGCACTGTTAAAAGCCAGGTTGAGACTGTTATTCTAGGATTACCAAAAGCTCAATTGAAAAAAATAGTTTTTGCTTATGAGCCTATCTGGGCTATAGGTAGTAATGCAGCAAGAGAAGCAACTGTAGCTGAATGTAGAGAGATGGTTATTTTTATTAGAAAGGTTATTTCTGATGCTACAGATATAAAAACAGCTAATAGTATTAGTATTTTGTATGGAGGCTCAGTAAATGAGCAAAATGCACCGAGCTTTATATTAGAAGGTGGAGCAGAAGGGCTACTTGTTGGTAGGGTTAGTTTGGACGCAAAACGTTTTGGTCAATTAGCAAAAGTTCTTAGTAAAATCTCATAAAATGAAAACAATTTCACAAATAAAATCAATGTCAGGGAAAAAAGCATTGGTCAGAGTAGATTACAATGTTCCTCTTAAGGGTAATAAGATTTTGGACACGAGGAGAATAGATGCTTCTTTTGCTACAATTCGAGCCTTACAAAAAAAGGGTTTACAGGTTAGCCTAATTGCTCATCTTGGAGATAGTCAGGCAACACTAAAGCCTATTGCTTCTTATTTATCAAAACATTTTAACGTTAAGTTCGTTACAAATACGATTGTCGGTTCCGACAAAAAGGGCTCTCTTATAGAAAAACTACCCCAAGACACAGTTATTTTATTTGAAAATATCCGTCGATATGAAGGAGAAGAAAAAAATGACAAGGCTTTTGCAAAGACTCTTTCTGGATTAGGAGATGTTTTTATTAATGATGCTTTTTCTGTTTCTCATAGATCCCATGCTTCTGTAGTTGGTGTTACTAAATATTTTCCTAGTTATGCTGGTCTACAGCTAGAAAAAGAAATAAAAAATCTCTCTAAACTTCTAGAAAATAAAAAACACCCGTTTCTTTTCATTCTTGGTGGAGCAAAGTTTGATACAAAGATCCCTCTTTTAAAGAGATTTATAGATTCAGCAGATAGTGTTTTTGTCTCTGGTGCTATAGCAAACTCTTTCTTTAAGGTTGCTGGTTTTGAAATAGGATCTTCTGTAGTAGAAGATAGTAATACTGCTCAAATCAAAAAGCTTCTATCGTCCCCAAAACTACTCCTTCCTGTTGATGTTGTTGTCCTTAGAGGAAAGAAAAAAGTAACAGTTGCTTTGACTGAAATATTAAAAGGAGATGTTATTGTTGATATCGGTCTTGATACTATTCGTAATGTTTCAGAAAAGATTAAGAAAGCAAAGGTTGTAGTATGGAACGGTCCAACTGGTTGGTATGAAAAAGGTTTTAATTTTGGAACTACAGAGTTAGCAAAAGCCATGAAAGATTCAAAAGCATATATCCTAATAGGAGGAGGGGATACAGGAGCTGTTGTCGACAAGGTTGTTGGTGAATCTAAAAATATCTTTATCTCTACTGGAGGAGGAGCAACATTAGAATATCTTGCAAAAGGCAAACTTGTTGGTATTCAAGCTTTGAAATAAATTTTAAAAAAGCCCGGTCGACCGGGTTTTTTTGTTGACTTCTTTTGTTCTTAATATAGAGTATAAGGAAATTTCTTTTATGAAAAAAATACTTCTAATCCTGCTATCTCTTTTAGTTACCTTATGTACTAAGGGCCAGGGGAAACCTTATGGTGGCCCTGTTGGTAATTCTGTAGAGCGTTATGCTCCACCGGAGCACTATGTTCTACTGAAAAACTTGTTCAAAGAAAATGAAGAGTTTAAGGCACAACTTGTAAAAGTTGGAGACATAAACGACTCATCGTTTATGATTTACGTCCTTAAGAAGGGTGAAAATCATTACGGTGTCCAGGACTGGATTCCGCTATTCTCTTGTAATTTAGGGCCACTCATCTTTGATTATCAAATTATTGAGATAGAGGGATCTTATTTTTTCTATTACAAAGTTATAAAAGATAAAAAGCAGGTCTGGTTGAGAATTAATATTCTGAACCTGCCTAAAGAAACGCCGACATTATTGTCGGCTTTTTTATTTTATAAACTAGATTTTATTTTTTCAGTTACAACTTCAGCTTCACCATCTTCGTAATTTAGATGTGTCCATTTTGCATTTTCTTGACCATTCATACTTGGAATAAGATGGATATGAAAATGTGGTACTTGAATTCCTTCGATAACAACCTGCACATAGTCACACATAGTTGCTTTTTTAATAGCAATAATCAGCTCTTTCATTTTTATAAAAGTTTTGGAGATTAATTCATTCGGTACATCTTGTACCCATTGATATTGTTCTTTGGGCATAAGGAGGGTGTGCCCTTTCCTAACAGGGTTAATATCAAGAAATGCTAAAAATTCTTCGTCTTCATAGACTATCTTTGCTGGGATTTCTCGGTCAATGATTTTTTGAAATATCGTTTTTTCCATAGGGAAAGTATACTCGAAACCTTAAAAGGTGGTGCTTGATTATTTTGACTAAGTATGTTATAATATATCAGTAAACAATTTTGTCCTTTGACCTCAAAAATTACATAAATAATGGAAACTATAATCAAACCGCTTGAAAAGCGGATCATTGAAGCCGTTATTGCAAATGGTGGTCTTGCTGAAGATATTCAATATCTTTCAGAAGATACTTTCATGAGAGAC
>JBPOHU010000008.1:0-35906 GCA_052035195.1 Candidatus Nomurabacteria bacterium
ACGTAAACGTAGGAACAATTGGTCACGTTGACCACGGAAAGACTACTCTTACAGCGGCTATTCTCCACGTTCTTTCTATGAACGGGGACCAAGTTAAATTAAAAGGAGTTGATGAAATCGACGGAGCACCTGAAGAAAAGGCACGTGGAATTACAATCAACATTTCACATAACGAGTACTCTACAAAGTCTCGTCACTACGCGCACATTGATGCTCCAGGTCACGCTGACTACATCAAAAACATGATTACTGGTGCGGCTCAAATGGACGGTGCTATCCTTGTGGTGGCAGCGACAGACGGAGCTATGCCACAAACTCGTGAGCACGTTCTTCTTGCTAAGCAAGTTGGTGTTCCAAAAATGATCGTATTCCTAAACAAATGCGACATGGTGGATGACCCAGAAATGATTGACCTCGTTGAGGAAGAAATCCGTGAAATCCTTGGAAAACAAGGTTTTGACAAAGATTGTCCTGTTATTCGTGGATCAGGTCTTAAAGGACTAGAATCTACTTCTATAGATGATCCATGGGCACAAAAAGTTCTTGAACTTACAAAGGCACTCGATGAGTACATCCCTATGCCAGTTCGTGATCTCGACAAGCCATTCCTTATGCCTATCGAAGACATTTTCTCTATCGAAGGACGTGGAACCGTTGTTACAGGTCGTATCGAACGAGGTATCGTAAAGGTTGGTGAAGAAGTTGAAATCGTTGGTATTAAAGATACTATGAAGACAACTGTGACTGGTATTGAAATGTTCAACAAGCAACTCGATCAAGGTCAAGCAGGAGACAACGCAGGTATTCTTCTCCGAGGTGTTAAGAAAGAAGATCTTACACGAGGACAAGTTCTATCTAAGACTGGCTCTGTAAAACCTCACACAAAATTTGAAGGTGAAGTATACGTTCTTAAGAAAGAAGAAGGTGGACGACACACTCCATTCGTAAACGGTTACAAGCCTCAGTTCTACGTACGTACAACTGATGTGACTGGTTCTGTTACTCTTCCAGCAGGTGTAGAAATGGTTATGCCAGGAGACACTGTTAAGGTTGTAGTAGAGCTTGTAGCTCCAGTAGCTATGGAGGAACAAATGCGTTTCGCGATCCGAGAAGGAGGCCGAACAGTTGGTGCAGGTGTTGTAACAAAAATAATCGCCTAACCACTATCCGTTAACTGCTCTTTGGAAAATATATGGCTACAAAAACCCCAACTAAGAAAGTCGCAAAGCCAAAAGTGGCTAAAGCAAAAGATGATGTGCAATCAATGCTTCGCATCCGTGTACGAGCTTATGAGAACAAAATTCTCGATGTAAGTACCAAGCAAATCATTGATACAGCAACTCGCTATGATGCTAAGGTTCGTGGACCTATTCCACTTCCTACAGAAATCAAAAAGTACACAGTAAACCGATCTGCGTTTATTTACAAAAATTCACGAGAACAGTTCGAAATGCGTGTGCACAAGCGACTCATCGACATCGAAAATCCATCACCAAAAGTGATTGAAGCACTCACAAATCTATCTATGCCATCAGGCGTTGATATTGATGTGAAGATGATGTAGTCTCTCGCGAAACTCTCAATAAAAACAACAAAAAATCCCCAACAAGGGGATTTTTTGTTTTTGGAAATAAAACTTGCAGAAAATAAAGACTCGTGTATAATCCTGGGACCAATTAAATAAACCTTTAAATGGTCCAATATCCCACTTCGCCAAGGCTTCGCGGGACATGAACATTATGAAATACATTTTCGGACGAAAACTAAATATGACACAACTCTTTGATGACAAAGGTGTTGTTACTCCATGTACCGCTATTGTGGCTATGCCAAATACTGTTACTAAGGTTAAAACTATTGAATCTGATGGCTACAATGCTGTGCAAGTAGGATCTGAAGATCAAAAGGTTTCTCGAGTTTCAAAGGCTCTATCTACATCTCTAGGAGGAAAAGCTTTCAAAATTTTGGAAGAAGTTCGTCTAGATACTCCTTCTACTGCAACTGCTGGAGAGGAAGTAACTGTCACTGTTTTTGAAAAAGGTGATGATGTTACTGTTACAGGTACTTCAAAATCAAAAGGTTTCCAAGGTGTTGTTAAAAGATACAACTTCAAGGGAGGACCACGAAGTCACGGTCAAAAGCACTCTGAAAGAGAGCGAGGTTCTTCTGGTGGAGGACCAGGACGAGCTGGAGGACGTGTTGTTATGGGTATGAGAATGCCAGGACGAACAGGTGGAGATACTGTGACTGTGAAGGGTCTCAAGGTAGTGGCAGTTGATGCAAGTACAAACACTATTTACATCAGTGGTGCAGTACCAGGTCGCAGAGGAACAGTAGTAAAGATAATCGCATAAATATTATGGAAACAATATCTTACAATCAAAAAGGCACTCAAGCTGGCAAAATCACTCTTCCAAACTCTGTTTTTGGTGTTAAGTGGAATGCTGACCTTGTTCACCAAGTAGCTTTAGCTATGCAAGCTAACAAGCGTGCAGGTACAGCTCATACAAAAGACCGCAGCGAAGTTTCAGGTGGTGGTAAAAAGCCATGGGCACAAAAGGGAACAGGACGAGCTCGTCATGGATCTTCTAGAAGTCCTATCTGGGTAGGTGGAGGAGTAACTTTCGGACCAAGAACAGACAAGGATTATTCTCAAAAGATTAATAAAAAGATGCGAACAAAAGCTCTATTTACCGTTCTATCTAAGAAGCTTTCTTTGGGTAAGGTATTGTTTGTAGATGCTATCTCTCTTTCAGAAATGAAAACAAAGTCTGCTGTAGAAGTAATATCTTCTTTATCTAAAATTGCTGGTTTTGAAAGACTTTCTTCAAAGAAACCTACTACTGCTCTTATCGCTCTTTCAAAAGCAGACAAACTAGTTGAGAAAAGTTTTGCAAACCTTCCAGGAATAACAGTTGGTCTCGCAAAAGATTTAAATGCATTAGATGCAATGAGTTTCAATCATATTGTTTTTGTAAACCCAGAAGAGGTCGTAGCGAATCTTGAAGCTAAAAACAAATAGTATTTCAAAAATATAAAATAAATTTATGGCTAAAACAAAAGAAACAACAAAAGAAACAAAAGCAGTAGAGAAGAAAGATACTTCTATCTTAAAAAATGCACGTATCACAGAAAAGGCTGCTCGTGCTCAAGCTCAAAATGCTTACCTTTTTGATGTTGCTGTTTCAGCTACAAAAAGTGAAATTGCAAAAGCTTTTGTAAAACAATACAAGCATAAGCCTACTCGTGTTCACACTGTTACTCTTAAGCCAAAGAGCCATTTCCGAAAAGGAATTCTATCTTTTGGTCCAAAGATCAAGAAAGCTTATGTATATTTACCAAAAGGTAAGACCATAGAGGTCATGTAATAATACGAGTTTTACTATCATGAAAACATATAAACCAACAACTCCATCAAAACGTAATGAAATAAGTATTGAATACCGAAAGGTTTTGACTACCTCTAAACCTCTTAAATCTTTAACAAAAGGTGGTAAAAGAAATGTAGGACGCAACAACCAAGGGCGTATCACAACAGCTCACAAGGGAGGTGGACACAAGCGTGCACTTCGAGATGTAGACTTTTTATACAACAAGATTGATATTCCTGCGAAGATAGCTTCTGTAGAATACGATCCAAACCGAACAGCTTTTGTTGGTATCGCTGTTTATGCTGATGGAGAAAAGCGTTATGTTGTTCTTCCAAAAGGAGTAACAGTAGGTCACACATTTATAGTGAGTGAGAAGGCTCCTGTTGAAGTAGCAAATAGACTAGCTCTTAAACATATCCCTGTTGGTACTTTTGTATACAATATAGAAATCAAACCAGGTGCAGGTTCAAAGCTTGCTCGAAGTGCTGGAGCTTTTGCTCAAGTAGCAGCTCAATCAGATGGTTATACAAACCTTAAAATGCCTTCTGGTGAAGTACGAAAGGTGTTAGACGAAGCTTTCGCTTGCGTAGGATCTGTATCAAATGAAGAAAATAAACTTCGAAACTTTGGTAAAGCAGGTCGTTCACGATGGCTCGGTATTCGTCCTACTGTTCGAGGTACTGCCATGAATCCAGTAGACCACCCACACGGTGGAGGTGAAGGCGTTCAAGGTGTAGGTCTTCGAAGAGGTCCTAAAACTCGTCACGGTAAACAAGCTTACGGTGTACGAACTCGAACTCCAAAGAAATACTCTAATGATTTAATTGTCTCACGCCGAAAAACCAAGCGGTAATATGTAGTCACTTTCTCGAAGACTTGTGCCGCCGAAGCCCTAGCGAAGGAGTAAAAACAAAGAGATAATCTCAAAAAACCACTCCGAAAGGGGTGGTTTTTTGTTATACTTAATTTATGTATAAAAAGCTTTCTGAAAGAAAAAGATTTTCAATAGTTGCCAGAGGTAGAAGCTTCAAACATGCTTTTCGTGGAGTTGGTATTATTTTTCGAACTCAACACAATGCTTGGGTTCATGGCCTTGTGGCTCTAGTAGTCATCCTGATGGGGCTAGGCTTCGATATAAGCGTAGGGGAATGGGCAGTGGTGATACTTTCTATTACGAGCGTTCTTGCTGCTGAGGCGTTCAATACAGCCGTTGAGATAGATATGGATCTTACTAGTCCAAACTATCATCCTTATGCTAGAGATACCAAAGATGTGGCTTCTGCAGCTGTATTAATCACAGCATTAGGCGCATTAATTGTTGGACTGGTGATTTTTATACCAAAAATTATTTAGCTTATTTTAAAAGATAAAGCAGATATTTGACTTCTACGTACAATTTGCTAATATATGCGGAGCTCAGACCGAGCTTCTTTTATTCTAAAATTATGACAAGATCACTAGCAAAAGGACCATATATTGATGAAAATCTCCTAAAAAAGATTGCGGGCAAAGCTCCTCTCTCTGCGGGGGTTATTAAAACATGGGCACGCGCATCACAAATCGCCCCAGAAATGGTTGGTTTTACTTTTGGTGTTCATAATGGCAAGCAACATATAGAAGTTCTTGTTACTGAAGATATGGTAGGTCACAGACTAGGTGAATTTTCTCCTACACGCAAATTTACACGACACGGAGGTAAAATGCAGAAGGAAATTGATCAAAAGAAAAAAGAAGCTGAAATTACAGCAGCTAAAAGCGCTAAGGCTTCTACAGCAGATACTAAAAAATAATTCCCACTATTATGAAAGCTACACTTACTAACTATCGTCAAAGTCCTCGTAAAGTTCGCCTTGTTGCTCACGCAGTTAAGGGTAAAAGTGTGGAACAAGCACAAGTACAGCTTTCATATATGCCAAAGCGTGCAGCTGACCCTATCAAGAAGCTTATAAATTCAGCAGCAGCTAATGCGGCAAAAGACGGTATTGATACTAAGAATTTGATTATCAAAAATATTGAAGTTAATCAAGGTCTTGTTATGAAGCGTTTTATGCCTCGAGCTATGGGCGTAGCAAAGCCTATCAAAAAGAAAATGAGCCATGTAACAGTTGCTCTTTCTGAGAAAGCTGCAGAAGTAAAAGTTAAAAAGACTAAGAAATAATATATGTCAAAAGTTGTCCACCCATACGCACATCGCCTTGTAACACTTCGAGACTGGAAAAGTCGATGGTTTGCTACCGATGCTAATTTTGTTGAAAACCTAAAGGTTGATATCGTTGTTCGAGAATTTCTTGAAAAGCGTCTTCGAGGAAGCTATGTTTCAAGTGTAGAAATTGAACGAGGTCAAAAGGCTATTCGTATCATTCTTCGAACATCACGTCCTGGTATGATCATCGGTCGCAGTGGTGAAGCTGCTACAAAACTAAAAGCTGATATTATCAAATCCCTAAAGCGAGCGAAGCTTGTGGTAACAGACGAAATCAAGCTTGAAATAGTAGAAGTAACTTCTCCTGAAGCTGACGCTAAGATAGTGGCCTACATGATTGCAGAAGGACTAGAGAAGCGTATGCCTTACCGACGCGTAATGAAACAGCTTATTGAAAAAGTTATGACTGTTCGTGGTGTACAAGGAGTTAGATTTTATGTTGGTGGTCGTCTTGGTGGAGCTGAAATTTCTCGAAGTGAGATTTTGAAGCGTGGTTCTGTGCCACTACAAACAGTACGTGCTGATATTGATTTTGCTCGTGAGAAAGCTCACATGGCTTATGGTGATATCGGTATCAAGGTATGGATATACAAGGGTCAAGTTTTTGCAAAAGACGATAATAAAAATAAGGAACGATAAAACACTACTATGTTATTCCCAAAAAAAGTAAAATTTAGAAAGTGGCACAAGAAGAGAACTGACATGAGTGAGCGTGTTGAAACTCGTGGTACAACTCTTGCCTTCGGTTCATTCGGAATCAAGAGCGAATCTCTTGGACGCCTTACTTCAAATCAGCTTGAAGCTGCCCGAAAAGCTGCTGCTCGACACCTTACAAAGGTAGGACGAATGTGGATTCGTGTTTTCCCGGATCGACCTATTACTAGTAAGCCAGCAGAAGTACCGATGGGAGGAGGAAAGGGTGATCTACAAGGTTACTCAATAGAAGTTCTTCCTGGACGAGTTCTTTTTGAGGTAGACGGAGTAACAGAAGCTGTTGCTCGAGAAGCTCTTCGAAAAGCAGGTACCAAGCTTCCAGTAAAGACTAAAATAGTTTCTAGAGACTAAAAACTAGACTTTTTAAGAAAAAACAGTAGTATATACACACTTATAAAATTATTATGACCACTTCAAAGACACAACAAAAAACACTCAAAGGACTTGTCGTATCAGACAAGATGGATAAAACCGTGGTTGTTGCTGTGACTCGTTTTGTGAAGCACCCAAAATACCAAAAGTTTTTGAAGATTACAAAGAAGTACAAGGCTCATGATGAGGCAAATGCTCACAAAGCAGGAGATACAGTAGAGATAGTCGAAACTCGTCCAATTTCAAAAGATAAACACTTTAGTGTGGTAAACAAATAGGCTTATGGTACAAGATGGAACAATAGTAAAAATCACAGATAACGCAGGAGGAACAGTAGGTAAAATCTTCAAGGTTCTTGGCGGTTCAAAGCGTCGATACGCAGGTATTGGTGATATCGTTGTACTTTCTATTAAAAAAGCTGAACCACGAAAAGCGGTAAAGAAAAAAGATGTTTGTTATGCTGTTGTAGTAAGACAAAAGACCGCATATCGTCGAAAGGACGGTTCTTACATTCGTTTTGATGACAACGCAGTTGTTATCTTAGAAAAAGGAAAGAAAGAACCAAAAGCAGGTCGTATTTTCGGTCCTATCCCAAGAGAAATAGCAGAGCTTGGATATCAAAAGATAGCTTCTCTTGCGCCAGAAGTACTATAAAATATATTTAAATACTATGAAGATCAAAAAAGGAGACAATGTAATAGTGCTTGCCGGAAAAAACAAAGGGCAAAAAGGTGAAATAACAAAAGTTATTAGTGAAACTAATAAAGTTATTGTTGGTGGTATTAACAAAGTTAAGAAACACCTTAAACCAAAGAACAGAGATCAGAAAGGTACAACTATCGAAATAGAAGCACCTATCAATGCTTCAAATGTTATGGTTCTAGATCCAAAGACTGGCAAACAAACTCGTATCGGTAAAAAGAAAGTTGGCGATAAAAATGTTCGTATTGCAAGAAAAAGTGGCCAAGAGTTGAAATAATATGAAAATCGTTAAAGAAAAAGAATTAAATACAGCAAAAGCTCTAAAAGATTTTGGATACAAAAATGCTATTTCAGCACCACACCTTACAAAGGTTAGTATTTCTGTTGGAACAGGATCTGGAATGAAAAAAGATCGTGAGAAGAATAATCTTGTTGCAGATCGTCTTGCTAAAATCACAGGACAAAAGCCAGCTCTTCGAGCAGCAAAGAAATCTGTTGCAGGATTTAAAACTCGAGAAGGGGACCCAGTAGGACTCATGGTGACTCTTCGCGGAGCACGTATGTATCACTTTATTGATAAACTTATCAATATTGCTCTTCCTCGAACAAAAGACTTTCGTGGTATTGACCCAAAGAGTGTAGACGCTATTGGTAACATGACTATCGGTATCAAAGAACACACTATTTTCCCAGAATGTTCTGATGAAGACCTAAGAGATGTTTTCGGTCTAGCTATTACTCTTGGTACCACAGCTAAAAATAAAGCAGAAGCTCTAGCTTACTTTAATCACATCGGTATTCCTTTTAAAAAATAGTTCGGCTTCGCTCACTATAAATAATCTAAAAGAAAAGCCTCACAAAAAGTGAGGCTTTTCTTTTTGTGCGATAGGTTGTAGTATCTAGCCAAACTTACTGCACATGAAAAAAATAATAGTAGAAAAATATCTAAAGATATTAGAGTATTTATTGGTTGCTTATATAGGCGTTATTCTCATAAAGGTAAACCTTATAGATGATGGTTATAAAAAACATGTAATATTGGCAACATTATTTTTTTGTTTTATTTCTATAAGAGCAAAAAAATGGGATCTTAAAAAATTTTTTAGTCTTGAAAAATTCTGGGAAGCAACGTGTTGCTATTCGCTCGTTCTAACTTTTGGCGTTGTTGTTTTGTATAGGTATAGTCTCTATACAAAGCAGGAATGGGGAGCTTCGGTTTCTACTCTTTTGGAATACTCCTTAGGGATAGTAATAGTTCAGGAAATTATATTCCGTATTTTCTTATGGAAGCTCGGGCAAGAAATTTTTGGAGAAAAAAGTGTTTTTAATGTAGCACTAAATACCTTGTCATTTGCCATGATGCACATAGTCTATAAAGGTTTTTGGGATAATTACCTTTGGCTGTTAATGCTTTTTGCGGGTTTAATTTTTTCTATTTTGTACTATTTTTATCCAAAATTCTATCTCGTTCTTCCTATCCACATTGTTTTAAACATGGTATCGGTTCATTTCGGTATTTTTCATTAGTTTAGCCCCCTTGGGGGCTTTTTTGTTGACTTATAAGGGCTACTCTGGTAGGATACTGGAACTCCTTTGAAATCCCTCTTTTTCTCTGTGAATCCATATTTATGGGCATACAGAAAATCAGAGGCGATATTTCAAGGGGGTACAAAAATTATGGCAAAAACATCAGTTATAGCGCGTTCAAAAAAGACGCCAAAATACAGTACTCGAGCGGTTAACCGCTGTTTTAGATGTGGTCGAGCACACGGCTTTATGCGTGATTTTGGACTATGTCGTATCTGTTTCCGTGAATACGCAAACGAAGGAATGATTCCAGGTATCCGAAAATCTTCTTGGTAATTTTAAAGTAAAACTATATGGATCAAATATCAAACATGCTTATAACAATGAAAAACGGCGCAATGATTTCAAAAAAATCAGTTGTAGTTCCTTTTTCTGCTGTTAAAATGGCTATAGCAGGGTGTCTCAAAGAGCACGGCTTTATAGATAGTTATTCAAAGAAAACAGAGAAGAACAATGTTCCTGTTATTGAAATAGAACTTTCTTATCCAGCTGGTGTTTCAAGATTCTCAGATGTAAAGAGAATCTCAAAACCGTCTCGTCGTGTTTATATGGGCGTTCGAGATATACACACTGTTAAAAACGGTCGTGGTATTACAGTTTTCTCTACACCAAAGGGAATTCTTAGTAACAAGCAAGCCCACAAAGAACAGGTCGGTGGTGAAGCTTTATTCATGATTTGGTAATAATAAATATATGAGCCGAGTAGGAAAACAACAATTAGAAGTACCAGCAAACACAACAGTAGATTTTACTGGGGGAGTGTTTACTGTAAAAGGTCCACTAGGAACTCTATCAAAAGTGTTCACTGATACTATTACTATCAACATTGAGAATAATGTTGTAACTTTTGCTCCTAAAAAAGATGATCCATTTTCTCGTGCTCTTTGGGGAACATATGCTTCACATGTAAAGAATATGTTAGCAGGAGTAAATACTCCTTATGTTAGAAAGCTTATTCTTGAAGGAGTTGGATTTAAAAGTGAAGTTAAGGGTACAGACCTTAACCTAGCACTTGGATTTTCTCACCCAGTTATTGTAGCTATTCCAAATGGTCTAACTGTAACAGCAGAGAAGAACAACATCACAGTAACAGGTATCGACAAAGAGCTTGTTGGAGCATTTACTGCAAAGGTTCGCGCTCTTAAGAAACCAGAACCATATAAAGGAAAAGGTTTCCGATACAGTGATGAAGTTATTCGTCGAAAAGCAGGTAAGAAGACCGCATAATAATTTTTTATAAATATATGTCACGACAAAATACACAAGAGAAAAAACTTAGAATCAAACGCAAAGTTCGCGCGCTTGTTTCAGGTACAGCAGAGCGACCACGTATGAGTGTGTTTAAGTCAAACAACTTTATATATGCTCAGCTTATCGATGATACAACAGCTACAACACTTGTTTCAGCAAATGATATGTCACAAACAAAATCTACAAAGATGGAAGGAGCAGTAGCAACAGGAAAGGAGATAGCTAAGCTTGCTCTTGCAAAAGGTATTAGTACTGTTGTGTTTGACCGAAATGGTTTCAAGTACGCAGGTCGAATCAAGGCCCTAGCAGATTCTGCACGAGAAGCAGGTCTAAAATTTTAATACAAAAATAGAAATATATGACTGAAAAAACAACAACAACTCCATCAACATCACCATCAAGACGACCAAGTTCTGATAGAAGACCTCGCCCAGCAGGCAAGAGTTTTGCTGATCGTGTTAAGGATGTAGACCAAAAGATTATTGATATCCGACGTGTTACTCGTGTGGTAGCTGGAGGACGTCGTATGAGTTTTGCTGTTTCTATGATTATCGGGGATAAGACTGGTATAGTAGGTATTGGTACAGGTAAAGGAGGAGACACTGCTCTTGCTATTGCCAAAGCCCTCAAAGAAGCAAAGAAAAATGCTATAAAAATCAAAAAAACTGACACAGGTTCTATTCCAATGGGTGTTGACGCGAAGTTCACTTCTTCTGAAGTTATGCTTTTCCCAAACAAAGGTAAGGGGCTTGTAGCCGGAGCTGCTGTTAGAGATATTTTAGTTATTGCTGGAATTCGTGATGTATCTAGTAAGGTTCTCTCTGGTAGTAAAAACAAATTAAACACAGCACGTGCTGTTATGAAGGCACTAAGTAAGATTTCAAAGAAGCACTCATTCACAACTCCAAAGATAGAAGTAGCTCCAGAACTTATACCAGAAGTAAAAGAGTAATATCATGCTTAACACACTAAAAAGAACAACAAAAAATAAAAAACCTAAACTAGTTGGACGAGGTGGAACTCGTGGTAAAACATCTGGTCGCGGAACAAAAGGACAAAAAGCTCGTGCTGGTCACAAGATTCGTCCACACATTCGAGATATTATAAAGAAATATCCTAAACTTCGAGGACGAGGAAAAAATATCAACAAAGCTTTTGTTGAACGACCTGCAGTTATCAACCTAGCTGTTCTTGAAAAGCACTTTAAAGCCGGAGAGTCTGTTACTCCATCAATCCTCCTTACAAAAGGCCTAATCAAAAGAAGTAACGGAGTTCTTCCAGCAGTAAAAATACTTTCTACTGGTAAACTAACAAAAGCTCTTGAAGTTTTTGACTGTATTACGTCTGTTTCTGCAAAGACAAATATTGAATCTGCAGGAGGAAAAGTAAACGGACAAAAATAATCAAACTTTCATGAATTCATTTTTTAGAAAAATAAAAACACTTATCACAGACAAAACTCTCAGAAACAGAGTGCTTTTTGTCGTTGGGGCTTTGTTCATCTTTCGTCTTCTTGCTTCTATTCCTGTACCAGGAGTAGATGTTACTCGTATCAACCAAGTTCTTGGTGGAAATGAATTCTTCGGAGTTTTCAATGCTCTATCAGGAGGGGGACTTTCAAACTTCTCTATTGTGATGCTTGGTATTGGTCCATACATTACAGCTTCTATTATTATGCAGCTTCTCTCTATGATGGCTCCAAGAATAAAAGAGCTAATGCAAGAAAGTGGTGAACTTGGAAGAAAGAAGTTCAACCAATACGTTCGACTACTAACTCTTCCTCTTGCTGTTCTTCAAGCTTTTAGTTTCATCAAATACCTCCAATCTCAAGGTGCTGTTGATGCTCTTTCTATGAACGCTCTTATTACCAACATTATTATAATTGTTGGTGGATCTATGCTTCTTCTTTGGATAGGGGAACTCATCAATGAATTTGGTATTGGTAATGGTACATCAATGATAATCATGGCAGGTATTCTATCTGTGATGCCAAGTAAAATTGCTCAGCTTTTGTTTACTCTTACCGTAGACCAGCTTCCAATGATTATTCTTTATATGGCTATCGGCTTACTCGTTATTGCCGGAGTTGTTTATATCTACGAAGCAGAGCGTCCTGTCCAAGTGACATATGCACGAGCTGTTAGAGGTATCAGAACTATCGGTGGTACTAGTACATATTTACCACTTCGTCTTGCGCAAGCAGGAGTGATGCCTATCATCTTTGCTTCTTCACTTCTTTTGTTCCCTCAATTTCTTTCAGGAGTATTTTTGAATTCTTCTAGAGAGGTTCTTCAAAATATTGGTACAGCTCTTACAACATTCCTTCAAACACAATGGCTCTATGCTCTTGTTTACTTTGTTCTTGTTGTTTTTTTTACATATTTCTATACAGCAGTAACTTTTGACCCCAAGCAAATAGCTACAAACCTTCAGAAAAATGGTGCTTTTATTCCAGGAATTCGTCCAGGAGATGCAACTATGAATTATCTAGCAACTATAGTAACTCGTATTACACTTGTTGGATCAATATTCCTTGGTTTGGTGGCTGTTCTTCCTTTAATAGTTCAATCAGCTACAGGTATAACAGCCTTTGCTATAGGAGGAACATCACTTCTTATCGTTGTTTCTGTTGTTATCGATCTTATTCGTAAGGTTGATGCTCAAATCGCTCTACACGAGTAATATGGCTCGCCCCGCGTAGCTCATTACGAGCGAAGTGGGGTATACTTGTAGTATGAAAAAAGGAGTATATATCTTTATTGGACAATCTGGTTCTGGTAAGGGCACTCAAGCTGGTTTACTTGAAGATAAAATTAAGTCTTTAGATCCAGAAGGTAAAACTTTTAGACTCGAAACAGGTGTTATCTTTCGATATTTAATCTCTCAAGACAACTTCATAGCTCACCGTACAAAAAGCATGATAGAAGAAGGTAAGCTCCCACCATCTTTTCTGGGGGTTCATGCTTGGAGTCACGCTTTGATAGAAGGTTACACAGGAGATCAACATGTTCTTATTGATGGTACTCCTAGAATAACAGATGAAGTACCCGCACTTATCTCTGTATTTGAATTTCTTGGTTGGGAGCCACACTTAATTCATATAGAAGTAAGCGATGAGTGGTCTTATGAAAGATTAAAAAATCGTGGAAGATTTGATGATAAGGAAGATAGTGATATTTGGGGCCGAATACAATGGTTCCATGCTTCTGTTGTACCAGCTATAGAGCTCCTCAAACAGTGCCCTAGAGTAAAGGTGCACAATATACAAGGAGAGCAAACTATAGAAGAAGTACACAAAGATATTTGTAGGGAGGTGGAACTAGAATAGTCACTCGTGTTCTATCTCTTACTTTTTCCGTCAGTCTTTTTCTGATGAAAAAGATCTTGATGTTCGGATCAGTCATCCTCACAACACGGAAAAAGCAAAAGATAGTACACTCATTTAAAGAAAAAAATATGGTAATTATAAAAACAGACAGTGAAATAGAAAGACTTCGAAAAGGGGGACCAATCCTCGCTGATATTTTGCGTAAGGTTGCCAAAAAGGTTGCTCCAGGAGTTACTACTAAAGAGCTCGATGATTATGCTTTCAAACTAATAACAGACTTGGGGCACAAACCAGCATTTTTAAACTATAAACCCGAAGGAGCTGACTTTCCATATCCTGCCTCTCTTATTACTTCAGTAAACTCTGAAGTGGTTCACGGTATACCAGGGAGTCGAGTTCTCAAAGAAGGTGACATCATAGCATTAGACTTGGGTCTTAACTACGAAGGAGTATTTCTAGATCATGCTATTACTGTACCTGTCGGTGGTATCACTACACCCAAAGACAAAGAGCTTATGGCTGTCACTGAGCAAGCTCTCTACCAAGGTATCGAGGCTATCGTTCCTGGAGCCACTGTGGGCGATATAGGCTATGCCATAGAAAGCTATGTGAAGCCCTATAAGCTCGGTATAGTGCGTGTTCTCTCTGGGCACGGCGTAGGGAGGGCTATTCATGAAGACCCGTATGTACCGAATTATGGCCGTCCAGGGCGTGGTGAGAAGCTTGTTCCTGGTATGGTTATAGCTATAGAACCTATGCTTACTCGTGGAGGCGAAGAAGTGGTTACTATGCGTGATGGTTATACTATCAAGACCGCCGACAATTCTCGCTCTGCTCACTTTGAACACACTGTACTTATTACAGAAACTGGAGCAGAGATTTTGACGAAATAATATGTTTGATATAGAGAAAAAAATAAAGATGGTTGATAAAGAAATTACTGATCTTCAAAAAGATATTTTTAGCTTACAAGAACAAAAGAGGTTAAGTCCCGATTTAATTCCTATTTTTATAGATAAAGATATTCAAAGATTTGAAGACTTATTAAGTATAAAGAAAACAAATAGGGAACATTTATTAGAGCAAAGAAAAGAAGGTTTTTCCAATAAGATTTTTTGGAATTTGATCATTCCACTTATAACTTCAATTATTACAACAATAATTACTATAAGAGTTTTACAATAATATTGACAATGTAAGTACATTGTATATACTGGCTCTATGACTACTCTAAACGTAAGAATTGAAGAAAAAACAAAAGCACAGGCAACAAAGACTTTAGCAAAACTTGGTCTTGATATGTCTAGTGCTGTGAAGCTTTTTCTAACTCAAGTTATCAAAGAAGATGGCCTGCCTTTTACTCCTACAAATAATGCAAAGGTAATAAAAGCTAGGTGGGATGCACAGGTGGTGGATGCAATGAAGCATGGTAAAGCTTACAAAACAGGAAAAGAAGCGATTGCAGATTTGATATAATATTTAAATGTATACCATCCGTCGGTTAAAAGACTTTGAGGTATCATTTCGGCGTATTAGTCGTAGTGGTTTGAAGCCATCCAGTATAAAGAAAATAGAAAATACTATTGATATACTTGCTTATGGCAAACCCTTACCTCCAAGTTATAAGGATCATAAACTAACAGGCGATTTAAAAGATTTTAGAGAGTGTCATATTCAACCAGATCTATTATTGATTTATAAAGTAGAGAAAAAAGAACTTGTTTTAGTGCTTGTTAATATTGGTTCTCATTCTTATCTTTTCAAATAAGTTTTAATCATGAAAACTTTATTTTATTCACTTTTTTTAATATTCTCATTTTCTCTACCTGTATACGCAGACCGGGTTTCTGATACGGAGCTTCAAAATAAAATAGACCAACTTTTTATAGTCGGATTTCGTGGTACGAGTTTTGATACAGCACTTGATGCACAAAAGATGCTTTCTGAAACAAATATTGGAGGAGTGATACTTTTTGATTATGACACTCCAACAAAGTCTTATGATAGAAATATAAAAACAAAAACTCAGACAGTTTCTTTGATAAAAGATTTGCAGTCTCACACTAAAACTCCACTTTTTATTTCTCTTGATGAAGAAGGTGGCAAGGTCAGTAGGCTCAAAAGAGTTCCAGGTTTTACTCCTACACTTTCAGCCTCAAAACTATCTCTTAAGAGCGACAAACAAGTACAAACTATAGCCAAAGGTTTAGGGGTGGTACTCTCTGGTTATGGATTTAATATGAACTTTGCTCCAGTCTTGGATGTAAACGTAAACAAAAAAAGCCCGGCAATAGGTGCTGTCGGTAGATCATTTTCACATTTACAAAGTGTAGTTGCTCGTAAAGGAATAGCTTTTAGTAAAGGGTTAGAACAAAATAATATCATTCCTGTAGGCAAACACTATCCAGGTCATGGTAGTGCTGTAGGAGACACGCACAAAGGCTTTGTAGATATCACCAACTCTTTCAAACAATACGAACTTACACCCTTTAAAAAAGCGTGTGAGGCAGGTATACCAGCTATTATGGTAGGGCATTTGTATGATGCCAAGGTTGATACTGTTTATCCAGCCACTCTTTCAAAAGCACATATAGATAGATTGAAAGCTTTGGGTTGTAATTCACAAATATTCATCACTGATGATATAGATATGAAAGCTCTTGCTGATCAGTATTCTCGACACGATATTTTGGTAAACGCTTTCAATGCTGGTATAGATATAGTGATCACTTCAAACAATATTAGCGACTACAAAGCTGAAGAATTTTTTATAGACAGGAAAATAGTTTTTGATGCAGTAAAAGCGGGGGAGATATCAGAGACTAGAATAAATGAAGCTTATGACAAGGCTAGTCATTTAAAGAGTAAGTTTGGCATTATTAAGTAAATAGTTTATAATCTTTCAAATTTTTAATTTATGAAAAAGGCGCAAAGATTCTTTGTTGATTTTTATAATCAAACTTGGGGGAGATTCTTTAAAAAGAAAAAAATACTGGTGGGTAATCAGATTATCAAAATCAACACCAAACCGGAATTAAACACTAAATTAATTAAAGAGGTATTTCCAAACGGACTACCAGAAGACCATGTTCTCTCTTCTTATCTTTAAAAAAATCCCTCAAACGAGGGATTTTTTATTATTTATTTACTGTATCAAAAATCTTTTTGAAAGTTTCTGGGCGAGCATCTGCAATATCAGAGAGGATTTTTCGGTCGATTTGCACATTTGCTTTCTTGAGCTTGTCGATGAACTTTGAGTAAGAAAGTCCTAGTGGGCGAACAGCAGCATTGATGCGTACTTGCCATAGAGCTCGCTTGTCAGTCTTTTTGTCCTTTCGGTGAGCAAAAGCGTATGTTCCAGCGTGAGCAATAGCTTCGATAGCTTGTGCTGTCTTTGTAGAGCGACCGAAACGGTAGCCCTTTGTCATAGAAAGAATACCCTTTCTCTTTTTTAATGCATTTTGTCCTCCTTTTACTCGTGTCATATGTTTGTTTTAAAAATTATAAATTACGCCTTACTGTGAGGGATAAATTGAGATATTTGCTTAGCTGTCATAGGGAAATCAACAGGCTTTCGTCCTTGAAGCTGGCTTGTTCGAGTTTGTTTTGCATTAAAGTGGTTAAAACCGGGCTTTCGAGCGAGAATTTTCCCGTTTTTAGTGATTTTAAGGCGTTTTGTGTATGATTTGTTTGTTTTCATATCTTTGATTTAAACCTTCGGTGCCGTTTTGTCTCTTTCGATGACAATAGCGAGCCCCTTTGGGGAACGCTTATGAGGTTCTGCTATCTTATAGTGTTCTGTAATAAAATGCAAGACCCGGTCAAGTCTTTCTCTCAGAAAGGCTTCATCCATACCCTTTGAGCGACCACGGAGGAAAAGCTCTACTTTTATACGGTGACCTTCCTTTAGCCATTTTGAGGCTGTTTTGGCCTTGAGCTCTAGATCGTGGTCCCCTGTACCTATTTTGATCTGGAGACTCTTTGTTTCAGTTGTTTTGGCACCAATTTTGGCTTTTTGAGCCTTTTTCTTCTGTTCGTATTGGTATTTACCAAAATCCATCAATTTACCAATAGCCGGCTTAGATAATGCGTTGACCTCAATCAGGTCTACACCACGAGCTTTGGCCATTTCCAGTGCTTCAGCCAGAGGAAAAACACCCAGGTTCTCTCCTTCGGCATCTAGGACACGTAATTCGGGTACTCGTATTTGACTGTTAATTCTTTCTCTCAAGGGGTATAGTAGTTAAATCGTTTTTATGTCTACACATCATACCCAAAAAAACCAAATTAGTCAATCTGTTTCTGGGATTTTCCCTATATATAAAAAGGCAGGAGAGACACTCGCTGTGCTTTTGGATAGGTTTCGATCAGAACAAAGCTTTGATAAAAACATACCTATTACTTATGCCGGCAGACTTGATCCTATGGCTGAGGGATTGGTCATACTTTTAGTTGGTGAAAAGTGTAAAGAAAAGGACTCTTTTAATGCTTTAGAGAAAACTTATGAGTTTGAAGTGCTATTTGGGGTTTCAACTGATTCTTTCGATATGCTTGGTTTGATAGAGGTTGTACAGAGTTGTAATCCCTCTAGTGATAGCTTGGTGAGTGCTATAGAAAATATAAAAGGTATGAAAAAATTTTTCTATCCACCATTTTCTTCCAAGCCTGTTGACGGAGTACCACTTTTTGCTCATGCAAAGAGAGGGTCTTTGCCAGAGAATTTACCTTCTATAAAAGGGGAAATAAAGGAGATAGTTTTGAAAAATGTAAAAGAAATCTCTTTCGATGAAGTGGTACTTCAGTCATTAAATATAATAGAGAAAGTAGAAGGGGATTTTCGTCAGGAAGAAATAACAAAATCTTGGAATAAATTTTTGGAAAATAAAAATAGCGAAGCTTGCACTATTGCTACATTTGAAGCGACTGTTACTTCGGGGGTTTATGTGAGGACTATCGCTACTTTGATAGGGCGATACTTAGGAATACCAGCTCTGGCTTATAGTATAAAAAGAATAAGAGTAGGAGAATATAGGCTGTAAAAATAACTAACCCCCGCGTGCAATTTGCAGGCGGGGGCTTTGAGATCGGTTTTGGTTTTTTTAACTTTTTAAAATGTAAATCTTTGGCGCACCGGGAACAGCAGAATGAATCCGCTGATTTTCCGGTCGCATCCCTTTGAATACTCCGAGGTTAACGATATTTTTTTTAACCGTTTGTGAGCCACCTGTAAAACTCTTTTTTAAATCAGTACAAAATACTTCAGCACCTTCATGTCCTCCTTTGAGGACTTTTTGGGCTGCGTATTGCAGAGCTTGTTCAGGAGGTAAGTGTTGTGTTTCCTCTCTCGGAATAGGCAGGAGCTTAGGGAGTTGCATAAAAGGGGGTTTAGTTAAGTAAAGAAATAGATTCTTTGTTATTATCTCTCTTTTTTGAAATAAGTCAAGTGGGGGCGATGGGGAGTGATTGATCCCGCAGTTACTAAGTATTTTGTTTATCCGTCAGATTACGGATCACAAAATACAAAGTACTGCTGGACGCAGCTCGCTTGTACTTCGTACATAGCTTCGCTGGTTCGAAATCCCCACGAAAGCCAAGAAGTTGGCTTTCTCCATCTCCACGACAAAAACCCCTTTCGGGGTTTTTCGTGTGGAGATGGGGGGATTCGAACCCCCGTGTAGCGGTGGTTGATACACAAGTCTACGCGCATAGTGCTATTTGTATTTTAAGTACTACCTAAGAAATTGCACAAAAAAGTAATACTCGTGCCTCGTCTATTTCAGCGAAAAGTTGAGACAAACTTTTCATACTTACACTCAATGAAATGTTGCCACACGCGCTTTATTGAGTATCAAGCGATGTGACACCAGGTTGGCGTTTAAGCGAACGCTGGAGCGAAGCCAAATGCGTTAGCAAATGGAGACTCCACCTTAGAAAGACTGTTTCCAGATATTCTGTTTAAGTGATGTTTTGCGAGGATACACTCATACTCGGCGCGCATATGTACCAAAGACAACACTGTCGAAACCTGTCATCCCCATTTGGTTAGAAGCAAAAAAGAAAGTTTGGCGTTAGTCACGAAGACCACGATCCATATCTCTTTGTACCGCTTTTTTCTTTAATACTTCTCTTTTGTCAAAGTTCTTTTTTCCTTTTGCTACGGCTATTTGAAGCTTGATGTAGCGACCTTTACTGTACAACGATATTGGGACTATCGTCAAGCCTTTGGTTTGCAAAGCTTTTTGTAGTGTTAGTATTTCTTTCTTATTAACAAGTAATTTTCGGGTACGATAAGGATCAAATTCTGTCCCTACATTTTTCTCTTGCCAAGCAGGTATGTGAGCACCAAGAAGTACCAGTTCTCCTCCAACTAGCGCGACATAAGACCCTGTTAGGGAGCCGTGGTGGGCCCTTAAAGATTTGACCTCAGTACCGAGAAGCTCAATACCTGCTTCTAGGGTTTCTAGGTATTCGAAGTCAAAAGATGCTTTTTTGTTTTCTATTAAGCTCATGTGACAATCGTAACATGATTTTGCTATAGTGGGAGGTATGGAAAATCCACTGCTTATATATAAGAACGACACAAATGATTCTTTTATTCGTTTTGACCTTATAAAAGATGAGCACTTCGAACCAGCTTTTGAGGTAGCTCTTGCAACTGCAAAAGAAAATATTAAAAAGATAATAGAAAATAAAGAAGAGTCAACATTTGAAAACACTATTGAGGCTATTGAATATGTCGATCAGGATTTAGAGAGGATACAATTTGTTTTTTTAAACTTGAAAGGGGCAAATACTAGTAAAGAATTAGAAAGAGTTGCCAAAGTAATACTTCCAAAAATTTCAGATTTGGGAAATGATTTATTGTTAAATAAAAAACTTTTTGAAAAAGTTAAATTTGTTTTTGATTCAAAACCAGCTCTTTCTACAAAAGAACAGCATAGATTACTAGATACAACATATAAAGGATTTATTAGAACAGGTGCTTTATTAAACGAAGAAGATAAACAAAGATTGCGTGATTATGACAAAAGCCTCATACTGCTCAGTCAAAAATTTGATGAGAATTTACTTGGGGCAACAAATGCCTATGAACTTCATATTGTAGAAGAAAAAGATTTAGCAGGTCTTCCTGATAGGGTTAAAGAAATGGCTAAGTTAGAAGCTAGGGAAAGAGGAAAAGAAGGTTGGGTTTTCACACTTAAAGAACCAAGCGCTGGTCCTTTTGTTCAGTATGCTGAAAATGCAGAATTAAGAAAACAGATATCAGTAGCCACCAGTAAAAGAGGTATGGAGGAGCCTTTTGATAATAGGCAGATAGTACTTGATATTATTAAAATTCGAAGAGAAAGAGCACAACTCCTCGGATATAAAAGTCATGCCGATTTTGTGTTAGAAAATCGAATGCCACATAAGCAAGATGTTGTTGAAGATTTTCTTATTAATATTGCAAAAATTGCTAAACCTTTCGCTCAAAAAGATTTTGAGATGATAAGGGAATATAAAGAGAAGTTAACACAAAATAGAGAATTCAATCCTTGGGACTTAGCTTTTTATGAAGAAAAATTTAAAAAAGAACACTTCGATTTTGATGAAGAAGAAATAAGGCCATACTTTGAAATTAGCAGTGTTATTCAGGGTGCTTTTGATCATGCCAAACTTTTGTTTGGAATTGTGGCTATAGAAAGGAGAGATATACCTGTATACCATGATGATGTGAAAGTTTTTGAATTTCAGAAAGAATCAGGTGAACATGTTGGCTTACTTTATTTAGATGTGTATCCAAGGGATTCAAAGAAACAGGGTGGCTGGATAGAGACATTGAGAGTCCAGTATCAAAACGGAGAGCAAAGAGTAGCACCTCACCTTCTTATTGTTTGTAATCTTACAAAACCAACAGAGAAAGTTCCAGCACTTATCACTTCTTATGAAGCAGAAGTTATTTTTCATGAATTTGGTCATGCTCTAAGTGTTTTGCTTTGTGATTGTCATTACGCTTCGCTTTCGGGGCTTATGACACTTTTAGATTTTGTTGAGTTTCCTTCTCAAATAATGCAATCTTGGTTAACACAAAAAGAGAGTCTTAAATTATTTGCAAAACACTATAAGACAGGAGAATTAATTTCAGATAGTGATATAGAAAAGATTTTGAAGGCTGATAAATTTATGGTTGGGTGGAGTACTTTATCTCAAGCAAGCGCTGCTCTTTTGGATATTGCTTGGCATACAGATAAAAGTATAGACATTGATAATATTGAAAAATTTGAAACACAAATAAGGGGTCCATATAGATTCTTTCCTCCATATGAAGGAACTAGTTTAACTACTAGTTTCAAGCACATTTTTTCTGGTGAATATGATGTTGGTTATTATAGTTATGCCTGGTCAGAAGTATTAGCTGCTGATGCATTCGAGTACTTCAAAGAAGAAGGTTTGTTTTCTAAAGAAATTGCTGAAAAGTTTAGAGAAAATATTTTATCAAAAGGAAACTCTGAAGAACCTCTTGAATTGTACAGAAAATTTAGAGGTCGTGATGCGGACCCAAAAGCCTTATTTCGTCACAAAGGACTTCTATAAAAACATAGATTTTTGTGTATAATAAGCTCCATGGCTAAAAATAAAACAAATGGACCAAAGCTTCCACAGATGCCCTCTGGTGGACCAAAGAAAACTCCTCCAAAAAGAAGTGTGTTTTCTTACTTTTTTTCTTCTCTCCTTATATTTGCAGTATTAGTAGGACTATACAGTGCTGTTTCTGATCTAGGTGGTAAAAAACCAGAAGTAGTGGCTCTCTCTCAAGTCGCTCGACTTGTTGATGCAGGTGAGATCAAAACTATCACAGTAGAAGGGCAAGATCTTAGTATTGAAAAAACAGATGGTACAAAACTTGTTTCTAAAAAAGAAGCAGATGCTGGACTAGTTGAAACACTAGGCTCTTATGGAGTTGCTCCGGCTAAGCTGACAACTGTTGATATAGTAGTTGCTTCTCAAAGTGGTTTTGTTTATTTCTTAATCAACTTTTTACCAATACTTCTACCTATTTTGGTTATTGGATTTTTCTTTTGGATGTTAACAAGGCAAGCAAAGGGTAGTGGTATGCAAGCTTTTACTTTTGGACAATCAAAGGCTCGTATCACAGATCCAAATGATAAAAACAATAGGGTAACATTTAAAGATGTTGCAGGCGCTAGAGAAGCAAAAGAAGAACTCAAAGAAATAGTAGACTTTCTAAAGAATCCAAAGAAGTTTTTAGATATTGGCGCCAAGATTCCTAAAGGTGTACTCCTCACTGGTTCACCAGGGACAGGTAAGACCTTGCTTGCTCGAGCGGTTGCAGGAGAAGCAGGTGTACCATTTTTCCATTTGTCAGGATCTGAATTCGTAGAGATGTTTGTGGGAGTTGGAGCATCACGCGTACGAGATTTATTCAAGATGGCAAAGCGAGCTTCTCCTTCTATTATATTTGTGGACGAGATTGATGCTGTAGGACGAGTACGTGGAGGAGGGTATGGTGGAGGAAATGATGAAAGAGAGCAAACACTAAACCAAATACTAGTTGAAATGGATGGTTTTGAACCAGCAGATAAGGTGATAGTTATGGCAGCAACAAATCGCTCTGATGTGCTAGACCCTGCACTTTTGCGTCCAGGACGTTTTGATAGGCGTGTGACTCTTGATTTACCAGACCGTCGTGATAGAGAAGATATATTAAATGTTCATGCTATTAAAAAGCCTCTTGCAGAAGACGTGGTTTTGAAAGTTATAGCAGAGCGCACTCCAGGATTCTCTGGTGCTGATCTTGCTTCTCTTATGAACGAAGGAGCCATTCTTGCAGCTAGAGAAAATAGAAAAACAGTAGAACAAAAAGACCTTATTCGTTCTATTGAAAAAGTTATGATGGGACCAGAGCGTAAGAGTCATCTTTTAACCCCAAAAGAAAAAGAAATTACCGCTTATCATGAAGCAGGACATGCACTTATCGCATCTGTACTTCCTGATGCTGATCCTGTACACAAGGTAACTATAGTTTCTCGTGGAAGTGCTGGAGGATATACTATGAAACTCGCTCTTGAGGAAAAGAAATTGTATTCAAAGAAAGAATATCTTGATGATATTGCGATGTCTCTTGGTGGATATGTAGCTGAAGAGTTAGTTTTTGGAGATGTAACTACTGGTGCATCTGGAGATATACAAGGGCTTACTAATCTAGCTCGTGCTATGGTGACACGTTGGGGTATGAGTGAGTTAATTGGTCCTCGAGCACTTGAAAGTGATGGGGGAAGGCCACTTTTTGGAGTAGTGGGTGATGGTAAGGTTTATTCAGAAAAAATGAGTTCAGTGATTGATGCTGAGGTAGAAAGAATTGTAAAAGAAGCTCTTACTCGCGCAAAGGAAGTACTCACTACGCATCGAAAAGCTCTCGATGCTATAGCCAATAAGCTAATAGAAGTCGAAACACTAGAGCAAGAAGAATACAATGCACTTATATCTTCTCTAGGTATAAAACCTAAAACTCTGTAATATGAAAGCCAAAAAAGAGTCTTTATATAATATGAGACTCTTTTTTATTACTATATTTTTATTTGTTGTATTTTTTAATACACAAATCACTGTATCAGCAGATGAGAAAGTGCGTTGCCCTATAGCCCCAGAAGATCAGGGTGATAATAGTTTATTTTCTTTTTTTGATAAGGATGCCAATTTAGGAGAATATATACCAAAAGATTTAATACTTCTCGATAAAAATGATACAAAAAGAGAATCAAACTTTTGTTTAACAGAGGATACTTATAAAGCTTTTTTAGCTCTTAATGATGCTCTTTATCTTGATACAGGAGAATCTTTGATTGTTTCTTCTGCTTGGAGAAGCTTAGAAACACAAGAATATTTTGCAAAAAAGCGTGGTGAGTTCGCAGCTATTCCAGGGCGTAGTGAACATCAACTAGGTACTGCTATAGACGTAGATAGAAAAGGGGCGCTCGAAGAAGATTATTTTGGAGATTCAAATGTTTATACTTGGATGAAAGAAAATGCTTCACGCTTTGGCTTTGTTCAAAGCTTTACTTTGGAATATCAAGAACTAACAGGCACACCAGAAGAGCCTTGGCATTGGAGATTTGTAGGAAAGGATATTGCTGAGAAAATACAAAAAGAAGGTTCAAATTTAAACCAATATCTTTATGATCATAATAATAAAAAAGAAGGCTTAGAGAGTCGCTCTATTTTGTCCCAAGCTTCCGAGTTCGCTTTCAATAAGATCAAGAATTTCATAATGGTAATTTACTCCTTCTTGAGCAAGCATTAAGAATCCTTCGTCACTGAGAGATTCTGCTATTCCTCTAACAAGAGCAAAGTGAACAATAGCAGCTCCTTCAAAAAAACCACCCCATTCTAGAAGTTCTGTTGGGTTGTCCCAGTCATCTCCTACATAGTCATCTCGCATTTTTTGTAATTTGGCTTCAGTTTTTTCTGATTTTTTTAGTGTGATATCTATTGCTCCAGCGTCTGTCGATATCCTGATAACTTCTTCTCCATGGATACGATTTTTGTCTAGCATGTCTTGGACTTTCTCTTCTCCTAGGACTTGTACTAGAGCACTGTGACCTTTGGTAATAGTGTCTGTACTTACTCTAGTAAATGCTAGTACCTCTCCAAGCTTTTTTGCTGTAAATTCGTTTATATTCATACTTAAATTATACACTAAGACCTCGGGCAGGAGAGGGGGTTTTCTTTTTAAGCAATAGGCTATACAATCTTTAAACTAATAAATATTTATTAAACCGCCTTTAGCTGTTTTGGCTATTAAACAGTTTTGATGTTTCGTTATAAAAATAGTAGGATGTACTCATTAACCGCCTTTAGCTCAGTTGGTTAGAGCACAGAGCTTATACCTCTGGGGTCCATGGTTCGAATCCATGAAGGCGGACACTTGACTTTTTCTCAAAAGTATGTAATATAACGGCTGAATAAAAGCTGTTATCCCTCCAGCATTCTGAGGGCAATATGTACACTAAAAACAACAAATAAAAATGAAAAAAAGTCTTATTATTATTCTTGTTATGCTGGGAATATTTTCAGCCTGCAAGAAAGAAAAGATTGATTCACCAAATTCTGGTGGAAATGTTATCGAAGTCTCTTTCAAAAAAGACTCTTCAGTGGCTGATCAAACAATCCAGCCACCTAAAAATAACTTTGTCACTTTTTCTGGAGCTGTTAACACGGGGAGTGTAAACGGTTTTCAACTTACCTCTGTTGAGATAAGTCTTATAAAAGGCGGTGACGCTGGTAGTCCAAAAGATTATTTAAGAAGAATTTATTTTACTATTGAAGATGCTGATGGTGTTTCTTATACATCAACTATAAAAGATTCGGTTGTGAACAATAGTTTTTCTTTTGATAATTTTTTGAAAAATTATGGCCAGTTTAAAACATTGGTTATAAAACTTCATGCAGATATTCTGCCTGGTGCTACAAATGGGACTGGTCTTGAAGATAATTTAGTAGTTAGTATGAGACTCTTTTATACAGAGGGAGGCTCAGCTGTGCCAAGACAAACAAAGGTTACTACTGGACAAAAAATAACATTTTCTTCTGCTCCACAGCCTTTTGTAATCAATTCTTATTCTGATTCAACAAATCCTGTTGGGTCAATAATTCTTGAAGGTCGGAACACAGAATTGCTACGCTACGCTATCGGGCTTAATGGGCAATCTGGTTCAATTACCTCACATCGCTTATTGGTTCAAGGGCAGGGAGCTAGTGCAATTAATTCTCTTAAATTGTTTTCTGGAACAATATTGGTTGGCCAGGGAAATGTAAGTGGTGGTATTTGTACTATTACTACGAATGATGCTTTAAGTGCAGGCACAAGAAGATTTTATTCAGTAATTCCAACTTTGTTGGTTACTCCAACTTCTTCAAATTATGATTTTAATATTGTACTTGATGAAGTAAAAGGAGTATCAACTTCCGGAGAACAAAAAAGTGATGGATCTGATAGAGCTAGTAATATTTTTACTCCACTTAAGACAAATCTTATTGCGGAAAGAATATCAATAGCTACACAATTGATAAATGATTCAACAGAAGCCGACACATATCAGTTGCGAATTACAAATACAGGAAATTTTCCCGCATCTTTTACCCAGATTAGTTATGCCTTAACTTGGGCTGATAATAGTCCTGGTGGCACTGATACTCTTCAGCTTAAACCCAGATTGCTTTGTGATGGTTTTCAATCTTCAGGACTTTGGACCGATCAAAATGGTGATACTGCTTCAATAGGGGGATTCTTTAAAGAAACAACTTCTATTCTTACATTTACATTTATTACTGAACACAATGTACCCGCAGGAGCTTCAGTTATAGTTATGCTTAAAACGTTTCGAAAAGGTTTTAAGACTGTAAATGACGGTTTTAGGGTTCGTTCAGTATTTGACGCATCCAGAGTAGATCCATCTTATAAGTTTGTAAACCAGGGAACATTAGGGCTTTCAAGAAAACTATTTAGTTCATCTGCTCAAACCTCAGGTGCTAATACATTTAAACAACTATTTATTTATAGTGATAAATGTGATCTTGCACACTCACCTGTACCAGGTCTTTCCTCTAAGGATTGGCTTAATGGTTACGGTTTCCCAGATTTACCTGATCAGGTATGGGTTAGATAATTTCATTTTTACACAAAGCGCCCCTGCGAAAGCAGAGGCGTTTTTTTATTACCAAAATAAAATTATTCAAAATGCATATTTTCATAGCCTTTCACTATTTCTTTCAAAAGAGGGTATTGGGTAAGTTCTTCGTCATTAGAAATTATCTTTTTTGCACTACGTTGAGCTGCTTCAACAAGTTTAGTATTTCGTAATGCTTCCATACCAATATCTGAAATACCCCATTGTTTTAATCCTGTTAGTTCTCCCATACCTCGAAGAGACAAGTCATATTCAGCGAGCTCAAAACCATTTTTGGCTTTAGTAAATACTTTCATGCGTTCTTGGGTTTTTTCTGATTTTGCATCAGCAAATAAATAACAATACGGTTGATGAGAGCTTCTCATGACACGCCCTCGAAGTTGGTGAAGTTGAGCAAGACCAAATCTCTCTGCTCCTTCTATTATTATAGATGTAGCATTTGGTACATTTACTCCCACTTCCACAACAGAAGTTGCAACTAGAATATCTATTTTATGGTTGTAAAAATCTTGCATCACAGCATCTTTTTTATCTTTTGGCATTTTGCTATGCAGTATTCCTATACGATATTCTGGAAATATATCTTTCTGTAAACGTTTTGCTTCTTCAGTTACACTTTTAGCAATAACTGTTTTTTCTTTTTCTGGATCGGGTTCATCTATTCTAGGACAAATAACATATGCTTGCCGTCCTTCTTTTAAAAGATTTCTTATTTTTTCATAGGTCTCTTGTCTTTTATTTGGCAAGACTATTTCAGTGATTATTTGTTTTCTGCCTTTAGGCATTTCATCAAGCAGAGAAAGATCTAGATCTCCATAAATAGTGAGAGCTAGTGTTCTGGGTATTGGGGTGGCAGTCATAGAGAGCAGGTGAGGGAAATGAGTATCTTTTTTAGCAATCTGTTTTCTTTGGTTTAATCCAAAACGATGTTGTTCATCTATGATTGCTAATGCTAAATGTTTAAAAGATAAACTTTTTTGTATTATGGCGTGAGTACCTATTACTATCGGTATTTCACCATTTGCTATCCATTTTTGTAATTGATTTCTAGAAATGGTTGTCCAAGGGGTGCGACTAGAAGCAACCTTGGTAGGAAATTTGCGACATCCACTACCAGTAATAAGAGCAATAGAAATACCTGTATGCCGGAAGTATTCAATAAATGATTCAAAGTGTTGGGTCGCTAGTATTTCAGTAGGAGCCATATACGCTACCTGCAGAGAACCAAATGTTTGCTTCTTTTCTTTTGCTCCTGGGCGATTCATTACTGTTGCGTAAACAGCTGTAGCAGCTACTGCTGTTTTTCCGCTACCTACATCTCCTTCGAGCAGTCTAGACATTGGTGAATCTTTTTCTAAGTCTTCCAGGATATGGTCTATAGACTTTTTTTGAGCATCAGTAAGAGGAAATGGAAATCTAGAAACAAAGTTTTCTACATCTATATTTTTAGTATCTATACTATAAGCTTTTTCTTTTTGAATTCTTAGTTTCTCTTTTGCTTTTGCTAAGTTGATTTGAAATATTTCATCAAAAGCAAAACGTTTTCTAGCTTTTAGAGCATCATTCATACTTTTAGGGTTATGAATCCAGATAAGAGCAGTCTTAATACTAGGAAGAGAATACTCAGTTAAAATTTCGCTAGGTATATGGTCTGGTATTTCTTGAAGCGAAGACAGAGCTCTTGTTATAGTGTGAGAGAACCACTCACTAGATACACCCTTGCTTTCAGGATAAAGAGGCGTAAGAACACCTCCGTCTTTTGTGGCAAATAAACTATCATGACTATCTATTGGTAGAGATTTTTCTTCTTTTGTACTTGGGTTTACCAGGGTTAGTTTGTTGTTGTTTATAGAAACCTTACCTGTTAGTTCTACAGTTTGTCCAACAGAGAGCATTTTGGCTAAGTAGGGTTGATTGAACCATACTACAGGAATACTTCCGCTAACATCTTCAACAACAGCTTCACTCATGGTGACTTTTGTTTTCCAACTTTTTCTAGAAGATATCTTTTTTATTGTCCCTCTTATTGTTACGTGACTTCCTTCAGATAATGATGATATAAATAGAAAACTCGATGCATCAGCATACCTACTAGGATAATGATTCAAAAGGTCTTTTACTGTGTATAGGTTTAGTTTCTTGAGAGCTGTTTTTGTTTCGGGTTTTAGCCGAATGAGAGCTTCAATAGGAGAGGAGAGATTTATCATAATAAAGCTATTATAACAAAAAACCACTACGTTTGATGTAGTGGTTTTTTGTTATTAGAGACTATCGATTTCCTCGAAAACCTCCTTCTTTCTTTTCACTTGGTCGAGCGATATCAACAAATATCTCTCTTCCATCAAGAGAACTACCGTTGAGCTTGTCAACTGCAGCTTGAGCTTCTGCATCAGATGAGAATTCAACGAAGCCAAATCCTTTTGATTTGCCAGTCATCTTGTCCATGATGATGTTTGCAGAAGTGACAGTTCCGGCACTTGCAAAGTGAGCTGCTAATCCATCGTTGTCGGTCTTGAATGAAACACTACCGACGAAAACTTTATTACTCATTTTTATGTACTTAATTAGCTATTCTTAATTTGCAACGCACGGTTTCGATACGTGTACATTACAACATTAGAAACTATATCATACAGAGTCTTTTTGACATAGAGAGAGGGTTGTGGAAAGAGTTTAGTTGCTTCTAGGTAGAAAGTAGAAAAGCGGAGGTATCAATAAAAATGCATAAGCACTCTCTAGTGAAATAAAGGAACTAATAACTGCAAAAGCATAAAATACAGGTCCTACTAGGCTTCTTTTGAAAGCTACAGTGGTGCGCCCTTTGTGTTTATGAACAAAAAAGCGAAGAGTAGTAAATGTAATAGAGTTACCGAAGAGTATAAAACTATAAGTAACCAATCCAAGTGTGTTTCCAGGGTTTTCTGCTACTACTGATGTGGCAAAAGGTATCAAGGTAACAAACATTAAAAATAAAATATTACTCCAAACGATACGTCTAGTAACAGTTTCTAGATGGCGGGTCATTTGATGGTGGTTGACCCAAAATATGGCTATTGTTAGAAAACTCAAAATAAAGGTCGCAATGTTAGGGATCAGGGGAATAAGTTCCTTGATCGATCCTTTTATATCTAAGTTCTCTATGTGAGGAACTTTTAGTTCTATTGCAAGAAGGGTGATAGCTATTGCAAATACTCCGTCACTAAATTGTTCTAGGCGTCCTTTGTGTATAGGTTGCATATTTTATATCCAATGAGCTAGAAAAGCGATAAATAAAACAGCCGCTAGGAAGCCTAGGAGTTTTTGTGCTCGAGATAATAGGGCGATAATAATAACCGCTATAACTGTTTTTAAAATTCCTAGAGCAATTATTGATGCCCAGATAGTTTGCAAAAATGTTTGTATGGTTGTCATATGTAAATAAGTATATCACTTTCTAAATATAAAAAGCCCAGCATATGATGCCGGGCTTTTTATTGGATTTTAGATTAATTACATTTGTGATGGAGCAGAAGGTGCCTTTGGAGCAACGTCGCTCTCTACACACATGTTACAGTCGCCACAACCACAAGCTTTGCGAACTACAGAATATTTTCCTCCACCAGCTAATACCAAAGATAGAGTTACAAAAATATTAAGAAGAAGGGTTGTATCTTTGTGAACAAAGATTGTCGCTGTAATCATCACTATTGCTAGTAGGGCAGCAAATACTCGAGTGTAGAAACCAAGTAGAACAGCAAGTCCTCCAATAAGTTCAGTAAAAGAAACTACGTATGCCCAAAATGCACTAAAGCCCATAGAAGCGAAAGCGCCTACTGTAGCATCTAGGTTTGATACTTTCATCCAACCGGCAAAAACGAAAATACTTGCTACTCCAATACGAAGCAATAAAAGACCACTGTTAACTCCACCCCAAGAACGCTTTTTCATCATTGTACCTATCATATATTAAAAAATAATTTACTTATTATAATGCTTATATTATAGCATTTAAAAAATTTTGCGGAGGATGTGAGGTTGTTATTGTGTACACATATAGCAACAGGTTGATTTGTTTTATTTCTAATGTGGAGCACACGGTAATAAGGTGAGGGTTATTTATGTTAATGATAATACCTTGCAAAATATAAAATATGTGTTATTGTTTTAAAAAACGAAACACATGAAAAAAAACAAAATTGCACAGCTCATTACAGACACAAAAGAGATGATACAGTACAAAGTAGGTAACAGTAAGGCAAGCGATCGTGATGTGCTTGCTCGGTATACTGCTGCAACAGCAGTTAATTTCACCGACTGGGTGGGCAAAACCATTCCCTGGGTACGACATGAGTTGTCCAGGCAGGTATTAATCGACAACCTCCGTTGTGAGACGGTTGACGATCATGTCGGTATGCTCCTGAATTTTGCTACCTTATCAGGTGCAATGCCCGAACGTGCAGATTATGCTCATGTAGAGGATGACTTGAAAAACGTCAGAAGTATTTTTAATCCTATTGAGCAGGCTGGCCTTTCGGGTTTGGCATTATGTGCAATGCTTGAAAGTACTTCAGAAATCTTTATCCCTGATCTTGCCGAGAGGGCAAAGCGTCTGGGATGCAAGGATTTTACTTACACTGACGTCCATGGTGTAGCAGATGTCGCACATAGTGATGGCGCCATAAGGGCGCTCGAATGTGAAGTAACGATGGGATATTCTAACTGGATGCGTTCAGTTGAGAGTGCGGAGTGGGCTTGCACAGGTCTTTTTAGTTGTATTTACAAGTGACCTGTTAAAAAAGAAATCAAAAGAACCCTTTAAAACGGTTCTTTTTTATTGGCGGTGTTTGTTGGACAAAGTTCGAAACTATTTCGAGCAAAATCCAAATGATTAAAGCGGACTCGGCAGGGCGAAACAATTTGTCTGGGGGAAAGGATTCGCCCTGCCTCGACTGATTTCCCGCCCGCAGGAGGGGTCTGGGGAGGAATGCGGGCGGGTTTCGGACTGGGGGTTTTCGGAAATTCGGCGGCTACAAAATCAGGAAATACATATTGAATAAATCCATAATTTTTGCTATCATTGTTTTGTGAGCAAAGAAAGAATCTTCTCATAAGATAATACTATCAAAGTTTGGATACTATGGCAACTATATCACAAAACATAAAACGAATAAGAACAAAACAAGGATTGACGCAAGATGACTTAGCGAAAAAAGCGGATATCAAATACTCTACCCTTACAAAAATTGAAGGTGGCGTTGTTACAAAACCAAGCGTTCAAACAATCCAAAAAATCGCCAAGTCGTTAGGCGTTCCTATGGAGGATTTATTAAAATAATTTACTAAATTTTACTATGATTATTCTTTACATACTTCTAGCAATAATTGCTTACTACATCTATCGCATTTATCGTCAGAAAGAAGACGAGCGAGAGACGATTGCTGATGAGAAATACGATGCCGAATATGAAGCAAAGAAAAAAGAGGAATTCAAAGATTTTCCCCACCTGATAGGCAATGTTGATTACACTTGGTTAGAACTTTTTGGCAGGCTATATGTTGAGACGGACAAGAATCATCCCGGACGATGGCAAAATGGGGGCAGTCCTCACCTCAATGCTGCTTTTATGATGTATCTGAAAGAAGCCAACAATACGAAGTTGGATATTATGGAGGTAGATCATTTGTTTGATTCATTGTGGGATTTGACAGAGGAGCTTCTTGAACACTTGGAAAAATATCACGAAAGCACAAAGTGGGAATATGAAATTGCAATCATTGCATTTTGGCAACAAGCCGCACAAGAAGCTGAATCTTTTATGGGAAAAGATTTTGAAGCAATAAAAAAGATGTTCCAATCAGCTCCATTTACGGATATAGAAAAAATTGCTTCTTGGTTCCCTAAAAAAGATAACCACCCACATGAAGAAATTTTATTCAGGGATGAAAATGGAAATTTCCCTAGAGAATCAAAAGGGTCAGAAGTGGTTCATAAAAGAATATCAGTATAGAAATTTATGAGAAACGATTTATCAAAAGATTATTTCGATTGTCCCCATTGTGGCATCAAAAATGTCATATATGACACACAGTCATCAAATCATGAACAAATTGTTCATAAAACTGGCGAGGGGCGTAGTGAATGGATTGCTTACGATTGGGCTCACTATATTGTGAAATGTCGTCGAGAAGGGTGTAACCGTTTGACCTATATCAAAGTCAAGGAAAAATTTAGTATGCCAGGACGAGGATGGGATGATGTATCAGAAAGAGAAGTTGAAATTCAGTATCCTTCTAGTAACAGCACATTACCAGATTATATCCCCGAAAATATTCGCAAACATTATAAAGAGGCGGTTGATGCTTATAATTTTGGACTTCTTTCGTCTGCGTCAGTAATGTGCAGAAAAGTTATCTACGAAATTTGTGACAAGCAAAAGACCAAAGGAACAGATTATAAAGATAAGATTAAAAAACTTGGTTTTGATAAACGCATAACTGATCCGCTTTTAAATATTAAAAATATTGGGGATGAAACTGTACATGCAAAAAGCTGGGATAAAGATACGATACAAAAAGCTATCGACGCACTTGGAATTATTATCGATATGATTTATACACAGGAAAATCGAATTAAAGATTTTTCATCTCATTACAGCAAGGTTAATCAAGATCGTAAAAATTCTGCTGTTGAAGTTGAAGAAGAAAAATAATTATGGAAAAAATAAAGCCAATTCTCGTAACCTGTTATGTAAATCCCGACCTTGACGGCGTTGCTGGTGCAATCGCCTACGGCGAATTTTTACAAAAAACTGGCAAAAATTCCGTCGTCGGTATTATCGGCGAACCACATGACGAAGCAAAATATATTTTAGATCGCTTTGGCTTTGAATATCCGCCAATGATACAAGATGCGGATAATTTCGATGAAGTTATACTTGTGGACGCAAGCGACCTCAATGGACTTGAAGGAAAAATATCGGCAGAAAAAGTTATCGAAATTATTGACCATAGAAAAATCCACGAGGCAGATAAATTTCCCAACGCCAAAGCACAAATTGAGCTTGTAGGTGCGGCCGCTACTCTTGTCGCAGAGAAGTTTATCCAAAACAATATTGATATATCAAAAAAATCAGCAACACTCGTTTATGGGGCAATAATTTCTAATACCCTCAATTTCAAGGGAAGTGTTACCACTGACCGCGACAAAGTAGCGGCCGAATGGCTCAATAATGTTGCGAAATTGCCCGAAGATTTTTGGAAAGATTTGTTTATCGCAAAATCGGATTTATCAGGTAATAAACTTGCAGAGAGAATTGAGGGCGATTTCGCATGGTTTGTGATGGGCGACAAAAAAGTTGGTATCGCTCAAGTTGAAATGATTGGTGCTAAAAAACTTGTTGATGAGAGGACTGGTGAGATTGTCAAAGTGTTAGATAAAATCAAAAAAGAAATGAGCTTAGATTTTATCTTTCAAAACACAATCGAACTTGAAGATACCAAGAACTTTTTTGTCGCCCAAGATTCCGAAACCCAAAAACTTTTGGAAAAAGTTTTGAAAGTACAATTTGCTGGCGTAGTCGCAGAGCGACCAAATCTGATTATGAGAAAGCAAATTGTTCCTTTGTTGAAGGATGAGTTAGAATTGAAATAGCCGCCGAATTTCCGAAAACCCCCAGTCCGAAACCCGCCCGCATTCCTCCCCAGACCCCTCCTGCGGGCGGGAAATCAGTCGAGGCAGGGCGAATCCATTCCCCCAGACAAATTGGTTCGCCCTGCCGAGTCCTGTTTAATAGTTTTAATCATTTGGATTTTGCTCGAAATAGTTTCTAACTTTGTCCAACAAACTCCGCCAAAATTGAAAATCGGAATCGGAAGCAAAAATGCGGTCGGCGCGAAGCGCCGTCTGTTCTGAATTCCCCCCAAAAAATCCTGAATCTGAAAGGATTCGCCACGCTCCGCGTGGCTCCTCGTTTGCCAATACAATTATGAACAATCAAACCAAAAAGTTTTTCATTTATACTCGCAAGTCTACGGACGACAAAGACAGACAAGTCCGCAGTATTTCCGACCAACTAGCGGAATTAAAAAGTTTAGCGTTGAAAGAGCAACTGGATGTGGTGGATGTCTTTGTCGAAAAGCAGACCGCCAAAATACCAGGCCGTCCTGTGTTTAACGAAATGATGTTGAGAATGGAGGCGGGCGAAGCGTCTGGTATTTTGGCGTGGCACCCCGATAGACTTGCGAGAAATTCGGTTGATGGTGGAAAAATTATTTACCTCGTTGATACTGGAATAATTAGCGAAATGAAATTTCCAACTTTTTGGTTTGATCCGACACCGCAAGGCAAGTTCATGCTTTCAATCGCTTTTTCGCAATCCAAGTATTATGTGGATAATTTGTCGGAAAATATAAAACGAGGTCATCGCAACAAAGTGAAAGACGGAATATGGCCTCAAATGGCTCCACTTGGTTATGTGAACAAAAATAGAAAAATTGTTCCCGATGAAAATATCGCACCCTTAATCAAGAAAACATTTGAGGCATATTCGTCTGGGTCTTTCACTTTGCGCCAACTCCGCGACAAATTTAATGAACTTGGATTGAAGCGAAAAAGCGGAAAGGAACTTGCGGTGTCGAATTATCAAAAACTTTTGAAAAATCCGATTTACACAGGTATAATGCTTTACAATGGTGAAATCCACGAAGGCAAG
>JBPOHU010000011.1:0-24228 GCA_052035195.1 Candidatus Nomurabacteria bacterium
GCGCCATCTGGAGACTTTGATAAGGCTAAAAACATTTCTCTTTGATCTTTAGGATCTCCAAAAAAAGCCATATCATATCCACCCGAACTATTCTTTTTATCAAAAGAGAGGCCGTACCAGGAGGTTGCTGTTGAAAATTTCCAGTACGAACCGCTACCTATTTTACCTCTGAAAAAAAAGTAATCCTTGTTCTTTTCTAGTCCACGAACAGTAAATGAAGTTGTTCTTGGTGGAGGGGTGTTAAAATATATTTCTTTGGAAAAAATTTCGTTGGATGAATTGTCTCTTTCTGACGTCTTCCAAACAGACACATCAAATCGTTGGTCTAACCTTAGCGTGCTCGTGACTGTGACAGTGGCAGATGTATTTGTTGTATTTATTTTATAAGAAATTTCACTCCCTCCTGTTTCTTTGAAATTAAACTCAGCAGCAAAAACTTTTTGGTTAGAAAATGGTAAAAAAAAGCTTAATATAAAAGAAAGAGTAGTAATTAAGAATAAGCTTATATTTTTTTTCATTATTTTTTATTTAAAAATGAAGAGTGAATTGCCTTTTTAATATCTGAAGACGTTCTTTTATTGATGTTATATTAAGTTCAATAGCACTCTCTCCAGACGTATCGGGTCTTGTTATTGAAAGCTCTTGTACGTTGGCACTTCCTACAAAGGGTTCTTCTCCGAGAAGAAAGCCGATAGAAAGACTTTTTTCTACATTACCAGTGATACTAAAATTAAAAGGCTCAGCACGTAGTGTTACACCTGGTGCTGTAACAAAAATGTCACGAATAGAGCCTTTAGCATAGTCTATAAAACCGTTACTCTTTTGATAAATTAGTATATCTGGGTTTCTAAGTGGAATTTTTATAGAGCCAGACCCTGTGAAAGACCCAGAGACAGCAGATACAGATATAGACTCTATGTCACTTAAAACATCAGTTTTAATGTTCAGACTATTTCTATTTGTACCTGACTGTCCAGGAACAGCACTGTTGTTGTAAAACCAAGAATAAGAAATAGATCTCGGTGCTGTGATGCTTGGTATAGCAACCGCTCTTATTTTCCCTCCTATTGGTGCCAAAGCTTTACCTTTGTAAAAAGGTGGTACATATGAATCAACAGCCTCCCAGATAACATCTACACTTGCAGATCTCACTGTGATACTTGACTGAGCGGTACCTTCTGCTCCTGTTGCTGTTACAGATAGTCCAGTTAGTGTATTGCTAGTAGGTGCTATAAAGACAGTACTTTTTTTGCCAATACCAGAGATAAGTGGGGCTCCGTTATAAAACCAAGAGATACTCGCACTATCAAGATCCATACCGAAGCTCTGTAGTGTAGCTGACACTTGTTGGCCAGGTTTTGGCTCAGCAGGGTTTATTGATATATCTATATCAATAGGTAGGGTTTGAGCCTTTGTATACGAAGGTGTTAGAAGAGTTAGGGCTAATATAAAGATAGAGATAATACGACTCATACAATATATATTATAGCACCAAGATTGTTCCTATCCGCTAAAGTTTTCCTTGTTGTTCTTGAAATTCTTGCTTTGCTCTTTTTATAGAGAGAACTTGAGAAGGGTCACTAGTAATGATTTGGTCTTCGGTATAAGAGGCAATGATTTTGATTGCTACGTGTTTAAGTCCAGCAAAGAATATCCCTTCCCCTACTCCAGATTCTAGAAGTAGATATTTCTCTTCATCTGTCAGGTTAAATGTTTTTTGAAGAACATCCATTGTGCTTGGAGATTGCTTCAAGAGAAGCTGAATAGAAGAGTTGGTTATAATGGGTACACCATAAGGACTTTTCATGAAGTCTCCAACGTCTTGGGTTATTGTACATAATCCCAAGAAGTATTTACGGCCTCTCTTTGCTATTGAGTATAGAAATGATGCTGTGTCCTCACTTTTCATCATCCACCACGCCTCATCTACCACGAGAAGTCTTTTCTTCAATTCTTTTCTAACAGCGTTCCAAATAAAGTGTGTCACTATATACATAGCTGCCGGCTTGAGATCGTCTTCCATGTCTCGAACAGAGAAAACAACAAACTTTTTGTTGATATCTACGTTGGTTGGCTGATTTATAAAGCTCGCCCAAGACCCTTTTGTATATTTTGAAAGTCTGGCTAAGATAGATTCTGTTCCTTCCATACCACCTAACACCATTTCAAAATCAGAAAGTAGAGGAGGTTCTATTGTTGTGAAATCAGAATCAGCATCTATGTCTTTCAAAGCATAGGTTTCTGTTATAGCTCTATCTATTATAGAGTCTTCTTCAGCTGTTAATCCTCCGAGCATTATTCTAAATAGTCCCACTAGGTTTATGATATTGCTACGCAAAACATCAGCAGGCGCTTCGTCTTCTCTTGGTTTTGGTAAATCAAAAGGGTTGATGTGGTGATCGGAAGATAATGAGATGTTGAAGTATCTACCGCCTATCGCTTCTGCTAAATATTCATACTCCCTTTCTGGGTCAATAACAATAACATCGGTATCAAACATAAGAGTACGAATAATTTCTAGTTTTGTGGCATAGCTTTTACCAGCACCAGACTTGGCAAAAATAATAGAATTATAATTCTCAAGAGAAAATCTATCAAAAATAACCAAAGAAGAGTTGTGCCTGTTTACACCATATAGGATACCTGTCTCAGATGTTAGGTCAAAAGAAACAAAGGGAAATAAGCTCGATAATGGTTCAGAGTTTAACTTTTGGGTGACACCAAGACGGTCTGTGCCAAGAGGAGCAACGGTTTTGAAACCATCTTCTTGTTGGAATAATGTTGGTTTTATATAAACAAGCTTAGACTCTAAGATAGAACGTATTTCGCTTTCGGTTCTAAAAAGGTCTGTATCATTTTCAGCATAAATACTGATATAAAGACCTACATTGAACATTTTTTCTTGAGCTTGGGTTAGGTTGTCCCGTAACTCTTCAAGGTCTTGGTAATCAGTATCTAGCATTGGGTCTCGTACTAAACCTTTTTGTTGGCGAACCATTATTTGGCTTTCAACTTCAGCAATTTTCTTTTGGAACTGTCGCAGGAGCTGAGATGTCTCTATGGGTTCTACATAAATAGCCACATCAAAAACCTTGTCTAGGTTGATGATTGGGGTGAACCAGTTGTCGGTAAGATAGCGAGGGTAAGAAATAACAAAAAACGTTCTTACTGTCTTGTCTCCAATACGCAAAGACTTCGAAGTTATTTCAATTGCTGATGGGGCTATATTGTCAGCAAGCTCCATTGTCGCCCAAGAATAAGCCTCTTCAGGCAGAACAGGTAGACTTTTTCCGTTTGACGATTTTTTTTCTTTAGTTGAACCAAAGAGTCCCATACTGCTTATTAGTATACTATACGCAGTATATAAAGTTAGTGTTCTTGAGCATGAGAAGCCGTTTCTCCTGGATTGAATGTTTTATATAAAAGCTCTATCACTTCTTGTGTTCCAAGTTGTGCCACACGAAGTCCTAGTCTAGAGAGTCCTTGCTCTACTACGCTTACTCTTTGTTCTAGTTGCGTCCTCTCCTCTTCGAAGTTGGCAGTCATATCTGTAGTCGTTTGTTTTTTATTAAAAAAAGAAAATACTTTTCCGATACCACTACTTTGGTTAAGTACTGCTGGTGTATAAGGGATAACTACAAAAAAACTTTTGCGCATAACATTTACTTGCTCAGTGAAGCTCCTAATAAACTCTATATATTCTTGAGTTTGGACTCTTAGTAGTGGTTCCGTTTGAACCTTTAGTCTGTTTTCAAGAGACACTATATAAGGCCTCACGTCATATCTGCGTGACTGGACAACTATTTGAACTGGAAAGTCGAGCGTATTTAAAAAGCTTTGAAATTGAGAAAGTGTTGCTCTCTGTTCGTCGTACGATTTAAGAGATAGGTTTATAGAAGAAACAAGCACTACTGTTGCCAGAGTATCATCTTTCATAACTACTATACCGTCTCTTACTTCTTTGACGGGAACGAATTGTTGGGTTGGGCTACTTGATGGTGCCATGTTATTTCTTTGGGTCTATAACGTCTAAACTCCAAGATAGTGTTTTTAATTTACTCTCAGATAGTGTAGCACGCAGAGGTGTTTGCTGAGATTGCTCCTTCTTTTCTGCTCGAACTTCTTGTTTCTTCCAGAGATAAAGTCTAGATTTGGAATAATATCTAATGAATGCTTCAAGAGCATGAGAGAAAGGCTTGTCATTTATTTTTATAAAGGTCAAAGCAAGAGCTAGTCCAGCTAGTGCCGGTGTGACAAAAAGAGCTAAAAAGCCAGGTAATACTTTGATAGATATATAAGAGAGCCCTGCCCCACCGGCCAAGTAAGCAAATTGTTTAAAAGAAAGATTGCCGACAACCTTGTCTTCAATATCAATAAATTGTGGGACCTTAAATTGCATACATATAGTATAGCAAGGATTTACTTCTCAGGGAGTTCTCGGTATGGATCTACAGAGGTAGCTTTCGGTGTTTCTTGTTGAGGTGTGTTTATTTTTTCTACAGAGTAGTCTCTTTTTGATGGAGTTATTATTTTTGATTGAGACAGACGTTCCTCTATGTTTGAAAACGATGGTTTTTCAGGGTAAGACATAGTATTTTTTTCCACAACCTCTTCCTCTTCGTTAAGATATGCATTTGTAACTATTTCTAAGGCTTTTTCTATAACATTCTCTTTTACCCAGTCGATAATTTTTTGGTTAGTTTCTATGTCATTACTAACAGAGTTTATAGAAACAAGTAGTTCTTCTTCTGTTTCTATTTGGGCAATGTAACTATAAATAGAATTTTTTAATACATTACTGTTTTTGTTAGAAATAGAATACTTTGAACAAATTGAATTAAATGATTCTCTAAAGGAAGCACTATAAATATACCGCTTAACTTCTTCTGGAATGTTTTCAAAAGCTTCTTCAATTGTATTTAAGTCTTGATCCATATTTTTTACTTTTTCTCATCAGGTTTCTTTTCGTTATCTTTTTTACTTTTCTCTTTTATTTTTTCAAGCTCGTCGTCTTTTTTGTTTAGATCAGCTTGTTTTTTATGTTTAGTTTCAGGGTTAGATTCGTAGTGCTCTTGGTTTTTTTCGTTTTTCTCATTAATTTTTGCAGACATTGATTTTTTGGCTGTTTCAGCCACAGACGTGTTTCCAGAAGACATTGCATCGTGGTACTGTTTTTTAAAGAATTCAATATCTATATCCATAACATCCATCTCGTTTTTCATTTTAGTGCGAGCCTTTTTTACAGCTTCAGTTGCCATTTCTTGATTATCAAAGAACTCTTGAGCTGATTTTCCAAAATGAGGAGACTCTCTATCTGCAACCTCTGCATCAAAAATTTTCTTTAATGTTGCGTCTATAGATTCTAGTTCTTTTTCTATCTCTTTCTTTTCATTTTCAAGACGCTCTTCTTTTGGAAGTTTGTTCTTGTTGTTCATCGCCTCCCGCGCTTTTTTAGCATAACTGGTTGCTTCCTCTTTTTCCAATTTACTACTTCTTTTACTATCGTATACACCTGTCATAAGAGCTGCGGCTGATATTGGTGTTGACGCTGCCCCCAAAAGAATATTTGGTCCAAGTAGTGCTCCCGCATCGACAATGCCTAATCCTTTAGCGACCTTAGTTGCTGTAGATTGGCCAAGGGTTTTTCCTTCAGCAATCGTTTCTGCAAACTGGAGTCTGAGAGCTTGAGTTAGTTGTTTGTTGTTGGTTACATTTCCATAATCGCTAGAAACCTTTTTCTTAGACAAATCATCTATTCCATTTTTAAGAGTACCAGATGTTTTCATGGCCTCTATTTCAGCGTTACTCTTGCCGTAAGTTTCGTACATTTTTGCAAGGTCCTCATCACTCATTTTAAGCATTTTCCCTTTTTCTTTTTCCGCCAATACTTTAGATTTCTTTTCCCAGAATTCCGCAGCATCAGAATCTTTCATATCTGTTTTTATAGACTCGATTTTTTTCTTTAGATCCTCTTTTTCTTTCTTTTCAATAGCCTTCATGCCTCCTTTTGTTGCATCTGAGCCTAACCCTATAGTCCCACTGATTTTATCATCGAGCTTAACACCCATTTTACTTGTTAAATTATTTATCCCACTAAAAGCTTTTGTTTTTCTTAGATCAAAAGAACCACTTTGTGCCCTGTCATTTAGTCCAAGTCTTAAACTAGCTATTCTTCCGCTTATTCCACCTCTACTTCGAGTTTCTGCTAGAGATGCTCTTTTTGCCTCGCTAAGTCTCAATAGTCCTGCTCCACGTGTTCCAGCAAATGCTAGTCCTCCTGTTGCTACCCCAAGAGCAGCACCTCCAACAACTCCTGCTGCTCCTGTTGCAAATTTTTGTGCCATTTGTGCATATTCACCTGCTAGGGCTTCTGCTATTTTTACTCCACGACTAACAAGACCATAAATAATAAGCATCGGAATAACAACATACATTACAGAACCAAAAAATCCTTGGCCGTTTTGATCAAGTCCCACTTTTGTAAAGAATTCTACATTTAAGAATGCATTTATTATATAAAGAAAGAAAATAAATATTGGAGCAAGTAATGCGTATTTTGATAAGTTCCCCCACCAAGAAGAAAAGTTCAGAGAGCCTATTTTGTTTACTAGTGGGATGTTACCTCTAGAGAGAAAAGCAAAAGGAGAAAATATCATAGCTACATAGAGGCCTATCACACGCCCTATAAACATAAAGGCTGTTTTCCAGAACATCATTGCCATTGAGAAGCTGATAGCGATGGCTACAAGCGTAACTAGTATGAAGTAGCCAGCGTATTCCTTTGAGTATCTTTTGAAGCCTGTTGATCCTTGGTTTTCTGATTGAGAGTTAAAATCAGCTACATCTGACTCATCATCTTTTTCGCTTTGTGATGTTGGTTCGGCAGAAAGAACGGAACCCTCGAATATCTTCTGTGGATTGAAAGAAGAAACTATTGCTTCAGATATTGGTTTGAACCCAGTATCGGTATCTGAACTCTTTTTCTCTTGCCCGTCTACCTTGACTACCATTTGATTATAAAAAATACGCGCAGTAATGTTTGACATGTCTATAACGATACGTGTCGCAAATAGGCTGAAGTTTATGATCAGGGCATTTATCACAAGAGCCGGTATTATACTTTTATATGAAACCTTAGAAATACCAAATACAGCAGCAAGGCCACTATAAATCATTATAATTATGAAAAAGATATTAGAAATATCACGCACCAACTGCCACCCTGTTTGGATGAAGTCATGTCTATAAGACTCATCACTTAGAGAGTAACCTATGAAGAAGTCAAAGAGTTTACCCATAAGCATTGCGAAGAATGCAACCGGGCGAAAGACTCCGTGATATAAGATTTGAGCAACACAACCCACAACACTACCATCTCCCCATGGTGTAACAGAACAAAGAGGAAGAGTACTGCCTGTATATTCTGTTGCTGTTATTCCACTTTCAAGGTTTGTTTTAGAATCCTCCTGGGCAGCTTCTGCTGATATAGGAAGTGTAAAGGTTTCGGTTTTGCCTATTTGAAAATAAGAAGTACCATCACATTTTGTTTCTCCATAAGGGATTCCGTCAGAATGCTCACCATTTTCATCTTCGTATTTACCGTCTGATGTGAAATATTCAACACGGCCTCCTCTGGGTGCACGCCTACCATCAACACCACTATCTGGATCATTGTCTTTGAGCCCACCACAATACCAAAAATCAGCCGTTAGGCTATGATTCCAAGGTAATTCTTCAGGCAAAGATACTTTCGCTAAAATTACTTGTTGTTTTATGAAGTCATCACCATTATCTCCTCCTGTTTTATAAAATGCTATTTTATTTTGAACAGTACCCCCGTTTGCTGTATCAACAGTTATAGTTCTTTCTTGTGGGTTTCTACCTCCTGTTACTTCTATACTCCCTTCTTGGTAAGGGATATTAAAAAGCTTATATACGAGTTGTTCTGTTCCTGGTTTTTTATATCTTATTCTTAAGATAAATGTTTCATATTTATCATCTGCAACTCGGTTATAGTAATATTTGTCATCTGGTTTTTCTCTTAGGATATCCATCCAGAGTCCTAGTTGCATGGTTATGGTTTTAATTCCGTTGGTTGTTATACCTTCTGCTTCAGTTTTTCCATATATAACACCACTAGATGTTCCTTTTTTAATGTCTGAAGGGGCAGGATTTATATTTGGGCATAAACTATTCGTAGTTGTTTTTTCAAACAGACAGACAAAAGGGGTAAAGTTTGTAATATCAGCTTCTGTTTTTGTTGGGGTCAAAAAAATAGCAAGAAAAATAACAGGTATAAATATCCATGCAATACTTTTAGCTCGATTTTTTATAGTTATCTGAGACAGGCTCACTGTACTATAGTATATCACTACAGTAGGAAGTATTACCAAATATTAATTCGGAAAAACTTCTCCACTTCTTTTGGTTTTTGTGTAGAAGATTGCATATCAATATTGCCGTCCGCGTCTGGTCCTTCAGAGAAGTAGGCTGATGCTGAAGTGTTTGTGTATAAAGGAGTAGAAACTCTTTTGTTTATATTACTAGGTAGTAGTGGAGACTTTGATTCACAATAACTTATCATTTCAGAATATTTCTGATTTATGAGCTTATAACTACCGTAATTTGCTAGTTCAGACTGAATATCAGTTTGAGATCTGAGGGTTGGGGCTAAGTCATAAAACCTGTCTTCCAGAGCGCGCAGTCTAGCTATTTCTTCGACTGTAAACTCAATAACAGTATCGTCTGGCCCACACTGGTTTGTAGTTCCAGATCCTCCACTATTACCTACTCCTGTACTTCCTCCACCTGTCACTCCTCCGCCTCCTGATATACCGCCCGCTCCTGCTTGTCCTCCTCCGGATATGCCTCCTATATCATCACTTCCTCCGTTTCCTGCTAGTCCACCCTGCATTGTTGGTGTGAATGGTCCATTTGTTCCAAAAACAGAAAATGTTGAAGTTGTTTGATTTGGTGTATTGGTATTATTTTCTGAGCTGGATGTTTCTTCTTGGGTGAAGTTACCACCTGTCTCATTTTCTGGGTTTTCAGTATTTGTGGTTTTTTTTGATCCGAAGTTAAAAAAGTTTCTAAAACCACTTTTTGTACCATCAGTACTTGTGGTTGTTTTTTTATTACTAAAATAAAAGAAACTTCCGATCACAAGAATTATTATTAAGATGATTATTAGAAGTCTTTTCATATATTATAGGTTATTATAGAAGCTTGTTTGTGCTGAATCCATAGCGTTTAATAATGCTGTTGGGTCAGGCTCTTCTCTTATTTTGCCATTAATAACATTGTTGCTAATATCATAAGCCTCGTTTAGACAAGCTATATTAACAGTTATGCCTTGCGCTTGTTTTGCAACTATGTGCCTGTTTCTGGCTGCTGTTATTATGCTTAGCACTTCAGCCCTTATTTCTTCTAGCTCTGGAATATTGTCTTCTAGTTCAGCTATGTTTTCTATATAGACGGTATCGTTTTCTGATATAGCTTCAACATATTCTGGTAGTGTGGCTGTTTCTGTTAGCGCGTCTTTTACAAAACCTCTAGCAAAGGCCTTACCAGAATTTGTTTGTTCTAAGTTTTCAAAAGCTAGAGAAAGCGCTTGTAGTCCAAATGTTTCATTCATATTTGTTTCAAAAGAAGTAAGCCACTCCGCGAACTTTTCATTAATAGAAGCACCTACATTGTCCCTCGTTATGCTTGTTATAAAAAATGTTTTTTCTGGAAAGTTTTTTGTTCTGTTTACGATGTGGCCTGAAAGGGTGTATGGAGATGTATCATATGTTATAGAAACACCTGTTAGTGCAAACCTTGTAGAAGAGAAGGCTGCTTGAGAAACAGGGATGTTTTGCTGTATTCCTTCACTCCAAGATAGGTTTGGGCCAGGCAAACAATAGTCTAGTCGTCCTAGGTTTGGTAAGATTTTTCTTATAGTAGCCTGAGAATCAAGTGTTTGTGAAAGAAAGTCTTTTTGAATTTTTATTACTTGGGCTATATGTTTTGGATTAGAAATATTGAAGTCTCCAGTGTCATAGCCAGAAGCAGAGCTATCATATACAGGCAAGACACTTGTTCCTGTTCCATTTACAGGTTGACCGAGTGAGTCATAAACCAAGTTTGAGCCAGTGCCACCAAACCCTGTAAGGTCATTATTCCCAAATGATCCAAAGTCTTGGTTTGAAGCTGTACCTAGTGATTGCAAACCTTTGTTAAATAGGTTGTTTATAAGACCAGAGAAGAACTTACTAAGGACCTCATTCATTTCGTCGGCTGCTTCTAATTGCCTAGCTAAGCTACCAGTTATTTGTTTTGTTTGTTCAGCAATAACAGCGCCAGGCGTTACTGTTTCGTATTTCAAACATTTTGGACTTCCGTCAGAATTTTGACCACTATATTCTTCATCAGGATCTATCTTTGCCCATTCGGCACATTTCTTTTGTGATAGAAATCCGTTTCCTTGAGCTAGTTCTTTTTGGGTAGAGTCTTGTTGCTGACCAATATTTTTTCCTAATTGTTGAGCCACGGTTAGGACTTCTCCTATTGGATTTTCTCCGAGTTGTGTCATTCTGTTCCATGCATCCCAGCCTCCACTAGAGAAGTCTTTAGTAAAGGAATCATATTTGAGCTCACTAGCAGTGCTTGGCCCAACAGAAGGCACACTGCGACCGGTGACCATTTCAATAATTTTATTAGTCACATTGTTTCCAACCGCTGTGCCGTCTCCTGTTTTTATATTGTCAGCTATTCTAATATAGTCTCGCACTTTCTCGTTTTTTATTGAATTAAGGAAAGAGTCTATGTCTCTAATATAAAAAGGGTTTCCTCCAAAACCAGTGTTAACCCAGTTTAGAGTTTTGTTGCTAAGTTGACTAAGTGCTGCTTGGCTTACTGTGTAAGCAATTCTATCGTAACAGTACTCTTTCATTCTTAGTTTTTCCTGTTTCTCTTTTATATCTTTTGCTAGTTGTTTTACAGCCTCATCTTTAACAGCCTGCTCCCCTCCATCTAAGATTCCACCAGCAGCCTTCCCTAGTCCAAAAAAACTAGCTACTGCTTTTACTGCTCCTTTTATACGTGTAGATACCTTTGGATTTTTATAAAGTTTTTCGAGTCCTTTTATCGCTTTGCTTCCTAAATCAGCACATCCTATAGCAGTAGTTACTGAGTTAGTGATATTTGTTGAATTTAATAAACTTGATCTTTGTGCTCCGCTCGTTGGAGTAAAACGTTGCATTTGAGCACTAGCTTCAATAGGTGTATTTAGTGCTATTAGTATTAACAGTATAAATAGAGTAGATTTTTTCATAAAATAATTATATCTATAGTATACCGTAGAGTTCGAAATACGACATAAGGTTTGCTGTTGAAATTTCTAGCGACCTGTCAAAGTCTCGATACTCAGCAAGTCCCACAAGAGCAACAATGCTATTGTCTTCAAGAAGCATCATTTTTTCAAATGCTTTGCTGTGACCAAAAATGCCGTTAACTATCTGAAGGTGATATATAGCAACGCCCACAGGAACCCTCATAGATACGAGCTTTTTTGATAAATCCCTATAGTAAGAAGCTGTTTTTGTAAACTCAGAAAACCTACTATAGTCTCCTGTTTCTACTCCTTGTATAAAAGTTTCAATTTCTACGGAATCAATTTCATTTTTTTGCAAAATACTAATAATTTCATCTTTGTAAGTTGTTAGGGACGCTGAAGTTGTTTTTGTGGTTTTTATGTCTTTAAGTGTATAAAAAGGAGTATTATCTTTTTGAAAATTATCTTCGCTTATTTTTTCAGCGATATTTCCCGCATTCCCACCTTGTTGTCCGATAGCAGTACTCAGAGTAAAGAGCTCTCTAGCTAACATGTCTGTCTCGTTTAGCACTCCTTCTTGTTCAGAATTTGACAGCTGACCCCTTTTTTGTTCAATGATGGTTTTGTTTGATACTCCGTTTGTGGTCGCAACACTTGGATCAAGACCCCATAGCCTTTCTTCCCAGTCTGCTATACCGTTGCTGTTGCTATCTTTTCCGACCACGTCTCCAACAGTAGAATCGTTAACAGAAACAGAAGATTTTTTATTTTTTGAGAAAAGATTTAGAAACCACTGTGTTTGTACCACTAAAATAAGCACTATTAAAATAGAGGCTATTCCTCCCCTTATTAAGAAGCGCTTACTAGGTTTTGAATAATGAGCAGTATCTTGGTTTTCCATTACAAAGACTATTGTACAACAAATTAATCTTGAATGTGCTTAACTAATCTTCCCCAACCTTCTTTTGAGAGAGTTTCAGGTCGAGATTTTTCTGCAATGTCTGCTTTTTGTAGTATAGAAATTGCTTTTGTTCGATCTCCTAAATATTCAGCCAGTGTGCTGACTAGTTGCTTTCTTTTTTTACCAAAACAAAATTTGAGAACTTCAAAAAACCTTTTTTCTGAAACTTTATTAAAAAATTCTCTATTTATATTTTCTATAGCAATAATCGCTGAATCAACTTTTGGCGGCGGGAAGAAAGCCCCTGCTGGTATTTTTGAAATGATTTTGGGTTTTCCGTACACTGAAACCGCAATAGAAAGTATGCTTTGTTTGCCACCTAGATTGCCCGAGAGTTGGTCCCTGGCGATAATCCTTTCAGCAACCTCTTTTTGTATGAGAAGTACTATAGTGCTGGGTTGGTTTATTGCTCCAAGAAACTGCTCAATGATTGCACCTGTTATATAGTATGGAATATTGGCGATGAGTTTGTAGGGCTTTTTATACTCCTTAAGGATAGATGGATCAAAAAGAAGAATATCCTTGGGGAGGATTTGTAATTGTCCTTTTTCAAGCTCTTTCTCAAATTTTTCTTTTAATAATGGAAGTAGATCAGAGTCTTTTTCAATAGCCACTACCTGTGCACCTTTTTCCAGTAGTTCTTTGGTGAGTACTCCTTTACCAGGGCCAATCTCAAGCACTAGGTCACCCGCGCTGATATTTCCAGCTGTCACCATGTCAAACAATGCCTTTTGTGAGGTCAGAAAGTGTTGCCCTAGGTGTTTTTTTGCTTTCATATAGTTCTATTCAATCACAGATAGTTACTCTCTACAAACGCAGATAGCTAGTTTTTGTATTCAAAATATATAGGTATATTTTTATTTGGATTTTCTAGACAAACAGATATGCGGTTTTTTGTCTCTTCTAAAAGCATAGGAAGGGCTTCTTCTGTTTTGAGAAATTTGTAGTCACTTATTTCATCCTCTTCAAGTTTGATATTTTTTATTTGTTCAGTAGTTAGTACACTTCCTGTAAATATGAATTCTATCGCTTCGCTGTTGTCATTAATTTTTGGTAAATACTGTACACCAAGAAATTGTAATGATTCTAAGTTTAGTCCTATCTCTTCGGATGTTTCTCTCAGCCCCGCTTTTTCTGGAGATTCATTTTCATCTATCACACCACCTGGAACTGCCCACTTATCTCTATAAGTTTGTTTTACTATTAGTAGCTCGTTTTGTTCATTAAAAAGTAAAACAGCAACTCCCATTCTTTTTTTAGGGAGTGTTTTTAGCCATTCAGAGTGAGGTAACATTTTTTTCATATTTTGCAGATTATATTAGTTTGGAGCTTTAGGCAATTTTTTGAATTATAAATATACAGTAAAACCAGCTTCGCCGTCACGGGATTCTCGAGTAATAAGTTCGTCCGGAATATCAGAAAGAAATTCACTAGGAAGTCTGACATCACGGGATCCAAAAATAGTGCGCATGCTTGCATAAGTCAGATAAAGTTTTTCTCGTGCTCGGGTTACTGCTACGTACATGAGTCGACGCTCTTCTTCTGCATCGGCACCTGTTAGTCTCTCTCCTCGCTCGTGAGGAAACAGTCCGTGCTCAAGTCCTGTCACAAAAACAGTGTTAAACTCAAGACCTTTTGAAGCATGGACTGTCATAAGTTTTACTCCAGGAAGTTTCTCTTCTTTTTTACCATCCATTGTATCTTGGTCTGACATGAGAGTTGCTTCTTCTATTAGTTTTTCTATTCCCTCAATACTGTCATGATGATCATAGCGTAGTCCTAAAGTAACAAGTTCTTGCAGGTTCTCTAGTCTTTCTTCTCCGTCAGGTTCAGCTTTTACCATTACATCAATCTTTGTTTCAGTGATAACAAATTTTAATGATTCACTTACACTATGACTTTCGATATAGTCACGGATGCGAAGGAGTAAATCAAAAAAGTGTTCGACAGATACAAGGGCTTTACCTGATAGAGAGCTTTTGCCTTCAGTAAAAAGTTTATCTACTGTCACCTTCCCTATTCCTCTAGTTGGAGTATTAATAACTCTTTTTATATCTGTAATATTGTCAGGGTTGAGAGCGCTTTTTATATAACAAAGTACATCTTTTATTTCTTTTCTCTCGAAGAACCTAACCCCAAGAACTTGATAAGGAATGTTGTAAGAAAGAAAAGCTTCTTCTAGGACGCGTGATTGAAAGTTGGCACGAAATAGCACAGCAATGTCTTCTGGTTTAATACCATTATCAATATGTTCTACACATCTTTCAACTATAAACCTAGCTTCATCGGCTTCATCGTATGCACCGTAGAGAGATATAGGCTCACCCTCTTCTTTATTTGTAAAAAGATTTTTTGGTGTTCTGTGTACGTTTTGTTTTATAACTTCATTGGCGGCTGAGATTACATTTTTAGTTGAACGATAGTTTTCTTCAAGTAAAACAACCTGTGCCTCTGGATAGTCTTTTTCAAACTCGAGAATATTTTTTATATTTGCGCCACGCCAACTATAGATACTTTGATCTGAGTCTCCGACGACGCATAGATTTTTCCTCTCCCCTGCAAGAGCTTTGGCTATACGATACTGTACTTCATTTGTGTCTTGGTATTCATCTATATGTATATAGTGCCAAGTGTTTTGACACCAAGCATTTACTTCTTCGTTTTTCTCAAGAAGTTCTACGCTTTGTAATAACAGATCATCGAAGTCGAGTGCCCCCTGCTTTTCTTTTTGTCTTTTGTAGGATTGCCAGACACGACCAGCGAGGCGATATGTCGGATTACTTTCGCTCATTAAATCTTCTGGAGATTGTAAGGCGTTAGCACATCGACTAATTATACTTTTGATACCACGAGGGTCGTTAGTTTTTGGGTCTAGCCCCATGCTTTGCAAAGATTCTTTTATAAGAGCAGTGGTATCACCATCGTCGAGTATGGTAAAGCGTTTCACTCTGCCTTCATAAGCACCAAACTTTCTAAGTAGGAAAACTCCTAGGCTATGAAACGTGCTAACAAATGGAACATCTCTCCTATCAAGAGAAGGATTAACTTCTTCTAATAAAGAGATGGTACGCTCGCGCATTTCCTTGGCTGCTTTGTTTGTGAAGGTCACGGCCAAGATGTGCTTTGGTGAAACACCGCTCTCTACTATATGAGCAATGCGGTGAACAACAGTCTTTGTTTTACCAGCTCCAGCACCCGCTACGATAAGAAGAGGTCCTTCGGTACTTAATACGGCTTTTCTTTGGGCGTCATTTAATCCTTTTAAAATCATTGTCCAACAAGTGTACCTTAAAAGTATAAAAATTGACGAATGATAAAAGATGTATCACAGTCAAAATAACCCCAAAATATCTGCTATCATATTTCTTTGTAACCCTATGGTTTCCCTTAAAACAAAAAACACTCGTACTAAACGTTTGTTTCTCATAGTACTATTTATTTTTGGCGGAAGCACTATTGCTTTATCTGCTAAGTCTCTATTAAATTCAAGTAATAATACTAATTCTGTTAAAGACAGTAGTGTTGTTCTTGAAGATGCATCTCTCTTAGAAGAAGGTAAGGTTGTTGATAATATAGGAACTCAAGATGATAAGCCTGTTATCACAACTTATGTTGTTAAAAATGGTGACTCTCTTTCTTCTATTGCCTCACAATTTTCTATTTCAATAAATACAATACTTTGGGCTAATGATTTAAATAAAAAATCTCTTATTAAGCCTGGTCAAAAACTCACCATACTCCCTGTCAGTGGTGTTGTTTATGCTGTTGGTAAGGGTGATACTTTAAGCGGTATAGCTCTTAAGTTTGATGCCAATGTTGAAGAAATAGTTTCTTTTAACGATCTAGAAGATGATAAGCCTATAAAGATAGGTATGAAACTTATTATTCCAAATGCAGAACTTCCAAGAGTGGAAACAAAAAAAGAACCAATAAAACAAATCACTGCAACAAAAGCTCCTGAAGAAAAAAAGGAAATAACTCAAGAAAAAGAGGTTCAAAAAACTTTAGAAAATATTTCTACTAATAAAGAGGTTGATACAGACGATATGATAAACAATGGTGCTGTTCCAAAGGTCACTGTCTCTGGAGTTAACACTCAAAATTATTTTTCACACCCTGTTCCTGGTAGTGTGTTAACTCAAGGTATTCATGGGTATAATGCTGTCGATTTTGGTGCACCTCTTGGTACTCCTGTTCTTGCGGCAGCCGATGGTGTGGTTATCATAGAGAAAGGTGCTGGCAAATGGTATGGAGGATATGGAAACTATATAGTAATAGAGCATGACAATGGTACTCAAACATTGTATTCTCATAATTCAAAAAATTTAGTTAATGTCGGTGATGAAATAAAACAAGGTCAAAAGATAGCCCTTGTTGGCTCTACAGGAAGATCAACTGGTAACCATTTGCACTTCGAGGTACGAGGAGGAACGAACCCTTGGGTTGGTATAAAAAAGTTAACACAGTTTTAACCCCTTGGTTTTCTCAGGATAAATAAAAAACCTCACTTGTGTGAGGTTTTTGTTTTAACGCATTATTTCTCTTAAGCAAAACCTGAGAGGTTGCTGGAACCACATTTTCTCGTCTTCCCCTGTTAGATAGGTGAACATTGATATTTTTTCTTTGTTAAAATCAGGGTATTCCTGTTCCAGAAAATCTTTGATGTTTCCTGTCGGGTTTTGTGTTTTTAGCTTTGATGCTTTCAACGGTATAGGGACACTTGAAGTAAAAGCCATTGCCTTTTTTTCAGGATAACGTGAGATACCTACCCTTGCGATTAAGTGCCACAAAGTACCTGTAAAATAAAAACCTCTTTGGATTGTTGCGTGGTAGTCACCCTCGGAGTTCATCAAAACTTTTTTCTCTGAAATTGTTTTTAATCGATCTTTAGTGCTAATAATTAGAGCATCTAAAGATGTGGGTGTTTTCCCCCCTAAGGATTCACAGTTGAGAATTTTTATTATTTTAAATTTTGCCTTAAAGACCCCCTCAATAGCATCTCTTTTGATGCCTGAGCAGTCTGTGTAAATTATTGCCATAGTTAAAGAATTTTTCTTTGATAATACTGATAAAAAAGAAAAAGTCAACGTCTTGATACTAAGACTATTATCTGTCGTTTTGGTGTAATTTTTTGTATCGACAAAAGCTTGGAGTATACTCAATTTGCTCTTTTCGAATTCCCGAAAAGAAAAATTGTTCTTTATATGGCTTTATTAGAATACGCGCCAACAGATAAATCAGTAGGATTTGTTTATCTACCAAATTCCAAAGGAGAAGATGTTCTTTGGAGGGTTTGGCAGAAAGAAGCATTGGACCTCATTTGTGGTAAATGTGCCCCAGATGAATTTCTTAAAATAATGACTCGAAAGATATATGGAGAGGATAAAGATATTGTTGTATTAGACAAAAAAGATCCTTACAACGCTTTGATGAATATCAAAGAACATTGTAAGAATAAAAATTTTCAAATCAAAATATCGGTATCCTCAGAGGGTGGGTCATTATTAATAGCTGTCTAAGTCACACACGAGTGTGACTTTTTTTTATTCAAACTTTGGGCGGTATTGGATGTAAGCTGATTGTAATTTAAATTTTCTAATAAAAAAGCGGCCATTTATGACCGCTCTGCAAGCTATTGATATGCATTTTTTATACCAAGTAGTTTCCAAATCGTACTTAGAGGTAGACCATTCTTTGAAGCATAAGTAAATATAGCGTTATGCACATATTCATTACTACGAATCTCTCCTACATTTGCTTTTCTGAGATTGTTCTTTTCCAAAAGGGAAATAATGTCTTCAATAGAGTTGGCAACGAACAAGGTTTCGAGGCCCAGTTCTTTCCAAATCACCCCTCTTTGCATCTTCTCTTTCTTGGCAAATTCCAAAATTGCTTTATATATTTTATCGTCCATTACTCGTAACGCCTTCACGTTATTTTCCGGCATAGATAATCTTTTTAAGCATTTCTTTATTTCACCAAGAGAATAAAAATGTATCTTTGGTGATCTTTCTATGGTAGACCTGTCCACAGGTTTTATACCTACCTGCCCCCAAACTTTGTTAATTGCAAGCTTCTCACGTTTAGCAAATTTGGTGATATTACCCCATGTCCTGGCGCCATCAAACTCCTTTAATTCTGTCGGGCTTTTCCCAACTAAACCATTTTTTTTCAAATCCTCTTTTATCTCCTCAAGAGAGTAGTAGGCAAACTTAGCAACAACCTTTCCATTTCGAACCTCAACGTCTTCTGAGTATGTGACCCCGACAAACTTATAGATATCTATCAGACTGTATTGCTTTCGTTCTGCAAACCTTCTGATGTTCATCAGAGTAACGGAATCGTCATAGTTCATCAAATCGTTTGGAGTTTTACCAAAAAGGCCTTTTGCCAAAATATCACTAAGAATTTCATCAATTGATTCATAAGGATGATCATTGCCTATCTTGATCCCAATTTTATTGTAGAGATCAATACGACCCATTTTATTCTTGTTCGCAAATGAAACTAACCTTGTTTTGTTATTTTTTGAGATTTCAGAAATGTTTTTCCCGATAAGCTTTTTTTCAAAAGCCCAAACTAAACAGGCTTCAATTGAAGGAAATACTTCAAGTCCCTTGATTTTTATTCCCACTTCTTCCCAAACTTTTCTGGATGATTTTTTCATCCTTTTAGCAAAACGATAGATTGCCCAGTATACAGAAGATTTTTTTGTATATATCTCTGATGGGGAGTACTTCAATAGACCTTTTTTCTTCAGGTCCGCTTTGATATCCTCAACAGAGTCATATCTGGTTCTTTTTATATTCATATATAGATTTTTTATTGGTTCTCACAAAACACAAATATGGTCTGTGAGAACCAATAAAACCTATTGTTAAAGAACAATTTCTCTACAAGCCCGCATACTATACGAGCCTGACAAAGAAAGCAACCGAAGTTGCTAAAGATTTATTGCTTCAAAGTTCATTATCTTTACCGCTTTCAAAAATCCTAATTCGATTTTCATGTGACCAAGCAATTTACGAATCTCATGTTCAAAATAATTTGCGGATTCCTGCATGCGATGTGCACGCTGGAACTCTTTTATCGCAATAGAAACTATTTGCATATTAAGCTCAGATTCTAATTTCTCTATTTCTTCTTCCCCTTTCTCAAGTTTTAACAATTCCATTTGGAACATCAGTATAGCTTTTGTTTTGTGCTCAAGGAAGAAACGATAATCATTTTTTATTCTATCAAACTCCAAGAAAAAATTTGTCTTTTTATCCAACTTAATAATTGTGCTGGATATGCGTTCAAGTTTCCCGTAAGCTACAGAAAATCTTTTCTCAAATCTCTCCACCGAAGCGATGAAAAAACCCTTGATAGATGTACTTTTGAAAGAATCTAGGCCTAGCCTTGTTGCTTTTGCAATAGTAGTATCAGATAATTCTACATTCATTTGGTATATATTTTGGAATGAACAAACTTGTTTACACAGTCAGACCACCACAAAAAGTGATGAGCTGAATAATGTGGGCGATTTTACTACTAGGCTCGCCCGTTTTCCTTTGAGAAATTATCGGCTACCGTTTCCCATCGGTGTCATAATGACGACTTTCCGTTCAAAAAATTTCTGCTTGCGCGAGAAATCTTTTTTACGGGAGCCATCAAATGAAAATCCAGCCCTGGACAGCAGTTTATTTGCCGCAGTGTATAAGTCTCCTTTGGTAATTTGTTTACCCATAAGTTCAAGGTTTAGTTTATTTAGTTCTGGTTTAAAAGAGCAATATCTCAACAAAACCACAAGCTTTGCTTATGATTTTGACAAAGATGTGAAGGGCGCATATGGCCCTTCACATTAGTAGCTTGTCTCTGTTATCAGAAACACACAAACCCCCGCTAGGTCTTTCTACCAGTGTGCCATTTTGTCGGCATAGAATACTCCCTTGGCCAAAGGAGCACACTATTCCTTGGTCAGAGGATCCGTCTGCCAAGTCAGTCACACAAACCTAAGTGTGGTTCGTGTCGTGTTATATATCAAATGCGCCTACACGGTGCCCTGTGGGCCAAGCGCTGATATCTTTAACGACTTCCTCTTCTCTCAGTTGGAGAAAAGAAATAGACATACCTACTTGCCGGATGGTCGCCGGCCCATGATTTTTCTTCTTTACTCAAGAAGTGATTACTAGAAACAGGCAGTTATAGTGCTTCCGGTAGGCACTTCTCGAGATTCTTAAAGAATGTTCTGGCTAGACTATGACAGACTATAAGAGATACGTCAATAGTTCTTGTTATATAAAAAATGCTATACTCTTATATTATATAGATTTATATGGATATTTTACCTATTTAACAAAAAAATCTGTCATTTTATGCTTGAAATAACACAAGAAATTAAAGATACTCTAAAAGAGGTTGGTCTCGATCGAACTGAGACTCAGGTCTGTATTTTGTTGCTTAAGAAAAACATGTTGGGCATCCAAGATATCACCGATGAACTCAAACTCCCCCGATCTTCTGTGCACCTTGCTTGCGAACACCTTCTTGAGCGAGGGGTTCTAAAGATTTCTACAAGCGGAAAGCGTCGTAATTTTTATATAGAACATCCAAAGGCAATTAAGAACTATCTTATTTTTGAAGAAAATCAGATTGGTATTAAAAAAGCTTCTCTTGAAAATATTATTCCTCGTTTGACGGCCCTATTTCCTACAGCTTTAGGAGCTGAACCAATAGAAGTTGAACACCTTCAAGGAGAAGAGGGTTTCGTAGAAACCTTTTTTCGTTCTTTGAAGCAACCAAAGGATAGTGAAATCGTGAGATTTGGTGGAGATCCAGCGTTTTTTACTGTTGCCCGTGAGAAGTTAAAGGAGTATCGACAGGAGCGAATGAAGAAAAAGATTTATGTTCGAATGCTTCATCCTAAAACACCATTATCAGATGAAGAGCAAAAAGATGCGCGGTTCAAGATGCGCGAAGTGAAGTTTTTACCAAAAGAAATTTTTGACCCAAAAGTAAATATTTCTGTATGGCAAGATAAAGTTTCTATTACTGTCTGGGATGCTGGTCTTCATTCAAGCATTATTTCAAATAAAGCATTTGCTGATTTTATGAGAAGTATGTTTGAAGTTTGTTGGATGCAGGCAAAGTAATTATTTATAGTGAGCACATCGTCAAGTTCAGTATAAATTTGCTGAACTATTCAAACTTTGGTCTGTATTGTAGAGCTTCGAGGATGTGGGGTTCTTCGATAGTTTCAGAGCCTTCGAGATCAGCAATTGTTCTGGCAACTTTTATGGTACGCAAATATACACGTGGAGAGAGTTGTATTTTTTCTGCAAATCTTTGAAGTGTTTCTTTTGCTTTTTCAGATATGTTACTACCCTGCTGGACTTCTGAGCTCGATAAATTTTTATTTAGTTTGTTATTTCTTTTGTATTGAACAGCTTGGATATTAGAAATAAGTTTTCGTAAACCATCACTTTCTTTTTCTGTTCTTTTTTCATGCAGAGTTTCGTATTGTACATGTGCGACAGGCACCCAAATATCTATTCGGTCTACTATTGGGCCGGAGAGTTTTTTGTTATATCTTGCTAGTTCCATACCACTGCAAGTACATGGCTTGATACCACTACCACGATAACCACATGGGCATGGATTCATAGCGCCGAGCAAAATAAATTCTGCAGGAAATCTCACACTTCCTTTTGCTCGAGCTACAGTGATAGCTCCTTCTTCTAAAGGTTCACGAAGTGCTTCCAACACTCTTCTATCAAATTCTGGAAATTCATCCATATACAAAACACCGCGGTGTGCGAGAGTGATATCTCCTGGTCGTATTTGTCCCTGTCCTCCACCGATGATAGCAACATGGCTAGCACTATGGTGTGGAGATCGTAGTGGTACAGGATTTTTCATTGCATCCTTGACGAGTCCAACAGAACTATAGATAGTTGCAACTTCAATAAAGTGTTCATTTTGTGGAACAGGTAAAATTCCATGAAACGCTTTCGCAAGCATTGTCTTACCTGTACCAGGAGGACCATATAGAACTATGTTGTGTCCTCCCGCTGCGGCTATAGTGAGAGCTCTTTTAGCTGCTCTCTGCCCTCTTACATCACCAAAGTCCATCTCGTGTAAAGCGTCTTTATGAGTAAATGGAACAAAAATACTTTTAGGAAGAGTTTGTCCGCCGTTTATGTGTAACACTAGTTCAGAAATATTTGAAACCAAATAAAAGGTAATACCATCGATAAGAGTTGCTTCGAGCTCGTTGCCTTTAGGTATAAATATTTCAGTGAAACCTTGCTCTCTTGCCCATTTGGCTATAGAGAGAAGCCCGCGTATTGGTTTTACTTCTCCGTTTAATGAAAGCTCTCCAATAAATATTTTTCCATCTGTTTCACCTTTAATCACTCCAGTAGAAGATAAATATCCGAGCGCTATTGCTAGATCAAAATAAGCACCTTCTTTTTTGAGTTCTGCAGGAGAGAGTGAAACTATCACTTTTTCATTTTGAGATTTTGGATTGATATCAAGAGAGTTTCGTAGTGCTGAAATAACTCGCTCTCTACTTTCTTCTACTGCTTTATCAGGAAGACCAACAATTTGAAAAAGATAAAGCCCACGAGAAATATCTACTTCTACTGTTACGCCAGTAGCTCCGAGTCCAGAGAGTTGCGCGCTCTGTATTCGTGAAAACATAGTGGTTAAAGTATAGCGTGAAGAAAAAATAAAATAAATATATTTTATTTAAATTCAAACAATACTTTTTCGAAATTCTTTATTTTTCCGTTTATGTCTATTTCTATCTTTTCTTTTTTATAAAGCTCCAGTCTTTTTGTTTTGTATTTGTTATCAAGCCAAACTTTGCCACCAGAATAAACTATTCGATGAAATGGAATTTTGTTATTACCCACTTCATAAGCTTTTGCTAGTATCGCTGTGATACTTCTTGCCGCTTGCCCTCCTCCCCCACATGCTTTTGCTATAGCACCATAAGTGCTGACTTTACCTTTCGGTATTAACATTGCCGCCTCAACAACTCTTTGACTAAATGTTTTCATGTTTTTATATTAACACCTTAACAAAAAAACATCTCACTAATATGTGAGATGTTTTTTTGTTTTTACTTTAAAAAATTTGTAAATTACTATGCATTCATATTTGCTTTATTTGTTCGTGCTGCAGGGTTTGCTTCTAGGCGATCTGCTTCTATTGGTTCTCCAGAAACTTCACAAATACCATAGGTACCGTTTTCTATTTTTGTAAGAGCGTCTTTTACATCAGTGAGACGAGCTTGAAGAGTTTTGAGCATACTTGTTCTCTCTTCAAAATCTTCAAATCTATCAGCTGCATCGTTGTCATCTGACATGTTCATAAGATCAGTATCGGGGGTCGCTTCCCATTGATTTGTTTCATCATTAAAATGAGCAATATTTTTTAGCTCGCCCTCAAGAAGGGTTTGCTCTGAAGTCAGGGTATCTTTGAACTTGTTTGTATCCATGGCTCTTATGGTAGCACGAAAGCGTCAAAGGGCAACCCCTATCTTTGCTGTTTTATAAGACTGTCATATATAGCTTTTAGAGCTTCTGGAGAAGTTGTAAACACCACAATATTGTCTGTAACTCTAGCGTAGAAAAATACACCTTTTTCGTCTTCCCTTTTTGGGTACTCAAAAAGTCTTATTGGTATGTTGTACATATAGTCGCCAACAAATTTTTTGCCGACTTCTTCAGTTATATTTGATATATCTATATCAAGAGGTACATAAAGCATTCTTATTAAATCAGGCTCAGCAATCAATAATTCTTTGGCAGATATTTCTGCGTCTTTTGTAGCACCAATTATAAAAGGTATGTTTTTGATGCCATCGCTCATCACTCCTAGTCTAATCAAACTAAAAGAAGACAGAAAAGGCTCAGAAGCACTTGCTTCAAAAAAAGAAAAAAGTTCATAAGGAGTCAGTAGT
>JBPOHU010000010.1:0-26134 GCA_052035195.1 Candidatus Nomurabacteria bacterium
TATCCTGATACTCCCACTGCATCTGTAGATGCAGTCCATGAGAGAGTAGTTTGAGTTTGAGTTGTACCTGTTGCTGATAGGTTTGTTGGTACTGTTGGTGCTGTTGTGTCTGTTGGGGTGGTAGAAGTTCCTCCGTATTCGAATGCTCCGATGTCTGGGGCTGAGCCAGAGTATGGAAGGCCTACGTTTGTACCTGCGTTGATGAGGTCAGAGGTTGAAGTGAGCTTCAAAAAGTTCATATCTGGAAGAGACCCATCTGCCTGTCTTGGTCCATTAGGACAATTAGTATCGGTAACTGTTGCTAGTAAACAGTTTGGGTTTGAACGAGCAGAGACACTAACAAAGTCACTATTGTTTGCCGTTACATTGCCGTTCCAAGAATTATTTGCAACATTTGGACCAGAGAGAATTTCATTACCATTTATAGAACCTCCAACAGCAATATTATTTTTAAAGTCTTGAGGAATACTTGTATTAGCCCCAAAGAAATATGAGAACTGGCCATTTCCAAAAGATGTATTGTTATGGAGTCTGTATCTCATAGTATTATCAGTCCCACTATTTTGATCAAACCCCCCTATTCTATTTTCAAAGGCAAGATTGTTTGTGAGGACTCTTTTTAATTCGTTATAAGGAGGATTGTTTCCAGCGGGTCCTAATTTAAAACCATATCCATCTCCAGCTGTATTAAAAGTTCCAGGAACATAACCATTCCAAAATGACCAAGAGTTTTTTATTGTTGCATAAATATTTGTTCCAAAGAAATCAAAACCATCATCAGAAGACCACCAAATACGACAGCCGTCGAAAACGTTGTTATTTGAAAGGTCTCCTCCTGTTATATTAAAACCATTAGCTCCTCCCCACCCACTATATCTATCTCCTATGTGATGAACATCTACATTTTTTATTAAGTTATTATCTGAGCCATCACCTCCAGGATTTTGAGGGCCTTGAAGATAAAGACCGTACCCTTCTATATTATCTATTTCAAAAAGTTCAACAATACTATTGTCGACTCTATATAAAATCATTCCAGCAACAGAACATCCACTAGTACATTGCTTAAGACCGGTAACCCTAAGACCTTTCAAATGTATATACGCGCTATTAGAAACATAAAAACCAACACCACTTTGTGTTGCTGGAATATTGTCTAAATTGAAAACAGGCTTCTCCCCTGGATATGCCCAGATCTTTATTAAATTAGTTGAGGTACCATTAAGATTATTGACCTTAAATTTATTTTCATCATTTGGAGTAATACTTCTATAAGTACCACCTCTAACGTATCCTGTATCACCTGCCTGAAGAACAGATGATAACTTTTCAATAGATGCCCAAGGAGTTGTTATTGAACCATTACCACTAACATCGTTACCTGTTGGGGCAATATAATATATTGCAGCACTTGCACTTAAGGTATTAAATAAAAAACACAATATAAAAAATATAAATGTTTTAAGAAAGAAGGGTTTTTTATGGACCATAATATACAAGATTATATTGCTAATATAGACTTATATTATAACACCTACTTAGGTAACTATATAAATAATAAAAACTATCTCTTTTCGTAATAACAGGTTATGCTTCGGCGCTTATTTGGTTTGCCTCTTATATTGTGCTGATGAGATAGCTCTTTGTGCTGGAGGATAAATTGCTCTCCAAAGGCGTCATGAAGCGTCTCGTCAGTCCAAACGTATTCATAAACCTTCATCTTAGGATGAATATAAGCGTTGTGTTCCCCTGCACTTTCATTTTTGATCAAGTCTTGCGCATGCTTGTCGCCCTTGCCATAAAAAGACTTGAAGAAAAGAACGCCTTGAGGTTTTAGTACCCTGTAAAGCTCTTTGATATAACGCTCTCTTTCTATTTCTTTGAGAAAGTGACTCGCCATCATATCGAGTACTACATCTACTGATTCATCTGGAAGCGGTATAGTTGCACCAATAGAGTGTGTAATAAAAGTGAGTTTGCTTCCCCACTTTTGTTTACTTGCACGAGCCTTAGCTTGGTTGATAGCCTCTTCGGAAATATCATAACCGAAACCTTTCACACGAAATTCATCATTCATCCAAAGTAAGTTGCGACCGTTACCACAACCAGCATCAAGCACGGTAATATCTGGACGAAAAACATCGTCTCCATATTCTTTTTTTGCCCAACGAGTGAACTTTTGCAAATCCGAAGAAACACCGTCAGAGATTTCAAATAGCTCCGGCTTTTTATACTCTTTGTCCCAAAATTCTTTTAAGCGCTTTTCGTTCATATAATGTTTGACATCATAACAGAAAAGTTGTAATGTAGCAAAAAAGAAATGAAATGAATAAAATAAATGCTCTTGCACTAAAATTTTTTTCTGAAAATTGTGACGAAAAAGAAGTCAACGCCCTCTACCTTGCAATAAATTACTCCAAAAAAACAGAGTGGGCAGACAGGTACGGACGCACAGTCGCCCGCACTTACTCGTGGAATGACCTGTTGCAATTTATGAAAAAAACTCTCATGAAATTTATTTCGTGAGAGTTTTTTATTTTGAAAATTAATTCTTTGGTCGTCGAGCTCTTGCTCTATCTGTCTCTGTGAGGTATTGCTTCCGGAGACGTACTGAAAGCGGAGTCACTTCTAAGAATTCATCATCCACCATCACTTCGAGTCCGCGTTCAATAGTCATAGTCCAAGCAGGAATCACGTTCACTGCTTCGTCTGTCCCCGATGCACGCATGTTGGTAAGCTGTTTTCCTTTGGTTGGATTTACTTTCATTTCTTCTCCTTTACTTGTATTTCCGATAACCATACCCTCATACACTTCTGTTTGTGGGCCGATATAAAGCACTCCTCTATCTTGAAGACCCCATAGTGCAAAGGCTAGAGCTTTTCCATTTTCCATACTTATCATAGAGCCAACATTTCTTCGAGTGATTTCTCCAGCATAAGGTTTAAATCCAATAACACGACTACTCATAATACCCTCACCTTTTGTATCAACTAAGAATTGGTTACGGTAACCTAGGAGTCCACGAGTTGGACCTGTGAAAACCATACGAACAGTAGAGTTTTTCAAATTCATATCTCCCATGATGAAACCTCTCATACCAAGCTTTTCAATAATAACTCCTTGGTGTTCAGCTGGTGCATCGATAGTCACCTCTTCGAAAGGTTCACTCTTAACTCCATCGATGTCTTTGATAATAACTTGTGGTTGAGAAACCTGAACTTCATAACCTTCTCGTCTCATTGTTTCTAGAAGCACTGCAATGTGCATTTCGCCACGACCAAATACAGTGAAGCCTTCTGCTACACGATTTGGATTGGGAGAGAAGTCTACTTTAAGCCCAACGTTAACTTCGAGCTCTTTCTCGAGACGCTCACGAAGCTGTCTTGATGTTACGAATTTTCCTTCTTTACCAGCAAATGGAGAGTTGTTAACTAGAAAGTCTAGAACGATAGTTGGCTCGTCGATAGTAATAGCTGGAAGGAGTTCTGCATCTTTTACAACAGTGATAGTCTCTCCAATAAAAATGTCTGGGATACCAGCAATCATCACAATGTCTCCCGCTACGGCTTCTGTTACTTCATCGCGCTTCATTCCGTGGAAAGTAAAGAGTTTAATTATTTTTGCAGTTCTGTCTGCATGCCCTTCACTTTTTATATAAACAGTATCTCCTACTTTGGCTACTCCTTCATATACACGCCCAACAGCAAGTCTACCTAAGAAGTTATCATACGCTAGATTGAATGCCTGCATACGAAATGGTTTTGTAGTATCGTTTTGTGCAACAGGAACTTTCTCAAGAATTGTTTCAAAAAGTGGAGCAAGGTCTTTGCGTTCATCATTTTCATTTCTCATTGCAACACCATCGCGACCAATAGCATAAACAGTAGTGAAATCTAGTTGTTCATCTGTTGCTCCAAGCTCTAGGAAAAGTTCAAAGACACCATCATGGGTGTGTTGGCAGTTTGATCCTGGCTTATCTATCTTGTTAATAACAACAATAGGTTTAAGACCTAGTTCAAGAGATTTTTTCAAAACGAAACGAGTTTGAGGCATTGGACCTTCTTGGGCGTCTACAATAAGAAGAACTGAGTCAATAGAACGAAGTACGCGCTCTACTTCAGAGCCAAAGTCCGCGTGTCCTGGTGTGTCCACAATGTTGATTTTTGTACCCTTGTATTTAACTGCTGTGTTTTTAGCATAAATAGTAATACCACGCTCTTGTTCAATAGCGTTTGAGTCCATAGATGCGCCCGCAAGATCCTCACCTGCAAAAGAGAGCATCTTATCTGTAAGAGTTGTTTTTCCGTGGTCCACGTGGGCAATAATTGCAATGTTTCGAATTTCCATAATAAATATATTTTCTAAAAATAAAAGCGCTCTAATAATCTCTTGAACACTTGAGCCGTCTGTGGGAATCGGACCCACGCTCTCTGTCTTACCAAGACAGTGCTTTACCACTAAGCCAAGACGGCGGTATCCATTAAGATACCATAAAACCTAACTTTTTCAATGCTAGATTTTATTAAACTTGAAAGTAAATACAGTAGAACCTTCCTTGATATAAATTTCTGAAAGACACGCATAAAATTCTGATGAATTTTTGCTATGCTCGTCTCAGTCAGACTGCGCAATGACTTTCAGAAAATTATAACTGCGTCCGGTTTTATAGTTTCTTTTAAATAAATGTTAAAGCAGTTCCTGTTTTTGAAGCTCTTCCTGTTCTTCCGATACGGTGAATATATGTATCGTATGTTGAAGGAGTATCGTAGTTGATAACATGAGTCACATCTGGGATATCAATACCGCGAGCTGCCACATCGGTAGCTACAACTATTTGAAGTAATCCTTTAGCCAGATTTTCAACTGCGCGACTTCTCTCTCGACTTCTCATATCTCCGTGAAGAGCAGAAACAGCAAATCCTCGAGTTCTCAAATCTTTCGCAAGTTCGTCTACTGAACGCTTTGTTTCTCGGAAAATAAGAACCTTCTTAGCTTCTGGACGAATCAAGATATCATGAAGCGCATCAAGTTTGCCTGCTCTAGGAACACGAATCACATCTTGATCTACTGAACTAGAAGTATCGCGAGTCTTTACGGATACAGTTACTGGGTCTTTCAAAAAGTCAGTACACAAACGTTTGATCTCTGGGGCAAATGTTGCTGAGAAAAACATTCCTTGTCTATGCTCTGGAAGAAGTTTCAAAATCATTTTCATGTCATCCACAAATCCCATATCAAGCATTCGATCTGCCTCGTCAAGAACTATTGTTGAAATTTTTTCCATTGGAATTTTATTTCTAGCAATCAAATCTTTTACTCGCCCTGGTGTACCTACTATTAAATGCACACCGTGCTCTAAATCGCGCATTTGTTTGCCGATAGGAAGCCCTCCAACAGCAGTCATACTAAAGAGTCTCATACCATGAGTGAATTGTTTGAACTCTTCTTGTACTTGTACAGCAAGTTCACGAGTAGGAGCAAGAACCATAGCTTTGTGATTTCTGTCTGTTACCATTTTGTTGATAATAGGTATCAAGAAAGCAGCGGTCTTACCAGTACCAGTACTAGCAATACCAATAATATCTCCACCCTTAAGAGCAACAGGAATAGATTGGTCTTGAATTGGAGAAGGATGAACAATCCCTTTCTTTATAAGATTCATTGAAAGTGTTTCGTGTATAGCAAAATCAGTAAAGGCGTGCTTTGCAACATACTTTTCTTCTTGAGTAACAGTGGCTTTATTGATGAACATACTTTCATCAATACGGTCTTTTTTGAAACCACCGCGCCCACCACCCCTTCCGCCAAAAGACGGCCTTGGAGATCCGAAACGACTAGTACTGTATCCTCCGCCAGAGCGAGCTGGTCGAGAAGAAGGAGTATAAGGTCTTGCTTCTGATCCCGGTCCTGTTCGAGGACGTGATCCATAAGAAGATGAAGAGAAAGAAGTCTTATCACCTACAGAAGTTCTAGGTCTTGTTCCATAAGAAGATCCTGAATAGCCACCTGAATAACCACTAGAACTAGAAGTACTTCTTTTACTTGAACTTCCTTTAAAACTTGGCTTAGAAAAAGTAAAAGCTTTTTTAGGTGCAGAAGAATAGCCTCCTACTTTAGGTGTAGAAAATGTTGCTCGGCGTGAAGAAAGAGGGCTTTTTGAAAAACCACTTCCGGCTCTAGGTGGCCGAGACGAATAAGAACGGCGCGGACTTGGTCCGCTATTTGATGTATTTTGTTGATTCATTGTTTGTCGTACCGTGTCATGCAGACACTAATTTGTCGACAACACAAGTAGATATTAATTTAGTACCTGACCATAGTAATACGAAATACTAAAATAGTCAATATCTATATTAATTGCTTAAGTATTCTATATGTTGTACAATCCACATCGTTCACTCAGTATATATACCGCGGGGTAGAGAAGAGGTATCTCGCAAGGCTCATAACCTTGAGGCCCCTGTTCGATTCAGGGCCCCGCAACAATTATTTTTTCAAGTAATACCTTGAAAATACTCCAAAATATGATATATTTTCTTCATTGTCGGTTTAGCTGTTTTGGCTAGTCTGGCGTAAAAAAATGTCGGGGTAGCTCAGTTGGTTAGAGCGTAGCACTCATAACGCTAAGGTCGAGAGTTCGAGCCTCTCCCTCGACACAATACACAAGCAAATGCTATTGTGTAGACGCAACAAAAGTTGCGGACGTAGCTCAACTGGTTAGAGCACCCGCCTGTCACGCGGGAGGTTACGGGTTCAAGTCCCGCCGTTCGCGCAAAACAAAAAAGACTTAGTATTTTTTACTAAGTCTTTTTTGTTTAATCAATAACCTCTAAGTCTCTAAAAACAATTTCGTAATAAGAAAGCACTCTACGGGCTTCTGGCATAGTGAGAGTAAAATCTGATCCATCATGAGCAATACGATTGCGAACCTTGTGTGCCTCCCAGGCTATTTGAACTGATGGTAGTTTTTCTGGATCTATTTGTTTGAGTTTGTCCCCTAGTGTATCTCCATAAAAACCTTTTTGATCAAGCACTCGATCGAGATAAATATCTGCTTCTATAATGGCAAGTCTCCAATCACTCTGATTGTCAGAGAGAAGTTTACTGCGAACACTAGTCCAAACAGGATTTTCTTTTACTTCTACATTCTGAACAAGAGTACCTGAATTATTCAAAGCATTTACTGTCTTACTGGTAGTCTTGCTCTCTTTCTTAGGGTTACCTTCTTGTTCTATTTCATACAAACGGACAAGACAATACAAAATTATTGTAATAAGTATTATTACCAACAATGTAGCTACTATTTTGAGTCCTGAGAAAAATCTAGAAAAGGCATCTGCGTCTCCAATATTACCACCAAATAAAAAATTGAAAACACGAGCAACAGCTCTATAAATCAAAAAGAATATGTATTCTAAGTTAAGAAAAACTGGATTTGGTATTTGTGTTTCCACGATACTGTATTATCGCATATTTTCTTCTATATTTTCCACTACGGAAGCTAAAGCAAAAAGTTTCTCTTCTCCAAAACGCTCTCCAATAAACTGAACCCCTAAAGGTAAACCTGAAATTGTTTTTCCTGATGGTACTGATATTGCTGGATGTTGAGCTATGTTAGCTGGAACAGTAAAAAGATCTGCTAAATACATTGCAACAGGATCTCCTGATTTTTCTCCTATTTTAAAAGCTGGAGTTGGTGTTGTAGGAGTAAGAACTGCATCATAATCTTTCAAAACTTCTTCAAGCTCTTTTCGAATAATCTCACGCAATGCTACAGCTTTGTTGTAATAAGCATCATAGTATCCATGAGAAAGCACGTATGTACCAAGTAATATTCTTCGACGAACTTCTTTACCAAAGAGTGCTCCACGAGTATCTCCATAAAGGTCTTGCTGTGCTTTACTATTACCTACTCTATCTCCATAACGAATACCATCAAGTCGAGCTAAGTTTGAAGATACTTCTGCTGGCATAAGAATATAATAAACAGCCAAAGCATCTCCAAAGTGAGGTAAATCAACCTCTTCAAAAGAAAACCCTTTTACTTCCATTTCTTTTTTTATTATTTCAAAATTCTTCTGAACTTCTTCATCTATTCCCCCTTTATCAAAAATACCTTTTGGAATAGCTATTTTATTTTTTAAAGAATTATTAGACACCCTGTCTTCTTTTTTTATATTTGTAGCATCAAGAGATTCATACACTGAGATTACCTCATAAAGAATTTTTGTATCAGATACATTTTTTGCAATAGGGCCAATAACATCAAGTGAGCTACCCATTGAAATTAATCCATGTCTAGAAACTGTTCCATATGTAGGAAGTAGCCCTACAACTCCACAAAATGCTGATGGCTGACGAATAGATCCTCCGGTATCAGAGCCGAGTGCGACAACAGCTAAATCAGCAACCACCGAAACGGTAGCTCCACCAGAAGATCCTCCTGGCACCCGAGTATTATCTATTGGATTAAATGTAACCCCATATGCAGAATTCTCTGTACTAGAGCCCATAGCTCCGTCATCCATATTTGTTCTACCTATAATAATAGCTCCGGCATTTTTTAAGGCTTTTACAACAGTAGAATCATAAGCGGCCATATGGTGATCAAGCATATGAGAACAAGCTCCAGCAATATGACCAGCAAACATAATGTTGTCTTTTATAGATATTGGTATACCAGTTAATTTTGTAGCGTTACCAGACGAAAGCATTTTTTGTGCTTTTTCTATTTGTTCATCTATATCAGAGAATACTTCACGAAAAGCATTCAGTTTTTCATTTTTTGCTTTTTCAATATAGCTATAGACCAAATCTTTAATAGAAATTTCTCCAGAGATTATTTTTTTGTGCAAATTTAAAATAGTATTTTCCACCCCATACGAAAAAACATCATTTGAGTTTATTTTATTTTTATCTGTATTTATTAAATCTTTCATATATTTTCTTAAATTATTTTCATACGGGGCAGGTATTATTCTCCTATTACTTTTGGTACTTGTACAAAACCGTCTTTATGAAGTGGTGCCCCTTCCACCAGGTTATACGCGCTCTCAAGAGGAGTAACGTTATCTTCACGAGCTACATTTTTCTGAGAAAAATTTTTATCACCAAGATTACCAAGTTCAACTTTTTGAACAACATCAATAAAACCAACGATATTAGTAATGTCTTTGGCGAGCTGCTCTTTTTCCTCTTCTGGCACAGTCAATCGTGCCAAATGAGCTAAGTGGTCCAAGGTTTTTGAGTCAATCATGGTCTAAATATACCAGATTTTATACCATCTTCAAAAAGGCCTCCTCGGAGAGGATTTTGATACCCAGTTTATCTGCTTCATCAATTTTGGAACCTGGATTCTCACCTGCCAACACATAATCCGTCTTTACTGAAACACTACTACTTACTTTACCGCCATTGTTCTGAATTATTTTTTTTGCTTCTTCACGAGAAAGGGTCTCTAGTGTACCTGTAAGCACAAAAGTCTTACCTTCAAAAACTCCACCTTTTTTTATTTCCACAGGAAGAGGTTTTACACCAGCATCAAAAAGTTTTTTAATAAAATGATTACCGTATTTACTTTTTGTATATGTTGCAATACTCTCTACCACTGCCGGACCAATATTTTCTATCGAATCCAAATCCTCTTTTGTGGTATTCCAAAAATTATCAAAAGTTTTATAGTGAAGCGCCAAATCAAGAGCTGTTTGTTCTCCCACATGTACTATTCCGAGAGATGCAATAAAACGATTTAATGGTGGATTCTTTTTTGATTGTATTTCGCGAATAATATTTTCGGCACTTTTAGCACCAAAACGCTCCAAACCTGCTAAGTCTGACTCCAAAAGAGTAAACAGATCTGCTGCATCAGAAATAAGACCTTCTTCTTGAAGTCTATCTATAATCTTTGGACCAACTTCATATATTTCTAAAACTCTTACAAAATGAATTATATTTTTAGTTTGTTTTGCAGGACAGTCTGTATTAATACAATAATATCCGACACTTTCTTCTCCTGTTACTCCTTTTTTCTGAACGACACCCTCTCCACATTCTGGGCAACTTTTTGGCATTTCAAAAACTTTTGTCTTTTCAGGTCTCAAGTTTTTTAACACTTCTACTACTTCAGGTATTACATCCCCGGCTTTTTGAATAATGGCGCTATCACCAACCCTAATATCGAGCCTACGAATCTGATCAATATTATGAAGAGTTGCTTTTGAAACTATAGAACCTGCTACTTTTGTAGGGGTGAAATGAGCAAGAGGAGTGAGTACTCCAGTGCGCCCTACTTGCACAGAAATATTTGTAACCAAAGTAACAGCTTGCTCTGCTTGATACTTATAAGCTATCGCATATCTAGGAGCTTTCCCTACAATACCCAAAACACTGTGAAGTGATAAATGATTTACTTGAACTACTACTCCATCTGTCCCGTAATCTAGTCCTTGCCTTTCTTTTTCTATTTTAGAAATAACATTTTCTACTTCATCTAAAGTGCTACAGACTTTTTCAAAAGGAGCAACATTGAAACCTAGATCTTTTAAATATTTATGCTCACTGCTATGAGTATCAAAATCTTTACTACTCTGAGCGATATCCCAAGCAAAAAAATCTAAATTTCTTTCTTTTGTAAGCTTAGAATCTAATTGCCTCACAGAACCAGCAGCAGCGTTGCGAGTGTTGGCAAGTATTTGCTTGCCTTCTTTGATGTATTTTTTGTTTAACTTTTCAAGAGTACTCTTGGCCATTATTATCTCACCTCTTATTTCTGTAATACCTTTATCTTTTATTGATAAAACTATTGGTACAGAAGAAATGGTTTTTACATTTTGTGTTATATCTTCCCCTACGCTACCATCGCCTCTTGTAATAGCTCTTTCTAAGATTCCATTATTATAAATAAGCGAACATGCCAAACCGTCCATTTTTAATTCACAAAAATATTCTAAGGTTTCCTTTGGAACAAGTTTCTGTATACGCTTTTGCCAATCTTTTATTTCTTCAAAAGAAAAAGAGTCATTAAGAGAGAGCATTTTTATTGAATGTTCTTTTTTTTCAAAATATTCTAAAGGCTTACCTCCGACTCTGTAAATAATAAAATTTGGGTCTGCAAAATCTGGATAATCTTTTTCCAAAGACTTTAATTCCTTAACAAGAGAATCATAAATTTCATCACTTACTGTTGGAGCGTCATTTTCATAATAAGAAACAGCGTGTTTAGCAATCTCTACACGGAGTTTTTCTATACGTATTTTTACCTCTTTTTCTGTCATAAGTTAGTACCGAACCTCAAGAGCACGCTCAACCTGTCTAGGATTTGTACCACAAATATTATACCCCCTACCCTGAACAATGCTTTCACCTGAACTCACAAGAGTCGCCTTGTCAAAAACAATAGTAGAGCATGGTTGTGTCTGATCAGCTAAATCCTGAGAAAAAACCAAATAATCTGTAAAGCTCTCTACTAAATTTATATCAAATTTATTATTACCACAATATATTGGCCCTGATATCGATGAAGGGTCAGTACCGAGAGGTAATGCCCCAAGCATATCGTAGTACATACCACACTCAACAGCAGTATCCGCTTGATAAAATGAGATCTGAGAATCCTTTGCTAAACTAGAAAGAAGGGTTTGTTTTAGTGTTAAGTTTGAAATACCTATAGCAATAGAGAGTATTAGACTAACTATCAAAACAGTAAAAAGCATAGCAAAACCTTTTGAATTCAGTCTTATACTATTTATTTGTTTAATAAAAAAGTTTTTCATTATGGTGTCCAATTAGTAATAATTATACTTTGAGAAACTGTTTTTGGGTTAGTACCATTTAACCAAGAAATAGTACCGAGAACTATCACCTGATCTGGGTTTGTAATTGAAGGAGTAATAGTTATCTTACGAATAAATGATGTTTGATAAGTAGTACTTGATGAAGGAAATCCGGCTGGATAAGTAGCATTGTAGCCATAAAAACCATTGTCATTAAAATACATAACATTAGGACAAACACCTGGACACTGTTTAACTACAGCAGAGGTAGCGTAAGGATTAACAATGCAACCATCGGAATTAAAACATCCGTCTGAGTCTACTCCTGTTTGATTACCATTGAAGTCTGTTTGAAGAGTATCCTGCCAAGCATCCCAAGAAAGACCTTGAATAAAAGCGCCATCACGACTATTTCTGATGTATTCTAGTGATTCTTGTAAAAGGTTATTGGCAACTATTTGATTACGAGCATATCTTACAGAATAAAATCCTCCTGCTGCTAGCGCCAAAAGCCCTCCCACAGATATAGAAAGTATCAATACCGCAACTAGTGTTTCGATTAGAGTAAATCCGGATTGTTTTTTATTATTTATTTTATTCATAATTTATTCTGTTGCTCTTTGAGAAATAAAAGTTTGAACAGCAAATGGAGATACTTCCCCACCAGCAATAGCCTCTCCTCCTACAAAAAGCTGAACTGAAGACTTTTTGCCATCTGTAGGCTCTGCGCCGTCTACATAAAAAGAAAGCTTGTTGATATTTATCTCTGGGGCAGTCAAAGAAAACCAATCTGTCCAAAAACAAGCAGAGTTTGGGTCTGATGGATTTAGTATTTCACAAATTCTTTTTTGAATTGAACCATTACCGTTTGCATGAACACCTAGTCTATATTCTACTGATTGCTTAATTCCTAGATTGGAAGCTACTAAAAGCATAGTGTTATCCGCCTGATCAGAAAAAGGACAGTTTGGGCTTCCAGAAATATTTGCTGATCCTCCACAAACCAGAGAGCTAGAAGTTCTAACTGTTCTACTTATAGACTCTACGGCAAAAGTAAGGTTATCTAATACACTTCGCATAGACTGAACTTTTCTAGAGGCTGTATTTACACTATACAAAGATCCAACAGCAGCCAATACGACAACAATAAATATCATCAAAGAAACCATAAGCTCAACAAGAGTAAATCCTGACTGCATATTCTTAGCACCCCCTGATTGTTTTTTATTAAAATAAGAAAATATTTTCTTCATATTATTCAACATTTATTTGACCAGTGTTCCAAACAGAAACGCTACGTAAAAGTCCTTTTGCTGATCTGAATGTTAGTTTTACATAAGAAGGAACTTGCGAAATACAGTCTGATTGACCTGATGGTATATAACAAATAATAGCATCTGGACTTGGTCGGCGGAAAGTTATAGCAACAGTACCTGTTGTAAGAGGTGCTCCTGTTACATCTGTTTCTATGTTAACCAAAGAGTCAGAGCTTGTTATAGAAACTGCCTCCAAACACTCGGCTCCTTCTGCAATATTTCCGCAAGAACCATTTGAATCGTATTTTTTGTTGGGAACCTGAAAACCAGTAGGAATAACATCAACAAAAGAAACAAAGTTTTTTGAATTTGGGTCAAAGGCACCAGGGTTTGATTCTAGAGAAAATACCATTCCATACGCTGGATAAGTGCGATCTGTACCACTAGTAATACCTCGAACACTAGTTGCATAAGTTTGAGATTTTCTTATTGTTAATGCTATATCTTGAGACAAGTTTCTAATAGACACATTTGTACTAAAATCAGAGTAATTAAATAGTAAAACAGAAGAAACCACACTAAAGATAGCTACAACGACAATAAGTTCTATCAAAGTAACTCCTGATTGAAAAATCTTGTTTGATTTATTTATTAAAAAATTATTTTTAATATTTTTTACCATATTGGAAATAGTGTTGATAAATTTACACCCCATACACTAACAATAAAATAAGCGACTAAAAGAAATGGAGCAAAAGGTATCTGACTTTTCATTTCAGCCTTAGAAGATGCCATAAGTAGCAACCCTACAACTGCTCCTATCCAAAAAGACAACAAGAAAACTGCAATACTGCCTGATATGCCAACTAACCAACCAATACCTAAGGCAAGTTTTACATCACCGAATCCCATAGCTTTACCTTTTGAGAAAAACCACAAAAAGAAAAAAGGTACAGATAAAAGAATCCCTGAAATCACAGCTGGAGCAATATTAAATCCTGGGGTAAAAAAGTATTTCCAAAAAATAGACAATAGCGATATAGCTATAAAAGGATAAACGATATTATCTGGAATTATTTTATGCCTAATATCATAAACAGTAATAACAATAAGCAAAGAAGTTATAGCTAAAGAGCCTATAAGACTTACTGAACTGATAAGATCCATAGACCCAAAAAAAGTGCTTTTGGTATATATCAAAACAAAAACAATAGCAGTAATAAGTTCTACTAATGGATACTGAAAAGATATCGGCGCTTTACAACTTCGACACTTACCACGAAGTCCTAGAAAAGAAAAAACAGGGACAAGTTCATACCAAGAGAGCTTGTTACTACAACGAGCACAAGCACTACGACCAGTAGCAATAGATCTACCAGTATTGAGTCTGAGAATAACAACGTTGAGAAAACTTCCAATAATTAAACCTAATCCAAAAATAATAACTAGCAAGAAAATCATAGTATTAGTGTACCATGTACGCTAATTGAATAAAACAAAATTAGTTACAAGAACTATCTGTTAGATTAACTACTGAATTTGTTCCAAAACCTATTAAACCATCTGGCGCACTTGCTGATGTTTTAACTTTTGATATCGCTTTAGAGTCTACACAATAATAATCGTTAGAGGCTTTAAGTTGAGCAGCTATAACATAAGCACTATCAGTTGCAGAACAAACAACATAATCAGGACCACTATATGTTTGTAATTTAGCTACAACAGCCTGCATTACACTGTCTGAAGAAAACATACCACTAGAACAATTATAACTACCTGGAGCAGGCCATGGAGTTGTTGCCCCGTACATTTTATTATTATCAAAATACAAACCTGCTTGATTGCGGAGTGTAAGCATATTTGTTTGAATTGCTTTATCATTTGCCCTGTTTTGAGCAGACCTAACAGATGCAAGCACCACTGAAGCCAAAATACCGATAACTGCGATCACTACCAAAAGTTCGATAAGAGTGAAACCTGCCTGCGTAGTCAGGCCACCTTTAAAATTCTTTTTCATAAACAATAGTATACCTTCTTATCTGTAAAAATAAAAACACCCCAATAAGGGGTGTTTTTATTAAGATATAAAAACCTTTATATACAAGCTACAGCACTTGCCAACATTGCTGCATCTTGAACTTTTGAAGCACCAGCACTATCAACACAATAGAAATCAACTCCACTAGAAGCACCAACAACGTTTTGTGATTTAAGTGGAACAGAGGCTGCCCAAGCAGATGCTGACTCATGACAAACAGAAGTTGTGTTTGTTCCTGCTGTTGCTAAAACTGTTACTACAGTTCCAGCACCAGCTGTTGTAGAAGCTCCCTGAACAAGAGCATTTATTGTACCAGCACCAACCGCACACACACCAGTGTATGTAGAGGCAGTATCATAGAAAAGTTCTGCTTGTGCACGAGCATTTGCTAAGTTTGCTTTGATGTTAGCATCTGCTCCTTTACTTCGAGCTGAACTAAGTGACGCAAGCACCACTGAAGCCAAAATACCGATAATTGCGATCACCACCAAAAGTTCGATAAGAGTGAAACCGCCTTTGAAATTCTTTTTCATAACAATTAATTTTTTACTTATATACTATTGAAACTTTAATAATCGATTATTACAAATTTCTTTGTAACTAAGAATAAGTATACCATGATGAGCCCTAGAGTTTGCAAGTGCAAAAGCTGTTTTGTGCTATTGAATACCTCCCGCAATGTTATAAATAGGTACCAAAACAGATACGAGCAATAGTCCAACACCTAGACCCAAACTGATAATCATAAAAGGTTCAATCAAGCCAACAAGAGTGTCCACCGCCTCATCAACCTCTCTTTTATAAAACTTAGCAAGCATTTTAAGTATAGATCCGAGTGATCCTGTCTCCTCTCCAACACGAATAATCTGAGGCATTATCTTAGGGATTTCTTCATGTATTTCCAAAGACTGAGAGAAGTTCTTACCAGCCTTAACAGCTTCCATTGATTCTTTCAAAATCTCTTGAAATCTTTTATTTCCTACGACATTACTTGTTATTTCAATAGATCTAACAATAGGTATACCAGCAGAGAGCATAGTATCCATATTGTCTGCTATACGGGCTAAATATATTTTTTTAAACAAATTACCAACAACAGGAATAGTAAGCTTCACATCGTCTATGAGCTTCTTACCTTTCTTTGATCTAGCAAGACGAATGAAATAACCAAGGAATATAACTACAAAAATAAGCAAGAAAATACCATAATTAACAAGAAAATCACTAACCCAAAGAACTATCTTTGTGTAAAAAGGTATTTCTTGTCCACTTTCTAGGATAATTCCAGATAGCCTAGGAACAACCACTGTAAACATAAGAACCATAACTACTATGAAAATAGTTATAACGAATGCTGGATAAACGAGAGCGTGCTTGGTTTTTGAATTTAAAGCGTATTGACGGTCAAGATAATCTGCGAGGTACAAGAAAACCTGTGTAAGCTTTCCTGATTCTTCCCCAGCTTTAACCATGTTCACATAAAAATCAGAAAACACGTCCGGGTGTTTTGCTAATGCCCCTGCAATAGAAGAGCCTGCTTGCAAATCAGAGACTATTTGATTCATTTTTCTAGATAGGAGTTTGTTTTCTGTGTTATTTGCCAACAAAGAAAAAGCTTTCAAAGCAGAAACTTGCGCTTCAAACAAAGTAGACATTTGTCGTGACAAAATCACAACTTCTTTCATTGGTACCTTTTCAAAGAGACTTACCTCAAACCATTTCTTTGATTCATCTTCACTTTTAACAGAAGTAACTATGAGACCACGCCTTTGAAGACCAGATATTGCCAAATCACGATTAACAGCCTCGATGACTCCATCTCTTTTTTCTCCTTTGTCTGTTACTGCTGTATATCTAAAATTCATATATTTTATAGCAATCTTTCTAAGTTTTTAGGATTTGTTGAATAAGCAAAAGCATTTTCTACTGTTATCTCCCCTGCTCTAACAAGCTCAATAAGAGAACGGTTCATATCTATCATGCCTTGCTCAAAACCAGTCTCAATAACAGTATCTATTTCATGGGTTCGTCTTTCTCGTATCAAGTTTGCGATAGCATTGTTGTTAATCATGAGCTCATAAGCTGGAATACGCCCTCCGGAAATACGAGGAATAAGTCTTTGCGAGAATACACCGATAAGAGAAGACGCTAACTGAATACGTATTTGGTCTTGTTGTCCTGGTGGAAATGAGTCAATAATACGATCGATGGTTTGTGAGGCTGTATTTGTGTGCAAAGTTGAAAGAACAAGGTGACCTGTTTCGGCGGCTGTAACTGCAGTACCTATTGTTTCAGTATTACGCATCTCCCCAATCAAGATAACGTTTACGTCTTGACGAAAAGCACTCTTGAGCCCATCAGCAAAATCAGGAGTGTCTATTCCCACTTCTCGCTGGTCTATTATCGATTTCTTTTGGTCGTATACATATTCTATTGGATCTTCAATAGTCAAAATATGTGCTTGTCGGTCTTCATTTATCAAACTAACCATAGAAGCCATTGTCGCGCTTTTACCTTGACCAACAGGACCAACAACCAAGAAAAATCCTTGTCTCTTTTTTGCAAATTCTGCAAGAGATGCTGGCAAGTTAAGCTCTGCTAATGTTTTAACCTTTGGAATAAGTCTAAAAACCGCAACAAATTTACCTTGCTGTACAAAAGCATTACCTCTAAGGCGACTAGCTTCTTTATATTCGTATGAAAAGTCTAAACCTTGTTCTTTAATAAATCGTTCATATTGTAAGTCAGAAAGTACAGCCTTTAGTATTCCATTTAAATCCTCTTGGGTAAGCTCTGGTCTAGACATCAAAAAAACAAGTTCTCCGTTTACACGTACAGCTGGATATCTACCAGCAGAAAGATGAAGATCTGATCCATCTTCTCTAATAAGAGTCTCAACTAATTCTTCAAAAACTTTTTTATACTCCATGTTCTTGTAATATTTTCTCTACGTGAGCGACGACTTCACTTGGGGTACTATTCGCCTTAACAATATAACTTGCAGCACCAAGAGCTTTTCCTCTAGCTAAATCTTGTTCCTGGCCTAGATTTGAAAGATATATTTTTATTGTTTTTGGTATTAAATTTTCTTGATTAATAATTTCAAGCATTTCAAAACCGTCTGTTGCAGGCATAACAACATCAAACAAGCAGACAGTTGGAACAAGCCCGGCTCTTAATTTAGAGAGAGTGTCTTCGGCACTCATCGCTGTTTGAACTTCAAAACCTGATTGAGTAAAACGCATTGCGTACATATCTAGCAAAAAAGAATCGTCATCAACTATAAGTATTGTTCTTTTCTTGGGCTCTGTATTCTCCATATTTTTATATTATACCCCTCCTTCAATAAAGCGCCTAGGGAAATAAAAATTTATTAATTAAAGCTGTAAACCTCTTGAATTAAAATATCACCATGTAGAGCTTTCATTAGAGCATCCTCTCTAAGAGTAAGCATTCCTTTGCTGCGACAAAGCTTGTAAAGTTCTGGCTCAACAGGGTTTTTCAAAATTAGCTCTTGAATATCTCTATCTATTTGGAACATTTCGAATATAGCAACACGACCTCTTAAGCCAGAAGGTGAATCTGAAGTAGGTCTTACTTCATACATATGATTTGGGATAGTTAATTTATCCAAGTATTTTTTATCATAATCTGAGAACTGTTTTTTAATAAGTTCTTGAGTTATATCGTCTATAGGAATCTCATGTTTGGCATCCGTGGCAACTTTTCTAACCAATCTTTGAGCCATAGCAAGAATAAGCGTTGGAGCAATAAGATATGGGTCTACTCCCATGTCTACTAAACGAGGAATTATACCTATGGCTGAGTTTGTGTGGATAGTAGATAGAACCAAGTGTCCAGTAAGAGCTGCTTGAATAGCAAGTTGGGCTGTTTCCTTATCTCGAATCTCTCCTACCATTATAACGTTTGGGTCTTGTCGAAGAATAGATCGAAGTCCTGACGCAAAAGTATAACCAATCTCTGGCATAACCTGACTTTGAGTAACACCTGGTATCTGATACTCAACAGGGTCCTCAAGAGAAACAACGTTACTACCCTCTTTATCAACCTCATTTAACATAGAATAAAGCGTGGTACTTTTACCAGAACCAGTTGGACCAGAAATAAGAATTAAACCATAAGGCCTGGTAATAGCATCTCTTATCATTGCTAAATTCTCTGGAGTAAGGTCAAGATCTTCTAGACTCTTTACGCCTTTTTCTGAATCAAGGATACGAAGAACAACCTTTTCGCCGTAGTATGCAGGAAATGTTGAAACTCGAAATTCTATCTTTCTTCCTTCTATCATAGTAGCGAAACTTCCATCTTGAGGCTTTCTTTTCTCATCAAGTCGTAACTTTGCTAAAATTTTTATACGAGCAATTATTCCATCAAAGGATGCCATTGGTAAAACAAGTGTTGTATGCAAGGTTCCATCAATACGATATCTAACATTAACCTTTTCTCCTGTGTTTTCTATGTGTATATCTGAAGCGTTACCTTCTACTGCATGATTTATAATAACCGCAACGATTTTGATAATAGGAGCATCTTCAACAATCTTTTCTTGGTCTGTTAACTGTGTCTTGCCGGCACCAGAAGCTTCTTTTATATTTTTTTTAGTAGTTAAAGTTAGCTCTTGTTCAAGCTCTGTATTTAGTTCTCCTATAGCATTATTAACTTCTTGTGATACAGCTTTATAGTTGTCAGCTACAGCCATAAAATCTGAATATGAAATAAGAAAAACCTTAAAAGGTATACCTAGTTTTACAGAAATAAACTGCAGAGCATTCATTCCTTCAATATTTTCTGGCTCAGTTACTCCTATAGAAAGAACCCCGTCTGAAAAAGCGATAGGTATAAACTTATAATGACGAGCAGCGTCTTCAGGGATGTTTTTAACAACATCGTAAGAAACCTGACGAGCTAAAACTTTTTGATAAGGAATTTTATAAAAAGATGCTTTTGCTTGAGTAATACTATCTTCACTAACACCAGAAGAAATAAGGGCTTGAGTTAAATTACCAGAAAACTTAGTGTCGATTTCAGCGAGCACTTTGTTATATTGCAACTCACTAATTATATTTTGTGATAATAGGAAGTCTAGAAACATTGTTACTAGTATACATTATTTTGAGGTCACGAAAGAAGTTATATTTGCGGTTGTAGTTATAGAACCACGAACAGCAACAGCTCGAACAAAATATTGAGTTTGAGGAGAAAGACCTGTTAAGGTAGAGAGTACAGCCCCATTTTTTGTAACATTAATAGGTGCTGTAGCACTACCAAAAGTATCACTTGTGCCATATTCAAAAATAATAGTAGTAGGAGCTGACCCGCTTACACTAACCTGTGCACCTGCTTCTGCTGTTGTTTTAGTAATTTTTCCTGTCTGTAAGGTTTGAACAGATACATCTTGAACTACAGGAGAATTAGCATCTGATCCTATTGGAGCAAAAGGATCTGCTCTACCAACAACATCTGTTCCTAGCGTTACGGGGTAATCCCTAAGAAGCATGTAAGCTCGATTTTTAAAGATAGTAGTATCGATAGTTATACTATTTATACTAGAGAGTACTTTTGAAAATTCATCTGCAGTACTAGAAGAAGAGTTTGGAGCACCAGGAAGAGGCACAGTGCCTGTTGTTGAAGCCAAGGGATTTGCCTTGTTATTAACTACTGGTTTATCATTAGGCTTTAAAAAAGTAGTCGCTCCAATAATAAGAGCTAGAACCAATGCGACTATTGCGAATATTTTTACTTTTTTACTCATATAAAATTATTTTTTTAACCAATAAGTCTTAAGTGTAACCTTATAACTTAAGCTATCCGCGACCCCCCTTTCAGCTCCCTCTGAAAGCTTAAACTCTACTGCTGATATATCAACGAGACGTAAATTTTGCTCTAAGTCAGAAATAAAAGATAGAAAATTTTTATATTGACCTGTTGTTGTAAAAGATAAGGTGAACTCTCCATAAGGCTTTTGAGCAACCTGTGTACTAGCACTGTCAGATTTAACTTGTTGATCAGCCTTTACTGTTTCGTATTCAACCCCTCTCAATGATGACATGCCGTTCTTTGTAGCAAGAGAGTCTATTTGTATTATAAGTCTTATATTATCAACAGTATCAGGAAGTAAAACTTTTAAATTATCTAAATCACTCTTTGAAATGCTGTTGTACCTAGCTATCAGTTCTTCTCTAGAGAGTTTAAGCTTTTGGGCTGTAGCAAGCCTTCCATCAAAACTAGCAACATCCGCTTTCATTGCTTGTACTTCTTTATAACGAGGAACAACTATCGTTGTAAACGCTCCTATTGATACTGCTATTATGATAAGAAGAAAAAGTTGTCTCATATTATTATGGGGTATTACTACTATTTGGAATTGATGCTTTATTAACCATACTATCTATAAATGTCTGATATGAAAGATCTGCTGTTGAAACAGAAAAACTAAGTTTAAAATTAACAGTTCTTGTTTTTTCATCAATAGTAAGATTTGAAAATACCGGGTTTTTAATTAATGAATTTGTTGAGAAAGCATCTGATTGAAGTGCTATGGTCGCATAGTTCTTTGCGGTACCTCTAATATCAACGATAAGACTAGGTACTTTATTTGTCGCATCAACAGCTTTTGTTGTGTAACTAAAGTCTTTGTATTGTACTGATCTTAGTGTAGTAGCTTCTAGTGCCTGGAAAATAGGAGTGATAACAATGTGGTTTTTTATTAATTCTTTAACACCATCTATTCTTTGGTCCAATCTATTCATATCAGAAACAAAGTCTGTACCAATACCATCTCTAGCTTCACTTATTGATTTCTCAAGTGCTGCTTTTTGAACTACTAATCTTTTTTGATATAGATAAACACCAGCAAATGCTACACCTGTTCCAACAACAATAACAAAAGTTAAGAGTGACAAAAGACCGATGGTTCTACTAGAGTGCTTAGTAGTCGCCACGCTTGATTCAATAGGGCGCTTAGGAATAAACGACGTTGTGACAGATGGTTCCATGTATACACAAAAGTATACCATTGTTTTAAATACTTTTGTACAAGATTTTACAGTGGATTACTGAAGTTGTTTCAATGCGAGTCCAAGTGCAACAGAAAATTCTGGTCCAGTAGTTTTCAAAACACCTTGCAAGAAAACAGGAGCATCAACTTTTGAAAAAGGATCAGCTACAACAAGCTCCGCAGAGAAACTTTGCTTTGCATAATCAAGAAGTCCTTTTGTTAAAGCCCCTCCCCCAGTGAAAATAATCTTGCCGATATTTTTATTGTATCTTTTTTCATACGCTAAAATAGTTGCATTCGTTTCTTGGAAAATATCTGCTAGATGTGTTTTCAAAATATCTGTTACTTGAGGATGTTCAACACTCGGAACAAGACCAAATTCTTTTTTGATTGATTCTGATTTATCAAAAGAATACTCAAGACTATGAGATATAGCTAGTGTCATATCTTGAGATCCTTTATTTACCAAACGGAATGTTTCAACAACACCGTGTTCAACTATAGAGAGCTTGGTTTTTGAGGCTCCAATATCAACTATAAGTACAGGGAAAAGTTCACGAGTAAGAACACTACGAATATGACTGAATACTTCTATTTCTAGAGAGTTCATAGGTAGATCTGCTTTTTGCATAATCTCAGTGTATTTAACAAGTGTTTCGTTAAGAGTGGCTACTACTAATATAGAGATCTTAGCTTCTCCTCCGCTTTCTGATAGCGCCCTACTCTCAGAACCAGAATCTTCTCGTCGAGGAATAATGTACCAGTCCAAAGAAACATCTGTTAAAGGTACAGGGATAAATTTCTTTGCTTCATTTGGTATAACAACGCCGAAGTCTCGCTCTTCTACTTCTTCTGGAAGCTGTAAGATAAAAATAATACAAGAAACAGAAGGTAGACCGAGTACTACGTTTTTACTTGTAATATGTGTTTCTGCTAAAACATCTGTCAAAGCCTTTGCTATAGTTTGAGCATCTAGATTAGCAACTTGTCCTACACTACCGCTTTCAGCATATTGACCAATAGCAAGAGCTCCGTAAGTATCAAGTACTGCCCTGCCGTTATCGTTTTTAAGCTGAACTACTTTGATAGAAGAAGTCCCAATATCTATACCTACTGCTATATCGCTTTTTTTTGTCCCCAAGAGACTGGAAAAGAATTTCTTTAATCCACCTAGTATACTATCCATATAAACCTTATTATAGATGAAAAGCTTGATATTTACTATACAAGAGTATATTAACCAGCTATTTTTTGGCATTTCATGCTCTGGTTGCGGAAAGCCTGGTTTTTATATCTGTAAAAAATGCTTGGACTCAATAAGACTATCTGACACAACTGAACACCCTCTAATATATGGACTATATGACTATGGAGTGCCTTTAATAAGTCACAGTATCTGGAACCTCAAATATAAACATCGAGGACAAGAAGCTAAAATTCTAATCAAAAAAGCGTCCGCTATGGTAAGCGAAATAATAGCCGACCATTTACAATCAGAATTTGCTCAAGAAATACTATTTGTTCCAATACCTCAATACAAAAAGAAGACAGAATCTCGAGGGTTCAATCAAAGCATAGTTTTAGCAAAATGGCTTTCAGAAGAAATACCAAACTCTTGTGTAAAAAATTTATTAGAAAAAACACATCAAACACTTCCCCAATCACATATCTCTAATAAAAAGATGCGAATAAAAAATGTAGAGCAAACAATGCGAGGAATAAAAAATATTGGAAAAGACAAAGTCTATATAATAATAGACGATGTCACCACAACAGGTGCAACATTTCTAGAAGCCAAAAGAGTCCTTAAAGAAGTTGGTGCTAAAAACATTCTTTGCATCGCCTTAGCGCATGGGTACAAGAAGAGATAGAAAAAAGACCTTCTGTGTGATAAAGTAGCTGACATACATATTGTATATAAATGGAGCCGTGTCAGAGTGGTCTAACGTACCTCTTTGCTAAAGAGGCAGGGTGTAAAAGCCCTCAGGAGTTCGAATCTCCTCGGTTCCGCAGAAATTTATATTATACTTATCTGTGTATTATTAATTAAAATTTTTTTATGGGAATATCATTTTTGATGATTTTAGTGTGTGCGGTAGTTTCGATAATACTCGGCTCTCTTTGGTACGGACCAATGCTATTTGGCAAGATTTGGATGAGACTTAATAAGGTAGACCCAGAGTGCATGAACGACCCAGTGAAGCGCAAAGAAATGCAAAAGCAAGCTATGCCTGCTTATATTTTGCAACTTATTCTCTCTATAATTCAAATATATGTTTTAGCAAAGTTTATTTCTATGGGAGGAGACGCTCTAACGACAAGTCTTCTCGTGTGGTTAGGATTTTTGATGCCTATGTCAGCTCAAGGCTCTATGTGGAATTCTGATACTAAAAAGAATAACCAAACAAGATTCTTAGTAGTAGCTGGTTTTAACCTTGCTCTCTCTATAGCCCTAGGACTTATCATTGGAGCTTGGATGTAAAGCTCAGAAATAAAAAAACTACTAGGCAAGACCTAGTAGTTTTTTATTTTTATTGTTTCTTAAATCCTTCAAGAGCTTTCAAGACCTCAACAGGTATCATATACACAACTGTGTTTGATTGATCTGAAGACATATCGTTGATAGATTGGAGTGTTCTTAGGTGTAGTGCGCCAGGAGTAGAAGCAAGCATCGCTGCAGCTTTAGCCATATTTTCTGATGCCATCACTTCTCCTTCAGACTGAATGACTGTTGCCTGTCGCTCTCTTTGAGCTTCAGCTACTTTTCCTATTGTTCGCTCCATATCATGAGAAAGAGCGATGTCTTTGAGTTCTACATTTGAAATATCTATTCCCCATTCACTACAAGTCTTCTCTACTACCATTTGGATTTTTTCTGAAACATGAATACGATCAGCAAGTAATTGGTCTAGTGTTACTTCTCCTACAACATTTCTCATAGTTGTTTGTGCTAGTTGCAAAATAGCGTAGTGGACATTTTCAACATTAATAACACTTTTTGCTGAGTCTACAACTTTATAATAAATAACAGCATTAACGCCTACAGAAACATTATCCTTGGTTAAAGTCTTTTGGTCTGGAACATCTACAGCCTTGACCCGCATATCTACCTTTGTCATCTGCTGAAACACAGGAACAATAATTTTCCAGCCAGGAGTCTTGATACCTGAGAACCTTCCCATAGTTAACACTACACCTCGTTGATATTCATTTATCTGGCGAAGCATTGAAAGCACTAAAATAACCACTAAAATAATTATGTAAATCATATATAAAATTATATCACGCCTTTTTGGTCATAAAACTTATATCTTTTACAAAACAAAAAGCTATAGTATAGTAGTTTCGTTAATCACACTGGAGGATTGGATGAGTGGTTTAAATCAACGGTTTACTAAACCGTCGTCCTGTTATGGGACCGTGAGTTCGAATCTCACATCCTCCGCCAAAATTCGGAATTCAAATTTCCGCCAAAAATATGGTCGGCGCGAAGCGCCGTCTGTTCTGTATTCCCCCCACAAAATCCTGATTCTGCAAGGATTCGCCACGCTCCGCGTGGCTCAAAAAAGACGGTTCGATCCTTAATTTGAAAGTTCGAACCGACTTTTTTGTACAAATGAAGTTTTTCTTCATTTGTACACTCGTTTGCCAATTCCATATTGTATTTCAAAAACTTTTCCGTAAGTTCGAACCGATTATTCGCTTTTTGCTCAAAAGCCGATAATTTCTCTTTGAGAAGCTGTTTAGAGCTAACCAAGGCATTTTTAGCTTCGCGATATTCGTCTAGCGAAAGTGCGTTTTCGAGATAAGCATTCATCAGCTTCTCAATTTTAGAATCCAAAAGAGAAATATCGGCTTTTGTCCTGTCTGCAAAAAGCGTAGACGATTGGGCTTCACTCAATATATCTTTTCTAATTTCCACTAACATCCCAGAAGCCCAATCGTCTGGCAAAGAAACTTTTTTGATTTCCTTCTGAATTTCAGAAGTGATGATTTCCTCGCGAGTATATTTTTGTGAACAAGGATTTTTCCGTTTGGTGCAACGCAAAT
>JBPOHU010000004.1:0-4569 GCA_052035195.1 Candidatus Nomurabacteria bacterium
GTTAGGTTTTATGGCAAATGACCGCCCGAACATTTGGTTACAAATGTTATGTGGCCCTATCGTCTATCGGCTAGGACACAGGCTTCTCATGCCTGGAAGCGGAGTTCGACTCTCCGTAGGGTCACCAACAGGTCTTGATTGACCTTGAATTCTTCTGAAAGCTTGAAAACTAAAGATAGTTTAGGTGTTCCACTAACTAATTCTGTATAGGTAGGAAACTTCTCAAAGAAAAGTAAAAAAGTGTTCGCTAATTCTTGCTCGGACCTAATATCTGTAAGGATTTTTGTTGGGTGTTCCATTGTTTCCTTACACCAAGCAATAAAATTCTCAACGTCAGCTTCTTCGATCTCCATTTTATCTCTTTGTGATCTTGCTTTAGCAATCTCGTCTTGCAGTTTAGTTATCTCATCTTCTATTCCTTTTCTAACCTCTGGGTGAGTTGCTGCTGGGAATGACTTTATAAGTGCAGATTTCTGCGCTTCTAATTCTCCAACATTGATATTTGCCTTGCTTGTATAATCAGCAAGCTCTCCTTCTCTCTTTCTGAATTGTAGATAAACTGTCTTTTCAAAAATATTCAAGAACTTATCAGTGAATTTTATCTTTTCCAAGTAATTATTGAAAGCATCTTCAAGTTCTTTTTTAGGGATACCGTTATTTTTGTGACCTCTACCACAATGATAAGCCGGAAAAGGTTTCCCACTTTTACCAGTTGAAGCGCTTGCCTTCATCACCTTACCACATACTTCACACATCAAAACACCTTTGAAAGGAAAGTTAGGGTTATATTTTTTACGCTTCTTACTATGAATATTTACATCTTTTAGCAAAGTGAAATAATCGTCGTCTCCTATTTCCAATTGAACCTTACCTCTGTTTGCTGTATTCCACTGATCAACAGTCACAAGACCTTCATACTTTGCTTTTATCGGCTGATATTTGGTCCACCGTTCACAGATAACACCACAGTAAGTAAAACGCTTGATCATATCTTGTAACTGCTTTATGGTCAGTTTATTGCCCCCGGAAACACTCAACACTTTTGTCTTGTCTTTGTTCCATTTATTGAAAGTTCTACTTTTATATCCTAAAGTATTCACATCGTTACAAATTTCTTGATCAGAAAGCACCCCTTCAGCACGAAGTTTGTATATTCTTTCAACAAATACCGCTTCGGGTTCAAATCTTTCCTGGATACATTTTTTCTTTGTGCCCACAAAAATCTTTTTGTTTTGAAAACCATAATCAGGTCTTCCTATGTGATAGCCATCTATCGTTAGACGGATCTCCGCCGTTATCATTGTCTGCAATATTTTTCGCTTATGTTTCCTTGCGTCTTCTGCTTTTGTTTTTTCAGCTTCTTCACTTGGTCTGGCTGTGCTCCAACCATATTCAATATCAAGACCAAACTCTTCCTTTATAATATTTACTTCCTCTTGAATTATTTCTGTTGTATCTCTCAATTCAACGCCATATTCAGAAACATCTTTCCATATCTGATCATAATCAGCCGAACCTCCTCTCGTGAGACGATCAAAGTCCCAAAATACTAAATATTTTACCTTTGTTTTTGAATGTATATTGTTCTTTATAATTCCTAGTATTTCTCTGTATGCTGGCCTGAAAAGATTACTCCCAGAATATGGCTCTTTGAAAACTTTGTTATCAGGAAAGAGGGCATATCCTTTCTTTTCACAATATTTTCTTATTGCTTTTTCTTGTGCCTCCAAACTCTCACCAGTTTGAGCTTGTTTTGGGGTACTCACTCTAGCATACCCTATGACATAAATTGGTTGGTCCATTATAGTTATATTTTATCATTTTTATGATGAATTATCCGTGTGCTACCAACATTTTTTCTTTCTTGTATCTATCAAAAAATATATCGAAGGTTTTTACTGTTACGGTATAGTAAAACTCAATCTCTTCTTGAGATAGTCCATCCGCTTCTTTGCCTATTGTTTTTATGAACTCTTCGAGCGTCATAAAAACATTGTAGGAAATATGTATGGGCCTATTACATACCCATTACGACCTTATAGGAATTCAGAAACCGTTACAAAGTAAGCTGTTCAGTATGATAATTCACACCATACCTACAAGGTCTTATCTATTTTTCTCTTACAATATTGATTTCGATATCTCCAATTCTGTAACCAGGACCAGAAACACCATCAGGTAGAACTATTTTAGGATCTATCTTTAGGTGCTTTTTTATACTCTTGCGCATATCGTCAATGATACTTGTGATATTATCAACGTGCCCATCTTTCAGTAGTTTTTTCTGTAGCCCTGTTTTTATTTTATCCGAAGCAACATCTTTACCTTTTGCTTTATACAGTATCTCAATAATAAGTGGTCTTATAAGATTTCTGAATTCTATTTTTCTCTTCTCATCAACAAAAAATGTTCCTCTGTCGTGATAGATAGTGAGATTGAACTGATACTGCTCTTTATTATTTTTGTTTGACTTGAAAGCAGAATATTCATTGTACAGTTCATCAAATCTCGGCTGTAGTAGTTTTACATCATATCCAATTGGTCCATACCCATAGGTATCAAAATTTCTAGTTAGGTTTTTTAGTGGCTTTGGTTTTATATAAAACGCTGTAAGGGAAACAGCTTTTTCTTTCTCGAGAAAACGAAGCACCCTATCTTGAACTTTTTTATCTGGTGAGCTTTTTCTACCATCAAAACAAAATTCTATTTCTTGATCGTTATCCGAAAGCACAAAACTCTCTTCTTTGAGTTCAGAAAGTACCCAATATGTGCTCTTGTTGAAGTCCTCATTACCGTCCATAAAGTTCTATAACTTATATGTATTTTACCACGATAATGAGTTATTGTTTTTGTTACTTATAGTCGTAAATAACCATAGAAAAATCACCCATTGTGTTAGCTGTTATGTAATATTCACCAGATCCATATATAACAGTTTCATCCTTTACTGCTTGTGTGGCATTCATAACACCTTGAGGTATATTGCTACCGACTTTATACGCAAAAGCTCCACAATATGTAGTCGCGGTGTCACCCTTACAATCGTAAGTAACTTTGAACCTACTTCCACTGATCTTGAAAGGTTCTGAACTTTTCTGACCCTTTCCACTAAACCTCACCACCTCTACATATTGTTTACCTGATTGTTTTTCAGTTGATCCTTGCGGTATTTTTGAACTATCAGTCGTTGTATTTTTGTTTGATCCTGATCCTATTATTCCAAGAACAACAAGTCCGATAAGTATTGAAATAATCCAGTGTCTTACAAACCAGTTACGAAGGTCCGACTGACATTGTGGACATTTTTTAGCAGACAAAATGATTTCAGATTTACAGTATTTGCAAATCTTTTTTGTATTTGTACTCATAATTATTTAGCGTGATTTTTATTTATAAAAGCAAAAAACTCCCAACGAACCTCTGGCCAGTTACCCGGCCCGTATCCGTTTCCAGATACGACACGCTAAATGTGAGAGCTCATTGGGAGATCTTTATCATTTAGCGTGATTTTGAAAACCATACCTTTTTAGTGATAGAAAGGGTTAGGTTTATGTGTGTATTATATCACAATTGGTAAACAGCTCCGTAATTGTTATTTGATTGTTATAACAATCAGAATGAGATAAAAAGTTTTACTAAAAATAGTTGTTTTTTGGTTGTTATAACAACAAAAAAGATAGTCGGAATAGTTACGCTAATTATCTGTTATTTCTCTGTTATAACAGATAAATTTAGTATAGAAAAAAGCCCTACCGAAGTAGGGCTTTTTTTGAAGCTGGACAGGGCTCAATGACGGCCGTGAGTGTCCTCGATGGACGACTTCCACTGCTGTCGAAGAGTGATGAAGGCAGTTGCGTTCGTCTGCAACATCGCCAACAGCGCCTTGATCTTCGTATCCAGCTGGGTGATGTCATCTTCAGCGAACATGACATCGTTCAACTTGGCGCGGAGTGCCATCAGTTGTTCGACATCATTTTCGCCGGCGATCTTGTCGGCCAGCTTCTGGGCGATCTTGATTTTGGCATCCATGTAGACATCCATGAACTCGCCGAGACGTGCACGCATGGAGGCGCGAGCAGGCCCGAACAAGTTGTCCTTCTCATCGAAATGGCTCATGTCTTTCTCCTGTAATGAGCATGTATGTTTTCGTAACATACACCGACTAACTTTCCCTCTTTCATTTAGGGTTAGTTCAGTTGTTATATTATAGCATTGGTAAACAATAATGTCAAGGTTAGGTTTTTGCTTGATTTTACTCACTAATGCATAGTTCTATACCAGATACGGTATATAAATTAGAAAATCTTTTTGATGGTTTTTCTATGAAAAGATTGTAAAATATAGATATTATTCATAATTAGTTAGTGCTAAAAGTCGGTTCGGGTACTTATTGAAAACTGTTTTCCATTTTATTATCTCGTTTTCAATGGTGTTCCACCCTAGATAGTACTGGCTCACCTTCAACAGCTAGCACGAGAAGGGTGCTAGAAAGTAAAAACAGCGTCTAAAAAGCGCTGTTTTTACTATGTTTTTTACCTTGACTTTTTACTACTTTCATGCTATTATTGT
>JBPOHU010000001.1:0-195317 GCA_052035195.1 Candidatus Nomurabacteria bacterium
CTATCTCTTCATACGCATGGTCTAAAGTATCAAGCCTAGCAGGTACTATCACATCAGCATCTTCTGCTTCTACTACTATCACAGGTTTAGCACAAGGTACTCACACCTTCCGCCTTACTGTTACAGACAATAATGGGGCATTAGGAACAGATGATGTAATGATTACTGTTAATACCGGCTCTAATCCCATTAATGTTTCTCCTGTGGCAAATGCTGGTACAGACAGATCTATCACCCTCCCAATATCAACAGTAACTCTCACAGGTTCTGCTACTGACACCGACGGAACTATCTCTTCATACTCATGGACTAAAGTTTCAGGTACTGGAGGAACTATCACATCACCATCTACTGCTTCAACTACAATTACAGGACTATCTGCAGGTTCATACACTTTCCGTCTTAGTGCTACTGATGATGATGGGGCTGTAGGTTACGATGAAGTTCTTATTACAGTGAATCCTGCCGGTGTAAATCCTGTTAATAGTGCTCCGATAGTTAATTCTGGATCAGATACTTCAACAACAGCATCAAGCGTAGTTTTGACAGCTACTGCAAGTGATTCAGAAGGAGATACGATGACTTATAACTGGAGTCAAGTATTCGGAATAAGTACCTCAACAATTTCTTCACCAAATTCTCTGTCTACTACGATTTCTGGTTTACGTACCGGTACCTATACATTCTCTTTCTCTGCAACTGATTCTCTTGGCGCTACAAGTACAGATACTATAAATGTTGTAGTCATTTCAACATCTTCTGGAGGTGGTGGTGGCGGAGGGGGTGGAGGAAACGGATCTTTTGTAAATCCAGTTGCTATAACTCCAACAAGTAACACAACTCAAACGTCTTTCCCTGAATTACAAGTTCCTGCAAATACTAACCCTTCTAATAGTGCAAAAGTTAATGTAGTAAAGCTAAATGTTAGATCTTCGCCAATAAATGGACAAGTATTAAATACTATTCCAAAAAACACAGAAGTTACAGTACTTAGTCAAAATGGCTCTTGGTCTCAAATTCTATTGTCTGACGGAACAACGGGATGGGTTTTTGGTTCATATATTACCAATGTAACAAATACAAGCCCTTCAGTTTCTATTCCTACAAGCTCTTCTGCTACTGTTATAACCACTAAGCTAAATGTTCGGTCTTCACCTTCAACAGGAAAAGTTTTAACCAGTGTCTCTAGAAATACAATAGTTAACGTTATCTCTCAAAATGGTTCTTGGGCTAACGTGTCTCTATCAAATGGTATTACAGGCTGGGTTTATGCTCCATATATTAAAGCAGTAAATACTCTATCTGTCGGTTCTAGTATTTCAGTATCAACTAAGTTATTAAATATTAGATCTTCACCAATAAAAGGTTCTGTTGTTAAAACAGTATCTCAAGGTTCTACAGGAAAGATTATTGATGGACTATTATCTTCTACTACTTGGGTTAATGTACTCTTTGACGATGGAACTACAGGGTATGTTTATAAGGCATATTTAAAGGCTAAATAAATATTAAAACAAAAAACCCCTTTTTATGGGGTTTTTTGTTTTAGGACAGAAGGTTTTATCTTCATGGTATTATGTAAGTATAGTTAAATGAATTTATTTATTATTTTTTCAAAAAAGTTTTTGGGTGTTCTTGTTATTTTGGGTGTTTTCTATACACCGTTTTTATATGCAGCTGATTTAACAAGTACCAGTTTTATTGTTCGAGATCCATTGGTCGGAACAGGTGGGAGTTATGGCACTTCTACAAATTTTGCTTCTTTTGGATCGGGAGATATGACCATGATAGGTAGTGGTACATCTGCTAGTTTTGAGGGTAGATATGGTTTTCTGTGGTACCCATATGTCACACAAGGAGTTTTCTCTGCTGTTGCTAATGGCTCTCAAGCAGATCTTTCTTGGGGCGCTTCTACTGCCGGACTGGGCTGGTCTGTGTCTGGTTATAAAACAGGTGTTTCAAGTGTCAGCGGTGGGCCTTATTCATACACTACACATGGTCTTATTACTAGTTATTCTTATACAGGACTTAATCCAGGGCAATATTGTTATATCCTTCAAACATTGGATGCCTTTAGTAATGTAATTGCAACTTCTCAAGAGGAGTGCATCACAATACAACCAACTATTAGTTTCTCTATTTCAGATAGTGCTGTTCAATTTGGAACACTTTCTTCTGTTATCGCTAGGTATGCTACAAATAGCGGTGGTAGTAATAGCAACTCAGTAGCTCATACCATGAACGCTTCAAGCAATGCGCCCTCTGGTTATACTATCTCTTATCAAGGTGCGACACTAACAAGTGGTAGTAATACTATTTCTCCTGCTACCATAGTTAACTCAGCCACAGGATCTGCTGGCACTTCACAGTTTGCAGTCTCTATTTCTTCAAGCGGGGGAGCAACAATAGTTTCAGATTATGATCAGTCTAGTGGTAGTGGCAATTGGAAGTTTGTAGCAAACTCAACTACTCCTATAGCTAGTACTGGTGGTTTAACAGCAACAGAGACTTATAGTACTAGATATATCTCTAATATTGCACCTGGAACTCCAGCAGGTAACTATAGTACAAGTTTGAACTATGTTGTAACTGGAAATTTTTAAAACTATGTGGATAACCCTAGGTTTTTGATTGATTGCAATGTGGAACCTTGGTATAATAAACACATAAGTACTAGGTAAGTGCTTGAAAATTATTAGTTATTTTTAAAGAAAATTTATTTTATGATAAAGAAATTCGTTAGTGCTTTTTCTATCGTTGCAATACTTTTTGCAACAGTAGGAACTCCACTTGTTGCAAATGCTGCACAAATGACAGGGGTTAAAGATACCCTTTCAACTGTTACTGTTAGTCAAACAGCAACACATGTTATAACTGCTACTTTGGTTGGCGCAAATACTTTTGCAGCAGGAGAGAGTATTACTTATGATTTTGTTGACGCTGACTTTACTCTTAACTCTATTGGTTCTTGGCAAACAACAGACTTTGCTTTTAATGATGGAACGGCTAGGACTATTACAGCAGTTTCAACTTCAAGTGGAGTAGATCCTACTTGTACAGCGGGAGTAAATAACGTTGCTGTTACTATTAATACATCTACAAATAACTTTAAAGTTGTAGCTTGTAGTACTTATACAGCCTCTAGTGCTGCCGCAACCACTACTTTTACTATCAATGGTACAACTGGTGCTGGTACAGGAACAATGACAAACAAAGCTACAGATGTTGAGTCTTCAGTATTTACAATAGTTGAGTCAGGTGCAGATAGTGCAACTGGCGCAGTTGTTGCTGAAACAAATGGAACAGTAAATATAACAGCTACTGTTTCTCCTACACTTACCTTCTCAAATGATGACGCAACTGTTGGTTTTGGAACCCTTACTTCAGGAGCCGCTAGATGGGCAAATGGTGCAGCTTCAGGCTCAGCTTCAACAACAACAGCTCACACTATGGCCATAGGAACAAATGCTACAACAGGTTATACACTTACCTATAATGGACCAACTCTAACATCAGGTGCTAATACTATTACAGCTGCTACTATCACAGGTGACAACGACGGAACTCCAGGATCAGCTCAGTTTGCTCTTGGTGTAACTGTAACAGGTACAGGTACAGCTTCTGCTGGATATCAAACAGGTTCAAACAACTATAACTTTGTTCCATCTACTGCGTCTCAAGTAGCTTCAGCTACAGGTCCTGTAACATCAGACTCTATTGCTGTTCGTTATATAGCAAACATTCCTGCTAGTCAGCCTGCAGGTAACTATGCTACAGATCTAGTTTACGTTGCTACTGGAAACTTCTAAATAATACTCGTTAAGTAAATTTTATATGGCAAGAACATCATTTTACACGCTTACACTTTCAGCGCTCGCATTAGTACTTTGTTTTGGTGTTCCTGCCAAGGTTCATGCTCTTACCATCACCCCTATTCGTTATGAAATATCAGGAGACCCAGGTCAAACTCTGACTGAAAAGATGGGGCTAGTAAATGAGACAAAAAATAGTCAAACCTTCTACGCATCTTTTGCAAACTTTGAAGCTCAGGGTGATACAGGAAGTCCTACGTTTATAGATGCAAAAGAGGGTTTAGGTACTTGGATTACCACAGAACAAGCTTCTATTACGCTAGCTCCAGGGGCTCAAAAAGAGCTTGAATTTAAAATAAATATTCCTAAAGATGCAGAGCCGGGCGGACATTTCGCTGCGGTATTTTGGGGTACATCACCAGGAGGAGGGCCAGGGCAAGTTTCTATTGGAGCAAAAACAGGAATGCTCATACTTCTATCTGTAAATGGAGATGTTAAAGAGTCCGCTGGTCTTGTTGATTTTCAACTTCACAATAATAAACATTTTTACAAAACTCTTCCTGTAGGTTTTCAATATAGATTTTCAAACCAAGGAGGAGATAGAGTAAAACCTAAAGGTTCTGTTGTTATCAGAAGTATTTTTGGCTGGTTAGCAAAAAAGGTAAATGCTAATCCTTATGACGGTAATGTCTTACCTGGAACAACACGAAAGTTTTTACCAGAATGGAGTAAAAGAGATAGTGTAGATGTTAGAGATCAAGAAAATGCTAGAAATGAAAGTTATTCATTTAAAAAAGAAGTTTCAGATCAATGGCACAATTTTGCATTAGGAGTGTTTAGAGCAAAAGTAGTAGCTTCTTTCGGTGCAACAAATCAAGAAGTAAAAAGTAACTCTGTCTATTTTGTAGTGTTTCCTTTAGAGTTACTATTGGTCATAGTGGTTATTGGTATACCATTATTCTTTATACTTAGAACATTAATAAGAAGATATAATCGATCGATTATTAGAAAAGCTCAAGCTCGTTTTGGAAGCGGGCAGTAGAGTGCCTGTGTATGTACAGATGGTTTTCCTTAAAACTTCTCTCTGTTTTAATAGTATTTTTTTCTTGTATTATTTTTACACACGTACATGCGGATACTGTTATCTGTACGATAGGAGGGGTATGTTCAGCTAGTCCAGAAACGGTAAGTGTATCTGCTATTGTTGGCACACTCCCTTCTGTCGATGAGGGCACTGGAGGTGGGGTATATCAAAGTGGGGTTAGGTTTTCAGGTTTTGCTTATCCAAACGCAGTAGTCACAGTACAAAAAATTAATGGTAGCTCGATTGGTGTTATTGCTGACACTAACGGTAGTTTTTCTGTTGTTGTCCCAGAAACAGACTGGCAACTTTTTACTCTTTTTGCCACAGACGTTTTTGGTAGAAAGTCTACTCTTTTAAATTTTCCAACGGTTCTTTATAGTGGATATCTTACAGATATTTCAGGTATTAGATTTGCCCCTACAATAACTACGGATAAAATTTCAGTTAAAAAAGGTGACTTTATAACAATTGAAGGGTCATCTTTGCCTAATAAAAATATTGATTTAGTTTTTGATGGTCCAGAAAATAGAACTTTTTCCTTGGAGTCTAATTCTGTTGGGGTTTATAACGTTACAATTCCAGCGGTTTTTATTGAAGGGGAGTATACTGTTCGAACTCAGTATCCTTTTGACACTAGAACAAGTAAGGCAATAAAAATATCTGTTGGAACAGCCTCAATACTTAGAGTTGAAGCGACAACCAATATTCCTGGGGACTGTAATGTTGACCAAAGGATTACCTTAGTTGATTTTTCTGTGCTTGCTTATTGGTACGGCAAACCAAACCCTCCAAAATGTGTTGATGTTAACTCAGATAATATTGTTAACCTGATAGACTTTAGTATAGTTGCTTTTTATTGGAATGGATAAACATATGAAAAACAAAAAGTCACAAAATAAGTTTTTAAATAAAACAAACATATTTTTTATAGCTATTTTAGTTTTTTCTTTTTTTACAAAAGTAGAGGCTGCACAAGTATCTATAGACTTACCCAAGAGTGTTACTGTTGGGCAAAATATCAGTGTAGATGTTTTTATTGATCCTGAAAAAACTAGTATTAACTCGATAGAAGCAGTTATAAAATTTTCAGAAAAACATTTTGATTTTAAAGGTTTTAGTACCAAACAAAGCACTATTCCTGTCTGGGTTGAAAATCCAAAAGAAAAGAAACCAGGAGAAATATCTTTTAGTGGGGTTATTCCGGGCGGGCTAGACAGACTTTATGACCCTCTTCATTCATCAAATAGTTTGATTCCAGTTGTTAGGCTTTTCTTTATTCCTAAGGAGGAAGGCGTTGCAAGATTTTCATTTGGTGAGGTATCTGTTTTAAAAAATGATGGACTGGGAACACCTGCTAACGTATCTAGTATTTATTCTGAGACTAAGATAGTAAAAAATTTAAATGTTAATACTTCTGAAACTGTAAATGAAGACAAGAATCCTCCTTTACCTTTTTCTATAAACCTCATAGAGAGGTCTCTTTTTGGAAGATCTCCTAAATTGGCTGTTTTTTTAGCGCAAGATAATGAAGGAGGGATTAGTAAGTATGAAGTTTCTGTTGGAAGTTTAAGTTTTGTTGAAGCAGAAAGTCCGTTTCCTTTGCCTTATAGATTATTTTCTTACGTTTTGACTGTTAGAGCCTTTGATTATTCTGGTAATTTTAGAGATCAGCAAATAACCATTCCTGCCGGTACGTCTTATGCCTTAGTAATACCTATTTTGTTGATAGTACTTTTTATAGTTGGCTTCTTCCGGTATCGCTTCTATAATAGAGTAAGATCATGATAAAAGTCCGGATATTTTTGTATACAGTCTTTTTTTCTCTATTTTTTATGCAAATAGCAGTTTTTGCTAGTGAAAACTTTATTATTTCCTCTCCAGCTAAAGATATTGTTGTAGGGGAAACAGTAGCAATAAATATTTTTGTTAGTAGCACGAATCAGTCAATAAATGCTATCTCTGGAACGTTAAATATCTCTGGTGGTGCGAGTGTGTCTTCTGTTTCTAAACAGGGAAGTATCATAGATTTTTGGACGACTGAACCAACTGTTTTTGGAAATCAGATTAGGTTTGAAGGTGTCGCTCTTAATCCTGGTTATCAAGGCTCTTCTGGTAAAATATTTTCTATAAATCTATCTGCGAAAAAAGAAAGCGTCGTTAATTTATCCTTTTCTGATGGCTCTATTTTAGCCAATGATGGTCTAGGAAGTAATATTATAGATTCTCTTGCTTCAAAAACTTTTAAAATAGTTTCCGGAAGCCCAACAAAAGTAGATACAATACCAGGGAAACCAATAGCAGTAAGTAGCCTTCCTAAGAAGATTTTAGCTCTACCTGTTATTACTGAGTACCCGGAGTCAGTTGAACCAAAAACTAGAGCTTTTTTGAAAGGTAAAGGTGAGCCTAATGCGTTAACTAAGTTAGTTTTTAAAGACACATCCCGTAAATCTTTAGGTGAGCAATTTGTAGAATCTCTTCAAGCAAAGAAAATTAAGCCATCTGAAGCTTTGGTAAAAAATGATGAATCAGGTTTTTTCCAGTATTTATCAGCCGATAATCTTGTATCTGGTGCTTATAATGTCACGCCTTATTTAGTGGATGAAGAAACTCAGGTACAAAAACCAGGTTTTGGAGTTCAGGTTTTGGTCAATAATAGTAAATTGGTTAAGTGGTTAGTTGTTCTTATTAATGTCCTTGCGCTTTTGATACCTGTCGTTTCTTTGGGGGTAATAATTTACTTTATTCCTTGGTATTCAAGACTTAGAATGAAAATTCTTAACCATAAAATTAAAATAGAGGACGAACAGCTTAATTTGTCTGAAAAAGAGATAAGGCTGAAACAAGATATTCTTAGTAAAACCTCTTAGTTATTTATGCTAAAATTAAAAATAAATAATATGAAACCTCTACACGTTATTACAGTTTTATTTCTGATTTTAGCTTTTCCTATAAGTGTTAGGGCTAGTGTTCTTGCCCCAGATCAGCAAGATTGGTTGGAAAAACATAAAAATACTATAATTGTTAGACCAGAGAAAAACTATCCACCATTTTCTTTTATTTCTTCAGGTGGCAGCACTAAACCCAAGGGGTTAGCAGTAGACTATATAGATCTTATTACTAGAAAAATAGGAGCACAAAATACTTATCTAGAAGCTAAATCAAGATCTAGTATTCTATCTGATTTAAAAGCGGGAAAAGAGGGTGTAATATTAGCTTTATCTACAACAGAAGAGAAAGAGGATTATCTTTATTTTTCTGAGCCATTTATTAATATATCGGCAGTGATAGTAACAAGAAAAGATTCTAAGTATAAAGGAGATAAGGTGTCTTTGGCTGATTTTAATTCTAAGGAAGTTGCTATAACTGACGGGTATGCTGTTATGGACTATGTAACTAGTAATTACCCAAAGATAATAATTGATTCTGTTACAGATGATGAAGTTGCACTTCAAAAACTTTTGTTAGGAGAAGTAGAAGCTGCTGTGATGGACTTAGCATCCCTTTCTTACTACACATCAAAAGACATGCTCTCTTATGTAAGTGTTGTCGGGCAAACAGGTTTTGATTACGAACTTTCTTTTGCTGTGCCTAAGAGTATGCCTGATTTACAACTAATAATTAATTCTGGACTAAAAGAAATTACTCCTTCTGAACACTCTGTTATAAAGGATAAATGGATTACATTTCCTTCTACAAGCGAAAAACCAAAGGGTATTTTTTCGTCTCTTTACAGAGGAACATCATTTTGGTTGGGTATCAGTATAGTAGGAGCTATTATAATAGTTGTTTTGCTTGTTCTTATTATCGTGCACACTAAAAGGCATCACAGTCTTCATTTAGCTTCAATTTCTAGGGCAAAGCAAAAGGAACGTTCTTTTAATGAATTAAATAGTCAACTTAAAGAGCTTGAAGAAGCAAGTGCTGTACTAGGGGAAAATATGCAAGAGATTAAAACTCTAGAGAAGACAATACAAAATAAAATAGAAAATATAGAAAAAGAATAGTTTTTTAGTCTTTAAATTTGGAGCCACTTGTCGCTCTTGGAGGGGCTTTGCTTTAGTTATGCGTTGATAGAACTCTACCAACTGTTTTGAGAATATGGAGATGGTTGTCATCCTCGAAAGACCCTTGCTTTAGTTATGCGTTGATAGAACTCTACCAACTGTTTTGTTATTTGGAGCCGCTTGTCAGACTTGAACTGACGACCTTCGCTTTACAAAAGCGTTGCTCTACCAACTGAGCTAAAGCGGCATATGAATTGTTAGATTACTCTAACATCCATATATTTTACACATTTTTTGACTTACGTCTAGTTTTTTTAGCTACTTTATTTGCCGCTACTTCTTCTGTGATACTCATTAGGAAATAAGATGAAGGACCTTGTTCTAGGCCTGTTAGCTCATCCTTTTTCTCAAAAGCTCTTTTTGCTTTTGGAAATATTCCAAAGAAGACCTTTGTAGCAAAGACAGTAGTTATGTCTCCTAGTTTTGATACCAATCTAAGTATTCCAAACCAAAGACGTCTTAAAAATCTAGAACTTTTACTATAGTACTGTGGAACTATTTCAGAAATAGAGTTTACTTCTTGGTGTTTATTTTTTTGCTTCCAAACAGCATACATGACCAAAAGCCATAAGAGTATTATTGAAAGGATTAATAATACAACAAGTGTAATCATTTTTATCCAAGATTATATAGATGAAATGATACTATTTCTCCACCAGCATTAGATACCAATTTTTCAATTGTTAGTTCTGGTTGTTTGAAAAATGGTTGATCAAGAAGAGTTTGTTCTTTGAAGTAACCAGAGATTTTTCCTTCCATCATTTTAGCTTTTATATCTTCTGGTTTTCCACTTTCATCAACTTCTTTTTTTAGAACGTCAATCACAGCTTCTCTGTCTGATTCTTTTATATCACTACTCTTAAGGTATGTAGGTTTCATAGCAGTGATATGCATTGCTACATCTTTAGCTACTTCTGTACTACCTCCGTTCATAACTACTAGGGCAGCAGTTTTGCCGTTAAAGTGTATATAGCTTCCTATAACGCTACCTGAGTGCTCTTCTATAGAACCTAGCTGAATATTTTCTCCTGTTTTAAGCACTGCATCATTTATAAGAGCAGGCGCTACTTCTTTTGCTTTTTCTATTCCATCATTCCAGGCTGTGTTTATGATAGCTTCACCACAATCTATAAAACCTTGGTTTTGAGCTACGAAGTCAGTCTCACAGTATAGAGACAATACTACTGCCTTTCCGCCATCTTGTTTTATAAATATTCTTCCGTCAGAAGCATTTCTATCTGACTTTTTCTCTGCCATCTCACTACCTTTTTTACGCAAAATTATGAGAGCTTTTTCCATATCTCCTTCAGCTTCTTCAAGTGCTTTTCGGCATTGCATTACTGATACACTTGTCTTGTCTCGTAACTCCTTTACTTGTTCTGTTGTGATTGTTGTCATTTTGGGTTTTATTTAACAAAACTTCCTCAATATATATTTTCAAAATGCACGCATATCCGTCTGCTGACGGATTGCTCTGCTCGCGCCAGTCGCGCTGTGCAAGGCATTTTTCAAACAATATTTTCGTCAGTTCTAAATTTACTTTATAAACTTTATAACTTTACAAACTTTTTACTTACTGAATGCGTCTTTAAGTATACCAAGAACTGCAGAGATACTAGAAGCACTACTATCATTTGCAATGATAGGGTAGGAGATATTTCTGATAGAACAGTCAGTATTACCGATAGCAATAACAGGTGTACCTACCTTGCGAGCTTCAGCGATAGCAATGTGCTCTTTCTTTGAGTCTACTATTACTACAGCGTCAGGCATCTTTGTAAGGCCTGTAAGACCGTTAAAGTATTTGTTGAGGCGTTCCATCTCACGAGTGAGGAGAAGTTGTTCTTTCTTTGTGTATTTATCAAACGCTCCACTAGATTTGTCTTCTCTTAGAGTTTCAAGTTTGTTGATACGTTTTTTGATTTCAGGGAAGTTTGTAAGTATTCCACCAATCCAACGTTCTGTTACGTATGGTTGCTTTAGAGATTGCGCCACTTCCATAACGATGTTGCGAGCTTCTGGCTTCACACCTACAAAAAGGATATTCTTGCCAGCGCTTCCAAGTTCAGCTAGGAAATTTGCCGCCGCTTCCATCATAGGAGCAGTTTTTTCTAGATCGATAATATCTACACCACCTTTTGTTCCATATAGAAATGGAGTAACAGTAGGGTGACGACGAGTACGCGAGTATCCAAAATGGACACCTGCCTCCATAAGAGGACTTAGAGAGAGTTCTTTTTTCATATTTTTACTAATCTGTACGAGGGGAGAGCTTTAATCTACCCTTGCTTAACTGAATAATTTCGCCCATGAATGGACGTTTTAATCTAACATTTTCAAGTCCTTTTGGCAAGGTTATGTGTTTGACTTTATCTAGTATTTATGCTATAATTTTATTAGGTAACTAATTCTTTAACTTAAATATAAAAAAATGATAATTTTAGATTTTCTCAGAGAGCTTGCTGCTGTTTATGCAACACTTAATCCAACAGTGACACTTTGTTACCACATGGGTGATAATGAATTATTTGTTGGAAATATCTTTGGAACTTTTGCTCAAAAAATCCCTTCTGAGCAGTATGAACATAAACCCTTAAATAGTGAAGGTGCGTTTAAGCAATTAATAAATTGTTGGACTGCGGATAAAAAAGTAGTTAAGTGTGTTTATGTTGACGGTATGTATTTCATACCAGGAAATATTGATGAGGCAATTATCTTTGGTAAAGACTTACATGTTCTGATCAAAGATAGCTGGATGATTGAAGGCGTGAGTTATGAAATAGTGAGAAACTAGTTTCTTTTTGATTTATTAAGCCACCAGTAAGGGTGGCTTTTTTTATTGCCTCCCGCTCTGGCGGGACACAGTAAAATATGCGATTATAAGGTATATGCGACAAAGCCAGCTTTTTACCCGTACCAAGAGAGAGAACCCATCAGATGAAGAGGCAAAAAATGCCCAGCTCCTTATTCGTGGTGGTTATATTTATAAAGAAATGGCAGGGGTCTATAGTATTTTGCCACTTGGCTATAGAGTGCTTGAAAAGATAGTTAAAGTAGTCAAAGAAGAAATGGATGCTATTGGTGGTGTCCAAATGAAAACTTCAGCATTACAAAGCAAAGAAACTTGGGAAAAAACAAATCGTTGGGATGACGCAGTGGTAGACAACTGGTTCAAAACTACTTTAAAAAATGGTACAGAGGTTGGTCTTTCATTTACTAATGAAGAAGCGTATTCACATATTATGAAGGATTTTATTTCTTCATACAAAGACTTGCCGGTGTATCCTTATGATTTCAAAACTATTTTTCGCAATGAAGCTAGAAGTAAGAGCGGGATCATGAGAGGTAGAGAATTTTATTGGAAGGCTTTGTATTCATTTTCAAAAGACCAGGCAGAACATGATGCTTTTTATGAAAAAGCAAAGCAAGCTTATATGAATGTTTTTAGTAGAGTTGGTCTCGCTGATTATACTTATATGACTTTTGCTTCTGGTGGAACATTTTCAAAGTTTTCTCATGAATTTCAAACTATATCTGTTTCTGGTGAAGATACTATTTATGTAGACAAAGAAAAAAAGATAGCGATTAACAAAGAAGTTTTTAATGATGAGGTTATACAAGAGCTTGGTCTAAACAAAGAAGAAATCGTTGAAGAGAGAGCTATAGAAGTAGGTAATATTTTTTCTCTAGGATTTAAATTCTCTGAGCCTTTTGGTCTTACTTATAAAAATGATAAAGGAGAAGATGTTCCAGTGTTTATGGGCTCTTACGGTATCGGTATTACAAGGCTTATGGGAACAGTTGTAGAGGTACTCTCTGATGACAAAGGTATTGTATGGCCCGCATCTATTGCGCCATTTGCCGTACATCTCATTGCTCTTGGTGAAGATATGAGTGAAGCTGAATCTCTTTATAAAGAGCTTTCTGATAAAGGCATCGAAGTTTTATTTGATGATCGATTAGGAGCAACAGCCGGAGAGAAATTTGCTGATGCAGACCTTCTTGGTATGCCTATGCGAATAGTTGTTTCAAAACGCTCCCTTGAAAACGGTGGTGCTGAAATAAAAGGTCGAACAGAGTCTGAAAGCAAAATAATTGCTCTCTCTGATGTTGTTTCTTATGTTCAAAAAACTCTACAGTAGATTTTCAAATGATATAGGGATTGATCTTGGTACCGCTAATACGCTGGTATATTTGAAAGGTCATGGCACGGTTATCAACGAGCCGTCTATTGTGGCACTGAACCAAAAGACTGGTCAAATAGTAGCGATAGGAAGAGAAGCGAAAAAAATGTGGGGTAAAACCCCTGCACACATTAGTATCGTGAGACCACTTGTTGAGGGGGTAGTTTCTGATTTTGAAATTACAGAAGAGATGCTTGCTTATTTTATAAAAAAAGCAGAGAAAATAAATAAAAAGTTTTTTAGACCTAGAGTTCTAATTGGTGTACCTAGTGGTATTACCAACGTAGAGATGCGAGCTGTTTATGATGCCGCTATCAATGCCGGTGCCAGAGAAGTATTTCTTGTAGAAGAGGCTATGGCTGCTGCTGTAGGAGTGAGATTGCCAGTATTATCTTCTAGTGCAACCTTGGTAGTAGATATTGGTGGCGGAACTACTGATATAGCTCTCATTGCTCTCGGTGGTATTGTACGATCATTAAACTTGCGTGTAGCAGGAGACCACTTTAATAATAGAGTTATTGAATATCTAAGAGATGAATTTAAACTTTTGATAGGAGAGCAAACAGCTGAACAAGTAAAGACAACTATTGGAAGCGCAGTAGAGACAGAATATTCTGAGCTTGAGGTGCGAGGTAGAGATCTTATCACAGGTCTCCCTAGAGCTCTTGTTGTAACTGATGGTGATATTAGAGAAGCACTGGGTTATCCTGTATCACTTTTAGTTGCTGGTATTCGTGAAGTTCTTGAAACAGCTCCACCAGAGATGATTTCTGATATTTTATCTTCAGGAGTTATCCTAACTGGAGGAGGAGCGTTACTTAAAGGCCTTCCTGCTCTTTTGCAACAAGAGCTTAAGCTTCCTATTTATATTGCCGAAGACCCACTATCTGCTGTTGTTCGCGGTACTGGTATTATTTTAGAATCTTTCGAAGAATATAAGAGTGTACTTCTTTCAATAGATGATCATGTCACCGTATCGTAATACAAAAAAGAAATATTTTTATACTTTTATTCTAATAATTATTAGTTTAGTTATTTTGTGGCGTATAGCTTCTTGGGTTAGAAACTTTCGAGGTGCTATTTTGCCTGTATATAGTGATTCTGCTTCTCTGGTTTTTAATTCTAAACAATCTTTAATAAAAAAGATTTTAGCTCTGCAGAGTGAGATAGATGCAAATAAAGCTTCTCTTATTTCTCTTGATGCTCTTGATAAAGAAAATCAAAAATTAAAAAGTGAATTAGGTAGAGATATTAGTGGACATAAAGGCGTAATGGCTAGGGTTATTGTTCCACCAAATAGATCTTTGTATGACACTCTTATTTTAGATATGGGGCATGAAGAAGGTGTTTTTGTAGGTCAAAATGTATACGCTTTTGATTCTATTGCTCTTGGTACTATATCTGATACTAAGGCTCATAGTTCTACTGTTCTTTTGTATAGTTCACCAAATAGAGAAACTGTTGGATCTGTTTCCGGCAGTGATCTTACTGTTACCTTAATAGGTCGTGGAGCAGGAGAGTACGAAGTACGAATGCCTAGAGATATTGTTTTTGAACAAGGAGGAATAATCACAGAGCAAACATTAAAACTTAATCCAATAGCAGTTATTCAAAAAATAGTTACAGATCCAAGAGATCCATTTCAAAGACTTCTTGCAAAAGTACCAGTAAACCTTCAAACACTTAAGTACGTGGTGGTGAAGTAGGAGAGGAAAATAAGTATTACTAAAAAGAATATTATATTTGTATCTGCGGGGGCAATCACTTACGTTTTAGCGGTCCTCGATACAAATATAATATTCTTTTTAGTTAGAACAAAAGTTTTTGGAGAAAAGATAAATAAAAGAAGTACTCATTTTGTATCGAGGACTGTTTGAGCGCATAGCGAGTTCCGCAGATAAAAATGAGTACTTCTTTTATGTCTTAGTTTCAAAAAAAGTATCAATGTAGTAAAGTATCAAATATGAAATTCTCTATAGAGAAAAAACTAGAGGGAACCCTTGCTCGTGCGGGAACCATTGAGACTAAAAACGGAGTTATTCAAACTCCGGCTTTTGTGACTGTTGGTACTAAGGCTACAGTTAAGGCTTTGACTGCAGAACAAATAAGAAGCCTAGGGGCTCAGGTTGTGCTTGCAAATACGTATCATTTGTACCTTCAGCCGGGAACAGAGATAGTAGAAAAAGCTGGAGGCTTCGGTCCTTTTATGGATTGGCATGGGCCAACCATGACAGACTCTGGGGGCTTTCAAGCTTTCTCTCTAGGCGCTGCTTTCGGAAGCGCTGTATCAAAAGTAGCTTCTGCGGATGCACCAGTAGAAGATATTTCTCCAGTTGCTGGGCAACTTGCGAATGTCACAGATGAAGGCGTAACTTTCAAAAGTCATATAGATGGTTCTATGCACCTATTTACTCCAGAGAGTTCTATGGAGGCACAGTGGTCCCTCGGTGCTGATATGATTTTTGCATTTGATGAGTGCACTAGTCCAACAGCTCCTTATGAATACCAAAAGAAATCTCTTGCTAGAACAGAGAGTTGGGCAAAACGTTGTCTTATTCGGCACAATGAATTAGATAAAGAAAATAAACAAGCTCTATTTGGTGTTGTACAGGGCGGAAGACATCAAGATCTTCGTGAAGAAGCCGCAAGAACTATGGGGGCGCTTCCTTTTGATGGATATGGTATTGGTGGCTCTTTTACTAAGGATGATATTGCTACTGCTGTAGCTTGGGTAAATAAAATTCTTCCAGAAGATAAACCAAGACATCTTCTTGGAATAGGAGAGCCGAGAGATCTTTTTGATGCCGTAGAATCCGGTTGTGATTTATTTGATTGTATTGCTCCAACACGTATGGGTAGACACGGAACACTACACACTTCAAAGGGTAGGTTAAATATTCGCAACGCTATTTTTGTAAAAGATTTTTCACCTATAGAAGATGGTTGCTCTTGTTACACATGCCTTCATCATAGTCGCGCATATTTAGCTCATTTATTTAGAGCAGATGAAATGACTGCTGCAACACTTGCTTCAATACATAATATTCATTTTATACTCCGCCTCGTTGAGAAAATGAGAGATTCTATATTAGATGGTTCTTTCTTGGAATATAAAAATAGCTTTTGTTCAAACTATTACAATAAGTAGATTACTTTTTTAATAAGAGTATAATATTGTTCATATGACACTTAGACGTTCACTTATGTACTTCCTTTTATTTACTGTTTTTGCATCTTTTTTTACTTACAGAATAATAGTTCGAGCCTACGATACAGCCTATTCTTACGACTTAGATACTTTGGTAAATTAGTTTTCCAAGAGGCTACATTTTCTATATAATGCCTTTTATGGATAGATTTGAGCTTGTTAGCGATTTTAAACCAGGAGGAGACCAACCAGAAGCCATCAAGGGGCTTATTTCTGGCCTTAAGGATGGTCTCCATATGCAAACCCTTCTTGGTGCCACAGGTACAGGTAAAACCTTTACTATGGCCAATATTATCGCTCATGAACAAAAACCTACTCTTATAATTGCTCATAATAAAACCTTGGCAGCTCAACTAGCGAGTGAGTTCAAAAGCTTTTTTCCAAACAATGCAGTGCATTATTTCGTCTCATATTATGACTATTACCAACCAGAAGCATATCTGCCAACAACTGATACATATATTGAAAAAGACGCACAAATCAACAAAGAGATAGATAGACTTCGCCATGCTACAACACAAAGCCTTTTAACAAGAAAGGACGTAATAATAGTTGCCTCTGTTTCTTGTATATATGGATTGGGTTCACCTGTTGAATATGAAAAGGTAAATTTTAAAATAGAAAAAGGTATGTCTCTTAGTCGTACTGAAGCGATGCAAAGACTTGTAGCTATTCATTATGAGAGAACAAACGCTGATCTTTCACCGGCTCAATTTCGGGCTCTAGGTAATACCATAGAAGTAATGCCTGTTTCAGAGACTATTCAATACAGAATACTTTTCTCTGGTAATAAAGTAGAAGAAATTTTAAAAGTCGATCCTGTATCTTCTAGAATATTGCAAGAAGAAAATAGTGTTTTTATTTTCCCGGCTAAGCACTTCATAACAGCGCCAGAACAAAAAGATCGTGCCGTAAAAGCAATAGCAAGTGAGCTTAAAGATCAACTTGCGTATTTTGAAAAAGAAGGGAAGTTGCTTGAGGCTGAAAGAATAAAAAGGCGTACAACTTATGACATGGCAATGATAAAAGAAATGGGCTATTGCTCAGGCATAGAAAACTATTCACGACTTCTCTCGGGCAAGGCGCCAGGAGAACCACCAGAGACTCTTCTTTCGTATTTTCCTCATGACAAAGATGGTAATCCAGAGTTTTTACTTTTCATAGATGAATCTCATGTGACTTTGCCTCAACTTGGAGCTATGTATGCTGGTGATGCTTCTCGAAAAAGTACTCTTGTTGAGTTCGGTTTTCGTTTGCCGAGTGCAAAAGATAACAGACCTCTTAAGTTTGAAGAATTTAAAGAGCGAATTGGTCAGACTATTTTTGTTTCAGCGACACCAGGAAAACACGAAGCAGAATTGAGTGAAAAAACAGTACAACAAATCATCAGACCAACAGGCTTAGTTGATCCTGAAGTAATAGTTAGGCCTATTTTGGAAAAAAATAATTATCTTGGCCAAGTTCAAGACTTTATAGATGAATCTCTGTCAGAAATAAAAAAAGGCGGTCGGGTACTTGCAACAACGCTTACTAAAAAAATGGCAGAAGACTTGTCTGCTTATTTAAAAGAAAAAGGCGTAAAGGCAGAATACATGCACAGTGATATCAAGACGATAGAGCGTATTCAAATAATTACTAAGTTTCGTAAGGGTGCCTTTGATGTATTAGTTGGAGTTAACTTGCTTCGAGAAGGTCTCGATATGCCAGAGGTATCTCTTATAGGTATTTTGGATGCTGACAAAGAAGGCTTCTTGCGGAGTGAAGTCTCTCTTATTCAAACTATTGGCCGAGCAGCTCGAAATGCAAATGGACGTGTGATTTTGTACGCTGATCAGATTACTGGAAGCATGGAACGCGCTATGAGCGAAACAAAGCGTCGTCGTGATGTACAGCTCGCTTATAATAAAAAGCACGGTATCACCCCAGTAACTATTTCTAAAGCTATTAATGATATTACTGAAGGTATGGAAAGTGATCATGCTAAGGCTGTGAACGCTGAGCTTGCTCTTGATATGGAACTCTTTGCTGCAGTAGAAGCAGCAAGCAAAGGTAAAAAGGGAAGAGGGAAGAAAAATCCTATTGAAAAACTAATTGCAATAAAAGAAGCTGAAATGAAAGAAGCGGTCAAAGTTCTCGACTTCGAAACTGCTGCAATACTCCGTGATGAGATAGGAGTTTTAAAAGAAAAGACTTATATAAATTCATAGATATGTATTCTTTCTCATTATTTTCTTCGCCTATAACCTTCCCGTTTTGTTTTGCGGTGCACACTTGGGTCGTTTTAGAATCTCCAGAGCTGGGTGTCAAAAGATACGAGATACACAAATTTTTTAATAATAAGACAGGTAATTATTTATACGTAAACGCTCAGGCCCCAAATGAAGGGATGTCTATTTTTATGATTCCAAAAAAGTTTTATTCAAAAAATAGGTTTAAATCAAGATGTATTTTTAAATTAACAGGATTGCAAGCAAAAAATGTTATTGAAAATATAGAGAATAACATCAGTAAATATCCGTATTTAAATAAATATAGTTTATACCCTGGCCCTAACTCAAACACCTTTACTAGGTGGGTATTAGATTTGAACATTACTACTAAAGATTTAAACTTACCTTTTAACGCTTTCGGAAGGTTTTTTAATCGTTCTTTGGATATTGAGGCGTTATAAAAACAGTTTAATTTAGTAATACAAATCGTATACCAATTTTGTGGTACAATCGCTTATATTTATGAAGAAAGACGGGCAAAAAAATGAATTAAAAGAAGGGCTTATTGTCGTAAAGGGAGCCCGGACACACAATCTCAAGAATGTGTCTGTTGAGATGCCTCGTGGCAAAATGATAGCTATTACAGGGCTCTCTGGTAGCGGTAAGAGTTCTCTTGCTTTTGATACTATTTTTGCAGAAGGACAGCGTCGTTATGTTGAAAGTCTCTCTTCTTACGCTCGACAATTTTTGAACCAAATGCCCAAGCCGGATGTAGATGAAATCAGTGGTCTTTCTCCTGCTATTTCTATTGACCAAAAGTCTCGCTCAAATAATCCTCGTTCAACAGTCGCAACCATCACTGAGATGTATGATTACATGCGTGTACTCTATGCTCGTGTAGGTAAGGCTCACTGTCCGGTCTGTGATACCTTGATTCAAAAACTTTCTATTGAAGAGATAAATGGTTTTATTTTGCAAAAGATTAAAGACCTCTCTAAAAAACAAAAAGACAAAACTGTTATGGGTGTATCTTGGAATGATACTCGTATACAGATATACGCACCTTTGGTACGAGGAAGAAAAGGAGAGTACTATCAACTTCTTTATGATTTAATAGGTAAAGGTTTTAGTACAGCTCGTATAGATGGCAAAATTCATAAACTTCGCGATAAGTTAGAAATAAAAAAGAACGATAAGCACACTATAGAAGTGTTGGTAGATGAATTAGCTGTACACGAATTTAAAGATAATCCTAGAGATGCTGAGCTTCGTCTTTTTGAAGCTGTTGAGCGAGCACTTCTTGAAGCAGATGGATTGGTACAAGTTGTTTTTGGTGTGTCAGAAGATTTTGATCTTCAAACAGAACCGATACAAGAGTTTTTGATGTCTTCAAAGTTTTCTTGTCCTAATGATGGGTATTCATTTCCTGAGATTGAGCCTAGGCTTTTCTCTTTTAACTCTCCTTATGGAGCATGTCCAGAGTGTAACGGTTTGGGTAGTAAGTTTTTTGGAGGAACAGAGGTGTGCGATGTTTGTGGAGGAAAAAGACTTCGACCTGAAGCATTAAATGTCTTTTTGGGAGAAGATAAAAAAAGAATAAATATAGTAGACCTCACAACCCTCTCTGTTGAACAAGCTTTTGATTTTTTTGGATCACTTAAACTCTCTGCAAAAGATAGGGAAGTTGCTAATGCTGTTCTAAAAGAAATAGAAGATAGATTAGTTTTTCTCTTAAATGTTGGACTTGAATATTTAAGTTTAAATCGAACAGCCAATACTCTCTCTGGTGGTGAGGCTCAGCGTATCCGTCTTGCTTCACAGCTTGGCTCTCGATTGGTAGGGGCTATGTACGTACTTGATGAACCAACTATTGGACTTCACCAAAGAGACAATGAACGTCTCATTAAGACCTTGGAAGAGTTAAGAGATGCAGGAAATACTATTATTGTCGTGGAGCATGATGAAGATACTATTTATGCATCGGACTACCTTGTTGATATTGGACCAGGTGCAGGAATACACGGAGGGCAAGTTATTGTTTCTGGTTATTTAGACAAACTTCTTTCAGCTAAGAAAAATGAAAGCGGATCTAGGACACTTGCTTATTTGCGCAAAGAAGAAGAAATAGAAACACCAGATAAGCGTCGTGATACAGATAAGGGCACTATAAAAATAATTGGTGCAAACTTGCACAATATTCATAATCAAAATATAGATGTTCCACTTGGAAAAATGGTTGCTATAACAGGCGTATCTGGAAGTGGTAAAAGTACTTTCTTGTACGACATTTTGTACAAAAATCTTCAAGCGCGTTTTGAAAGAAAGCTTCGTAGTGCCAAAGTTTATAACTGTGCTTCATTTACTGGTACAGAATACTTGGCACGAGCTATTATGATTGATCAGTCTCCGATAGGAAGAACTCCACGAAGTAATATTGCCACCTATACTGGTGCATTTACTCATATCAGAGAAATATTTGCTCAGACAGAAGAAGCAAGACTTCGAGGTTGGAAGGTTAATAGATTCTCTTTCAATGTTAAAGGTGGGCGATGTGAAGCTTGTGAGGGTAATGGTGAAATAGCTGTAGAAATGCACTTCTTGCCAACAGTTTACGTCACCTGTGATGTTTGTAATGGAAAGCGTTTTGATAAAGAAACATTAACTGTAAAATATAAACGTAAAAGCATTTATGACGTACTTCAGATGTCTGTAGAAGAAGGTCTTGAATTCTTTTATGAAATACCAGCTATTTATGACAGACTCAAAACTCTAAGTGAAGTTGGTCTTGGTTATGTAAAGCTCGGTCAGAGCGCCACAACACTCTCTGGTGGAGAAGCTCAAAGAGTAAAGATAGCTTCAGAGCTTTATCGTCCATATTTAGAAAAGACAATGTATCTACTAGATGAGCCTACTGTCGGACTGCACTATGATGATGTTAAAAATCTTATCGGAGTCCTAAATAGATTGGTTGCCAAGGGTAACACTGTTGTAGTTATTGAACACAATCTTGATCTTATAAAGTGCGCTGATCATCTTATAGATTTTGGACCACAAGGAGGTGTTGCCGGAGGAAAAATAATTGCGAAAGGTACACCAGAAGAAGTCGCAAATAATAAGCATAGTTTTACAGGGGAATACCTTAAAAAGATACTTTGACAGTAACGCTCTATTGTTTCAAAGATAGATAATAATTGCTCATACGCCTTAGCTTGCATATAATCAAGGCATGAAAAAAAAGAATATTTTGTTTGGTGCTTCATTAGCCGTTTTTATTAGTGTTTTAGGTTTTGTGTTTTTTGAGCCTGTTTCAGCTAGTTCAAAGACTTTTTTAGTAGATTTTGGACGTCAAGATTTATCAACATCTGTTTCTGGTTGGAATAATATAACTAATCCTTCCCTAGGAACAAATTCTAATCTCGTTGATTCGACAGGTGCATCATCAAGTTTGAATTTACAAATTTCAAATGCATTTGTAACCAATGCGAGTTATCCAACATATTCTGCAAATAACGGAGGTACAACAGCTAGTACTGTCTATCCAGCAAGTGCAACTCGGGATTCCTTTTATCTTACTCCTTACGGAACAACAGCTGATACTGCTGGTCAGATAACTATAAGTGGTCTTAATAATGACGCTTCTTACACATTTAAATTTTTTGCATCTAGAGTAGATTCATCGACAGCCGCACGAACAGCTCAATATACTATAGGAACAAAATCTAGCACTCTTAATGCTACAAACAATGTAAATTCTATTGCTCAAATTCAAGATGTAGTTCCAACAAATGGTTCTATTGTAATTAATGTTTCTATTTTGTCTGGTTCAAGTTATGCCTATTTAGGAGCTCTTGAGATTGTCGAAAATTCTTCAACAACCCCAACAAATATTAATCCAGTTGCAAATGCTGGTTTAGATCAGTCTATTTTACTTCCTATAAATTCAGTGACATTTTCAGGCTCAGGTACAGATACAGATGGCTCTATAGTTGGGTATAGTTGGTCTCGAATTTCTGGAACAGGGGCTATCACATCACCTTCTTCTGCTTCAACTACAATTACAGGACTTTTACAGGGAACATCGGTATTTCAGTTAACTGTTATTGATAATCAAGGTGCTCTTGGGACAGACACGGTTTCAGTAGTTGTAAACCCTGGTACCCCTTCAAACGTTTCTCCTTCTGTTAATGCTGGTACAGATCAAACCATCACCCTCCCAATATCTTCAGTTACCCTCACAGGTTCTGCTACTGACACCGACGGAACTATCTCTTCATACTCATGGACTAAAATTTCAGGTACTGGAGGAACTATCACATCACCATCTTCTGCTTCAACTACAATTATAGGACTATCTGCAGGTTCATACACCTTCCGTCTTAGTGTTACTGATGATGATGGGGCTGTATCTTCTGATACTTTAGTGGTGGTTGTTAATCCTCAAACCGTAGGAGTTTGTCCTGTTCCACAAAAGATCGTTATTCTTGGCTCTTCAACCGCAGCAGGAAATGCAGCATCTTCATATCAAAATTCTTGGGCAGGAAGGTTGGCCACATATGGTCAATCACAGAATCCAGGAGGGCAAATTATTAATCTTGGCATGTCTACATATACGACTTATCATATTTTAGCTACTGGATCATCTACTCCTTTAGATAGACCTACTCCTGATACAGCAAGAAACATTACCCGAGCACTTAGTTATTCTCCAGATGCAATTATTATTAATATGCCAACAAATGATGCTGCCAACGGATACTCTCTTGCTGAACAACAGGCAAACTTTATTTCTTTGGCTCAAATTGCTGCTGATGCAGGTGTTGATTTATGGATAACAACAACACAGCCCCGTAACTTAAACTCTTCACAAAGAGCTCAGCTTATAACAATGAGAGATTGGATTAACCAACAGTTCGGTTTAAAAGCAGTTGATTTTTGGACAACAGTTGCAAATGCTGACGGCACAATAAATTCAACATATAATTCAGGTGACGGAATTCACCTAAATGATGCTGGTCATTTAGTACTATTTAATAGTTTGCTTTCTGAAAATATATACGATGTACTTTGTACTGCTAATTCAAATGTTTCTCCTTCTGCTAACGCTGGCACAGATCAATCTATTACTCTTCCGATAAGTTATCTTACCCTCACAGGCTCAGGTACAGACTCAGACGGAACTATCTCTTCATACTCATGGACTAAGGTATCAACACTAGCAGGAACTATCACATCTCCATCTTCTGCTTCTACTACTATCACTGGTTTAGCACAAGGTACTCATACCTTCCGTCTTACTGTTACAGACAATGGAGGATTAACTGCGAGTGATGATGTGGTGGTTGTGGTGAATGCTGATCCGCTTCTTCAAAGTGCAACTACTATTGCTGGATATAATGCGATTGTTCACCTTCCAGGAGATTATGGACAAACTGGAACAAAACAGTATCCATTAATATTATTCTTCCCGGGATTGTCTGAAGCTGGTACTGGAAATGTATACGACCTATTGTCTTATGGACCATCAGCTTTTATTGCAGCAGGTAACCCTATGGAGTTTAATGTTAACGGTGTAGTAGAAAAGCCAATTGTTATATCGGTTCAAACCGGTCAATGGCCACAACCTTCTATTATAAATACTATTCTTTCAAATATCACATCTCAGTATAGGGTGGATAGTGCTCGGATTTATTTAACAGGTCTTTCAATGGGTGGATGGACAGTTGACACCTATGTAAGTGAAAATGAGACATATGCAAATAAAATTGCCGCAGTAGTAGCAGTTCAGCCAGCTGGTATGGATAATCCAGTTTCTCAAATGAGCACATTTGCTTCTGCTGGTGGTAAATGGTGGGGGATAAGAGGTATAAATGATGTATGGGGAACAGAAGTACCAACTATTGTCACAAATATGAACAGTCTATCTCCAGGGTCAGCCCGAGGTACTACTGTTGCTTCTGGTCAGCCTGGATCTACTCATTGTTGCTGGAATACATTTTATGACCCTGTTACATGGGCAACTAATAGCTCAAATAGTTACAGCGAAAGTATTTATGAATGGATGCTTAAGCAATCAAAGAATTTTAATCAAGCACCTACTATTTCTTTTGATCCTATTACAATAAATCTGTCTGCAAATGTTGTTGACACCGACGGAACTATCTCTTCATACTTATGGACAAAAGTATCAGGCACGGGAGGAACTATCACTTCACCATCTTCTGCTTCTACTACAATTACAGGACTATCTGCAGGTTCATACACCTTCCGTCTTAGTGTTACTGATGATGATGGGGCTGTAGTAAGTAAGGATTTTCAATTTTCTTTTTAAGGCATATTTTAGATGATCAATAAAGACCTTTTAAAACGTGCGAAATTAATAACACGTCAGTATGGTCGTGGTTTTTATCGATCCTCTTTTTTATTCCCCAAGAAAGTAAGAGAGGCGACTTGGATTTTTTATGCTTTTGTTCGGTTGCCTGATGAAATGGTTGATACTGAGAAAGATAAAAACAAAGCCTTAGTTGAGCTTAACAAATGGTCTAATGATTGGAAGAGTGTAATCGATAATAATCCAAACAAAGAAGTAGATCCTTTAATCTTTGCTACTAAAGAGATTTTTGATTTTTATAATATTCCTTATGAATATGTAAGTAACTTTCTTTTTGCTATGTATCAGGACTTGAATAAAACAAGGTATAACTCTTATAAAGAACTAGAAGAATACATGTATGGCTCAGCTGCTGTTATAGGTCTCGTTATGAGTCATATTATAGGTTTTCGTGAAGGCGCATTGCCACACGCCAAGGCTCTGGGAGAAGCATTTCAGCTTATAAACTTTATAAGGGATGCAAAAGAGGATTATGATGTTCGTGGTAGAGTTTATTTACCCAAAGAAGATATGGATAAATTTGGTATTACAGAAGATTATATTAGAAAGAGTGTTTTAGATGATTCAATGAAAAAGTTTTTGGCTTTTGAATTAGGTAGAGCCAAAGTTTTATTAGAAGAGGGGCAGAAAGGAATAAAAATGCTTGGTAATGGCAGAAGTGCTGTTTTTGCTTCTTACTTAATATATAAAAAACTAATAGAAAAAATTGAATTTGAGAATTATGATGTTTTTTCAAAAAGAATAGTTATTAGCCCATTACAAAAAACAATGTTACTCTTTAAAGCAGTATGGAACAAAAATCAGTAATCATAATAGGCGCAGGATTAGGAGGGCTTGCTCTCTCTGGCATGCTTGGCAAAAAGGGCTATAAAGTAACCCTGCTTGAAAAAAATGATTCTGTAGGTGGTAGAGCTAGGCTTTGGCAAAAAGATGGTTTTACTTTTGACCTTGGTCCTAGTTGGTACATGATGCCTGATGTTTTTGAGCACTTTTTTTCTTTAATGGGTGAAGATATAAATGATTATATTTCTTTACAAAAACTTGGTCCTTCATATCGAGTTTTTCTCAAAAGTAATGGTGCTGAATATGATTTTTATGGTGATATAGAAAAAAATAAACAAACTTTTGAATCAATAGAAAAAGGTTCAGGAGAAGTTTTAGAAAAGTTTTTAGCTTCAACAAAATATCAATACGAAATAGCAAAACAAGAATTCATGTTTAAAAACTATGATTCTATTTTTGATTTTATGAATAAGAGAATGATGACTCTTGGTGCAAAGCTGCCTCTTTTTAAAAAACAAAAAAACATCATCGATAAACTTTTCAAAAGTGAACTCCTTAGAAAGGTTATGCAATATCAAACTGTTCTTTTAGGGACATCTCCAGGAGAGACTCCTGGTATATATAGCATGATGAATTATGTGGATTTTGGCCTTGGTGTTTGGTATCCAAAAGGAGGTATTATCGCTGTTCCAAATGCTTTGAAATCTATAACTAAAAAATACGGGGTCTCAATACGTACCAATGCAGACGTAGAGAAAATAATAGTAGAAGCTAACAAGGCTAAAGGAGTTAGACTCAAAGATGGTACAGAGCTTTATGCTGATATTGTAGTTTCTAATGCTGATATTGTTCATACAGATAAGACCCTTCTAGGAGGAGAGCATCAACAAAAGTCTACAAAGTATTGGGAAAAGAGATCCCTAGCACCGAGCGCTTTCATTCTTTATCTTGGTGTTAAGGGTAAAATCCCAAAAGCAGAACATCATAACCTTATTTTTTCAAAATCTTGGGATGGCTACGCAAAAGAAGTTTTCAGTAGTAGTGGTGTTTGGCCGAATGATCCATCTCTATATGTTTGTGTGCCATCAAAAACAGATATAAGTGTTGCACCAAGTGGGGATGAAAATGTTTTTGTTCTTGTGCCTATTGCTCCAGGACTTGAATATACAGATGAATTTATAAAACAATATAAAGAAAAAATTATTTCAGAATTGGCTACTTCTTTTAATGTTCCAGACTTGAAAGACAGAATAGTTGTAGAGAGGACTTATTGTGTTAAGGATTTTATAGCTGATTACAACGCTTTCAAGGGGACAGCATTAGGCTTGGCTCATACACTTGGTCAAACTGCTATCTTCAGGCCAAACAACGTACACAAGAAAATCAAAAATCTTTTTTATGTAGGGGCGGGGACAAATCCTGGTATTGGTATGCCGATCTGTCTTATCAGTGCAGAGCTAGCCTATAAGCGTATAGAAAACATAACTCACCCATTTCCTTTAGAAAAGATATAAAAATAAAAAACCTCCGCCTAGGAGGTTTTTTATTAATTAGGGTTTTTACCAAATATTTTTTGCAAATAGCTCCATTGAAACGATTGCTCCAATTAGAGTATTAATCATAGGGAAGTAGGTATAGAGCTTGAATAGAGCTTCTTCTGTTTTCGCTCTCTGGCTACGCCACATAAAATAAGAGAAAACTATAGCCCCAACAAAACTTGCTATAGGGACTATATCTTTTACCAAATAACCAGCAAATACATATAAGAACCAACAAAGAGCTATAGTTCTCTGTTTTCCAATCATGATAGCGATAGTGTGTAGTCCTGCTTCAAAGTCTGCTTTGATATCTGGGACTGCACTATAGGCATGCATTGCAACAGCCCAAAGTAGTCCAGCTATTATTCCAACAGCAGGGAAGCTTTCTCCTCCTGCTAGATAGTATCCAAAGACCCCCGTAGCAGTGTAGTGACCAGCAGAAAACAAGGAATCAATGATAGGTTTAGCTTTGGCTCGTATTGGTTCTGCAGAATAAAAAGAAGCAAAAAATACAAAAGCTAAAAATGAAAGTATTATTGGTGCAGAAAGTGGAACAAAGAAAAAGAATGGAACATTTGTAAAAATTATCCATTTCCATAGAGATCGTTGTCTTTCTGGTGGAACTAGTGCCTCATAGGCATTGTCACCCTTTTTAGGATTTAGTTTATCCGTTTCGTAATCAAAAATATCATTGATACCGTATATCAAGATATTAGCTGGTATTAAAAAGTAGAGTGCAAATACCCAATACCGCCAATCTGAAAAAAAGCTTAATCCCTGTAATGCTCCTACGGTTCCCACAAGTCCAAAAGTCGCTGCTTCATATAACCAAAAACGAGGTCTAGATATTTTAAGTACTTCTTTTATAGTCATATTGCAATAGTAGCATAAACAAAATAAAAACCCTCCCAAAAATTTTGAGAGAGTGAGGTTAGTCTTTTTGGTCTGGCAGTTCAAATTTAATGTACGTTGCCCATATAAACCATCCAATAAGTGTAAATAAAAAAGAATAGAGCACGGACCACAATACACTTATCTTAAACACAAAATATAGTATAAACAGAGTAAAGAGTAGTGATCCTAAGGTTATTAATCCCATATGAAACATCAGATGGAAACCAGAGTGTAAATATTTTTTAAACTTTTTCATTATACAAATTTTATGTTATAATACACTAACTTTATGATTCGTCAAGATTTCGACAAGTTAAAATTCCCAGAAACACCAGGGGTATATGCCTGGCGTGATGCAGAAGGCAAAATCCTATATATAGGCAAGGCTACATCACTTCGCGATCGTGTGAGAAGTTATTTTTCTCCTGATGTTATTAAGACTCGTGGTCCACATATTGTAGATATGGTATTTAAGTCTCACACAGTTACATACCAAGAAACAATGAATGCTCTCGAAGCCCTTATCCTTGAAGCCAACTTAATTAAAAAATATAAACCTTATTACAATACCAAGGAAAAAGATGATAAGAGCTTTAATTGTGTTGCTATAACAAAAGAAGACTTCCCAAAAGTTATTTTAGTTAGGCAAAAAGATATAGATATAAAAAATAAAACAGTTAGAGCTCTAAGACACCCTAAGCCTATGTCGTACGATGTTATTTTTGGTCCCTATCCAAAAGGTTCAGCTATCAAAGAAGCCTTAAAAATCCTTAGACCAATTTTCCCTTTTAGAGATTTAGCTTCTTCAAAGAAAGACAATACTGTTTTTTATAGACAAATAGGACTTTCTCCAGATGTCATAAATAAAGATGCACAAATAGAATACAAAAAAACAATAAAAAGATTAAAAATGGTTTTTCAAGGGAAGTTTCAGTCTCTTTTAAAAGAACTCAAAAAAGAAATGTTATCTTTAGCTAATAAACAAAAATTTGAATTAGCAAATGTTTTGAAACAAAAAGTCTTTGCCCTAGAACATATTCAAGATATTTCTTTGATAAAAAGAGATTTAGAAAGCACTGTCATAGGAGAAGAATTTCGTATAGAAGCGTATGATGTAGCGCATATTAGCGGAGCGTCTATGGTTGGTGTTATGACAGTGGTTACAAATTCAAGTTCTGATAAGTCTGCATATCGCAAATTTATTATCAAAGGTTTTGATAAGGCCAATGACGCTGGAGCTTTGAGAGAAATACTCACACGACGTTTTGGTCATCCAGAATGGGGAACGCCAAATGCTATTGTGGTAGACGGTAACCTTATACAGGTAAATGTAGCCAAAGAAGCTCTAAAAAATCTATCTTTGGATATACCAATAATTGCCGTTACAAAGGACGAACGTCATAGACCCAAGGCTATTAGCGGACCAAAGGAGATAGTTGAGAAAAATAAATACGCAATACTTTTGGCAAATAACGAAGCTCATCGTTACGCTATAACTTTCCACAAAACTCGACGTAAAAAATCATTCGTGTAATATATAAACCAATGGCAACAGAAAAACTATATTTATATGGCAAACACGCCCTCTCGGAGGCTCTTTTGGCGCGCCCAGAGGTTGTTCAAAAGGTTTTCCTTTCAAAGGAAATTGAGTCAGATGTTGAACTAGTTAATCTGCTTAAAAAACATTCTATTGGTATTAGTAGTATGAAAGGAGATATTAAAAAAGATGTTGGTAGTGATGCTGTGCACCAAGGCGTAATAGCTGTTATCTCTCAAGAAAAACTATATTCATCTATGGATGAAGCACTTAAAAATGCTTCCAAAAAACAAAATCCTTGCATTGTCCTTCTCGATGAACTTCATGACCCTCATAATGTCGGGGCTATTATTCGTAGTGCGGTAGCCTTTGGTGCTAGCGCAATACTTTTACCAAAGCATAATCAAGCTCCTATTACAGGGGTAGTCATCAAGACTTCTGTCGGTATGGTATTTCGTATTCCGGTTGTATTGATAGGTAATGTAAATCAAACAATTCGCGACCTTAAAGATAAGGGTTACTGGTCTTATGGCCTTGTGATGAACGGAACAACCACTCTTTCAAAGGCTGTATTTGATACACCTACACTTTTCATCGTTGGAAATGAGTCAGTAGGAATTCGAGAAAAAACTCTTGAGCTTTGTGATGTACCTCTTTCTATTCCTATGAATCCAGATTGTGAATCACTTAATGCCTCAACAGCTGCTTCTATTGTTCTATACGAATACAGTCGTACTAACTTATAGCTATTGTTAATAAAAGTTCTGCTATAATATATTCATGATACATCCTAGTGATGGAGAACGAGTAACTTATTTCGGCGAAACAAACTTTCGCAACCAACAAACGCGTTTTGGTATAAAAAACCGCGATCGTACTCGTCATATGTATGTGGTAGGAAAGTCTGGGGTAGGAAAGTCTACACTACTTGAAAATATGGCTATTCAAGACATTCAAAACGGAGAAGGGGTGGCCGTTCTAGATCCGCACGGTAGTTTTGCTGAGAAAATGCTTGATTATATTCCTGAAGACCGTATTAAGGATGTGGTTTATTTTGCTCCTTTTGATATAGAAAATCCTATTTCTTTTAATATGCTTGAAGATATCGGAGAAGACAAGCGTCACTTTGTAGCTTCAGGATTGATGAGTACCTTCAAAAAGATTTGGGTAGACGCATGGAGTGCTCGTATGGAGTATATTCTTAACAATATCTTGCTCGCTCTTTTAGAGTACCCAGATGCTACTTTGTTAGGAGTAAACCGAATGCTCTCGGATAAAGCTTTTAGAAAAAAAGTTGTTGAAAATATCAAAGACCCTTCAGTAAAAGCTTTTTGGACAGATGAATTTGAAAAGTACGGTGAGCGTTATATGCAAGAAGCTGGAGCAGCTATTCAAAATAAAATCGGTCAGTTTACTGCTAACCCTCTAGTTCGCAATATTATTGGTCAGCCTAAGTCTAGTTTTGATGTACGAGATATTATGGACAATAAGAAAATTCTTATTGTTAACCTTTCAAAAGGTCGTATTGGTGAACAAAATACAAGTCTCTTAGGTAGTATGATTATTACAAAGATTTATATTGCTGCTATGAGTCGCGCTGATGTTTCTCATACTCGTATGGCAGAGCTTCCAAGTTTTTATTTTTATGTTGACGAATTCCAGTCTTTTGCCAACGAGTCCTTTGCTAATATTTTATCTGAGGCTCGTAAATATAAACTCGCGCTTATCATTGCGCACCAATATATTGCTCAAATGGAGGAGTCAGTGCGCGATGCTGTTTTTGGAAACGTAGGAACAAGTGTATCTTTTAGAGTTGGACCACTGGACTCGGAGATGTTAGAGAAGGTATATGCACCACAGTTTACGTCAAACGATCTTGTAAATCTTGGTTTTGCGCAGATATATTTATCTTTGATGATTAACGATATGGGTTCTCAGCCTTTTTCTGCAAAAACCTTAGCTCCTATACCAAGACCATCTATTTCTTATAGAAATGATGTTATTGAGTGGACCAGAGCTCACTTTGCTTTACCTAAAGACATAGTAGAGAAAAATATTAGAGATTGGTTTGGTGCTGGTAGCGAAGAATCTGGACAAAATAATTCCTATGAAAAGAAGCCGTATTTACAGAATCAAAAATCTTTTAGTCCAGAACAAAAGCCTTATCAAAAACCAACTACCTCTTTCCCAAAAAAGGAATACAAACCAGAGCAGAAGTTTACTAGTAGTGAGCCAAAAGTTCACATGCCTTTCAAAAAGGTTTTTGAAAAACCAATAGTTAAAGAAGAAACAAACAATATAAAACCAAGCGAAGAACTGTCGAAGCTTTTAGATGCTATTGATAATAGTCCCACAAAGACTAATGAAGCTCCTGTTGTACAAAAGGTTCCGAGGCCTCCATTTGTTGATGAAAAGCCTTTAACTCAAACTATAGCACCTGTTAAGCTCGCAGAAAGAGGTCCTACAGAATCTAGTCGCAACCTTCTCAAAGAAGCCTTAATGAAAGCTACATCAGGAACAAATATAAAAAATGAAGAAATAAAAACTCAAAAGACAGAAGATCCTATTTTAGAAAAAAAAGAAGATACTTCTGTAAACAATAATCCAAAAGAAATATCTCACAGCGAATTAAAAAAGATTTTAGAATAATTTTTTAAACCATCATGTTTCGTGCCATAGCGCTATCTATCGCTATAGTTCTTGTTTCAGTAAGCATTTCTTACGCTAGTGTTCGTATCACTGAAATAGCATGGATGGGTAATACAGAGACTTCTTTTGGTGAATGGTTTGAGCTTTATAATGAGGGAGATGAGAGTGTAGATCTTTCAGGTTGGAAGCTTTATGAAGATGGGGGAGAGCAAGTTGTTTTTACTCTTACAAAGAGTATTGACCCAAAAGGGTATTTAGTTGTTGAAAGAACAACCTCTACCAGTACAGATCCTGTTCCAGGTATAAGTGATGAATCAGGTACTTTTGGTGGCAGTGGATTTTCAAATACTGGTGAAAATTTAATTCTCAAAGATAAAGATGGTGTTTCTGTGCAGTCTTTAAATTTTATTTCTGGTTGGCCAGCAGGAAGTAGTGAGACCAAAGAAACAATGCAGTGGGATGGAGCGTCTTGGGTAACAGCTAAATCTACACCAAAAGCCGGGCTTACTACTGATGTTGTTACTCCTGAACAGGTTGTAGCTTCGGGTGGTTCTGAATGGATTCCTAAAAAAATAGAGCCAAGAATAGAGCTCTATATACCAAAGATAATTTATACAAAAGTAGCTTCAGAATATAATGCTGTAACTTTCTTAGATTATGACAAAGCTTATTCAGGTGTTTTTCTTTGGAATATGGGTGATGGTACTACATACAGAAATACTTACCCTACAGAAATAAAACATACTTATAAATATCCTGGCACTTATACTATCTCTTTTGCTTATTATAAAAATCCTTATGATAAAAAACCTTTTCTTTTAAACTTTTCTGAGCGTACAGTAGTAGAGCCTGTTGTTTCTCTAAGGATTATCAGTGATAAGGGGTTTGAATTTACAAATAGTAGTTCAAATACAGTTGATATCTCCGGATGGTTTGTTTTGCTCGAAGGAGTTTCAAATCCAAAAGATTCAATATTGGAAATCCCACCTATTACTTTTATTGCTCCTAATAAATCTATTATTATGCCATTTAGTTCTTTTGGATTATCAGAAGTTCCTAGTGGTGCCACCCTTCAAACTCCTGAGCGAAATAGTGTTACCGAAGAAACATCTTCTGTGGTAAAAAATCAAAATATTGTTGCCCCAAAGCAAAAAGTTATAGAAAATCAGTATCAAGATGAAATTGTTACAAAAAATAATTTTACAGCTAGCGTCACAACAGAAGGATTAGAAAATAAAGAAATTAGTGATAACCAAAAACAAAACAACACCAAGATTTTTATTTTTGGTGCTGTTTTACTAGGTGTTATTATTTTATTTTTGTTTGTAAATAGGTTTATTGTGTCGCGGGAAGAGTAGTAGGTGGTACCTCAGGAGTAGTTTCAGTTGTATCTTCTACTGTGATATCTGTTTCTGTTACTAAATTTAAATCAGAGGTTAGTTGTTCTATTTCTTTAGATATAATCTTATTTTCTTCAGCAGAAACCTTCTCTATAGTAGCATCGACTGCTTTTAATGCGTCACTTTGATCTTCTGTACTACCATCAACTATGTACTTCTGGATATCTTCTTTTTGATTTTTAAGACTTTGTTCAAGTGTAGCAGTTACTTTTAGGGCCTCACTCGGCTCTGCGTCAGATAGAGTACCAAGCTCTTTAGAAAAATCTTTTATATGAGTATCTAGAGCTCTTTGAGCAGTCTCTTGTTTTGCTTTAGTAAGAGTTTTTGAAGCCGCCAAAGTCTTTATTTCACTTAATCGATTATCAATACGAGTACTTTGCCATGAGAGTTTTTCTTCAGGAGTTGTTAAGAAGGCACCTTTAACTTCTTCGTTAACATTTATTTTGAAAGAGTATAGAGGGTCTCCCGGAAGAGAATTATCAGCTACAACAGAAACACTTCCTCCAACAAAGACAACAAATAGGAAAGTAGATAGACCTATTCTTAAGCCATGTTGTATCCCTCTGTGGAATATTGAAACAACAGGAGTTGATCGAGATATTTGAATATTTCTAGCAATAGAAGCACGAAGAATAGCACGCTCATCATTAGAGAGGTGTATGTCTTTAAACATCTTTAATTGTTCGATTTTTTTCTCAATCATAAATTGTTTCGTTATAGCGACCTTTAAGTTTTTGGATAATTCTATGAATACGAACAGTCATAGCATTGACGCTTTTGCCGTATAAGCTCGCAATTTCTTCGATAGGTTTTTCTTCTGTGTATCTAAGGAAAATAATTTGCTTACTTTCTTCATCTAGCTCTTCGAGTAGCCCTTGAACCATTTTGATATCATCATTTCTGAATATTTCATCAGTATGAGTATTTGTTTCTGGGTCAAAACCATTTTCAAGTAGGGAGTCTAGAGAGGAACTTTTGCTCTTTTTGTAATAATCAATAACAGCATTTTTTGCTATTCGATAGACGAATGCTTGTTCGTGTAGCACCTCTCCTCCTTTGGCTAAATAGCCCCAAAGCCTTACAAAAGTGTCTTGGGTGATATCTAGGGCAATATGGCGAGAGCCAACACGAAAGAAAACAAAGCGAAATATCGCATCTTGATATTCTTCAAATAGCTTGGAAAATAAGGCTTGTTGTTCGTTTTCGCGATTCATAGAACGATTCAATCTTAGTGACGAAGTAAAGCCACAGATATTACATATTATACACAACATTTTGTTTTAAAGCATATTTGCTATAATAGCCCAATGAATAAGGACCAAAATCGTAAAAAAGTCGTGATTATTGGAGGCGGTTTTGGGGGTATAGCAGTAGCAAAAAGACTACAAAATGTTGCAGATTTTGATGTCGTTTTGATTACTAAAAACCCGTTCTTTGAATACTACCCAGCCTTGTATAAACTTGTTACAGGGGCTCTTGCTATTGAGGTTTGTGTACCTTATGACAAGATTTTTAAGAAAAATAGCAATATTAGTGTTATTCAAGGATTTTATGAGTCTTATGATAAAGATAAAAAGATAGTCAGCCTGCTCGATGGCCAAAGTTTCGAATATGATTATTTGGTTTTAGCTATGGGAAGCCAGACAAATTATTTTAATATTCCTGGTATTGAAAAGTTTGCATTTTCTTTCAAGTCAGCAACTGAGGCGTTGGCGCTCAAACAGCACTTTCTAGATGCTCTTGAGGGATCAAATAATATTACTAAAGAAGAATTAATAAAAAAATTCCATGTTACTGTTGTTGGAGGTGGACCATCAGGAGTAGAACTAGCAGGAGACATCACTACTTATCTTAGAGAAATGACAAAAAAGTATCATGTTGATCCTAGTTTTGTCACCGTAGATCTTATAGAGTCAAACCCTCGTGTTCTTGCCATGCTTCCTCCTTCTGTTTCCAAAAAAGCAGAAGCTAGACTTCGTCGCCTCAAGGTTAATATATATACAAACAGAGCTCTTCAAGCTCAAGACTTGGACAATGTAACAGCAAGTGGTATGACAATGAGATCAGGCACAGTTATTTGGACCGCCGGTACAAAAATAAGTGATTCTTTTACTGGACTTACTCTCGACTCAAAAAAACGAGTAACTGTTAATCCTGATTTTTCAATTCCAGATGATCAAAATGTTTTTATTGTTGGAGATGGAGCTAGTGCTCCAGGAACTGGTCTTGCTCAAGGAGCTATAACTCATGGTCAATATCTAGGAGATTTTCTTAAAGCAAAAATAAAAAATAAAAATATCAAACCTTTTAAATCAAAAGCTATGGGATACCTTGTGCCTATTGGAAACTCTTGGGCAGTATTTAGTTATAAAAAAATAACAGTAACAGGTTTTATACCATGGCTGATGAGAAGTTTCGTAGACTTCCAGTATTTTACAAGCATCGTGCCACTCTCTTATGTATTTAGCGTCTTTAAACAAGGTAAAAAATATAGAAAAGGAGAGTGTTAAATAAAATGAATTCAAAAGAAACAAAATGGGACAATGTGGCATCTTGGTACGATAAATATCTCGGAGGAGAAGATACTTACCAGTCAAAAGTTATAGCTCCAAACCTACTTAGAATGCTTTCTATAAAAAAGGGAGACAATGTCTTAGATCTTGCTTGTGGACAAGGGTATTTTTCAAGACTGGTCAAAGACCAAGGCTCTAGTGTGATAGGGGTGGATCTTTCTGAAAAATTGATAAAAATAGCTAAAGAGAAAAATTCAGATATTGATTTTGTAGTAGCGAGCGCAGAAAATACAAAACTCAAAAAAGATTTTTTTGATAAAGTTTTCACTGTTTTAGCTTTTGAAAATATTAAAAATATAGATGAAACAGTAGGAGAGATAAAGCGTGTTTTGAAAAATAACGGATCTTTTACACTAGTAATGCTTCATCCAGCTTTTAGGATTCCACAGTATTCAGACTGGAATTTTGATCAAAAAAAAGAAATTCAATACAGACGAGTAGACAAATATTTATCTGAAATAAAAATAAGCATAGAACTAAATCCTCATAAAGGTAGAAGTGAAGCATCTTCTGTTACCTTCCACAGGCCTCTTCAGTGGTACACAAAAATATTTAAAAAACATGGTTTGGTTATCACAAGTATTGAGGAGTGGATATCTCATAAAAAAAGCCAAATAGGACCAAGACAAAAAGCAGAGGATACTGCTCGTAAAGAATTCCCAATGTTTATTGCTTTAGAGCTCAAAAAGAGCTAGATTGTCAGCTATTTTTGTGATAGTATGTCGGATATGTTTGGACTAAAAAAGATGCTCACAAATAAGCTGCTCGAAAGACAGCTCAAAAGTTTACCAGAAGCTCAAAGAGAGGCTATTTTGAAAGCTGTTAATGAAAACCCTGATTTTTTTAATAAGTTAGCTAAGGAAATTGAGGCAGAAAAAAAGTCTGGTAAAAGTGAAATGGCTGCTTCTATGGAAGTCATGAGAAAGCATCAAGGAGAAATCCAAAAGATAATGATGGGTAAATAGTACTTTGTTTGTTCAAAAAAGCTACATAAAAATTATGTAGCTTTTTTGTTGCACTAATATTTGTATATAGTAAAATATAGTTGCAATATTTGCGTATGCTCAGCTCAAAATATACATTTACTTTTGTTTCTCGTAAAAAAATGAAATCACTTAAACAAAAAAGTGATGTTTCTTCTACCAGGTCTCTTATTTCTGAGAAAAAGAATATTTCAGAAATCAAAAATAGTGAATCAGATGTAGATGCAAATAGAAGAGCTTTTCTTAAAATAGCGGGATTAACAGGGCTTGGTGTTGCTGCAACTGCATTATTTCCAAAAAGTGCCAGTGCATATGTAACAGGTAGTACTCCAACCTCAAATGTTGTTGGTTCTAAAGACGCATCAAATAATCGTATAAATCCAGCGAAAGAAGATGGTAATCTTGCGACAATCGCAGGTAAAGACTTTGCAACCCAGACGACATTAGCAGCAATGAAGGCCAAGACAGACCTACTTACGTTTGATGGGAGTAACAACCTTCTAACTGCTAGTAGTGGAGGTGCTTCAGTTGTTGGTATAAAAGATTCAAATGATGTTCGTATTAACCCTGCTCAAGACGACAGCGTTGTTTTACTTCGTCGCATGGTTAAGCTTATGGAGTCGCAAGCAGTTGTTGATAGTCAAATGCGACAAAGAGTTGTGGTTGATACTGGAGCAATTGTTGTATCTGGTTCTGTTACAGTGGCAACCATAACATCACTCAGTCAGCTTGCAGGTGTTGATTCTCGTTGGCAGATAATAGATTGGTCTAGACAAGCGTATAATAGTGGTATTCGTGGTAATTTGATTAATTCATAGTATATGGCAATTACAAATAATCTTAAAAAACAAGTTGATTTGCCTGTATGGGAATGGTGTAGATTTGCCCCAACAGCAACAACTGCTGTTTCTTCTATGACAACGGGTAATACTTTACAAAATCGATACTTGTATTATCAGGTTTCAAGTTTACTGTACAGGTATGATACACATGCAGATTCTTGGCATCAACTTGCATCAGCTCCAGTTACGGCGCCGACTATCATGAATAACAATGTGATGACAAATTCTATTGGTCACTTTGGACAAGCAATATCTGGTGGTTTGAATACTATTCAAATGGCAGGACTTTCAGGTCAGGTGCTTGTGGGACAGAAGATTAGAATCATCGGCGGGACAGGAGCAGGTCAAGAAAAAACAATCACCGCTGTCTCCGCTCCTACATTTCATGAGCGTGGCATGGTAACAACAGCAAGTTCTACACAGGTTATCGATGCTTCAACAGGAGTCGGACTGAAATTATGGAAAAATAATCAATGGAAAAATTATCAGGTACGTATCGACTGGGGGACAGGAAGAACACAACTTCGAAACATTTTATACAATACACAGAACACACTCACATTTTCTGATGTAAACCATGTCACCATCAACCCGTGGGCAAACTGTCCACTCGCAGTTGCTACTGTTGCCAACTCTTCATTTTTTGTTATCGAAAGTCATCAGGTGACTGTAGATACTAACTGGTCAGTAATACCAGACGAGACCTCGAGCTTCATGATTTTATCTGGTGGTATTTGGAATGTGACTCAAGGTACCACGTCTGCACCATTCTTTTCATTCGCATATTACGACAGGCTTGCAGATGTTTGGTATCAAAAATCTACTCAGTCTGGTCTCAAAACTGCAGTGTTCCTAGCGGGTTCGGATTTGCAAATGGAGCGCATGACGGAAAATGGTGGTGCAATTTTTACTGAGACAGCATCAGGTGGAGGTGCACGGTATATTACCGCTACCGCAGTATTAACCCCGATGGCGTTTGCAAACTTTGAAATTCGAATTGTGGCAGGGACTGGTGTGGGGCAATCGCTTTCAATCCTCAGTAATACAGCGACACGGATCAACGTGACTCAAGACTGGGATACAAATCCAGATGCTACTTCTGTGTATGAAATATGGAGAGACGTAGGAAAGATATGGCTTATTGGTGGAAACGACGCAGGTATGCTTCAGTATTCACAAGACACAGATCAGTGGTCAACAGGTAAACAACTCGATAATGGTCAATGTAATCAGCTTGCTGCAAAAAAGAGTGGAGACAATCCTATTGCAATAACTTCGATTACACGCTCACCCGCAGGTATTACAGTGTTAAATTCTACTCCTATTGCAGGAGGAAGTGCGTATAATATTAATGATATACTTACGATTACTACCGGTGGTACCGGAGGAACTGCACGAGTTACAGCAGTTTCGAGTACTGGCGCTGTAACAGCGGTTAGCCTCGAAACAGTAGGTACCAACTACACAACAGGCACAGGAAAAGCAACAACTGTAGTTCCAACAGGAGGTACTGGATGTACTCTCGATATTACCTCAATTGATTTTATTGAAACAGCGGTGACTCCGATTGCTCATAATTATAAAATAGGGGACACTGTCACTATCACTGGGGCGACGGGAACTGGGGCATCAAAATTTAATGGAACATACACAGTCACTGGTATTCCAACTCCTACAACCAACCTTTCTTTCACATATTGTTCTGTAGGAGATCCTGGTGCTGCTACAGCAACTATTGGAGCATCACCGTCTACTACTCAACTTGTAGATTGTACTAAGAACTGGGTAGTTAATGAGCATGTAGGAAAGATCGTACAACTATCAACCAATGCAATCTTGTCAGTAGGACAGGCTAGAAGAATTGTTTCCAATACTGCTACAACACTTGTCTGGACGCTCGCTGCAACTGCACCTGTAAACGGTACAACAAAATACATAATAGAAGATATTAAACCATTTGGTACCGATAGAATGTCTAAAGGAGAAACTACAGGGACAGAAGGTTTTGCCACATCAGGATCTACGACAACCATTGTCGATACATCAAAAAACTGGGAGACAAATTACTGGTCACGAACAGTTAATAGAAAAGTCAGAATTGTAGAGGGAACAGGAGTTGGTGCTGAAATTGCAATTACTTCTAATACTTCAAACACGCTCACTTTTGCTGCTCAATCATTTACGGTAGATACTACAACTCGATATATAATAATGGATACTTTTGGCACAGCAACAAGTGGCACAACAACAACCCTAGTTGATTCTGGTCAGAACTGGGAAACTAACTATTGGGTAGGAAGTCGTGTTCGCTTCTTGTCTGGAACAGGGCAAGGTAATGAATACGCTATTACAGCTAATACCTCAACTACACTGACATTTGCCACAGGTACTGCCCCTGATACTTCAACTGCTTATGCAATTCTCGAAGCTACACCAAAAGCAAACGGTATACATCTTGACTGTATTACAGGGTCAACTGATACTACTCTAAATAGTAACTACATGTATGCTTGGACAGGAACAGCAACTTCAGAACTTTCTCGCTATAATATTCATACTGAACACTGGGAAACTTTGTCATACTTTCCTCAGACGGAAACCATGACAACGGGTGCCATGTATGTGTACGACGGAGAAGATAGAATATATTATATTCAAGGTATTACTACTCTTGCAAAATTAATGTACTATGATCTAGTGAAAAACATCGTTGTTCCAGCTTCTCAGCCACCATATGGTATGGGAGCTGCTGTGTCTGGGAACCGTATTGAGATAGTTGAGACTGAAGATGGATTAAAATACCTGTACCTCATGAGACATTCTGGTACTGAGATATGGAGGACATTATTATATTGGTAGAATTATATGGACATAAATTATCTTATACAATTACTAGGGAATAGATTAAATGGATTAAATCTTGCAAAAGATCAAGCTTTTTCATCTGGAGATTTGGAGAGGATAAACACAATAGATGCTGAAATTTTGGAAGTTAAAAATACTATTTCTAAACTAAATTTAGTAGCAAGTATTGAACAAACTGCCGCAGCTACACCTTTTACGGAGGCTCAGGTTGTACAAAATGGCATTGAAGCATCTTTTAATCCAACAGTTATTACAGATGCAACAAAATGTTTGCTTGAATATGATATTACTCCTTATGCTACAGATCCAATGCACGAATTAAAAATACAAAATATCCTTGAAAAGATGGGGTTAATGGATTCTCCAGATAAGGTAGATTTTTATATAAAGAAAACAAGTCCGGATAGTCCATTAGATGGTCTTATGGTATGGAATGCTTCAACTCAGTATTTAGTGGATGTTCGTCTTATGCTCGCACTGATGGAGCTTGATTCTCGTTTTGGAACTCTTGGCCTAGCAACAAGTACTTTTAATCCAGGTAACGTAGGTAATGATGGTGTAAATACAAAAACATATGATTCTTGGAATGATGGTGTATTAGCAGTAGCAATGTGGTTAAATACACATAGAAAAAATAATTTAACTAATACCGACACTATTGATGTTATTCCTGCTCCACAACAAGAGCCTGTACAAATTATAGAACCTGTGAATGTTGAAGTTCCAAAAGATACTAATCCTATAGTAGAAGCAGCCCCAGATGAACAAAAAGAAATAATACCTGAAATAGTCCCTGATATAGCCCCCACTCCTCCTGAAACTACTATATCAGAACCGAACACAGAGGTATTAGTAGGAGAGTAAAGTTCTTAGTTAGTTTATATCGTGAATACACTTCAAGAAGCAATCACAAAATACTCTCATTATTTTGAGGGTTTTCGTCGCAAGCTGGTTCTCCTGGTAAAGATTTTTGCTATTGTTTTTGTAATAGCATTTTTAAACGCTGGTCCTGTTATAAAAGTTTTGCTTAAGTACTTAACTATGAAAGGCGTTACTGTCGTTACTACTTCACCATTTCAACTAGTTGAGGTGGCTATGAGTATTGCTTTTTTCTTGGCTTGCGTAGTAATTATACCTATTTGTATTTATTATTTGTATTTATTTTTAAAACCAGCTCTTTTTAAAAAAGAACAGAGACTTTTTTTGTTTTCATTGCCACTAGCTTTACTTTTATTCGCATTAGGTTTTTTATACAGTGTTATTATGCTTTATTACGCTGTTAGATTAATCGCTACGGTTAATGTAGCTTTGGGGGTTGCTAATTATTGGGATATAAGTACTTTTATTTATCAAATAGTCTTAACTTCAACACTTTTGGGCTTATTATTTATGTTTCCTTTGGTTATAACACTCTTAATAAAGATGGGGGCAACAACTGTTAGTTTTTTACGGTCTAAACGTAGGCATGCAATCGCTGTAATCTTTGTAATAGTCTCTTTACTTCCCCCAACCGATGGTTTATCATTAATATTAATGGCGGTGCCGTTGGTGTTAATTTATGAGATCACGGTCTTAATAAACAGAAAAAAACCGGGTCGTTTATTAGTAAACTAAATAGTGTATTCACCTATGTTTGGATTAGGAACAAAAGAAATTATAATTATTGTTGTTGTCATTGTTTTACTTTTTGGATCAAAGAAGATTCCAGAACTTACAAAAAGTATCGCTGATGCAGTTCGCCACTTGTTTGGAGCTTTTAAAGACGCTGACACTAAAAAGTAGTATCAAGCGTTTGTTTATTATTTATATTTAGATAACATAATCATGTTTGGATTAGGAACAAAAGAAATTATAATTATTGCGGTTGTCCTTATTTTGCTTTTTGGATCAAAGAAGATTCCAGAACTCGCAAAGAATCTTGTTGAGGCTTTTAAAAATCTTACCGGTATTTTTAAGAGTTCAGAATCAAGTGCTTCTGAAAAAAATAATAAAAAATAGCCTTTTAGCTACTTTTTAGTAATTCTATGCTTAGCATAGTATTACTTTTTACAATATCTGTGTGAAAAGTAATCATTTTAAAAATACACCAATAATCAAGACTGTTACCCTTAGCATTTTATTGTTCGGAGCTTTTTTTGCAACGAATGTCTTCGCAACTGACACTTATATCCCAGGTGAAAGTATAGTTATTGGCGAGTTTATCTACAATGATGACTATACCCCAACTACTGATGACTGTACGATATCAGTGTATTCACCAGCGGGCGTTTCTCTTGTTAGTGAGGTGACAATGACAGATGATGCTACTGGTTGGCATAGTTATTCTTACGGCACTCCTTTAGTAGAAGGGAAATACCCTACATTTATTACATGTGGCTCGCTTATAGGAGGCGACCTTCTAAAACTAGACAAATCTTTCATACTTAAAGCTCCGGTTGTTACTGATGCCTCTATTGCCTCATCTGTTTGGAGTAGTGCCTCTAGAACTCTGACATCTTTCGGTTCTCTTGTTTCTGATATATGGAGCTATAGCACTAGAACACTCTCATCTTTTGGAACACTTGCTTCAGATATTTGGAATGATACCTTTGCTCCAACTCGAACACTTACAAGTAAAAATATAGCCGGAGGAGGATCTTTCGCAACAGAGAGTTATATTGATGCCTCACAATCAACAATTGTTACAGAAATCCAAACAAATAGAACTCTTATAAATGCCCTTAATAACATATCAGCTGCAGACGTTTGGACTTATGGAACTCGATCAACAAACTCTGGTAGTGTAAGTATAAATAATGCTTCAGTTGATGCAATTTGGGACAAGGCTTCTTCTAGTCTTACAACAACAGGTAGTGTAGGTAAATTAATTGTCGACAACCTTGATGCTCAAGTTTCAACAAGGGGAACAAGTACTCTTACAGCGGGAGATGTATGGGCATCTGCAACAAGAACTCTTTCTTCTAGCGGGGTAGACGCTGTTTCTGCGGGTGTATGGGCTAATGCTGGGCGAACTCTTACTAGTTATGGTAATGACATAACTGCCGCTGATGTATGGAATACATTATCTTCATCACTTACTACTGTAGGGTCTATAGGTGAACAATTAGCAACAAATTCTGATGCTAAAACATCAGATGTAATCACAGCTATTGGAGCACTAAATAATATATCAGCCACAGATGTTTGGACTGCTGGTACTAGAACTCTTACCTCTGGTGTAGATATTTCAAATTCTTCAATTTCTGCTATTTGGGATAAAGCAACATCTTCTCTTTCTACTTCCGGTAGTATAGGTAAACTTGTTGTCGACAATCTCGATGCTCAAGTTTCAAGTCGAGGAACAGGTAACAGTAGCCTAACTGCTGCTGACGTTTGGTCATCAGCAACCCGAACACTTTCTGATTATTCTACTTCTGCTGTTGCTACGGCTGTGTGGGCAAATGCCACAAGGACTCTAACAAGTTATGGTAATGATATTACTGCCGCTGATGTTTGGAATGTACTTTCGTCAACATTAACTACAGTAGGATCTATCGGAGAACAGGTTAAAACAAATCTTGATGCACCGGTATCTGCTATTGGTGGCTCAACAAACTGGTCTGTAAAGATGAGTAATGTTGAAAGAGTACAAACAGGTTATACATATAGAACAAAGGTTTTTATTTTGGATTCTAGTGCATCTCCGACTGCTCCTTTTGCTACACCTACTGTGACTCTCTACGATGTAGATCGTAATGTAGTAGTTTCAAATGTGTCTATGAACCTAATAAGCACAGGTGTTTATGAGTATACATATTTAGTAAATAACTCTGCAGCACAAGGACTATGGGAAGCAGTTATTTCTTCACAAGTAGAAAGTGGTAAAACAATACAAACGAATGATTATTTTGAAATAGCTGGGTCTCCAGCTCAGGTGCTTATCAATTCGGTTAATGCAACTAGTCCGTCATCAATTAGTGCAAATGTAACGATAACAAATGAAGGCTTAACTGGTTATGAATACCAGTATGAGTGGTGTATTGTCTCAAATTTAAATAACGATTGTGGGGGTAACGATGATGCTTATTATGCTTCAGCAGCTAAGTATATAAATCCTGCTGAGGACTGGAATACAGTTCTCACTGGGTCAGTTACAAATGCTGGAACATATTATTTCAAACTCGTTGTATATTTCGGTACTGAGAGTTCAGGGTCTTCTAGAGTCTTCACTGTAAATGCCTCTAATACTGGAGGCGGGGGTGGTGGAGGAGGCGGTGGCGGAGGCGGAGGAGGTAACACTCCACCATCTCCTGTAACAGAAAACAAGTCTTGCAATGGTGCAGATTTTAATAAAAATGGAGTAGTAGACTCCACTGATTTCTCAATATTGTTATATTATTGGAAGACCTCACCGCCTTTTAAAAACCCTTGTGTTGACATAAACTTGGATAAAAAAGTTGATTCAATAGATTTTTCAATTATGCTCTTCCAGTGGGGTAAAAAACCATTATAAAATATAAAAAAATGAAATACCAAAATTTTTTCCCAGCCTTTATTCTATTTTTAACAACTTTTTTGTTTGTTGTTATTTTATTACCTCAAAGTAGTTACGCCGCTTACATTAATGCTTCTGCTGAAAGTAGTATTTCTGCTGGAGATATTAGTATTATAAATATCTATTTAAATACTGAAGGCCAAGAAATCAACTCTCTCGAAGGAACGATATCACTTTCAGACAATCGTGATAGTAATTTTGAGGTTAAAGACATTTCTCTTGTTAATTCAGTATTTAGTATGTGGCCACGCAAACCTTCTTTAACCACGGGGCATAATATTACGTTTATCGGCGGGGTACCTGGTGGTGTAAAAGGTGACAGACTTTTAATCTTCTCAGCTTTTGTAAAAATAAATAGTCCAGGTAGTTTTGTTATAAGTCCAAGAGTAATCACTGCTTATAAAAATGATGGTTTAGCAACGGCTATTTCAATCACCAAAGACATTTCAACTATTAATGTTAGTTCTGCGGGTTCTTCACAAAAGAACGCTTTAGAGGAAGTTATTTCAAACGATAACATAGCCCCAGACCCTTTTAATGTAAGCCTTATAAAAGACCCAAACCTTTATGACAATAAAAAGTTTATTAATTTTGAAACAAATGATGGGCAATCAGGAATAAGTCATTATGAAGTAAGAGAGGGGAGTTACCCAGCTGTTAGAAGTGGTACTTCTTATATTCTTGTTGATCAAAACAAAAAAGCTAATGTCGTTGTTACTGCATATGATAAGGCTGGAAATTTTCAAGTTGTTAGCTTCAAAGAAAAACAACCTATTCGCTGGTTAACTGTCTTTACTTCTGTCATAATTATATTAGTAATAAATAAAATAGTTAAAAATAAAATTAAAAGAAGAAGCAATGCAAAAATACTGCAATAGTTTAAGTTTTCTAAAAAGAATATCTGTTCTGATATTTATTTTTTGTATTTTATTGCCTATAAATAAAGTTGAGGCTGCTACTCTTTCTTTTTCTCCGAGCTCTACAACTGTTTCTGAAGGAAATATTGTTTCAATAAAAGTTGTAACAAATACTCTCGGCAAGTCAGTTAATAATGCAGAAGCTACAATACAGTTTCCAACTGATTTACTCGAGGTTGTATCTGTTAATAAGAGCAATTCAATTTTTTCTTTGTGGGTGGAAGAACCTAAATTTTCTAACGCAGCAGGTACAGTATCGTTTAATGGTGGAGTTTCAAACCCAGGGTATACAGGTAGTAACGGCACGCTTGCTACTATTACCTTTAAAGCAAAGAAATCAGGCGTAGCCACCGTACTTTTTGCTGATGCAGCTGTCAGAGAAAACGATGGGCTAGGTACTGACATTATCTCTGGTAGGGGTACAAGTGTGATTCAGATTGGTAATCCAAAAGAAACTGAAACTCCAACTCCTGCCACTCCTACAACTACTACAAAATCTGTTAAGCCTATTGTGACTTCTGATACACATCCAGACCAAAACACATGGTATTCAAATAGCACCGCGTCTTTCAATTGGAAAACTCCTTCTGGTGTTAATTCTGTTCAAGCTTTTACAAACAGAATTCCAGAATCAGTTCCGACCACTACTTATGATAGCTCTGTTACCCAAAAAACACTGACAGAACTTCCTGACGGCACTTTTTATTTCCATATTAGATATTCCGGCTCAAATGGTTGGGGTCCTATAACTCACTACAAAATAAAAGTTGATACCAAGGCCCCAGAGGCTTTCACACCAACAATTAAAACCGTTGGCAATCAAAGTATTATTGAATTAAAAGCTGAAGACTTAACTTCTGGTATAGATTATTACACTCTAAAAATAGATGAAGGTGATATTTTAAACATCAAAAAAGACGATTTAATAAATTCTGAGTACATTCTCCCTGTTCTAGCTCAAGGAGATCATGTTGTAACTGTTGTAGCTTATGATAAAGCAGGTAACCATACAGAAGCTACCACAAACTTTACTAGCTCTTTTATTACCCCTCCTTCAATATCTCTAAGTTCTTCAGAAGTTAAAAAAGGAGATCCAGTAATTATTTTTGGTAAAAGTGATTATCCAAACAAACAAGTTGAAATAATTTTTGAACTATCTGGAATACAAATCAAAAAATACATAGGAACAACTTCTGATGACGGCTCTTTCTCAGTAACTGTCGAAAATGTTAGAAAAGTTGGACTTATAAAAGTATCAGCAAAAAATATTTTATCTGATTCAGTAAAAAGCCAAGCTTCTGAAAGTCTAGATTTGAGAGTTCTCAAGAGTGATTTTGCCAAAGTCACAGTGACATTATTCTGGGTAGTTTTGGCAGTCGCCTTATTAGTACTATTGTTGATAGTTTTGTACATTGGTTGGTACAAGTTCTTGTCACTCAAAAAGAAAAATAAATCAAAATTACAAAATGCAATAGAAGATGCCCATAGAGCAGTGGTTCTTTTGAAAGAGGAGCTAAATGATCAGCTTGCAGAACTCGAAAAGGTTCGTGTTGATAGAGAATTAAATAAAAATGAAGAAATGGTATTTAAAGAAATTCAAAAAAATGTAGATGACGTAGATAAGTTTATTGAAAAGAAACTCAAAAAGTTACTTTAGATGACTTTTTAGGCTTATTTTGATATAGTGTTTTGACTATGGGACTATCTATCGGAATTGTTGGACTACCAAATGTAGGGAAATCAACCCTCTTTAATGCACTTACTAAAAAGGGTGTACCAGCTGAAAACTACCCTTTTTGTACTATTGATCCATCTGTCGGTATTGTGCCTGTGCCAGATGAAAGACTTTATAAGCTCGCTGATTTCTCAAAGACAGAGCGTACTATTCCTGCAGCTATAGAGTTTGTAGATATTGCAGGCCTTGTTGCTGGGGCTAGTAAGGGAGAAGGTTTGGGAAATAAATTCCTCGCAAATATCAGGGAGACTGACGCAATACTTCATATGGTGCGCGTTTTTGAAGACAAGGACGTTATACACGTAGCAAATAAGGTTGATCCACTATTTGATATCGGTGTTATCAATCTAGAGCTTATTTTGGCTGATTTAGAGACTGTTAATAAACGACTTGAAACAAATGCCAAAGATCAAAAGCGCGGAGTAAAAGAAGCCGTCATACTCCACGAGGCTTTGGAGAAAATAAAAACTGCGCTCGAAAATGAAGTTATGGCTCATACTGTATCACTCGAAGATATAGAGAAGCCTCTTGTTGCTCAGCTTAATCTACTGACCATGAAGCCTATGCTTTATGCACTCAACACTTCTTCTGCTAGTGAAAATAAAATACAAGATGTTATAAAAGAATTACCTGGTCCATATGTAGAGATAGACCCTGTCTTTGAGACAGGTTTTGATGAAATGATAAAAGCTTGTTATAAGCTTTTGAACCTTGAGACGTATTTTACTACTGGGGTACAAGAGACTCGTGCTTGGACTATTAAGATAGGTAGTACTGCTCCTATTGCAGGTACCGCTATACATACTGATTTTAAAGATAAATTCATCCGTGCTGAGGTTGTATTTTGGAAAGACCTACTTGACGCTGGAAGCTATGCTGAAGCGCGTAATAAGGGCCTTGTAAGAACAGAAGGGAAGGAATACATAGTCAAAGACGGGGATGTGATAGAGTTCAGAATCTAGGAAAATAAAAAAATCCCCGAATCAGCCTAAGCTTCTTCAGGGACTCTTATTATAGCATATTTGTATACAAAATAGCAGATTATCTATATTTGTCAAGTAGAAAAATGGAAGTGTTATTAAGTTTAGAATATAGCTTGACTTTGACATAAAAAGGTGCTATAATGTATTTAAATCAAATCCTTAATAGTTATGAAGAATATTATTTTTAACCAAGAAGGCAAGCTTACAAAGTTTGCATTTTGGACTACGGTTTTAGTAATAGTTGCTGCTATTTATTTCCTTTTAGGAGGTGCCTTAGGCGCTCTTCAGGAAGGAGTACCTATCAGAGCAAAATAAAAAAATAAAACACCCCGGATTAATTCCGGGGTTATTTTTTTAATTGCTCTATTTCTTTTTGAAGCTGTGTCAGGATAGTTTGGATAGCAGATATAGCATTGGCTTCTTTGGCCTCTATTTTTTGGTCTTCGGTGCTGTCTTCTTCGATATCTTCAATGTCTTCTTGAATCTCATCCACATCTTTCTGAATCTCATCCACATCTTTTTCAATCTCTTCAACACCTTCCTCAATCTCCTCAATATCTTCTTGGATTTCTTCCACGTCTTCTTGAATGATTTCGATGTCTTTGGTGTTTTTGTTAACTGACATTTGTATAAAGATAGCTAGATATATTGCTTCGAGAGATAGAAGGGTAGTTAGTACTAGTAACACTCTTTCAAGGCTAATACCAAAAAGAGGAAGACTAAAAGCTCCTAAAAATAAAATAGTGTGGACTATTAAGCTACGAGTAGAGCCTATCCAGCGCGTAGCTTTGTCAGCACTTTTTTCTAATAAGGCAATATTTTGATATAATAAAATATATGGAAAAAACACCAGAAGGGATAAATGAATCTAGTCAGCAAGAAAACAGAATTGAAAAAATTGTTACCCATGAGGGTTTTTTTCATACTGACGAGGTGTTTGCCACCGCAATTTTGAAAGATTTGTTTCCAGAGTCAATGGAATTAAAAGATGGTGGTAAGGCCGATTTTGTTAAATATTTGAGAACTAGAGATAAGGGGACTATATCTCGATACAAAGAATCACCTTCTACTTTACTAACTGATGTTGGAGGTGAATATGATTTTGAAAATTTTAATATGGATCATCATCAGATCGAAGGAGCTGGAGCAAGAGAAAATGGTATTAAATACGCTGCAGCAGGTTTGGTATGGAAGCATTTTGGTAAGGAGTGGATAAAGTATGTAGATGTTTATTCTCGTCGCTTAAATATGTCAGAAGAAGAAATAGACTTTGTTTGGGGGCAGGTTGACGAAACATATGTTCAATTTTTTGATAGTAGTGATACAGGGCAAATGGAGAGTATTACGTGTGAACTTAAGGACGGAACAGAGCTTAATGGCAAGCCGTTCTCTTTTAGTGAAATAATCAGGCTTTATAATATTGATGTTGGGGATGGTAGTAAACATCAAAAACGTTTTGACTTAGCTGTAGAAGTAATGAGAACCTCTATGCTTTCAATTGCCTATAAGTATATGCAGATGATTGAAGGTTTGAGAAAATTTAATCTTGAAAAGTGTGAATTTATTTCAAACGGAAGGGCTGTTATTATTAATCAGGATGTTGGATCAGAGGTGTCTTCATATGTACTAGATAAGCAAGAAGAATTTAAAAAAGTTGAGTATTACGCAGTACGAAACTTTAAAGATAATTACACTATTTTAGTTGCTCCTGTTGAGAGAGGTCAAAGAAAGTACCGTAATCCAAATGCAATTCCAGTCGAATTAAGACTCGCTGATAATGTAGAAGAAATTAATAAACTTATTGGAGTAGAAAAAGGTGTTATTTTTTCACATACAGCAGGTTTTATGGCCTCATGTAAAGATTTAGAAACTGCTCGAAAATTTTTAGAGTATTGCACAAAATAAAATAACCCATAAAGAAATTGTCATTAGACTTTTTCTTTATGGGTATGAATGTTTAAGCGGTTTTTTGTCCGTACCTTTTTTTGAATTTATCAATCTGTGAACTACCGTAAGGGCTGGTCACTTTTTGATTACCGGCTTCAACTTTGGGGTTTTTAGCCGGGGTAGGGGCTTGGTTGGAAGGATTAGGAGCAGGCTGGTTGTTTTTTTTATCCTTATTTTCATTTCGGATATTTTTCTTGAGCAAATTCAGCTTCTTACTGAGCTCAGGGTTTTCCTTCATTGTAGAGGTGCCCTTCCTGAGTGCCATTGCTTTCTGAAAGACCTTTTTCCTTTCGATCGGGTTTTGCAGTTTGAGACAAAGCGCAACAGCCATTTCGAACCTTTCAGGGTCATTTTTTTCATTCAGCTCCCTGGTTACCACTTCGGGATTACCTTTTTTCCACATTTTTTCTGCCCACAGGAACTCATCGTACCCTTCTTTGTGATCTTCAAGGGTGTGTTCGTTGTGGGTTTTTCCAATATGCAGATCGCCAGTCGGTGTCATGTAGAAATGCATGTCGCCTCTGTCATAGAATTCAATCCAGATGCGTGTATTACCTGATGTGCTGGGATAAAGCCCAACCACTCTTTTAATTCTTGCCATATTATTGGGGGTTTTAATTGTTTACCAAAAACCTTAGGATGTTAGTCTAGAATCTTTGGTAAACAATTAAAACTCCTTTCAAAGAACCTTATATTAATATTGTAGCATAATAGAGTAACTATGTCAAGTAGTATTAATATACTTATAAAATAAGGCTAATTGTGTAAATACTTTATTATTAGTAAACTAAAAGAGACTTATGAAATTTTCTAGTATATACATACCCACAAGGCCACAACCAGACACTATTGTAGCGATTTTCTTACTTAAGGCTTACGGGGTAACCATTTTTAATGGTATTGATACTGCTGATTATCAAGTTCTTTCTCATACTGATCAAAATAAAGATGAAAAAGAGTATTTGAAAGAAGGTAAAATATTACTTGATGTTGGTGGAGGTATTTTTGATCACCACAATAAACTTGAAAAAACTACAGCTAGTGAACTTGTTGCCAAGGCTTTAGGTATACAAAATGAGCCTGCTATCCAAAAGCTTTTAGCTTACGCTAAGCGAGATGATTTTTATGGAAAGGGTACACAGTCTGATGATCCACTTGATAAAGCTTTTGGACTCTCTGGTTTAATAGCCGCTATGAATAAAACTCATTTGGACAATCCTACTGTTATTGTCGATACAATCCTTCCTCTTCTGCAGGCTCATCATAATCAAGAAAAACAAAGAACTATAGAATCGCCTAAAGAAATATCTTTGCTTCGAGAAAGAGGTCTTTTTTCTGAGATAGAAGTACTTCAGAAAAAAAATACACTCAAGGTTTGTTTTGTAGAATCTGATAACGTTGGTCTTCCAGGGTTTCTTCGAGCAACTGATGGTGGTCGTTATGATGTTGTAGTTCAGAAACGTAGTACTGGCCATGTAAATATTTTGACTAAACCACTTAAAAGACCTGATTTGCGACCATTAGTCGGCTTGATCCGGGCAGAAGAGTATAGTATTCGCTCTGGTATTTTTTACCCAAATCCTGATTTGTTGAAATTACCCGGAAGAAATGACGATGTTCCGTTTTGGTATTTTGATCCAGCAACCAATTCTTTGCAAAATGGAGGTGTTAATCCTGAACAAACAGAAGCAACTAAAATCCCCTGGGAAATAATAAAAAAACTCACGGAGAAAGGAATGGCTCTTTTTGAAGGAACAATTTTTAAACAGAAGGATCCGTCACGTGTTTTATATACTGCTTTATTTGTAGATTCACCCGACCAACTTCTATCTAGATTTAAACCTAAGCACTCCCAGGTGTATGCGCACCATCTTACACTAAATTATAAGCCTGAATCTATAAAAGATTTAGAAATAGGAAAGAAGATTGAACTTAAGATTATAGGGCGAGTTTCAGATGGCAATGGGGACGCCCTTCTTGTTGAAACTGATTTAAAAACAGAGGGTAGACATCCTCATATTACACTTTCTTGCGCAGAAGGTTTTCGTCCAAACTATTCAAACCAGATGGTTGAAAAGGCGGTGTTAGATGGCACTGTAGAGTATTTCGATGATGTTGAATATGTTGAAACTACCGAAGGATACGAAAATGGTGAAAATAAGGTTATTATCTCATTATAGCTTGCCTTAAAAGCACTTTTCTGCTATAGTTCCAGGACATATGCCACAGCAAAACCTAGTAAAATTAGTAAACAAAGAGACAGGGGAAACCTATTGGTCTACAAAAAACCGCAAAAAGCTTGCAGGTATTAAGCTTGAATTCAAGAAATACTCTCGAAAACTTCGAAAGGTTGTATCTTTCAAGGAATCAAAGAAATAATAAAAACCCTCATTATGAGGGTTTTTATTATTTCTTTTTGTGGCGGGCGATGTAGGAATCGGACCCACACCAAAGGTTTTGGAGACCTTCGTTCTACCACTAAACTAATCGCCCAACAGTCCATACTATAACAAAAAAGATCAATTTGAGCTATTTTGCATATTTCTTAAACCAAGTACGTTGACGCTTGGCATAATGCCAGATAGCCATTTCAAGCTCTTTAAGCATCTCTTCTTTGGATAGTTTGTCTTGTAAAAATAATGCCAGATATCGATATTCCAATCCGAAAGATTCAAGTCTTTTCCAAGAGACGCCTTCAGAGTGCAAACTCTCTACTTCTTTTACCATACCCGTTTTCATTCTTTTCAAAAGTCTTTTGTGTATTCTTTCTTTCAAGACTTCATCAGGAAAGTCTAGATATATCCACTCTACATTGTACTTGTGGTGAGCTTGCCGAACCATTTCAGGTACAGAGCCGAGCGCTGTAGCTATTTCTATAGCACGGATAAGCCTCACTTTATTTTTCTGATCAACCAATTCAAAACGCCTAGGGTCTAATTTTTGAAGTTTATTTTGAAGTTCTTCGAGAGATAGTTTTTCTAAAGTTTTTCGAAGTGTTTTATTTGGAGGAACAGCAGGGAAGGCAATATCACAAATAACAGCATCAATATAAAATCCAGTTCCGCCGCAAATAATAGGAGTCTTGCCACGACTTACGATATCTTTGATAGCTTTGTCGGCAAACTTTTTATAACTAGATACAGAAAATACTCTTTTTGGATTTGCTATATCTAGGCAGTAATGAGGTATACCACGCATTTCTTTTTTGGTAATTTTGCCACTACCTATATCTAAACCACGATACACTTGTCGAGAATCAGCAGAGACGATTTCTCCTCGCACCTTTTTAGCGAGTTCTACTGCATAGTCACTTTTACCTGTAGCAGTAGGACCACATACTACGATGATTTTTTGTAATGATTTCATACTTTTACTTTTTTATGGGTCACTAGTTACTAAGTATTTTTTCGCTAGTTGGCGAAAAAATACAAAGTACTATCGACCCCGACTCGATTGTCCTTCGGACATATCTCCGTCTCACAAAATGTCCACAAGCAAAGAAGTTTGCTTGTTTTTCACATTTTGTGCCCGAGGGGAGACTTGAACTCCCACCCCTTACGAGACTCGATTTTGAGTCGAGCGCGTCTACCATTCCGCCACTCGGGCAACTCGCCCCGCGAAGCTTTATGCGAAGTGGGGTTACGTCCTCATTTTACATGGTTTTTGGGTTAAGTAAACATCAAATTAATATAATACTTGACAAAGTCTGTCAAAGGTGTATAGTGTACTCAGAGTTCTTACCCGCACGGAATGTCTCCTTGCGGAAACACAAAAAAATAAAAAATGAAAAGGAAAGTTCCCCCGGGCTACAATGCCCGCAACACATCTTCTGTCGATCCCTTTTATGCCGTAAGTTTTTCCGATGTGATCAGCCTGGATACCGGCCCCTGCCGCCAGCATCTGAAAAGACTGGACTGACCGACCCCGCTGCCGGGCCCGCTTTAAAACAGTAGGAGCCCAGCTAAAAAAATCTACCCATGCCTTGTGGTAGTACCCCCGATTTTTTCGGGGGTTCTTTGTTTTTAAGCTCAAAATTTTTTATGTTATTATGTAGTCATGTCAAACCTGTATTCAAATTCAATCTTTTTTATCGACACAGATAAAATTTTTCCAAATCCATACCAACCTCGCCGAGAATTTGAACAAGGGCCACTAAACGATTTAGCAGAATCTATCCGTCAGTATGGAGTGTTGCAGCCACTAACTGTCTCTCGGGTAGAAAAAGAAACTCCAGACGGGGGGTTAATCACTGAGTATGAACTTATCGCTGGAGAGCGTAGACTACGTGCTGCCAAACTTGCTGGTATTCCTACAGTACCTGTGATTATCAGAGTAGGAGATGATCCTATGATGAAGCTAGAGCTCGCTATCATCGAAAATGTTCAGCGCGAAGATCTCAATCCGGTAGAACGTGCTCGAAGTTTTGCTCGTCTTGTAGAAGAATTCAAACTCACTCACGCTCAAATAGGGCAAAAGGTAGGTAAGAGTCGAGAATATGTTTCAAACTCCCTTAGACTTTTGTTGATGCCACAAGAATTTCTAGATGCTCTTTCAGAGGGCAAGATAAATGAAGGTCATACAAGACCACTTCTCATGCTTAGTACTCGCAAAGAAGAGCAGATGACTTTGTTCAAAGAAATAGTTTATCGCAAGATTTCTGTAAGAGAAGCAGAGCGTATTGCGCGTCGTATTGCTACAGATAAAGCTCGCAAAAAAGAGCTTCTTCCTACGCCAGAGCTCATGGAAATAGAAAAACATTTGCAAGAGAAGCTTGGTACCAGGGTTCATATTCAGCAAGGTGAAGTCGGTGGCAAAATTACGATAGATTATTTCTCAAATGATGATCTTGATGTGATAGTTGATGTATTAGGCAAAGCACAAGCTAGAGGCACAACAGAAGAGAATTTCAAGGCTTTTATAGCAACAAAAGAGGGTACTCCTGTATCAGAAAATATTAGTTCAGAGCAAGTCCTTGAAGAAAGAGCAGAAAAAGAAGAAGTAGCTTTACTTGATGATAGAAATAAAGAAGAAGTCAAAGAATCAGAAGAAGACGTAGATAGTCTATACAATATCAAAAACTTCTCTCTCTAGTCCTTCACTGAAAACCTTTCAGCCAAGCCACCTTTTTCTTCTACATACATTCTGATTTTCTTACGAGCAAAACTTGTTTTGGCGTATTCAAGCCATTTACTACTCGGATGAGCATTTTTGGCTGTGATTATCTCCACTACGTCACCATTTTGCAGTATTGTATCTAGGCTCGCCATTTTTCTATTTATTTTTACGGCGCTTACACTGTTACCGATATCAGAGTGTATGGCATATGCGAAGTCTATAGCACTTGCGTCTTCTGGCAAATCTATCACGTCGCCCTTTGGTGTGAAGACAAAGATTCGATGGTTGAAAAAGTCTAACTTGAGCTCATTCATATCGTCCACGCTACTTACCAAACTAGATAGTTCTTTGAGTTGATCAAGCCAGGCTTGTTGTTGTTTTTCTGATACTTTTCCTCCTAGAGATTTTTCTTTGTAGACTAGGTGTGAAGCTATACCTAGCTCAGCATCACTATGCATTTCATTTGTGCGTATTTGGATCTCTACGACTCCTCCAGGGGTAACAACTGTTGTGTGCAATGATTTGTAGCCATTTGGTTTTGGTACGGCTATCCAGTCTTTTATACGGCCAGGAATAGGTTTCCAGGACATATGCATTAGTCCTAATACTTGATAACAATCAGCGACACTTGGCACCAAGACTCTCAGGGCTACTATGTCATGGATTTTTTCTCTTTCCATATTGTATTTCACAAGCTTTCTATAGAGGCTATAGACATGCTTAGCTCGAGCATCTACCTGGGCTTGTATATTAAAAGACTCAAGTATTTCCTCAACTTCTTTTTTGATGGTATCAACGAGTTTTGTAGCTTCGGGTGTTAGTTCATCCATCAAAGCTTTTGTTTCTTTGTGTTCTTGGGGGTAAGCAAAAGGGAAGGCTTCATTTTCAAGAAGGCCTTTGAGTTTGCCCATACCGAGTCGTCCAGCAAGAGGGGCATAGACTTCTATTGTTTCTATTGCGATTCTTTTTTGTTTATCTTCTCTTACATGTTCTAGTGTCTGGATATTGTGAAGTCTATCAGCGAGCTTGATGATAAGTACACGTACATCCTCAGCCAAAGCAATAAAAAACTTCCTCATACTCTCTACGTGCCTTTCAACTCCTTGGTATTTTAATTTTCCAAGTTTTGTAACTCCTGATACCAAGAAAAGTATTTCTTCTCCAAATTCTTTTTTAAATTCTTCTTCAGTAATATCAGTATCCTCTAGCGTGTCATGAAGTAGTGCTCCGGATATCGTGATAGCATCTGCTCCTAGGGAAGCGCAGTTTTTTGCCACTTCAAAAACATGTGTAAAATACGGCTCTCCACTATTTCGAAGTTGATTTGCGTGTGCCTTTTTTGAGAAAAAGTAAGCCTTCTCTATAAGAGCTTTTTCTTCTACTCCAAAAGATTTTCCGCTGTATTTATATAGTTCTTCTAAATGTTCTTCTGGACTTTTCATGATATTGTTATACACTGTTATTCAGAAAAAATACAGTATTTTTTGTTTCCATAGCAATCCTAAATAAAAACCCCTCTTTTCCAGGAGGGGTTTGTTTATTGTTGACTTTTTATAGATTTTGTTATATAATATAATTATATATAGTACAGTTCTTTCACTTTTAAAATCATTCAAATGAAAAAGATATTAGTTTTTATTTTAGTAATTTTACTGAGCAACTCTCTTTATGCTCAGGAAAAAACCCCTGTTCGGGCAGTCGAACTCAAATCATCCGTCTCTTCTTTTGAAACCTTGTTTTCTAAAACCGGCCTCCGTCCTATTTCGGGGACACAAGAACTACGCACTATTTACAAAGATGTAATGGAAGTCCCTGAGCTTTTTGGGCTAAGCCCTAAGAGCTCCATTTTCTTTGTATATGAGGTTTCAGGAAAGCTCTGTTTAACAGAGGTTCGCTGGAAAGAGATTGATGCCAGAGGAACACTCATTGTTCAAAATATAAAATGGTTGAGTATAAACATCATCCCGAAGGGCTCAATCATTATGGGAAGATAAAAAGCTTTTTTAAAAAATCCGACAAGTTCGGATTTTTTTATTTAGCTTTCTTTTGGAAACCGCGAGGTTTCTTTTCTTGAGCAAGAAGTTCTAGTGCTTGTTCCAAAGTGATAGTATAAACATCTAGTGGCACCTTGATTGATCGGAAGTTTCCATCATGGGCTACATAAGGACCAAAGCGACCATTGTTAGCAGTGACTTCTTTTTTGCTTTCTGGGTGCTCTCCAAGAGTTCTAGGAAGTGACAAATACTTAAGAGCCATTTCCAAGGTCACAGTACTTGGATCTATTGTTTTAGGAATAGAAGCCATTTTTGGTTTCAACTTTTTTTCTCCTTTTTTAGCTTTTCCTTTCTCTGGCATAAGTCCGAGTTGAACATAAGGACCAAATCTTCCTATTTTGGTAAATATCGGCAATTTTGTTTCTGGGTCAATTCCTATTGGTTCATCGTCTTTTATTTCTGTTCCGTCTATCATAAGAGCGCCATCACAATCTGGATATCTATTGCAAGATAGGAATTTGCCTCCGCGACCTAGTTTTACAACCATACCACTACCACAAACTGGACATTTAAATTTTTCATCAGCTTCTTCTAGGGTTGTTGCTTTATCAAGCTTTTCTTTTAGCTTAACTTCTTTTTTAAATGGTGTATAAAAATCTCGCAATGTCTTTTCATATTCACGATCTCCGTTTGCAATATCGTCGAGCTTATCTTCGATACTAGCTGTAAAAGTGTCAGAGATATATTGCATAAAGTTTTGTTCCAAAAACGTAGAAACAACTTCGCCTGTGTCAGTCGGCTTGAGAGATCTATTTATTTTTTCTATATAGCCACGAATTTCAAGAGTACTAATAATAGAAGCATAAGTAGATGGGCGACCTATACCACGGGCTTCCAATTCTTTAACAAGACCTGCTTCAGAGTATCGGTTTGGTGGCTCTGTTTGTTTTTCTAGACTGACTAGTTCAATCAAATTAAGTGCTTCGCCTTCTTTAACACTCGGTAGTTCTACATCTTCTCCTTTAGCTCCAACATCAACAGATAGCCATCCAGGGAAAAGTACCTGGCTTCCAGTAACAGTAAAGTCGGGGATAGAATCACCTTTTACATTTGCAGTAATTCTTGTTTTGAGAAGTTTGGCATCAGCCATTTGAGAAGAAACAGTTCTCTCCCAAATCAAAGCATAAAGACGCTTTTGTTCTTCATTGTTTCCAGTATTCATTTTCTCAACATGTGTTGGTCTGATTGCTTCGTGTGCTTCTTGAGCATTTTTTGATTTTGTTTTGTAGGTTCTAGTTTCTAGGTATTCTTTTCCATACTTTTTCTCTACTAGAGAGGCTATAGCACTGAGTGACTGTTTAGAAAGAGTTGTTGAATCAGTACGCATGTATGATATGTGTCCCGCTTCATAAAGCTTTTGAGCTACTTGCATTGTTCGGCTTGGAGAAAATCCTAGTCGGCTACTTGCAGTTTGTTGTAGGGTAGAAGTAGTAAAAGGCGCACGAGGAGATCGCTTTTGTTCACTTTCTTTTACTTCTTTTACATACCAAGGTTTACTGTTACCGTCTTTAAGTATTTTCTCCATCAAAGCTTTGTCTCTAGGCTCTTCTGTACAAGATAAAGTCAAAGATTCTTTCTTTTGAGTTTCGCAATGAGCAGTTAGAGCCCAGTAAGTCTCAGGTACGAAGGCTTTTATTTCTCGCTCTCTTTCAACCAATATTCTAAGAGCAGGAGATTGAACTCTTCCAGCAGAAAGTCCGTATCTTACTTTTTGCCAAATTATTCCAGAGAGATCATAACCAACTAGACGGTCGAGCACACGTCTTGCTTCTTGAGCTTTACGTAAATTTGTATCTATTGCTCTAGGGTGCTTGAGAGCTTCAACTACAGCTTCTTTGGTAATTTCATTAAAGGTTACTCTACTAATAGAAGCTTTAACCTTTTTATCAGCTTTTAGTATTTCTTCTATATGCCAAGAAATAGCCTCTCCTTCTCGGTCCGGGTCGGTTGCAAGTACAATAGTTTTAGCTTTTTCAGCTAGTGCTTGTAGTTCGTGTACTACTTTGTCTTTACCTTTACTGATTTCATAGTGAGGAATAAAACCATTTTCTATATCGATAGCTTTTTTATTTGATTTTGGTAGATCACGCACATGTCCTACAGAAGCGCGAACAATATATTCGCCATCTAAGTATTTCTCTATGGTTTTAGCCTTAGAGGGGGACTCAACTATCAAAAGTTTGCTCATATGGTATGCAGTAGTACCATGCTACAAAAAAAATGGCAAATTTTACTCAAGCAATTCTTTCTATTATTCCGTAAGTTTCTTTTATAAGACCTTTGATTTCAAGGGTTGAAAGGATGACATTTATTTCAGAAGATTCCATTTCTAAACTATCTATTAACTGGTCTTTTGTCTTTGGTTCTTTGAGAGCATCAAGAACCAGGCCTTCTTTTTCATTTACCAACAACCCTGACAAAGGTACATCTTTTGCTTCAAGCCCAAGCTCTTTTAGAATATCTCCACTTGAAGTTATAGGAGTAGCGCCTAGTCGGAGCAACCAGTTTGTCCCTTGTGAGGAGTTGCTATAAATACTTCCTGGGACAGCACCTACTATTTTATTGTATTCAGTACCGAGTCTGGCTGTGATGAGCGCGCCAGACTTTTCTTGTGCCTCTATTATGATTATCATGTCGGCAATACCAGCTACTATTCTATTTCTTTGAGGAAAGGTCCAAATAGCCCCGCGAGTCTCTGGTGTATATTCAGAAAACAAAGCACCACCTTTTTCTAAAATATCTTTCGCTAAGTCTCTATTTATTGCAGGATAGAGTGTTTTCCAAGAAAGCCCTGATCCGGGAAATGCTATTGTTGTCAGACCAGAGCTCAAAGCCGCTTTGTGAACTATAGAATCAATACCCATAGCCAAACCAGAGACTATAACTATATTGTATCCACGTAATCCTTCTATAAGGGTTTTACAAACATTTGCTCCATAGCTAGTACAAGCACGAGAACCAACAAAAGCGATAATTTTCTTATGCTTTACATTATCCATTGTGCCCCTCATAAAAAACCTTTTAGGTTTTTGGGGTATTTCTGCAAGACTAGGAAATGTCTCAATAGGGTCAACTTCTTGAATGGGAAATTTTTCATTATTTTCCATGGTGTTGAATAATTGTATCACTTTAGGTACTATGTTATATATGCTCGACATTAAATTCATTCGCGAAAACCCAGATCTTATTAAAGAAGCTGTTAGAAAAAAACACCTGTCGTTTGATGTCGACAAGCTATTATCGGCAGAAGAAAAGAGAAAAGAAGCCTTAACTGCTTTTGAGACTATCCGTGCAGAGCAGAACGAGCTCTCTGACAAAGTAGCCAAAGCTACTCCAGAAGAGAGAGCAACTTTACTAGAAGCTCTCAAGCCTATCAAAGAGAAAGTTCAAGCTGCTGAAGAGGTTGTTAGAGCTGTTACAAAAGATTGGCAAGAGTTGATGTTGCAAGTTCCAAACGTTCCAGATGTTTCTGTGCCAGAAGGAGAAGATGATAGTGGTAACGTTGAGGTGCGAACTTGGGGAGAGAAAACACAATTTTCTTTCACACCAAAAAACCATATTGAACTTATGGAAAGTTTAGGAATGGCTGACTTTGAAAAAGGCGCAGAGGTTTCTGGTTTTAGAGGTTACTTTTTGAAAGGAGATGGAGCTTTGCTTGAATTTGCTCTTTGGCAATTTGTTACTGAATTTTTTAGAACAAAAAAGCCGGATTATGAATTTATGCTTGTCCCATCACTCGTTCGACGAGAGACTCTTTTGGGTACTGGTTATTTGCCACAAGGGGAAGATGATTTGTATAAAACACAAGATTCAGACTATCTCTCTGGTACAGCAGAAGTAGCTGTTATGAGTTATTTTTCTGATAAGGTTTTAAATGTTTCTGATTTTCCAATCAAGAAAATAGCATTCTCTACTGCTTTCCGCCGAGAAGCAGGAAGTCATAGTAAGGATACAAAGGGTTTGTTTAGAGTTCATGAATTTCACAAGTTCGAACAAGTAATACTCTGTGAAGCAAATCACGAGACTTCTGTTGCTTTCCATGAAGAACTCCTAGCTAATGCAGAAGAGCTTTTGCAAGCCCTTGAAGTTCCATACCATGTTGTTGTTAACTGCGGAGGAGATCTAGGACTAGGACAAGTCAAAAAGTATGACATAGAAGCCTGGGTTCCTTCTCAAAATACATACCGAGAAACTCACTCTTGTTCTTATTTCCATGATTTTCAATCAAGAAGATTGAACTTGAAATACAAGGATGCTGAAGGCAAAAGCCACTTTGCTCACTCTTTGAACAATACTGCTTTGGCAACTCCTAGAATCTTGCAACATATAGTAGAGAATTATCAACAAGAAGACGGAACTATCAGAGTGCCTGCTGTTCTACAGAAATATATAGGAAAGGAAATAATGGGTAAATAATACATTTTTATGTATGAAAAGACGTATCACACCCGGGTACTAAAACAAGATGAACCAAAAAAGGCCCAAAAGGGTTTTTCTTGGAAAAAGGCATTAATTATTTTTCTGATACTAGCTTTTGTTTCGGGTGCTATTTTTGCTATTAGACATCCTCGTTTACAGGTCACTAGTGTGAGTGTTTTAGGTACACAAGTTCTTGATGTAGAAGATGTTGTCTCTTTTACAAAAGAACAATTAGTTGGAAAAAAATTATGGATTTTGCCCAAGAGTAGTATTTTTCTAGTTGATGAATCTTATTTAAAAAATACAATAAAACAAAAATTCTCTAGAATAGAAAATATTTCAGTTTCAAGAGATAACTTTCATGGTTTAACCATAGAAATAAAAGAATTTGATGCTTTGTATTTATGGTGCAATCAGTCTTCAGCAGAGGATTGTTATTTTATGGACAATCAAGGCATGGTCTATAGCAATGCTCCAGTATTCTCTGGTACAGCTTATCCAAAAATAATAACAAACAAAGAAGTCTCGCCTCTACCTTTTTCCGCTATGGAAGTGAGTGAAGTATCTAGAATTACTATGTTAAATGATAGGCTCTCTGTTATAGGTATTACCCCTGTTAGTTTCAAATATATCTCTAGTAGAGAAATGATTGTTGAATTTTTGCATAATAAAGATATTTCAACTATAAAAGTAGATCCAAATACAGCAACAGAAACAACTTTGGAATATATTTTTTCAGCTATTAGAACAGAGCCATTTTCTTCTTTGTTTCAAAATTCAGAAAAAAAGCTTTTGTACATAGATGTTCGTTTCCCAAGTAAAGTAGTTTATAAATTTGAAGAATAAAATGAGTAACTTTTGGTTAGATTTAAAAAATAAAAAACAAGGACCATTTTTCGCTCTTGCTCCCATGGCGGATGTTACCGATCCTGCTTTTCGTTTACTCATCACAAAATACGGCAAGCCAGATGTTATGTGGACAGAGTTTGTATCTGCCAATGGTTTAAATAGTAAGGGCAGGGAAGTATTAAAGAGAGATTTAGAATACTCTGAAATAGAAAGACCTATTGTTGCTCAGCTTTTTTCTTCAGACCCTATTTCTATGAGAGAAGCTTCTAAGCTATGCGCAGAACTTGGTTTTGATGGGATAGACATCAATATGGGTTGTCCAGATAAAACCATAGAAAAACAAGGCTCTGGTGCTGGCATGATCAAAACTCCAGAAATAGCAAAGACGATAATACAAGCAGTAAAAGACGGGATAGCTTCTTCTGGTAAAGATATTCCTGTATCTGTAAAAACTCGTGTTGGGTATTACACTCCCGCAATAAAAGAGTGGATAGGTATGATACTAAATCAAGACATCTCTGCTTTGACTGTGCACGCTCGTACTAGAAAAGATTTGTCTAAAGTTCCAGCAAATTGGGATTATATAAAAGAAGTAGTAGAGCTGAAAAATAAAATATCTCCAAACACAGTTATCATTGGTAATGGTGATGTAGTGTCTATCTTAGATGGAAAACAAAAAGCCAAATACAGTGGCGCTGATGGAGTGATGGTAGGTAGAGCTCTTTTTGGGAACCCTTGGTTTTTTGATGAATCAAGAGAGATAGTTGCCACTCTTCCAAAGCGTGCTCCATGGATACTTCGCAAGCTACCATTTATAAAAAGATTTTTTGATACTAAAAGAAGTGCCGCTGTTTCTAATGTTAAGCCTATCTCTATTAAAGAAAGGCTTGAGACTATGGTAGAGCACTGTGAAATGTTTGAGGCCATGCTCTGTCCGCCAGCTGGCGGAAAGAACTTTTCTATTATGAAAAAGCATATCAAGGCATATGTTATTGGTTTTCCTGGAGCCAAAGAGCTTCGAGTAGATTTGATGGAAAATGCCAACAATTCTAAAGACGTAAAAGCGATAGTTGAGAGGTTTTTGACTTCTAAGTCATAAAAAAGCTATATTATTGGCAAACCTATTAAAATGCCAATAGAAGAACAAATAACCCCAGCCGTTGAGCCAAATATTTTTTTGCTCAGCACCTCTGAACTTTCTGTCTTGAAAAGTAAACTTGATAAAGCAAATCAGCAAAAACTGAAGTATGAAAAAGAGATAGACTCTTGGTTTTCGCAGCTAGAAAATAAACTTTTAAAAAAGATCCCAGAAGATCATAATATTTTAAAGATTATTAACTCTAATATTAGAGCCAAAGAAAACAGGACAATTTTAAAGTGTTTTTTGGATGGTACTTTTAATAAAGAAAAAGTGTCCCTGCGTAAGTCCGGCTTTACTGTAAAGATATTCACTACCATGATGCCTGTAGTGATTAATCAACAAGACCTTTTGGCTCTTGTAAATGAGTTAAACGGCTTCTGGTTTTCTAACGTTAGCTTAGACGTTAAATTAGACCAACCTTATGTTTATTTTTCTTTCGCATGGCTATAGCATCCCATCCCGCTTCAAAAGAGCGGGGTTTTTATTTTTTTGGTACAATGTTTTCACATATGGCAAATGAAGAAAATAACCAGGTTCTTTATCGCAAATACAGACCCGCAGACTGGGATGCTGTTTTGGGGCAAGAGCATATAGTCTCTGTACTTACGCAGTCTATTGCTAATTCTTCATTTGCTCATGCGTATCTCTTTACTGGTAGTCGCGGTACCGGCAAGACTTCTGTGGCTCGTATTTTTGCCCGGGCGCTTGGCACAACACCAGAAGACGTCATAGAGATAGATGCCGCTTCAAATCGTGGTATAGACGATATTAGAGCCCTTAGGGAGGCTGTGAGGACCTTTCCTTTCTCTTCTCCTTACAAGGTCTATATTATTGATGAGGTACACATGCTTTCAAAGGATGCTTTCAATGCTCTCCTAAAGACACTAGAGGAGCCACCAAAGCATGTGATATTTATCTTGGCGACAACAGAGTTGGACAAAGTACCTGAAACTATTCTTTCTCGTTGTCAGACATTTTCTTTTCGAAAACCAACAGAGAAAATACTTACTCTCATGGTAGAAGATATAGCAAAGAGAGAGAAAGTAAATATCGATAATGAATCTGCTTCTTTGATAGGCTTTCTCGGAGATGGATCATTTCGTGATACTTATGGTCTCTTGCAGAAAGTCCTCTCTGCAACAGCAGACCGCAAAATCACAAGAGAATTAGTAGAGAAAGTAACAGGAGCTCCATCACTCAAAGTCATTCATGAGCTCTATGATGCTTTGATAAACAAAGACATAGCGAGCGCTTATGAAGTCTTGGCAAAGAGCAACGAACATCACACTGATATGATGCTCCTGGCTGAGCTCTTGCTCGATACTATGCGCATGAGTTTGATGTATCGTTATGCTCCTAAGATGCGAGAGCAAATAGAAGCAGAGCACAATGAAAGTTATATAGAAATAATCAAGCGGGGAGCAGTAGAAGGAGCGGAGGTTATCACTTCAGGAAGTGTTTTAGCTCTCATCAAAGCCGTAGAGCGTATAGCCTATGCTTCTATACCCGTTTTGCCACTTGAACTCGCATTCCTAGAAATGGTTGGGGTTGAAACAAAATAACTATATAAAACTCTTTGTTCTTGGTATAATACTTGTATCCTACCTATGATAAAAAAAGAGTTTGAGAGAAAAAATGCTATCAAGTTAAGAAAGCAAGGTCTCACGTACCAAGAAATTTTAAATAAAATACCTGTTGCCAAGTCCACGCTCTCTCTGTGGCTTCGTGATGTTGGTTTGGCAAAGAGACAAAAACAAATTCTTTCACAAAAGAAAATTTTATCCGCCAAAAGGGGTGGTATCGCAAAGAAAAATCAAAGAATTGAAAAGCTTAATACTATTGTTAATAATGCCTCAAAGGATATTGGCACAATCTCTGATAAAGAATTGTTTTTGATAGGTACGACGCTCTATTGGGCTGAAGGAGCAAAAGAAAAGCCTGATAGACCAGGCTCTGGATTCCAATTTGGCAACATGGATCCAAGGATGGTGCAGGTGGTTCTCGCTTGGTTAGAAAGGGTATGTAAAATTCAAAAAAGTATGGTAGTATACGAGCTGTACATTCATAAAAGCCATAAAAACAGGCTCTCAGAGATGGTAAAATACTGGGAGAATACTCTTGGTTTGAACAGAGGCAGTATTACTAAAGTTTATTTAAAAAATAACCAATCTAGCAATACAAACCGTAAAAATACAGGATCAGAGTATCGAGGACTTATCCGCATACGAGTAAATCAAAGCTCTACTCTAGTTAGAGAGATTGCAGGATGGGTCAATGGCATATATAAAGAAATTTGTGAATAAAGCTGGGGTATCGTCTAACGGCAGGACTACGGTTTTTGGTACCGTCTATCGAGGTTCGAATCCTTGTACCCCAGCTTTGCACATAAATTTCTTTTGACTGAAAAAGTTTTAGGCGACCGCGTGCCACCATAGCTTTCTTTGACCCAACGTAGCTTTAGCGAAGTAGGTAGCGGTGGAGCAAGGAGAGATTCCTTGTCGGGTAGCTAGAGGAGGGTAATTTGTTATACAGACAAATTATCTTTACATAAAGCAAAAACTTCTATGATAGAATATCTAAATGGCAAAGGTTGCTTTTATTGATGTTCAAAATACAGAAACTACAGTTCAGAAATGGTTAGGTTTTTCAATTGATTGGCAAAAATTTGTTTCTTTTCTGAAAACTGACTGGGGTTGTAATCATGTGTATTTTTATTTAGGTATTCAGCAAGGAGACACGACAAGAGCTCAAGAGTTTGATAGCTTAAAGAGCGCAGATGTTACTGTTCGACCTAAGTACTATTTTGTACATAAAGTCAGTGATAAAACAGTCAATACAACCTGTCCGGTATGTTCACAAAAAATAACTGTTAAGGTTGATATGGGATATACATGGAAATGTAACTGTGATGTTGAGCTAACCGCAGACGTTCTCGACCATGCTCAACCAGACACTCAGATGTATCTTTTTAGTGGTGATGGGGACTTTGAGTTTCTTATCGATAAAGTCTTAGGAAAAGGAACAGATCTTGTTTCTATAGTTTCAACTTCCAAACCCCGAATAGTGGCTGGTCGTTCTGATTATAGACTCTCAAAAAAACTAAAGGCTATGACTAGAAATAAATTGGTTAAAATTTTAGAGATTGATAATATTAAAAAGAAAATAGAGAGTGGCGCGGTAATATCTACAGCTTAAAACGCAAAAGAGCCGCGAAGCGCGACTCTCTTTAGCGATAGTAATACTATATACAAACACTGATTATTTGTCAAGTCAAGATGTGCATAACTCAACCAAACTTAGATAAACAACCTTAATTTGCAATAAATACTGTTCTAATATCGCCCCAAACCTTCAGCAAATAAGCTATACTTTAATTATGGAACAATTACTTAATTCGAACGAGAAGCCAGAATCATCAAAAATAATTGATGAACAACTTGAGGCGCTTAAAAAAAATACTCAAGAAAATATAGAGGATAATGAATTCCTATTAAAACACCATTTTGAACTTTTAAAGAGATATATTGAAATACTCAAAGATAGTGAAGACTGGATCAAAGAAATGATTGCTTTTAGTAAGCAGAATGAAGAAATGGACAATTTCTTTAAAGAGCAAGGCAAAGAATCATCATTTTCTAGCAGATCGTATACGGTTGAGGATGTAGAAAGAGAGTTACAAAATATTGAAAAAATAAAATCTGAAATAAAAGAAATTCATAGACTTATTACTGATATGCAACTTGATACAGTAAAAGAAAGAGAAGATTTAGATCTATTAAATGAATTGGAAAAAGAATTTAAGGAAACTGTAATGAGGATTGCCCCAGACCGACTGAATTAATCAGTATAGTTCCAACATCGCCCCAAACTGCCAGCTACGACTTTTTTGAGTTATAATTAAATTATGAAAGTTTTACTAACAGGTGTCGCAGGGACAGGAAAGTCTACAATAATAAATTCTCTAAATGAAAAAGGGTTAGTTGCTATTGATCTTCATGACATACCTGGGTTATTTTTTTGGCAAGACAAAATAACTAAAGAGAAGGTTCCATATTCTCCTGTTCAATTAAGAGAGTGGTTTGATAACGTAGATAGACTTTGTGATATTGATACATTAAAAGAAATATTAGACCAATATCAAGATGTTGTTATGGCTGGGACAACAAGCGGTAGTAATCAAAAAGAATTCTTATCACTTTTTGATAAAGTGATACTTTTGCAAGCAAATCCCCAGACGCTAGTTGATCGTATGGAAACGAGAACAAATAAATCGGGGTACGGGAAGACAAAGGCAGAGCAAGAAGATAATGTTGAATGGCAAAAAGAATTCGAACCGCTTTTGCTCTCTTATGGAGCTATTCCTGTAAGTACTGAAGAAGAACTTGATGATGTAGTAGATAGAGTTATTACAGTATTAAACATTAAGTAAGGTTCCAACATAAACCTAAACCCTTAGCAAATATTTTGGAAATAAAAAAAATGGCTTCGCGTATTTACGAAGCCATCAAAGCTACTTTTCATTTATACTGAAACCGTGGATAGAAACTTTAGCAGGGTCAATATTTTTTTCAAATACAAACACACTCAATTCTTTCAAAGTGACAACATTCGTGTTGTTTTGTGCGTGTTGTTCTATCAGAATTTTTATTTTCCCTTTCAATCTGTTTTCTCGAAAATCATTTATGTTCTGAGTAACAACTTCCCAGTCCTCTATGGATAGGTGGAGAGACTTGTCTTTCGGGTATTTAAGATGATCAAGATATTTACCTATCAAGACCAACGGTTCTACACCCAAAACCTCACTTATTGCTAAAATGGCATCGAGAGTCGCACGGGATGTACCTAATTCATAAGAACTCCACTGTGCCTGTGATATTTTCAATAATACAGAACAGTTTGCTTGGGTGAGGTTTTTATACTTCCTCACCTCCTTTAGAGCGAGGCCAAAAGCGTTAGTGTTGTTTTCTTTCATTAATGAAGTTTTGTTCATCTTACAACTTATCCAACTTTTGTCAATAAACAGGTTCTAACATCTCTTCGGCAAGTTAACAGTGAGTCTGTCGAACTGCTCAGAATAAACTTTCCCATACGGCCAGCAAATATTTTGGAAATAAAAAAAGCCACCTTTTAGGGTGGCCTGAGGGATATCAGAGCATTTTTTCTCTGAATTCCTTAAGTCCTTCAGCATGTGTTGTGTGTATGAACTCTCCGGTATCAGGAGCTCGGAAGCATCCCAGTGTATACGGTCGTCCGTCCTTGGTCTCAATATAAAGAGAATCTCCAGGGCGAATTTCCCAGAAATCTTTTTTTACGAGAACAAATGTAGTCTCGATGGGTACACTCGCTTTTTTTGTTACGAGGGTTGCTCTTATTCTCATAAGCAAGGCAGGACAATTTTCGAATACTTCTTTTTCTTTGCAACTGATTGTGGCCTTTTGAAATTCAAATTCAGTTGAATCAAGAAGAAATTCGATGAGTTTTTTGAGAATGTCTAAAGAGACAATCTCGGAGGCGCTAAGTGATTTAAAGAACGTCATAATAATCCAATTTTAGGATTTATTGGCAGGGAATACCCGCTACCAAACTACAGTTTTAGTAGTATTTATATTATACTATATTATTGACTACAAGTCAATGTACTAAAGCCGAACTCTGTACTTTGGTAATCAGTAAATATTTTAGAAATAAAAAAAAAGAGCCGAAGCTCTTTAATCTTTTTTAATCAGAAATAGGTTCGAGAAAAAATAAAGTATCAATAAGTCGAACACTGGAAAAAGGGAAGCTGTAAGGATTGTTTCTTATTTTTACTATCTTATTAACGACTTTATGTCGAGGGAAAATAATAGAAACTATTATAGAAGGTTTATTTTCCATCTCTAACACTTCTTCCTCATCATAAAAATTACCGATGTAGGACCGAATTCCATATTGTATTTTCCCTTGACCTCTCATCTTAACCTTAGGGTATTCTAACCCTGCACTATTAGTACTATTATTGTTCATACCTCTTTTTTAATTATAGTATCTCTTTTGAAATGAAAGTCAAAGTCCAAACTTTCTGTTTACACAGGTAGTCCATATAGTCAGCAAATATTTTGGAAATAAAAAAGTTCCCGATTTGGGAACTGTTAATCTTTACAAAGTAAACTCAAACCTTTCTTTTTGTTAGGTACATGAACAATGAATTCATTACGAATAAATAAAGAGGAAAGAGTGCATACACCCATGCATACCCGATACAAATGATAAGAGTAAATGCCCAGGATAATACTCCGTACAACCATGCTGAAGATTTTTCAGATTCTGGTTTTGTATAAGCATTATGAATGGTTGGGATTGCAACAATAAAATCCGCAATAATTCCGAAGATGGTGGTTACGAGGGCATTTTTTGTAGATAGATATATACCTACACAAATCATGCCTAAAATAAGACACCACCAATCCATAGGTTTTATGCTGTAACTTTTAACTGCAAATGCGGTGACGGCAATGATGACACAGAAAATTACTGAAGTAAGGATTGTTATCTGGTTCCACTCAAACCCGTTTTTAATGACCTGAGAAGTAAGACTGATTCCCATCATGAGCGCCCAACCGATCCATGAGAGGGGGCGTGGCTTTATTCTCTTTTCATGATTTTTGTTAACAATAGAAGCTATATAAGCGAGGCTTGCTGCAACTAGTAATAGCCCAGCAATGGCACTTAATGATTGCTCCATAAAACTTGGAAGAAAGCTAATTAATTGCATTTCGTATATTTTTTGTTGTGAAATTTAATTTTAAATTAACACTAAAATATAATCTTGTCAAGTATCTTGGTTCCAACACTATCCCGCACTGCCAGCAAATAGGTTATAATCATTTTATGAAAATTAAAGAATCAGATAGAGAGCTTTTCTTTGGTCTCGAAACAAGTCTCCACAAAAAAGATATCCGGAATTCTATAGAAAAAACCTCAGAACTTCTCGCGGATGATTTTATTGAATTTGGAAGTTCAGGAATAAAATATGACAAAGCGTTTACTTTAGATTCTTTAAGTAAAGAACAGGTTGATTTAGAAATAACAGTTGAAGATTTTGAAGTAAAATACCTTTCTGAGGATGTAGTGCTCGTAACTTACAAAACTTCAAAGCTAGATCCTAAAAATGGAGAAAAATTCTGTTCACTTAGAAGTTCGATATGGAGATTTAATGGAGATAAGTGGGCTATGGTATTTCATCAGGGGACTAAGGTATTAAACCAATAGCGGTCCCAGCTTCGTCCCAAACTCCCAGCAAATTTTTAGAAATAAAAATTAGCCGATTTAAACGGCTAATGAATAATTATAGTTTTACATTTAACACAGTTAAAACATATCCTCCTATAGCAAATGCTCCGATGATAACTATCACTATTGATAAAGAAAAAACTAGTTCACCTAGTCGGTCTTCATTATCGAATGAATTTTTTGTTTCTAAGATACCAAAAAAACCAAACAATGTAGTATAGAGAGCAAAACTAAGCAGGGTAAATGTTGTCTTAAATTTGGGGTTAATAATTTGAATGAACATCAAGATCAAGAATAGGAGAAGCGATATAATCGCGAGTGTTAATAAAACACGTTTAAATATTTTCATTAGTTAGATTTTTTTGTATATTACACTATATTACTTGTTTGTCAATAAAGCGGTTCTAACATCGACCCAAATCCAACAAATAAGTTATACTTAGTTTCTATGGAAAATACTCCGTTAAATAATCCTGAACGCAAAGAAACTGTTATTCCTGAGTTGAAAATAATATCAGATAAAGAATTGGTTGATCTTATATATCAGAAAAAAAGTTTTCCTCAAGATAACAGGTTTCTTCCTGTAGACCAAGGCGGTGTATTTAAATACTTTGATCTTGAAGATATTATCGGAGCAAATAGTTATTCAAAAACAAAAAAGTTATATCCTAATGTATCCTTAGAAAATGAAATAGTTGGTTTAGCTGAACTTGAAGAGGACCCTAATAATGAAAAAAACTATTGGATGAAATTTGTTTCTGTTGATCCAAAATATCAAGGAAGGGGATATGCATCATTATTAATAAATAAAATATTTGAATATGCAAAAGAAAATAACTATTCTTTGCAACCATCGTTTTATTCAAATGAAGGAGAATTAAAATTGAAAAAAGTAATGGATAGAGCTATTGCTGAAAGCGGTGTGGTTATTATTGATGGTCACAAATAATATCTCTAACACTCTCCTTGTGCAGGCAGGGCCATACAATCAGTAAATATTTTAGAAATAAAAAACATTATTCTTCTTGGATCTTCTGCGCTATTATAAATATATGCTTGAGTCATTTCCAGAACAAGAAAAATCACCAATACCCGAGAAGCCGTTGATTGAAAAACGACAGATTTTTGATATGTATAAGATATCTGGAAAAGAAGATGCTCGTTTTAGAGAAATTTTAATAGCATATCTTGGACAAAGACAAGATCTTTTACATGATGATGAATTGGAGAGTATTAAGGAAGAAGGAAAAAGAAATGAACATGTTCGAGAGACTATTGAGTGGAATATAGAAAAAGCTGAGATGTTCATCGAAGTTGGTTTGTTGGACGAAGCCCAAGAAACAATAGAAGATATTATAGATGGCGTAAAAGATCCTTATTTTGGAAAAATGAGAGAGATACTCGATACCATAGAAAAGATGCGTAATTTAAAATAGTTATTTATCAATAAACAGGGTTTCCCTCTGTTCAATAAACTCAGAATAGACTGAGTAAAAATAAAAAGAGCCTGTAATTTTTACAAGCTCTTTGGAAAAAATTTACGCCGAAACATACGACATACCCAATTGAAAAAGAACACCCCAGTAAGTAAAAATAATTTTGGCCTTCGAATACAATGCTTAAGAAAGGCTCCGCAGGTCTTCAGAGAACAGAAGAAATATACAAGAAGATTCCGAAAGGTAGGCTTAACACTTATTATGTTTGCTTTCCAGTCTCTTTTGAAATCTAACAAAGTATCAATCACATCTCCTGCCTTAGAAAGGTCTTCAACAAATGCAGTAAAATCAGGTGTGCTTTTTTCAATAAAAAGAAGTACAAGTTCACTAGTGAGAAGGCCTTCTTCTTTCGTGAGTTGAAACAATTCTTTCGCAGAACTAGCTTTACGTATCCTTTCTGATTGAGTAAACACTGCTTGTACAGTACGAGATAAATCAATACGATCCCTATTTGATCTGATATTTTTTAGCAGATAGGTCATCATTTCATCTATAGCCAAAGGGAAAGCATTGTTGGTCTGGGAATAAAGAATTCTTCGGATAACCTTATCTTGAAATTCTTTTCTATCTTCCTTACTGCTTGATGAATCAATCTTGTCATCAATAAACACCATGACAGCAAACAATACCTGTAGCACTTTTTGTTCTTGTTGTGAAGGATTTAATTTGAAAGCTTTTGCAGATTTAAATAAATAGTAGCTACTTTTCTGATACGCGTACCGTAAATGTGGTCGTAAATCTTTTTTCCAGTCGGATGAACTAAGAATCAGACTTTCCATTTAAATTAAAGTTTTTAGTTAAAGAACGGACATCTAACTATCTGCACAAATAGTTCGTCAGAGGTTAGATAACTTGAAACAAACATTATAATCTATTATTCATATTGTCAATATTAATCTTTTAGTTTTAACCTAAAAGATTAAATAACTTAAGATAGGTTATAATAGAGATTATGAAAACCATTTTAGTTGACGCAATAGATTGTTTTGTTTCTGATAAAGGAGAGATTTTTCAAGAAATGCATGACCTTCTTGAGACATATCCAAATAAGAAAATTATTGTAACCGGTGCAGACGATGAACAGTTTAAAACCTTCGGTCTAGATAAAATGCCATACGAAGTATTTACCTTAAAGCATGACCCAGAAAAAACTAATCCAAAGTATTTTAAAATGCTTCTTGAACAATATAGATTAGATAAAGATGGCGTTGTTTATTTTGAACACAACCGTTATGCAGTTGAGAGTGCGCAGATAGCAGGGATCGTTAGTTATTTTTATGATAATTCTTCAAAAGACTTGAAAGCTCTCAAGGCTTTCTTGGATGAAAATCTTGAAAAATAAAAAAACCTGAAACTTTTTTAAGTTTTCAGGTTTTGATTTATTTTACCGGGCTTTTTCTTCTGATGGATTAGATGTTCTTCCTTTGTTGTCGTATTTTCTCCATTTGATTCTTTTTCAATCAAAGCTTTTGCTTTTTCCTTGCAAACAGTACAAGTTATTTCATCTATATCTCTAAAGGAAACCCAGTCATGATTTTTTGGCCAGTCTTTTGCAAATTTTTTCGAGAAACCGCAAAGTGGATCACTCGTACAAAGAGCGTGCATTATCTTTGCCATAAATGTACTTATTTAAATTTGTCTTTATATTACAAGCTAAATTCTCTTTGTCAAATAAAAAAGTCTTTTGTCACAATATGACAAAAGACTTTGACTTAATCTATCTCTTTTTCGGGGGTAAACAAACTGAATGTTTCCTCGTGTAATCCTAAGCGCAGTGCCTCTACCTCAAGAATTCTCTCCGGAGAAATGTTGCTTAGATTACAATTCGTACCGAGAAGTTGGATAAAGTAAACCTGTTGGAGTTTTTGTGGTGCTCCCCAGACGATTTGTTCCGGAAGTATTTGGGTGATTATTTCTTGCACCAGACCTTCACGTACCTCACCTGATCCACGGTATATACCCACATTTCCAGCATCTTTACTTTCTGCAAACACGTACTTTGAGCCACATTCGAGTTCTGAACGCATCAGTTCAATCCATTTATATGGAGGAATAATGTATGCTGGGTCTTTCGATCCAACCTTGCTGTAAACAGTACCTATTCTTGCAAGCTTTTCGATATAGCTACATTTTTCTGAAGGATGGATAGTCACACATCCATCACTTACCATAAATGTGTCTATTTGGTTTTTTTCGCACAGTTCCATGTAGCCGTCGAACTTATCTCTTTTCAGAAATGCTTCGAAAACTATTCCCGACAAAAACGGGGTGATGTTTAGTTTCTTGCAGAGCGATACCCTTTTTTGTAAATCATTACTAATAAGGGCTTCGGGGCCGATCTCCAGAACATCGATGTGTTTGTGGTACGATAGTGCGTTTTCGAGAGTTTTAAGAGGGATACCTCTATCTACGAGGACATTGATTCCTGATTGTCTCGGTTTTGCATTTCGTTCAGGGAGATCAAAATATGAAAACCCTTCTAAGATGGTGTTGTTTTCTTTATTCATTTTTAACAATTTTCTTTACATTACTATATAAAAATATGTTGTCAAATAAAAAAGCTGAAATTATTCAGCTTTTGTTTTAGAGGAGTATTAGTTTGCATTTTCGTAGAGATGTGAAGAAAGCTCTATTTCTATGAGAGTTTCTTTTGTGAGACTTTTTCTCTTGGCCTTAAAATCATACCTGTTGTCAGAAAGCCATACTGTGTAGGAGAGTAGGTTGTCGTATTCTTTAAATTCTCCGTCAGGATGAAATGCTCCTGCGTGTGCAAAAAATAAAAAGTTTGAACCCGCCACCTTCATGATCTCGTTGAGGTGAGTAGTTCCATTTGAAGACTTCATGTCGTGGATACTATTGTAAATATTCAAGACATCTTTTTTTGAAAACCCATCACTTCCTTCTATGACAGTGATACAGGTCGATATCTTCAGTGCCTCCGGTTGTTCGAGAAGGAAGAACAGTATCTTTTTTGCCAATTCTGTGGCATCTTTTGAATGGATAATGAGGTACTTTACTGCCTCTGTTTGTGTGTTGTTCATTACTTAAGGTTTTGTTTGATATTACAACCTAAACTCTTTTTGTCAAATAAAAAAAGTTGACTAGCACTTATGTTCTTATTTGAGTATTATTGTTTTAATGGAAAGATTATTAAAGACATATAGAGCATGGAGATTTAAAAACACTTTTTTGTTGATAGGGATTCTTGTTTTTGTTTTTTATGCTACGGGTACTACAGCAGGGCAACAAGTTGTCTTGAGTATTTCCAAGCTAGGATACTTCGGGTCTTTTATTGCAGGAATGTTTTTTGTTTCTACTTTTACTGTGGCTCCTGCAGGAGTTGTACTTTTTAAATTTGCGCAAATATATAATCCGATACTTATAGCACTTTCAGCAGGAGTAGGAGCGGTGATAGGAGATTATATTATTTTTCGATTTTTGAAAGATAATGTTTTTGAAGAGATAAAACCTGTATTTATGAAATTAGGGGGGTCTCATATTACACACCTGCTCGGGACCCCATATTTTGGATGGTTGGCGCCAGTTTTAGGGGCTATAATTATCGCTTCACCTTTCCCAGATGAAATAGGGGTAGGACTTATGGGGATCTCAAAGCTTAAAAACTGGCAGTTTCTTTTGATATCATTTTTACTCAATAGTGTAGGAATATTACTTATCGTTACTCTGGCAAAATCTATTTAGTACTATAGATATTTATTAAAATAAAAAAAGAGCCGTAGCTCCTTTTAATTTTAATGATTTTTGAAATACACCTGGTCTTCGGCGGTTGGTTTGACTCTTGAGTGTCCACGTCCCATTGGAATAAGGGTGACATCGGCAATACCGTCACCATCTTCATCAATTATTTCTGACCAGCCGTTTGGTGTATTCCGGTCTACTATTTTGTTAGGAATGATCTTCTTAAGTACAGAAGGAGCAATAATAGTACACATTAAGACTATTAAAGATGCCCAAATAAATACTTTTCTCATGTTAACTTTTTTCTTGATATTACAAGTAAACTGCGTTTTGTCAATTTTTTTAAAACAAAATAAAAAAACCCGTTTAAACGGGCCCTATCTTTAATCACAGACAACTTATTCTTTTCTAGGACCATAGAGTTGTTCAGTGTCATTTTCGACACAGTAAACGATCATTTGGCCATGAGAAAGGTAATTTCCTAAATTACAACTCTTTCTCAGTTCTTTTCCATACAAACGATCTGTTAGATAGTCTAAGAGGCGGTCAGTATATTCACGATGGGTGACTATCGTCACAGTATCAATGTTGTCGCGAATGTTTTGTTCAACCAGGCAGAAAATCTCTTCGAGATCAGAGATCTCAGGGTTTTCTTTTTGATCTAAACATTTTGCACTCATCACAAATGTTCCATTTCCGATATGTTTTGCAAAATGCCCAGCTGTGCGACTGGCTCTAAGGGCGGGAGAGGACAGTACTATGCATTCTCCAATACTTTCAGGTTTCAATACAGAGCTAAGTAGCTCTTGAAAATCTTTTAAGGCTTCAGGCAGTTCAAAGCCATCGGGGCCACATTTTAAATGGCGGATAATAATCAAATTTCTCATTGGTAACAGTTTTCTTGATATTACAAGTAAACTGCATTTTGTCAAATAGTAGTTTTTGTTATATAGTTTATTTATGTCAATTGAGAACCCTTTCTCTTATCCAGAAAAATCTAATAGTTTTTTAGAAAAAACTTACGATTTAGAATCAGGTGTTTCTGTTAAGGTTTCTACAAAAGAAATTTCACCAGATGATAAAAAAGAAAATAGTACTAACAGTACCGTTGTTTTCTTGCCAGGACTAGAAGCAGGTTCAGAAGATCCAACAACTATTGAAATTAGTAAAGAGTTTGCTAATGCATCTAATAATAAAACTCTTGCTATTGGAGTTGAATCAAAAATTAACTCTTCTCAAAATAAAGAAGACCTAGACTTGTTTTATGAAGAAGCTCTTGCTATAGCAAGTTACATAAAAGAATCTGGAATTAAAGATGTTACTATCGTAGGATATTCAATTGGTGGAGATAGGGGGATAAATCTTGTATCTGTTCTTCAGAATGAAAAGGATATCAATATAAAAGGACTTATTCTTTTAGCCTCAACAGGTCTTTATGAAGAGAAGCCTCGTCATATGCTAGGTAATCTTATGAAGGATTCTTTTGTTCGCACTCCAAAATCTTTACTGAAAAATAAGAATACTTCTAATAATTTTGCGCAATGGTTTCGTGTTGCTGCTGATGTTGGTACTAATATGATTAAAAAAACAATTTCAAACCCAAAACATGTTGGAGAAATTAAAAGGGTCATAAAAGAAAGTTCAGATTTTAACTCAAGATTAGGAGAATTAAATGTTCCTGTTGTTTTGCTTAATGGGGCAGAGGATACTGTTTCAAATCCAAATAAGATACTTTCAAACTATGATTTGGAACAAGAAGAATCTTTCAATTCTAGAGAAAAATATCTTAAGGAAAATGTTTTTACTAAAAGTCCTTATGTAAAAATGATAATCCCAGAGAAAACAAGTAATCATGGGCTTGCTTTCTTTAGATCTGAATCTATTGCTAAGGCATCGCTTTATTTGATTGATAGGTTTTACAGAGATAGTTCAAAATAAATAAAAAACCTCTGCATATTGCAGAGGTTTTTTATTTATTTTTTAGCTACTTTCTTTACTGCTTTTTTCTTTTTACTAGCTACTTTCTTTGTAGCTTTTGCTGTAAGCATTGCGTGCTTTATTTCGAGACGCTTTTTTGTCTTGTGTGATCTCTTTGATTTTACCCCGCCTCTTAGTGATGTAACTCTTTTTCCCATATAATTTGTTTTTTAATATTTAATGAAATATGTTTTGTAGTATACTACGAAATCATGAATACAAACAAAAAAACACCAGTTATTATTGGAGTGCTAGTTATAGTAATTGCTCTTATTATTGTTATTAGTCAACAAAGTTCCAAAAACAAACCAGCTCCATCTGTCCCTACAAACAACCCTTCAGTTTCAAACGATACTTTTACTATAGCAGAAGTTGCTATACACAAGTCTCAGAGCGATTGTTGGACTGTGGTTGATGGGGCTGTATATGATGTAACTTCTTGGATTTCAAAGCACCCAGGAGGTTCTGGTTCAATAGTTGGTATGTGTGGAGTGGATGCAAGTAGTGCTTTCATAGATCAGCATAGTGGAGAGAGACGTCCAGCGAATGAATTAGCAGGATTTAAGATAGGTACTCTCAAATAATATGAATAAACAAAAATACGCCCCAGTTATAATTCGTGTAGGGCTTTCTTTTGTATTTCTTTGGTTCGGTTTAACTCAGCTCTTTGATCAAAGTGCTTGGGTATCATTTATTCCAGAGGGTATAACAAAGTTAACAGGTATTTCTGCTGAAACATTTGTTATTTTCAACGGTATTTTTGAGGTTTTCTTTGCTAGTTTGCTTGCTTTTGGTATTTGGACAAGATTCGTAGCCTCTTTATTGTTTTTGCACATGTTCGCAATCATTGCTGATGTAGGACTCAGTCCTATAGGAATACGTGATATTGGCCTTATGTTTGCTCTGTTATCTGTAGCATTTTTTGGATCTGATGAATATTCTATATCTCACACAGAAGGAGAGGTTGTGATAAAATAGTAAAATGCATGATCAAGCTATAAGAAAATACTTTTACTTTCTATTATTTATTTTAGGAGCTGGTTTAACTGTTTTGATATTGTGGCCTTTTGCCAAGGTTTTGATATTATCTCTTGCTCTTTCCGCCGTTCTTTTCCCTGTATACAGTAGAATAAAAAATCTAATCAAAGTACCCTGGGTATCATCTCTTTTAACAGTGATTTTGTTTTTGATAGTACTTTGTATACCTCTTTTTATTGTAGGAACTTTGGTATTCAAGCAGTCACAAGGTTTGTATAGTTGGGTTATAGATCATGGAGGCTTCGATAATATTACTCGGGTGTTCAATCGCTCTATTGAAAATATTTTCCCTGGAGGATCTATCAATCTAAAAGATAGTATCACTGCTGTAACAGCGCAGTTTACTTCAAGTATTGGTTCTATATTTACTGCTACACTCTCTACACTCTTTTCTTTGTTCTTGGTTGCTCTTAGTATGTTTTATTTCTTCAAAGACGGAATTAATTGGAAGAAAATGATAGTTCACTTTTCTCCTTTATCAGATGAAAGCGGAGAGAGAATAATCTCTAAGTTAGCTCTAGCAGTAAACGGCATAATCAAGGGTTATCTCCTTATTGCTATAGTTCAAGGCTTACTTATGGGCTTAGGTCTCGCTATTTTCCAGGTACCAAATGCTGCTATTTTGGGTCTTTTGGCTGCTATTGCTTCTCTTGTGCCAACAGTTGGAACAGCACTTGTGGCTGTACCTGTAACGCTCTTCCTCTTTATCTCTGGTGACACTGGTGCAGGTATAGGATTTGCTCTTTGGTCTGCGGCCCTTGTCGGTTCAGTAGACAACTTCTTGAATCCTTATATTGTTGGCAGAAAAATAGCAATACATCCACTCATTGTTCTTTTCTCTGTTTTAGGTGGTCTAGCTCTTATGGGTCCTATTGGAATATTAATTGGCCCTCTCGCTATTAGTTTCTTATATGCATTGTCTTCTGTTTACAGAACTGAAGTAAAAGGGGAATAAAATATGAAAGTTTTAGTAAATGACAAAATGCAAAAAGGGTATCGCTATACGCTGAGTGAACCTATGGGCAAAAACTTTGACCCTATGTTCAAACCACAACTTACTCCAAAACAAATGCTTTCTCTCGGAGTTTTCGGTGGTAAATATATGACAGATTGTCAGAAAGAATTTCCTAAAGATTGGTTTACTAGAGCCAAGCTTTCGCCTGAGAAGAAAAATAAAAAAATAAACTATTTTGGAGTAGACGCTAGCCAATCTTTGAAAGTATGGCGAGAAAAAGGTTGGATATATGAAGAAGACCCCAGAGGCTGGTTTCAGTGGTATTGTCGGTATTATATGGGGCGTCGTATTCCAGGTGAAGACGCAAGGCAAATCAAAAGATGGTTTCTAATGCGCAGACATATCAGATGGTTGCAGGGTGCGTGTAGTATCGGAGATACTTTTTGTCGACCAAGACAAAGGCAAGCACTTCTACACTGGGCATACGATAGTCGAAAATTATAATTTTGTCTGAAAGCTATAAAAATGCTATATCTATTTAGCTTGTGATAAAAACAATCTCACTAAAAAACATATCCCAATCTTTTTTTGAAAAAAGTCTCCTCGAAGGCGTGTCTTTCAAATTTACTGTTGATGAGCGTATTTGTATCGTAGGAGACAACGGTACTGGCAAGAGTACTCTTTTGAAAATAATCTCTGGGTCTCTTGACCCTAGCTCAGGTACAGTAGAGAAGACTGGCCATATCCGTACTCATTATGTAACTCAAGAGTTTAGTGCTGAAGACGCAGAACTCACAATAGAAGAATATATAAAGAAGTATGCGAGTGTTACTCTTTTCAAAAAAGTATTTTCTTCAGGACTTATTCTTGGATATAACTTAGAGAAAAATCTGGAAAAAAATTGTAAGTTTCTCTCTGGTGGGCAACAAAAGATTTTGGCTATTAGTGTTGGGCTAGCTGTTGCTCCAGACTTCTTATTGCTAGACGAACCAGAGAACCATTTGGACATTGTTAGCCGTCTAGAGCTCACGAAGCTCTTAGCTGATTATCGAGGTGGAGTACTCTTTGTATCCCACGATCGGCTCATGGTGGACGCTGTGGCTACAAAGGTAGCGGAAGTAACAAATAAAAAGGTTTATATTTCAGAAGGTGGCTATCAAGATTATATAGACAACAGACTTACTCGTATTGCTGGTATGCAAAGAGAGTTTGATAAAGACGCTCGTAGAATCTCACAACTTAAAGCCATGATGCCTATTTTGGAACAAAAAGCTTTCAGAGGTAAAGAAACTTCTACATACCAAAAAGCGAAAGCAGAACTCGCAGAACTAAAAGAAAAACAAAAAGAAGCTCCTCGGGCTGATGATACTCGTACCAAGATTCGACTAGCTAAGACAGGCGCTGATTTTCATGGAGGCAAACTTTTATGTCGCGTAGAAGATGCAAGTTTCAAATATGAAAAAGCCAAAGGAGAAATATTTAAAAATATTGATCTTGAAATTCGCACTGGTACTCATATAGTTTTACTTGGGCGAAATGGTTCTGGTAAGTCTACATTTTTGAAATGCCTCACTGGCAACATGCCACTTTCTAAAGGGTCTGTATCTTGGGCACCAGATTTGAAGACTAGTTATTTTGATCAACACGCAGAGTTCGATGGAAGTAAAACTCCTCTTCAAGTAGTCACTGAAAAATTGCGAGTGATAGATGAGAAAGGTAGAGCGGCACTTGGAGCCATGAAGTTTGATAGTGACAAAATGGATACGCCTATATCTATGCTCTCTGGAGGAGAGAGAATGCGCATAAGATTTGCCCTTGTCTTTGGTACAAACCCGGACTTTATAATTCTCGATGAGCCAACAAACCATTTAGATGAAGTAACATGGCAGATATTGCTCGACGCTTGTAATAATTCAAAAAGTACAATACTACTCGTAACTCACGATTATGAATTTATCAATGAATTTAAATCAAAAGTTTTTTGGCTTATCAAACACCAAAGTATCAAAGAGCGAGCGAAAGACTTGGAAGAAATAGTAGAAGAATTGCGAGCCAGTTAATATGTACTACGTATATATACTTGAATGTCGGGACGGTACACTCTATGTCGGATCGACAAATGATATAGATAAGCGTGTCAGTGTGCACAATGCTGGCAAAGGGGCAAAATACACTCGTGGGCGCATTCCAGTAGCACTTCGATACTCTGAGGTATTTGAGACAAAAGGTGAGGCTCTAAAGAGGGAAATGGCTATAAAAAGCTTATCTAGAGCGGAGAAATTGATATTGACTAAATAGCATATTTATGCTATTATATAAGTATAGTTCTTTGAAAGGTTTTAGACGTTTCCATAACTTCTTTTTGGGAGTTGCGGTAACGTCTAAAAAATAAAAAATGAAAAAAATAGCAAACTATCTTCTTTTGATGTTAACAATGAAGTTTCGTCTGTACCTTAAAAAAGATGAACTTAAAAATATTTCAAAAGAAGAAGCTCTGAATATTTTAAACGAGCTCGAAAAAAAATCTCAACCAATTCAATTTCTTCATGTATACAATAAAGAGCCTTACAGCAAGTCAAAAATTAGATTTGCTGATGCGCAGGAAAAAAAAGTTTTCTTGTACGGTGGTTACAATGAACAGGCTGTAGAAAAGATCTCTTCTTTAAGGTATGGACTACGTAAGATGGTTCTACCGCTAAGTGTTGTAGTAAACCAGTTGATGGTACTACGAACCAGTGATAAAGGAGTCTCTTATGAGGTTTACGGGGTTGAATTTTTAGAATGGTAAATATTTAAAGCCTCTCAGAAATGAGAGGCTTTTTTGTCTCTGGTATAATACTTTAACTTATGACCCAAGGGCAGGCTTTGACTATTTTAAAAACAGGAGCAAATGTTTTTTTGACGGGAGAACCGGGCTCTGGGAAAACTCATACTATTAGGACTTATATCTCATATCTTCGTGAACATGCTATAGAGCCAGCTATCACTGCTTCAACTGGTATAGCAGCGACACATCTTCATGGTATGACCATTCATGCTTGGAGTGGCTTGGGTATCAAAAATAGTTTGAATGCTTATGATCTGGATGCTCTCTCTACAAAAGAATATCTTGTGCGTCGTATAAACAATGCCAAGGTTTTGATAATAGATGAAGTATCTATGCTAAGTGCGCAAACGCTATCGATGGTTGATGTTGTGTGCCGTACTATTCGTGGCAACCCAGAACCATTTGGTGGATTACAAGTAATACTTGTTGGAGACTTTTTTCAACTTCCGCCGATAAATAAGCTCGGTAGTGTAAACCAATTTGCTTATCAAAGTCCTTCTTGGAAAAGTTTGAAGCTCATCACTTGTTATCTTACAGAACAGCACAGACAAGCAGATGCATCATTACTGTCTCTTCTTTCAGCTATTAGAAGTAATAGTTTGGAAGATTTTCATCATGAAGAATTGCAATCTCGAACTCGTAATAATAAAAAAGTCTCAGATAGTGTCACACAACTTTTTACAAAAAATATTGCAGTTGATCAGCTCAACGATGAAAAGCTCATGTCTCTTCCAGGAAAAGAAGAACTGTACACTATGGATACCAAGGGCTCCGCTTCTTTGGTAGAAGGACTCAAGAAAGGATGTCTTTCACCAGAAGTTTTGAGACTCAAAAAAGATGCAGTCGTGATGTGCACCAAGAACAACCCTCAAGCTGGTTTTGCTAATGGAACACTGGGTCGAGTTATAGATTTTGAAAGAGGTACAAGGTACCCAATAATTGAGACAAATGATGGTAGGAAAATAACTTTGCCTCATATGGAATGGGTTGTAGAAGAAGACGGCAAGGTCAAAGCTCGTATCTCTCAAATACCACTACGACTTGCTTGGGCTATCACAGTACACAAAAGTCAGGGTATGAGTTTGGATGCTGCTAGTATGGACCTCTCTGACGTTTTTGAATATGGACAAGGCTATGTTGCCCTTTCTCGTGTGCGAAGTTTTGCTGGTATTACTTTGCGTGGCTATAACCAAAGAGCTTTAGAAGTGCATCCAGAAGTTTTGATAACAGATAGAATTTTTCGTGATGCATCTCTTGACGCAGAAGGTTCTTTTGAAGCCTTAGACCAGAAAGATTTGGAAGTGATGCATAAAAACATGCTCAAAGCCTTTGGTGGATCACTTGAGAAAAACAAAGTTATTCCAAAACAAACTACAGCCGAGAAAACTCTATCTCTTATTCAAGAGGGTCTGTCTATTTCAGAAATAGCAAAAGCCAGAGATTTGACTGAGACTACTATTGTCGACCATTTAGTTTCTTTGCAAGCAAAAGATATGCTCTCTTATGATCAAGTATATGGACTATGTCCGCAGTCTCTTATTGACGGACTACCTGAGATAATCAAGGCTTTTGATAAAAAGGGTAGTGATAAACTCTCTCCGGCTTGGAAAGCTCTAGGAGAAAAATATAGCTTTGATGAGCTCAAGCTCGCCAAGATACTTTTATTGCTTTCATAGCTTTAGTTGTGGATAGGTATACACTGTGAGTATGAATAAATCATACATTATTTTTACTTGGGTTCTTACTGTTTTGGCTGTTATTTTCGGTGTTTATCTTTTTATAAATAATCCTAAAAAAGTTGATGTTGTTGTTGATACTACAAATTTGAATTTTGTTGACGCTTCTAGTGGTATTAGTTTTGTCTATCCAAAAGAGTTTAGTATTTCTGCTGAAAATACTTTGATAATCCCAAAGTCTTTTCAACCAAAAACAAATTTTAGTGAAGCAAAATTTTCTGTTCTAAAGTCTAGTAATAAACAAGATGTTGATAGTTGTTATTTGGTAACAAATGGGGAAGTGTCGTCTGGTTTTGTTGAAATAAATGGAATTTCATTCTTAAAAACTATGCTCGGAGATGCTGGTGCCGGAAACTTCTATGAGACCACTAGTTATAGAACTGTTCAAAACAATATTTGTTTTAATATCTCTTATGTAATTCACTCTACAAATATAGGGGTCTATTCTCCCGATCAAGGAATAAGTGAGTTTGATAAAGGTTTAATTGTAAGTATTTTAGAAAAAGTAGCGAAAAGTGTGAAGTTGCCATAAGGGATTTGAAAGGATTTTTGTATTTGGACGTATATAATAGTAAGAGATTATATGGATATTGCTTATGAGAGCCTCTCTGATATAGATTTGGTGTCAACTGTTCTTTCTGATAAGAACGCTTTTTCGGCTATTATTTCTAGGTATGAGGATCCTCTCCATAGATATGTAAGGCGCTTAGGTGTTAGAGATTTGAGAGATATTGAAGATATTTTGCAAAATGTTTTTATAAAGGTTTATAGATATTTACAAAGTTTTGATAAGTCTTTTTCATTTTCTTCTTGGATATATAGAATAGCCCACAATGAGACTTATGATTTTTTTCGTGCAAAAAAACGGCGACCGGAGGCGCCACTTGAAGAAGAGTCTGAACAATTTTTTATTTCAATACAGTCAGATGATTTGAGCGAGGAGGACAAGTTTGATATTTCTATAGATATTTCAAAATTAAACACAGCCCTACAGTCCTTGGATAGAAAATATAGAGATGTCTTGTTGCTGAGGTATACAGAAGACAAGGATTATCGGCAAATATCAGATATTTTGCAGATACCAGAAGGATCAGTCGCAACATTGATACATAGAGGTAAAAAAGAATTAAAAAAGCTTTTACAAACGAAATAAAGTAAATAACATGGAACAAGAAAAAAACAATCTAACAGAAAAAATAATAAAAAAGATAGACGAGGAAAAAGTCGTTCCTATTGCTCGTTGGCATTTTGTTTTGAAAAACAATAGCTTTTGGGCCCTTTGGGCACTTTCTGTTGTGGCGGGATCTTGCGCTATAGCAGCAAGTATTTTCGTATTTCAAAATTCAGGTTGGAAATATCATAGTATTACCCATGATTCTTTCTTTAAATTCTTTTTGGATATTTTGCCATTATTTTGGTTAGCCTCTTTTGGTGTTATGGTTGCACTTGGTTATTACAATATTAGACATACTAATACAGGCTATCGTTTTTCTTTTTATCTAGTTGCTATTGCTAGTATATTAGCGAGTTTGTTGGGCGGTACAGCGCTGTATGCTCTTGGTGTGGCCAAAAATATAGACCAAATAAGAGGACCATTGCCTTTTGGTATGCCTATTATGTCTTTAGAAGAGCAAAGATGGAATGATAATCAAAGAGGCCTAATAGCTGGGGTTATTGAGGATTTTGATGAGGCAAAAGAAGAACTTTTGATTACAATGTTTTCAGGGGAACAGAAACTTATATCTACTGTTGAACTAGATATTACTAGTCGCAATTTATTGGAAAAAGGTATACAAGTTCGAGTGATAGGCGTGCCTTATTTAAAAGAAGAAGAAATTTTCACTGCTTGCGCTTTGATTCCTTGGGATTTTCCTGGTGGCCCAAGAAGAAAAATTCCTAATTCAGAAAAACCAATAAAAACTTTTGAAAGAAAATTTGTAGAGGAACGTATTAATGAATGTAAGGACGTACGACCTTATATGAGATATAAAGAACTTCTGATTACAAATTAATATTACTTATATAAAACTATGAAAAAAATTATTGGCGCACTCGCCATCGCAGCTATTATCGGAGGAGGTGTTTATACAGCTTCTGCCGCTAGTACTCCTACAGAGAAAATCTCAATGCGCGCTCAATTAACTGACGCGCAAAAACAAATTTTGTCACAAATTAAAACTCTGCGTGAAGCAGGCAAAGACACTGAGGCAGATGCACTTGCAAAAGCTAATGGTCTAGAGCGAGGTTTTAAAAATAGACCAAAGCCTACAGAGGTGCAGCTCAAAGCAATGACAGCTATCCGAAGTGCAATTGAAGCAAAAGACTTCGCTGCTTTTACAGCAGCAATCTCTAGTACTCCAGTTGCAGGAAAAGTAGATCAAGCGACCTTTGATGAACTTGTAAATGTTCATGCTCTACACATGCAAGCACAAACTGCTAGCAAAGCATTTGCTGACAAGCACCAAGATTTATTGATGTTGGTTGGCGGCGGACACGGTGGAGGACCTCGTATTGATCTTTAAAATAAATAAAAAACTCATCTCTTAAAAAAACCTCAGGTAACTGAGGTTTTTTTGTTCTTTGTGGACCCTAGGAGATTTGAACTCCTGACCTTTACTTTGCAAAAGTACTGCTCTACCAGCTGAGCTAAGGGCCCGTATATTTATTATAACAAAACTTTATTTGACCCATATTGCTTAGTTCTGTATCTACCAAAACAACTAAGGGCCCGTATATTTATTTCAATAATATTAAGCTATTATTTCCATAACAAAACAATTCTAATACAAAAGGTGTATTTTGCAAGTGTTGTATAATGATTCTATGAAAAAGAGCTTTTCAGAGAGGGTTAAAGAGATAGTAAGAAACATCCCCAAAGGCTCAATTATGACCTACGGAGGGGTTGCTAAGCTAGCCGGAAGCCCAGGAGCAGGGCGAGCAGTGGGCACTATTATGGCTCAAAATTTCGATAATACAGTGCCTTGCCATAGAGTTATACGCTCTGATGGTAAAATAGGTTCTTATAATAGAGGCGGAGAAAAAGCAAAAAGAGCTCTTTTGATAAAAGAAGGAGCAATTAGAGTATAATACCAACATGGAACCAACAAAAAAGCTTTCACCTAAGTTATTCTTTTTATCAATCGGATTACTAGTTTCTCTTATTGCTAGCGTAACTTCATTTTTAAATTTAATTTTTGCGACACTAGATAAAAAGTTTCCAGATGCCCTAAACGCTGTTTATCAGTACGGATATACTTCTTATAGTTTTGAAAGTATGCGTACTTCTTTGGCTATTTTGATAATTTTCTTCCCAGTATTTTTAATTATTTCTTATTTTTGGAATAAAGCTACAGAAAAAGATCTTGGTCATAGTGATCAAATACTTAAAAAATGGCTTATATACCTAATAGTTTTTTTGGCGAGCCTGGCTGTTGTTATAGATTTGATTACCCTAGTTCGTTATTTTGTTTCTGGAGAAATAACAAATAGATTTATCTTTAAGGTTTTAAGCGTGCTTGTTGTTGCTAAAATAGTAGGTGTTTATTATTTGTCTGCACTTGGAATAAAGGTGCCATTAATGCCTAAAAATAAAAATATCTTTTTTGGAGTTCTTTCTTCAATTCTAGCTATTTTAGTTATAGTCTATGCTTTCTCTGTTATGGGGAGCCCTAAAGAGCAAAGAAATCTTAGATTAGACCAAAGAAGAATAGAAGATTTGCAGTCTATTCAATACCAAGTGATATCTTTCTGGCAACAAAAAGAAGCTCTACCAAAATCACTAGATGAATTAAAAAACCCAATATCAAGCTATATGGTTCCTCAAGATCCTGAATTTGAAAAAGGTAATTCTTATGAATATAAAGCAATGTCTGCAAAAACTTTTGAACTTTGTGCAACATTCACACTTCCAATACCAAAAGGTTGGGTAGAAAACTACGGTGGTTATGGAGTTATGCCCGCTAAAGATATTGCTGTATCTTCAGCACCGTATCCTGGTGGCTTAAATGATTCTTGGGACCATGAAGAAGGACGAACTTGTTTTGAAAGAACTATAGACGAAGACTTGTATCCTCCATTTCCTAAAACATTAAAAAACTAGAAAAAAACTGATTTTTGGAGTAAAATGACAAAATCATGATTACTCCTGAGGGTAAAAAATACGACCACAAAGCTATTGAACAAAAATGGCAGAAAAAATGGGAAGAAGAGAATCTATATAAAACACCGGACAAGGTAGAAGGAAAAGATAATTTTTATACTCTTGTAGAGTTTAGTTATCCATCTGGCAATCTTCATGTAGGACACTGGTATGCATATTCAGTGCCTGATATTTATGCTCGATATAAAAGAATGCAGGGCTTCAATGTTCTTTATCCTATGGGTTTTGATGCCTTCGGTCTTCCAGCAGAAAACGCTGCGATTAAAAATGGTGGTGATCCTAAAGAGTGGACTGATCGACAGATGGATGTAATGCGCTCACAGCTTCGTAGTATGGGAGCGATGTTTGATTGGTCTCGCGAAGTGGTGACTTGTAGTCCAGAGTATTATAAATGGACACAGTGGATGTTTAATCAATTTCTTAAACATGATCTTGTTTATCGAGCAAATACCAAAGTAAATTGGTGCCCAAAAGATCAAACTATTTTGGCAAATGAACAAGTAACAGATGGTAAGTGTGAGCGTTGCGGGAGTGAAGTTGAGCAAAGAGACCAAGATCAGTGGATGATTCGTATTACTAAATATGCGGATAGGCTTATTGATGATTTAGAAACCTTAGAATGGCCACACTCTATTAAAGAAGCACAAAAAAACTGGATTGGCCGAAGTGAAGGAAGTGAGATTGATTTTCAAATAAAAGAAACTGATAAAAAGATAACAGTTTTTACAACACGCGCAGATACTTTATTTGGGGTGACGTATGTAGTTCTTGCTCCTGAAAATATTCTTGTTAAAGAGCTAGCTTCTTTTATTGAAAACAAAGAGGAGGTTCAAAGTTATATCTCTAAAACAAAAAAGAAATCTGAGCTCGATAGACAGCAATCAAAAGAAAAGACAGGAGTGGAAGTCAAAGGGATAAAAGTGATAAACCCCGCAAATGGCGAAGAGGTTCCGATATGGATAGCAGACTATGTACTCGCTGGATATGGGACAGGAGCCGTGATGGCAGTACCGCAACATGATGAAAGAGATAATGAATTTGCAAAAGTTTATGATTTGCCAATAGTAGACCGCCCTCTTGTTGATAAATTTGAAATTACAAAAAAAGTTAATGGTCGCCTTATAAGTACATATCGACTTCGTGATTGGGGTATTTCAAGACAAAGATATTGGGGCTGCCCTATACCTATAGTTTATGATACTGAAGGCAAGGCTCATCCTGTGCCGGATGAACATTTACCATGGCTTCTTCCAGAAGATGTTGATCATACTCCAGATGGAACTGCGCCACTTGCTCGTAGTAAAGAGCTTTTTGATCGCACTGAAAAACTTTTTGGAAAAGGATGGAGACCAGAAGTAGAGACCATGGATACCTTTGTTGATTCTTCTTGGTATTTTTATCGATATACTGACAGCCAAAACCCTGATGTTTTTGCTGAGGCAAAAAAAATGGATGCATGGATGCCTATAGATTTGTATATGGGTGGAGCTGAACATACAACAATGCACCTCTTATATAGTCGTTTTTGGACAAAAGCTCTCTATGATATAGGTCTTGTAAAAGATATTGAAGCTTATAAAGTAAGACGTAATAGAGGTCTTATTCTCGGCCCTGATGGCGAAAAAATGAGTAAGTCAAAAGGTAATGTTATTAATCCTGACGAAATAGTTGATCGTCTTGGTACTGATACTGTACGAATGTATTTGGCATTTATGGGTCCTTATGGAATAACAGCAAACTATCCTTGGGACCCAAACGGTGTTGTGGGAGTAAGAAGATTCCTTGAGCGTGTTTGGAAAGCAAAAGATAAAATCTCTCAAATAGATTCTAATGGATTAGACAAAACAATAAAAAAGATATCAGAGGATATAGAAGAACATAAATATAATACGGCGATTTCTCAGATGATGATTGTTCTTAATGTTTGGGATGATCAAAAAGAAATAAGTATTTTTGACTATAAAAATTTATTACTTCTTCTTGCTCCATTTGCTCCGCATATTACAGAAGAGCTTTGGCAAGAGTTGGGAGAAGAGGGAAGCATCCACTTATCAAGTTGGCCTAAGTATGATTCAAATAAAGTTGTTGATGAAGAACTCACAATAGCTATTCAAGTAAATGGAAAAGTTAGAGCAGAGATTTCTATAAATAGAACTGGCACAAAAGAAGATATAGAAGCCGCTGCTTTGTTGGTGCCAAAAATACAAGAATACACAAAAGATAAAAAAATAGAAAAAATAATAGTTGTTCCAGGCAGAATTGTTAACATTGTAGTTTCTTAAGCCCCCTTTTTTAGCATAGATAAACGCGCTATACTATTAAACATGTATCAAAAAATGGCGTCAAAATTTAGCAATATTTCGTTTATTATTATCACTAGTTTGTGTGCACTTCTTCCTTTGTTTTTCTTGCCAGCATCAGCCGGTGGTTTTGGAATGGTTAAAGGATTTATTTTTTATCTAGGAGTTTTATTAGCCTTTTCTTTCTGGTTAGTATCTCAATTTATTGAAGGGTCTCTCAAGATTCCAAAAACAAAAGTTTTTCTGGCTCTTGGTGCTTGGGTTATCCTCTCTTTAGTTAGTGCTCTTACTTCTACAGATGTTGCCGTTTCTCTGTGGGGTAAAGGTTTTGTTATTGATTCCTTTGCGACAACCTTGATGTTATCTCTCCTTGTTTTTATGGTTGCGACTTTTGCTCGCGATCAAAGACGTCTTGTTAAGATATTCTTAGTATCCTTCACAGCTTCTGTACTTACTGTATTGTTGCAGGTGATTCTTTATGTATCACAAAATATTCCTTTTGTTTCAAAAAATCTATCTCATGTAGCAAATCAGGGTACTTTGGTTGGTTCTTGGGTTGATTTTACTTACTTTGTAACGTTTACATTTATTCTAGGACTTTTGATGTATGAAGTATTGCTACCTAGAGGTTTCTTTAAAAAAGTCTCTTTGATTGCTGTGGTATTAAGTTTATTGTGTTTAGTATTTCTTAATTTTAAAGCAGCTTGGATAATAGCAATGGTGTCTTCATTATTAGTTTTTGTTTATAAGTCCTCTGTGGAGAGGTCTATCTTTGCAAAACTTAACCAACCTGAAGAGAATAATAATCCTTCAGAGAAACAGTCTTTCCCAATATCTTCTCTCGTATCTTTACTCGTTGGACTGTTCTTCTTTTTGAGTAGTGGTTCAATAGGCGCAGCAATATCTCAATCAGCAGGAATTTCTTTTACGAACATAAGACCTTCTTTTGAAACAACAACATCCGTTATGAGGCAAGCCCTCTATAGGGACCCTGTTTTTGGTCCCGGCGCAGGTACTTATAGTGATGCTTGGAACCTTTATCATCCAGCACAGATAAATCAAACAATGTTCTGGAATACCCCATTTGAAACTGGTTTTAACTATCTTCAGTCAGTCCTTACTACAAATGGTATTTTACCTACTTTGGCTTTTATCATAGTTTTGATTTTAGTTTTGGTTCATGCTTTTAGACTCTTTAATTATCAGTTCCCTGATAGGTTCTCAAGATTTATAGCTGTTTCATCGCTATTAATGACAATAGCTGTTATCTTATTGTTTATTTTCGGAGCACCAGGATTGGTGTTGATAGTAAGTGGTTTTATTTATATAGGACTTTTGTTTGGAGTATCTTCTTTGGTTGGTAAGACAGAGGTTATTTCTTTGGAATACCTTAAGGATCCTAGAATTAGTTTTTTCGCTATACTTTCTCTAGCAATTGCTACTATGGGCTCTTTCTCAGCTGTTTATTTTACAGGTAGTAGATTTGCAAGTATTGTCTTTTATAACAAGGCTATAGCTTCTACTGACATAGTTTCAGCCGAAAGATATATCAATAAGGCCATATCTCTTTCTTCAAACGACGAATACTGGAGAGCAAGAACAACGCTTTATACAAATGAATTTACAAAACTTGCACAAACAGAAAACCCAGACAAGACAAGATTGCAAGGATTATTTACTCAAGCTGAGCAAAGTGCTCAGTCAGCGATTTCAAGAAATCGCCGAAGTGCAACAAATTGGTTAATTTTGAGTCAGGTATATCAACTTATATCTACAGGAGAAGAAAACAACGAGGCATTAAAAAATGCAAAGACTGCAGGAGAAGAAGCTCTTAAAAGAAATCCTGTTAATCCTGCATATTTCTTAAATAATGCAAAGATTGCTTTTATAGGTAAAGATACTTCTTTAGCTTTTGAACAAATAGAAAAGGCAATTTCTTTGAAAACTGATTATTTAGATGCCTATATATTCAGAGGTCAAATAAAACAAAACCAGGGTAATACTCAAGGGCTAAAAGAAGAATTATTGACTTATACAGCTTTAGCTCCAAACGATGAACAAGGTTTTATTCTTTTGGGTAATCTTTATAATCAATCAAAGAGTTATTCAGCGGCACTTGAAGCATTCAGTAGGGCGCAATCAATAAATCCTAGAAATCCTAATAATTATCTTTCTTATGTTTCTACTCTCGAACTTTCAGGAGAAAGGTCAAAAGCTATAGAAGTCTTAAAACAATTTAAGCAGTTATTCCCAAGTATCACAGGTGTAGATGATCAAATAAAAAGAATAGAAGATGGCAAAGCTGTTGTTCCACCAGCAGAAGAAGAGCCTGATACAAAAACCACAACAAAAAAGAACTAATGATTTTAAAATGGTATCTAAGCTAATAAAGTTACTAAATAAAGATATAACAAGTATGAACCAGGCGGCCCTGGTTCTTGCTGTTTTTTCTGTACTTTCTCAGCTTATAGGTTTGTTTAGAGATAGGTTTTTAGCTTCAACTATAGGGCCTTCAGCATCACTTGACGTTTATTACGCCGCCTTTAGAACTCCGGATTTTATCTATAATGCTATAGCTTCACTATTTTCTGTTACAGTTTTGATTCCTTTTATCACTGCTAACATAAAGAAAAATGATGATAGTCAAACAAAGAAATTTTCTGACTCTTTAATAACTGTTTATCTTTTAGGTATGGTTATTGTATCGACTATAGCTTTTATCTTTATGCCATTTATTTCAAAAATGGTTTCGCCTGGATTTTCTATTGAACAAAATTCAAATCTAATTTTATACACACGCATAATGCTTTTGTCTCCGTTTCTTTTTGGTCTATCAAGTTTATTTAGTGCTTTTACTCAAGTAAAACAAAAGTTCCTTTCTTTTGCTATTGCTCCGCTTCTTTACAACATAGGTATAGTTATTGGTATTTTGTTCTTATACCCAAGGCTTGGTATTCTAGGAGTTATTCTTGGGGTTATTATAGGGGCCTTATTCCATGCATTAATACAATTACCATCTTTACTTTCTGTTAGTCGTTTTCCAACCCTTACAAGAAAAATTGATTGGAAAATGATAGCTCAGGTTATAAAACAATCTTTTCCTAGAACACTTGGGTTATCTATCACTAATATAATTTTTATTTCAATGAGCGCTATAGCTTCTATGCTTGTCGCCGGTTCTATTTCAGTCTTTCAGCTCTCTTACAATATTCAAACAACACCTCTTATGATTATTGGTATTTCATATGCGGTTGCAGCTTTCCCAACTCTGACAAAACTTTTTGAAGAAGATAAAAAAGAAGAGTTTATTTCTCTAATACATAGAGCTACAAGAAATATACTTTTCCTTTCTATCCCTGCAGCACTATTTTTTATAGTTTTGAGGGCTCAAATAGTTAGAATTTTATTAGGCGCAGGAGTGTTCTCTTGGAACGACACTCGTTTGGTGGCGGGAGCATTAGCTTTGTTTTCTATTTCGGTTACAGCTCAAAGTATGATTCTTCTTTTGGTTAGAGGTTTTTATGCACAAGGCAATACCAAGACTCCGCTTAAAATAAATATCGTTGGTCTTTTAGTCACAGTTTTTGCCACAACAGGTTTGCTAGTATTGTTTAATTGGAGTCCTTTGTTTGAGCAATTTATAGTATCACTTCTTCGAGTAGATGGCGTGGTAGGTGTATCAGTACTTTTATTACCACTTGGATTTTCTATAGGACAAATAACAAATGCTATTTTACTTTGGGTTTATTTCCACAAAAAACAACAAAGATCTTTCAAGGAACACGATATCAAGAAAACACTTTTCCATACTGCGGGTGCCGGAATTATATCTGCCACTGGTGTTTATATGCTGCTTTCTTTTATTGGTACAGGTGTAGATCAAGCAAAGTTTATGGGTATTCTTTTGCAGGGAGTTATTGCTGGAGCATTTGGTATCTTAGTATATGGAGCTATTTTGATTGCCTTAAAGAACGAAGACATTTGGCTATTTATTGAGACTGTAAAATCTAAGTTTTGGAAACAGAAGGTTATTGTTCCAGAGCAGGCTGATTTGTAAAATTTTTTCTCAAAAAAGCCTTTATATGGTATATTCCAACCACATTTATGGACTTAAAACATATTCGAAACTTTAGTATTATCGCCCATATTGATCACGGCAAAAGCACTCTCGCAGACCGAATGCTTGAAATCACGGGCACAATTGAGGCTCGTAAGATGAAAGATCAGGTGCTTGATTCTATGGAACTTGAACGTGAACGTGGTATCACTATCAAAATGCAACCAGTGCGCATGATGCACAAGTTAGATGGTCAAGAATACATGCTTAATCTTATTGATACTCCTGGGCACATAGACTTCTCTTATGAAGTTTCTAGAGCTCTTAAGGCGGTAGAAGGTTCACTTCTTTTGGTTGACTCTACACAAGGAGTACAAGCACAAACTCTAACAACGCTCGGTATGGCAAAAGAGTCAGGACTTGTTATTATCCCTGTTCTTACAAAAGTTGACTCACCACTTTCTAGAATAGAAGAAACAACATTAGAAATATGTTCTCTATTAGATTGCGATGAACGTGATGTTATCAAGGTATCAGGTCGCACTGGTGAAGGAGTAAAAGAATTACTATCTAGAATAGTTGAAAAAGTACCTTCGCCTAAAGAATCTATTGATAAAGATCCGCAAGCTCTTATTTTTGATTTTAATTATTCAAATCATAAAGGGGTTATAGTTTTTGTACGAATGTTTTCTGGTTCTGTAAAGAAAGGGGATACATTATCTTTTTTTGCTGCAAAACAAAATTTTCAAGTTTTAGAAGTCGGCGTCTTTATGCCGGCAGAAACTACTACGGATAGACTGGAGGCGGGGCAGATTGGTTTTATTGTTACTGGTATTAAACAGCCCGGTATTGCTTCTGTGGGAGACACTATAGTTGACCCTAAAAAGCCTACAAAAGTCCTTCTAGGTTATCAGCAACCAAAACCCGTTGTATGGGCCTCTGTATACCCTGAGAGCCAAGATGATTTCGATGAGCTCCGTATGGCGTTGGCCAGACTTCGTCTCTCTGACAGTGCATTTTCTTACGAAGAAGAGGTCTCTGGAGCCCTAGGACGAGGCTATAGATGTGGCTTTTTGGGGATGCTCCATTTAGAAATAATAACAGAGAGATTGCGAAGAGAATTTAATATTGACCTTATTGTGACCCTGCCTTCTATTACTTATGAAGTAACTCTTAGAAATGGCGAGAATCGCGTAGTTTATTCACCTCACCTTTTCCCTGATGACGGGAATATCGCTTCTGTTAGAGAACCCTGGGTAAATGCAGCAATTATCACTCCTTTAGAATATGTGGGAACACTAATGCCGTTTTTATATGATCATGAAGCAGAAGTAGGAGAAATAGAACAGTTTGGAGATAATAGATCTCGTGTACGAATGCAGATACCTCTTAGAGAGTTAATGCGTGGTTTTTTTGACGAGCTTAAGAGTATTACTAGTGGGTATGCTTCAGTTTCTTATGATGGAAGCGAACTTCGTAATGCAGATGTTCTTAGAATGGATATATTAATAGGAGATGAAGTTATGCATGCTTTTACTAGAGTTATTTCTAAAAGACGTGCTCAGGAAGAAGCTGATAAATTTGTTGAAAAGCTTCAAGAGATAATGCCTAGACAAATGGTTGAAATGAAAATACAAGCCAAGATAAGTGGAAGAATCATAGCCTCAAAAACACTTAAGGCATTTCGAAAAGATGTTACAGGATATCTTTATGGTGGAGATGTTTCTAGAAAAAACAAACTTCTTGATAAACAAAAGAAAGGAAAGAAAAAGATGAAAGAGCACGCCTCAGTAAACGTGCCCCACGAAGTATTTATAAAGGTAATGAGAGACAGAGATTAAACCAAAAAATGGTTTACATGAAAAGTCCAGGTAATGAGAAGAGTGCCATTGAGGCAATAATTATAATGGCAAAGACTTTCCATGCCAAAGCGACTCTTTTTCTGTTATGATTAAATAGCATAGGGGAATCGTAACATATTCATGAACAAAGTCCAGCCAAAACAAAATAATGAAAGTCGTTCTATTGGAGCAAGACGCATCTTGATTTGGATTGTTTCTGTGGCCATATTTATAGTGCTTTTGTCTTCTGTTATTGAGCTTTTTATAAAATATAAAGGCATAAGAAGACATATCAAAGAGTTAAAATCAGACAGAATCTCTTTGGAGCAGAAAAAAAATGATCTTATAGAGACAAATGAGTTTATAAAAACCCCAGAAGGCCAAGAACGTATTTTCCGTGATAAATATAGACTAGTAAAACCAGGTGAAGGTATCATTATAATAACAGAACCTGTTAAAGCAGAGGATTTAGCGCCAAAAAAGCCAGTATTTCGTAGATTTTGGGATAGCATTAGGTCAGGTTTAGGCTTATAAGAGAGCGTGCTATAATCAAGCCATAATAGAAATAGTAAATAAGTATAGTATGAAAGACGTAACAATATATAGCACTTCAGTATGTCATTATTGTCAGCTTGCAAAGCAGTTTTTTAAAGATAACAATATTTCATACACAGAATATAATGTTGGTACCGATGCAGAAAAAAGAAAAGAAATGGTTGAGCTCAGTGGTCAGTTAGGAGTTCCCGTAATTCACATTGGTGATACTGTTTTGGTCGGCTTTCAAGAAAAAATGCTTAGAGATTTACTTCTCGCAAAATAAAAAAAGTCCTCATAGTTTAATGGATAGAACAATCCCGTCCTAAGGGATTAATGTGCGTTCGATTCGTGCTGGGGACACATATAACATAAACATGGAACAAATATTAACTTCTTTTTCAGAACCATTAATTTATTTGATAACTTTTTTGACCGTAATTTCTGAAACAGGTATTGCTCCATTTTTTTTCTTACCAGGGGATAGTCTTTTGTTTAGTTTAGGCTTGTTTGCTAGGCAAGGAATAATAGAAATAAGTGTGATAATACCTGTCATCATCATTGCTGGATTTTTTGGTAATATTTTGGGTTATTATTTAGGTAGTATTGTTCGTGGTAAACACCATACATCGCCATTACTTAAAAAAATCCCAGAGAGGCACATAGTAAGAACAGAAAAGTTTTATAGTGAGTATGGCTCTTGGACTATTCTTTTCTCACGTTTTATTCCTGTCGTTAGAACTATCGCCCCGTTTTTAGCTGGTGTTAGTAAAATGAATTATAAAAAATTTATACTTCTATCAGCCGTAGGGGCTGTTATTTGGGGCGCTATTGTAACACTAGTTGGCTTTTTATTTGGGTCTTATATTAGCTTTGAATACGTCGGATATGTAGGTTTGGCCCTTATGGTAGGGGCTTCTGTGCTAGTACCGATTATTGTCTTTATTTCTCACAGATTGTTTAAAAAGGGCTAGATTTTATACGTTTTTGTGATAATATAAGACCATGGATCCAAATATCGATGTGCGTTTAAAAGCCATTGAAGAAGCTGTTCAAAAGAACCATGATTTGCTTATTCGCATACGTCGAGTACAAAGAAATGCGCAACTTTTCAGACTGTTTTATTGGGTCCTAATACTTCTTGCAACTTTTGGAGCATTTTATTATATTCAACCGTATCTAAACCAACTTATAGATACATATACTGGTATTCAAAATGCTCAACAACAACTTCAATATTCTCTTCCAGAAATGGATAGTTTAAATGGAATTTTGAATCAATTGAAGGGGATGTAAGTAGCTTAGTTATATAATTGCTCAGATAGCTCAGTTGGTAGAGCGCTCCCCTGAAGAGGGAGATGTCACCAGTTCAAGTCTGGTTCTGAGCACCATAAAGTCATTTTAAATATGACGCTTCTCTGAAAGGTAATGAGAGGAACACTCAAGCCTAGTCTTGAGTACAAAAAAAGCCCTTTTTAGGGGGGCTTATAAAACTTTTTACTGAGGGTGTGTTATTCAATGGCGTGTATGACTTTACCGTTTCGGGTTAATGTCATATTGCCGAGATTGAATGTGTCACCTTCGTACACTTCTACCGTCACGGGCACTTCGCCTAATTTGGGCTCCAGTTTTTCAGCTTCTTCAGGAGATAAGATAGGTCCATTCCAACCCTGGCCTTTGTGAATAGGTAATCCGAATACTTTGGCAACCCAAACAGCTGTTTTCCATTCTACATACCGGTTTGTACCAAAACCTTTTTCAATAGTGAAAATAGGCTCATAGACTCCAATAGTTTGATAGTCACCTTTCCAGTTGACGTAGAACACGCCATTGAAACAGGCTACTAGTGCCATAATAGAATCACCCAAACATTTACCACCTTTTGCCACCGCAAATAGTTCATCGGTGAAAAAAGTTTTTTCATGTTTTTTTCCTTTACCATCCATTGCGCCGGCATCATCACTGCTTCCAAAAACGTAAGTAATAGTAATATCGTCAGTGCATGTATACCCAGCTGAACGTAAGTTCTGGATAAACTGGCCATTTAGAGCAGGAACAACCTTATCAATCTTTTCTTTTCGTTCCGCGGGTGTCAGGGGAAGTAATTCTGCAATAAATTTCTTTCTCCATTCGATGTTGTGCACATCAACCGGTGTAAGGTCATTTACAGCGTCAATTTTCGAAGCTTCAGCATTATTACATGCCGAAAAATTACTAATGAAAGCCAGTGCTGTAATCAGCAGTGAGGCAAAAAGAATAATTCTTTTCATTTCAGTGTTTATTGTTTAAGTTAAAAAAACGATTCTGTCCACATTGTACAGAATTATATAAAAAAGTCAATAGAAAAGCCCTTTGATGAACAAGGGCTTTTCTAGGGTTATATAGACTTAATTTTTAGTACAGTTTTTCTTCCTTTATCTGTCTTTGGAAGTTTAATCATGAGCATTCCGTGTCGTTCTATAGCTTCTGAGCTATCTATCTCTACTTCTGTAGGAAGTTCTACGACTCGCGCAAAGCTACCCCAATATAACTCACGAATGTGGTATTGATCAGCTGAGATTGATTTATTTTCTTCTCTGCGACCTTTGATAGTAACCATATCACGGGTAATAGCTATAGAGAGATTCTCTGGTAATACACCAGCTATAAGAGTTTGGATAATAATTTCATTTGGAGTCTCGTAGACATCTACTGGGAGCTCTCCAACTTCTTCTTTTTGCTCTTCATGAGGAGCTTTAGTATGTGATTCATCTAGTGACACAAGAAGATTTCTTTCTTCTTTTTTTGTTTGCACTTGATTTGTTGTAGGTATTACGACTTCATCTTCTGTGTCATCAAAACGAAGGTTACCAGCTAATCGTTCAAAAAATGATCTCTTTTTCATGTAATATATTGTACCACAATACTAAGACTCTGCTATAAAAGATTGTTCTTCTTTTGGCATACGACTTAGTTTCTCTAGAATTATTAGACTTATGATCGCGCTAACCCATAGGTAACCATAAACTTGCAAGAAGCTCGCTGTAGTATTTTTAAGTATAAAAATATTAAATGCGCTATGTAGGAATGTAGCTCCTACTACTCCAACAATCATAAATATAAACCTCAAACTTTTTGGTGCTAAGCCGATAGAGATACCCACAAAACCACTAGCGATAGCGTGTAAAAGCGTAGAACCGAAAAACCTAAGTCCTCCTGTTAGAAGTCCGGCAGTAACAGAGAAATTTATGCCAGGCTTTAGTATATAAAGCACATTTTCCAAAGCAGCAAAGCCGAGAGCTACAGCTATCAAATACATAGCAGGGTCTATTGCTTCATCGTTTGTTCGGCTTTTATAAGCTACAAGATAGAAAATTCCAAACTTTAAGACTTCTTCTATCCCTGCCCAAACCACTACTCTTAATTGAGGGTCAGAAACAAAGTCTTTTGAAATCCTTTGCAAATATCCAGCTATAACAACAACTCCAGCACCAAGCAAAAAAGAGATAAATAAAAGCCAGAATGGTTCTGGATTTCTTTTATCTCTTCTAAGCCAGAAATATAACCAAACAAGTGATGGTAATACTCCAGTAAAAAGCGCAAATATTATATGTGATGTATCTATACTGAAGGCCATTTTGAAATCATCAGAAGAGGCCGTTCTTTATGAGGAATGATTTGCCATATTGTTTCAGTTACAAATGGCATAAAAGGGTGTAGTACGGCAATACTTTCTGTAAGTAGAGTATACAACAACTTTTGGCGAGATTGTTTTATTTTTGCGTCTTCACTTGCAAGAAGAGGCTTACTTTCTTCCAAAATACTTGATGCTAGTGTATCCCAGATATAGTGATATATAGCTTCAGATGCAGTATGAAGATTGTAGTCTTCGATATCAGAAGTAATTTCAGAAGCAACCTTTTTCCATAAGTCATGGTGTGATTGGTCTTGCTCTGTAAATGGAACAGAAAGGTCAACGTCTTCCGTACTTGATAGTACGAAACGAGTAATATTCCAAATCTTATTTGCAAAGAGTTTTTGTCCTTTGATTTTGTCTTCTGAGATTTTACTATCAGTTCCTGGTGCGGTACCAAGGATAAGCGCCATACGTCCGGCATCAGAGCCAAACTTTTGGGCAATATCAAGTGGATCAATGCCATTACCAAGAGACTTACTCATTTTTTGCCCCTTGCCGTCGCGGACTGTACCGTGAAGATAAACTGTTTTAAAAGGTATTTCACCGAGAGTATATTGTGTCATGAGTATCATGCGAGCAACCCAAAAGAAAAGAATCTCATATCCAGTCTCGAGCACATCTGTAGGGTGGTAAACCTTCAGGTCTTCAGTATTGTCAGGCCAGCCAAGCGTAGAAAATGTCCATAATGCAGAAGAGAACCACGTATCAAGAGTGTCTTCGTCTTGTAACCATTCTGCTCCTTCAGGAGCTTCTGTACTACAATAAATTTCTTCTCCTTTGTACCACACAGGCACTCTATGTCCGTACCATATCTGGCGAGAGATACACCAATCTTTAAGATTATCAATCCAATGAAAATAAGTTTTGCTGAAATAGTCAGGTACTATTTTTATTTGACTGTTTGCTACAGGTTCGCGCATCAACTCTTTGAGAGTTTTATTGTTTCTCTCTGGAATAGGTTTATTTACATTAATAAACCATTGAAGTTTTGGAAGTGGTTCAACGATACCTCCAGTGCGCTCTGCTGTTGCTACGTTTTGATCTATTTCTTTCTCTTCTGTAAGGAGTTTTTGCTCACGAAGCCATGAGACGATGATATCTCGTGCTTCTCCCACCTTTTTACCAAACACAGGAGAGTCTTCAGGAATACCAGTCATTTTGGCATATTCATTTATCACTTGTGGTCGAGGGAGATCGTGTCTATCTGCCATTTCCCAGTCAATCATAGAGTGCGCAGGTGTCACACCGAGAGCACCAGTACCAAAGTCTTTTTCAACTGCAACATCTGCAATGATTTTGATATGAATAGGTGCACCACAAAATACTACATCGTATTCTTTGCCGACATAATCAGAGTATCTTGTGTCATCTGGATGTACCGCTACAGCCACATCACCAACTTTTGTTTCAGGTCGTGTTGTAGAGATAGCGATGGGGAAGTCATGAGAGTATTTGAACGTGTACATCACTGACTTTCTTGGTTCGTACACGATTTCATCATCAGAAATAGTTGTTTGACCTTTTGGATCCCAGTTTACTATGCGATGTCCTCGATATATAAGCCCGTCGTCGTACATCTTCTTAAATACAGTTCGTACTGCTTTTGTACGCGGAGTGTCTAGAGTAAAAGCTTCTCGTGACCAGTCGCATGATGAGCCCATAACTTTTATCTGGTTTGCGATAGTGTCGTGACTTTCTTGAGCAAAAGTTTCAATACGCTTAAGCATTTCTTCTCGTCCTAAGTCATAACGAGATTTACCTTCTTTCTTTTGGATATCTTTCTCTACTTTTGATTGTGTGGCGATAGCTGCATGATCTGTACCAGGAAGCCATAGTGTCCGAAATCCTTGCATTCGTTTATATCGAATAAGTATATCTTCGACAGTTAGCATTAGTGCATGGCCCATGTGAAGCACGCCAGTTACGTTTGGCGGTGGCATGATGATGGTATAAGGAGTAGCAGTAGGTGCGGTATGCCCGTCTGCAATCATTTTATCAGGATTGAAATATCCAGACTTTTCCCAAAGCTCATAGGCAACCTTTTCTTCAAAGGCAGGGTCGTACGGTTTTAACAGCTTTTCAGGCACATTTTGAGTACTTTGCATGCAAAAATAATAACATTTTTATACACTTTTGGGGAGATATATTGACTTTTAATATAAAAATGTTTAATTTAATATAAAAAATAATTAAATGAAATTACTTGAAAGCTTAAAGAATTCGGTGTCCGTAGAATTGACAGCTAATGACCCAAAAGAGATAGTTGCTGCATGGAGAGTTATGGAACTGGCATTAAATGCTACAAAAGAAAGAAGTGAGATAGAAGAAGCTCTGGTATATACGAAAAGTCAAGAGTTTATCAAGTGTGTAGCATTACCTAATAATTACAGCACTTTCATACAAGATCACTTAGATTACTTGTTCCGGAAAAAGGGTTTACAAACTTAAATTTCCATCAGCGCGCAATTCATCCGGATTGCGTGTTTTTATTTCTCCAGAGAATATTTGGAGCATTCCAGCCAAACCTATCATGACGGCGTTGTCAGTAGCTAGCCAAGGCTCAGGGAAAAGAAGAGTAATATTTGGAAATTCTTTTTCAACATTCTTTTTTAATTCTTCTCTAAGGTAAGTATTTCCGGCAACACCTCCTCCAACTACTACAGTTTGAGCATTGTGTTCTCTTATTGCATTTATAGTCTTTTTTACTAGTACTTCTATCGCAGCATTTTCAAACTCACAAGCTAAAGAACCTTTTTCTTCTTCTGTTAATTCTCGAGTGTTTTGATCTGTTATGTCACGAGTCGCATAGAGTACTGCCGTCTTGATACCAGAGAAAGAGAAATCATAATCTCCACTATGAAGCATTGGTCTAGGCAGATCAAAAAGCCTTTCTTTGTTCAAATCTCTGTATTCTTTGGCCAATCGAGATATTGCAGGGCCTCCTGGGTATGGTAAACCAAGTACTCGAGCAACTTTGTCGAAAGCTTCTCCTACAGCATCGTCGCGAGTCTGGCCTATCTTTTGATACTTTCCAAAGTTTTCAGAAAGTACGAGTTCGGTATGTCCACCAGAAACCAAAAGAGAAAGTATAGGAAGTTCTGGTTTTTCTACTTGATAAACTTTTGAGCTAGATGAGCTTTCAACTTGCGAAATCATAGCTGTCACTACGTGTCCTTCCATGTGATTGATAGGAATAACCGGTATACCCCAAACTTTTGCTAATGCTCTAGCTGTATTTACTCCCACCCACAAAGCCGGTTCAAGACCAGGACCAACAGTGACAGCAATATAGTCTATGTCTGGCTTTTGATAATAAGTTAGAAAAGGTTCAAGATTTTCTTTGAGCTGAGATTCTTTTTCATTTAGAAAAGAAAGTGCTTCTGGCGTTATATGGAGAGGAATTTCTGGTACGTCTAGTAAATAAGCTTCATCGAGCGCTTGGGTGAGCATAGGCACCATTTTTTCAGCGTGAGCTCTTTTTGCCAAAGCAGGGAAGACTCCGCCGTATTGTGCATGTATCTCTATTTGAGAAGACAAAGCATTACCAATAAGGGTAAAGGTGTTTAATCCTGTTTGCTCTAGTATCGCAATACCTGTCTCGTCGCAACTTGTCTCTATAGCTAGTATTTTCATAAATTTTTACCCCGCTAGAAACAAGGTTTCTGTGGGGCGCATTGCCACACTATAGCAAAAATATTGATTTTTTTCAAAGCTATGGTAATGTAAGAAAAAAAGTAAAAATGCATAAATATCTTGCACAACTATTAGTATCTTTACCTAGCGATATACCAAATTTACCTTTTTACAATCTCCATAAAAACATAGACGGTGATAGTATTGGCAGTACTTATTCTTCAGACATTGCAAATTCTTTATTTGAAGATTTTGATACTATGTGGAGTATCAGTGATCTTCAGAAACTCATCAATAAGTTTGATTTTAAGAAATTTCGATCATGTGTGTCAATTAAAATCTACGATCGAGAGAAAGATATGATCGAGACTCAATATGGAGTAAATGGAGTTGGGGACGCAGCGGTTAACTTTTTGATTTTTTTAATAAAAAGAAAAATAGGGCTTAACTAAAAAATAGTTAGGCTTTTTTTATTGCTCTATATTTTTATGATTTTCGTGAGCCTTAGTGTGTAGGATTTCTAGTTTTTTTGAAATAAGGATAAGCTCGTCTTTTATATCAGCAATAGCTGTCACTTCATTTTTAAGATCTTCTTCTGTTCTTTCACTAAGTTTCTTTTCGCCACGAAGACCAGAGAGGATAAGTTCATTACCAATAAAGCTAGAAGTGAATGCTCTAGTGAAGTACAAAATAATAAAACCAATTAAAAATGATAGTGGTCCGTCCCACCAAAGGCCAGATGGCAAACTCAAAGAAGAAGATAGAGATAGGCTACTAATCATTTCATGAAGGTAGTCTGCGCTGTGCCATACTCCACGCCAAAATAAGACTATACCTATTCCAACTATTAGAGCGTATGTTTTTGGGTGATGACTAAGCTTTTCTTGGATTTTATGTTTTGTTTTTTTGAAGATACTCATGTTTCTATTTTACACTTTTTATTTTGTGCGCGATACAGGGATCGAACCTGTCACCTCAGCAATGTCAATGCTGCGCTCTAACCATATGAGCTAACCGCGCGAGTTGGTCAAAAAATTATAACAGGAATATCAAATATTTGCCAATAATAATATTTTGTGGTATAAAAAACTAAACTAAAACCATTATTATGGAACTGAAAACCAATGTTCTTTGCGATCTGCGGGGCGCAGATATAGCACTTTTTCCTCTGTTTGATAAAAACGGGATTGAATATAAAAAGTTTATTTCGAAAGAAGTCTCAGAGTGGGACATTATCGGAGTGGCTAGCCTGCCGCCATTTTTTTTGAACCGTTTAAATTTTTATGATGAAAACGGCAAAACTTATTTTAAGGACAAGGGAAAAGAAGTACCCGTTGTGATTTCTTCTATTAATTATGAACAACTTGAAAAAACCACCGTTTCCGAATTTTGGAACCAGTGCATGATGGTCGCTCATAAGGGGGTTCGGCCTCGTATTTGGATTCTGGCCCCAGATGATGTATGTAAGTACATCATTAGTCAATACATAGGAGAGGAGACTGCTGGCTTCTATCTCCATAATGAAGACACGGAGATCAACCTTTACTATGCTATCGAAAAAATTGGTAGCACAATAAAGGCCCATAAGATGTTTTAAAATAATCAGCCACCCCAAGTAAGGGGTGGTTTTTTGATTTTTTAGGAACTCATGTTAGAATGTTTTCGCTCATAAGGCACAACTTATGGCCCTATCGTCTATCGGTTAGGACGAAAGCTTTTCAAGCTTTAAAGCGGGGTTCGACTCCCCGTAGGGTCACAACGCAAAAAGAAAAACGCCTTCCAGGGCGTTTTTCGCGTTGTGACCCTAAGTAAAACAACTGCTTGTTTTACGGCGGGGAGGCGAACAGCGGAGCTATATTTTTCTAGCAAGAAAAATAGGCGAGCTGGTGCCCAGACAAAATTTTTTGACTGAAAAAGTTTTAATCGAGGGAGACAAATGAAATGATCCCCGTAGGGTCACGAATTTGGGTAATAAAAAAGCCTACAATGTTTTCATCATAGGCTTTAAGTTCAGTAAAATACATTATGCAGGTATTGAGAACAGTTCCAGGGATTTTTTAACATAATCTCTGGCTGTTTCAATATTAAGGCTATCGTATTCTTTGTTACGCAGCCGTCCTTCTGCATCAATGCTTAGGTCCGGGAAATCTTTTACCAACGGCTCGATCAGGTCAAGCGTTGTCGGGCTCAGTCCACCAGCTACACCCAGGCCGAAGTCATTCGGTTTTACACTTAATGCTTCCAGGTAGCTTCTGGCAATGTCAGGGTTAAATGGCTGTCCTGTTCCACCGCTCGGATCGAGCAGAACGTAGTCAATAAGACCAGCATATTCGCTGTGTACCTTGTCGGCCAACTTCTTTGGTGAATGTGATATTTCTTCAAAGGCACCACCGCCAATCTGCAGAACAATACTTTTGTCAGGATGCAGTTCTTTGTAATCCTCCAGTACTCTTACTGAAGGCCATGCGATGTTCAGCTGGAACCCGTTGAAGTGATTACCGGCGAGTTCAGTTACCAACAAAAGTTGTGGTAGCAGGCTTTCAGGTTCTTTGGTGTTGAAGTGCACCAGGTTCAGGCAGTCTTCAATGTTAGGAAAAATGTTTACCACTTCTCCGATTGCCGGATAACGGCCGGGCCATTTGTTCGGAATTCCTTGCAGACTTTTACTGCTTGCGAGAACTCCCACCATCAACATCCTGTCTGCCTTTTTAAGGTCAGTACTGTCCAGGACGCCAAAGACTTCGGTAGGGGACATAAACCCCGTGATGCCAACATAAGGTTTCTTTTTCATTGTTAAATTTTTCTTTACATTAACATTTCCATTAGATTCGTCAATATTAGGTTCCAAAACTCACTATAAAGTCTTGTGAACAAGAAAGCCGCCCATTTTATGGACGGCTACAACTTCAAAATCTTTTTCACAATTTAACTGAAAGCAAAACCTTTGCAACCTCAACAACTTCTTCCAGATTTGAATATAAACCGTTTGCTATGCTTTCTACAAAATCTGTATAAAGATAGCATTCCGGTTCATTATCTCGTCTTTCGTTCATTGCACGTGATAGTCTACTAAGAGATTTTATGCTTTCAATTTCTTTAACTACTGCTTCTTTGGTTAACTTTTCCATGATTATTTGTTTTGTTTTCGCAACTAACAAATCAAAAAAGTTTCCTTAAAAGCCTTTAATTAATATTAGCATATTATTAACACTTTGTCAATACTATGTTAAACTGCATAAATAAATTAATACTTTTAACTATTAGTTTTCAAAACTCACTATAAAGGGTCACAAATTTGGGTAATAAAAAAGAACTGAATAATCAGTCCTTTAAAAAAATACTTTAGATTTAAATCTATCTCTTTCCAACAAGGAATCTTGCTGTTGGGGATAAGGATATATTTTTATTTACCTCAATAAAACCAAGGTTGTAAAGACAACCGTTTCCATCTGGTTGTAAATAAACTATTCCCGGTATACCGTCACCATCGGATACATCATCCATTAGTGACACAATAGCTGTTCCACGATCAAAATTAGTAGTTCTTAAGTGGTTAATGTAGTTAATAACATAAGTAACACTAATTTTTGAGTAACCCATCTGGAGACTTTTTTCTATTACGTCTTCCATTGTAAAAGTGTCACCGAGACCGAGATCGTTTTTATCAATAACACCTATTTCGCTCAATGGAGCAATAGGATTCTCGAGGGGTACATCTACCAATCTGCTGACGCTACCACCAGTCATTAGGTCTCCATAAATATCGTCTACATTTCTACTTTTTAATATTTTTTCTGCCTCTTTTACACTGAGGAATTGAGAAAACCCATCTGTTCTAATTGTATAGTTCATGTTAATAAATTTTCCTTACCTTATCATTTCCACGATATTCGTCAATATAGGTTTCAAAAACTCACTACAAAGGGTCACAAATTTGGGTAATAAAAAAGCCCACATAATTGCGGACTTGTATAGATTTTTTTACAGAGCTATTTAGCTAAAAGCGCTTTCATTACCAATAAATGTGCGGCATCCTTTAATAACCCTGGAGCATTCAATATCATACCTTTCGGTTTAATATGACCAAAGTGTGTACTAGGAACTCTTCCCAATGAATTTATTCCGTTTAAAGGATCAAGAAAAAGGTTTTTTTCTTTAAGTAGGCTGACGCCTCTTCCCCAAAGTATTTCAGCCGTATGACTGAAATCCCATCTTGTTACAACAACTGAGTAACGTCTACCATTGCGTTTACAATGTTTCCTTTGAATTGTAATAACAACATCAGATTCTACTTCATTTTTTGCTACTTCAAAAATAGGCGTATCAAATTTATGTATTCTTTCGATAGTATCTAAGCGTTCCTGTTTGGCAAGTTGCAATAAATTGCAATTTGGACCGATACAGGGTTCTTTTACAAATACTTTCAATTTGATATTTTTAAGCTCAAGATTAGGAATAGATATTCCGGCAATTTCTGCACAAGTGTACAACAAGGTATCTGGGTTTGGGGATAATATTAATGCATCCATATAGACTGTTTTTGTGTAAAGATTTTTTACCACACTACCATTTCCATGATATTCGTCAATATAACTTATTTCTTCCCCCAAGATTCCATAGCATCGATAACTTTTTTAAGTTTTTTACCATTTGGAGTTAGGGCGTAGTGAAGCTCATCTTTTTTATAGATTATTTTCTCAGCTTCTAGTCTTTTGAGTTTTAGAGTTAGAGTTCTAGTGCTTATGCCTGCGAGAGATCGCTCTAGTTCACAAAACCTCATAGGATTATTTAATAAGTCACGAATAATAAGCATAGTCCATGTATCAGATAGGAGAGTCGCTGTTTTACTAACAGCACAAGATGTATGAGTAGAAGGCTTCATATAGACAAATCTAACATGTGTGCTGTACCATGTAAAGTACTGTACAAAGTAAAGCAATAATATATACTCTTTTTATAACAATTATTTTTTAAATACAAAAAATTATGAAAACATGGAATATTGATACAACTCATTCAGAAATAGGGTTTAAGGTTAAACACTTGATGATTTCAACTGTTAGAGGACTTTTCTCTTCTTTTGAAGGGTCTATCAGTGCGCAAGACGAAAGCTTTGATAATGGACAAATCAGCTTTTCCGCTGACGTAAGCAGTATTGATACAAAAAATGCACAACGTGATGGGCACCTCAAGAGTGCTGACTTCTTTGATGCTGAAAACTTTCCTAAACTTACTTTCTCTTCAACTTCTGTAAAAAAAGTAGGGGATAACAAACTGGAAATCACTGGAGACCTCACTATGCGAGGAGTAACAAAATCAGTGAGTCTAAATGCTTCAGTCACAGGCGTAGTTAAAGGTATGGACGGAGCCCAAGTAGCTGGTTTTGAAATTTCTGGAAAGATAAATCGATCTGAATTTGGACTAGTTTGGAATGCACCACTAGAAACAGGCGGAGTAGTAGTCAGTGACTCTGTCACAATCGAAGCCTTAATAGAAGCAAAAGAACAAGCTTAAATTAATAAAAAAACACCCTAAATTAGAGGGTGTTTTTTTATTAAGTCAAGATTAATTGACTTGCTAGTGGTTACAACGTACCATTCTCAAAAAACTGTATATGGCTCAACAAAAATTGTTCGTTGATTCAAATAAAAAACTCAAAAAGGTTCTTCCAAAAGAACATGCTTATGATGAAGAGTTCAAAAGCTTAGATTTTATAATTGTTCCGTATGCATTTTTATTAGGGATTAAGAAAAACCATAAATTACAGCCTATTATTGAAAATAAAATACTCTGTGAACTTTTTTCTAAAAAAGGATCAGGGGATGTTGATTTAATCAATTTATTTATCAAAAAAGAGGCGCTTTGGTTTAAAAAAGATCCATCAAAAATGTCTAAGGCAAACAATCTTTTATCAGAAGAAGAATTAAGACGTATCTTTATTTCTGGAGCACTTGAAATAAAATTTCGTCATAAAAGCATTTCTTCATTAAGAAGGTTGTTTAGGAAAAAGCTTCCTAATTCAAAACCACCATTGGTTTTTGGTAAAATTGCTCGTTATATCAACAACGGTGCTAGTCACGAATTTTGGTATGAGGAAACAGGAGAAGAAATAGCTCAATTGTTTCCAGAATTTAGCCCTGAGCTCATTAAGGCTCTTTTGGCTATTACTTCTATAAGAGCAACGCTTCCTTCGAACGTTACAAAGTCTTTTAAGGCTTTGGATCAGTTCCATCGAACTGAACAGTTTGAGGTTCCTTTTGGTAAAAAGGGAGACAAGAAGATGATTAAAAGTAATTTTAAGGGTTTTCTTGATGCCCAGCTTCATCATTTGAATTTACTTAAAAATGGGCAGTCTCTAACTGATCCAAAAAACCTACTAAAAAACGGGCGAAAGATTAAAATGTTTGCCAGTGCAATGGGGTCAGTTGAAGATGCTATTGTTGACGATGTTTGGATTACCAGAGCTTTTGGTTGCGACAGAAAAAGAGTTTTTGAAAGTCGTATAACTAGTCAGTCTCCCTCTAAGGCAATCTATGATGCAACAGAATGGTATTTACAAACTATTTCTAAGCTTGTAGATAAAAAACCAAGAGGTGTATGCGCGATGATTTGGGCGGGTATACGGCAAGAAACAAACAAAGAAACAGCCCGTTATACTGACCCAATAAAAAATCGACTAAACCATGGACTTTTTTCTGAGCAGTATGGAAACCTGAAACCCTCAAAAAAAGGAGGGATTGAGTTTGAATTATTTTAAAACCCTTTAAACAAAGGGTTTTTTTATATACCTTTTTATCTTTTGGCAATCTTACGGATAGCAATTATTTCTATATAATTTAAGCAAATATACACTAATGAGAAATAGTACTTTAAAATCTGATTCAGAAGTGTCTAATCAAAATTTTCAAGAACAAAGTCATGTTTGGTCAAATGCCTGGCTGCCTCTTGATTTAGTTATTAAGTTTCCTCAAGTACGCAAAACCTTTGAAAAGGAATCATTGCAAGAGTTAGCTGATGATATAGCAAAAAATGGGCTTATACAGCCACCGATGATTGCTAAGTTATCAAAAGAAAATTTTGCAAAATATGTTGAAGTTTTTGAAAAAATATCAAAAACAAAACTTTTGCAATCAAGCTATCAATTTGAGGAAACTAATACTGGTGAAGTTTGGTATCATGTTTTAGTTGCCGGAGAACGTCGCTACAGAGCACATATGATTCTTTGGGAAACTGGTTGTACTGACTGCATAAATTCTGCAAGAGATAATAAAAAAACTCTTGAGAAAGGAGAATGCTTTTCAAAGCACTTTCCTCAGCAGTTAATGGAATCAAGGGTTGGTATTAATATTGACCCAGAAAAAGCAAAAAGTATTCAGTTTCGTGAAAATCATCATGTCAGACCTCCAGCCCATGAAGAAGCTTATGGTTACCGGGATTATTATGATCACCTGAAAACACTTAATCAAAAACTCACCCTTAAAGAATTTGCTGAAAGGGTAGGAGTTTCAGTTGAAAAAGTTCGGAGAGCCATATGGTTCTGTGAACTTCCAGACAGATTACGCCAAACAGTGGAAGACAAAATGATTTCGTACTCAAATGCCTTGGAGTTAAAACGTATCCTTCAAATAGAAAGCATTGGTTTTAAAGAAAGAATTAAGATTATTAACAACGAAGTAGACTTCCTTCTTATTCATCAAAAGATAAAGAATGAAGATTACAAAAAGAGAGTCGATAATCTTATTTCTAGTTTTCAAATGCTAACATTGTTCGATACTAAAGAATTTGAAATGGGTAAAAAAGAGAAGCGCAAAGTAGTAAACGAAAACCTACTTAAGGGTATTATCCTAATGAGGGGGTATATGACCAAGCTAAACGCTATTATTCCTATGGGAATTATTGGTAAAGGTAGGGTGTATTCAGGTATTTCTCCAACTAACCAGGTTAAGTTCATCGTTGAAGAGCTCCAAAAAATTATTCCCGGGTTTAAACCTACGAAGCAACAACTGGAACAATTCAAAAAAATTGATTTAGACATTTAAAACCCCTCATTCGTGAGGGGTTTTTATTTTATTTACTATGTTTTATCCAAAGATAAGCGTCTTCTATGGCTTTGACGGCGTCTCCTGCGGCAATATTGTTCTGGTGGTAGCGGATATTGGTGATATCTCCAGCAGCCCAAATACCTTCTATAGAAGTTCTTTGAGTCCAAGGGTCTATGATTATCTTACCTGTTTGGTCTATATCAACTATATCTTTCATAAAGCCACCATTAGATATTTGTCCTATCTCTACAAAAACCCCAGAGATATTTAACACTTCTTCTTGCCCGGTATTTTTGTGTAGTATCTTTATCCCAGAAACAAAATTTTCTCCCAAGACTTCTTGAGTATCAGCATCAGTGATGATGCGAACCTTTGGGTCTGATTTTATTTTTTCTACTGTTATTTCATCTGCTTTGAAAGTAGAGTTTCGGTGAACTAGTGTCACGCTTTTACAATATGCAGAGAGTTGCGCTACTGTTTCAAAAGCAGCATTACCTCCACCAATCACAACAACATCCATACCAGAGAAAAGAGGGCCGTCACAAGAAGCACAATAAGTCAGACCTTTGTGTTCCAGTCTGTCAGCACCAAATGCTTCAAGCTTTCTACGGCTTGATCCAGCTGTTACCAAAAGCGCCTTGGATGAGAAAGTTTCTCCTGAATCAAGAGACACTTCAAAAGAGCCATTTTCCCGGGATACCGCTGTGACTGTCTTGCCTTGAGAAATCTCTACGTAAGAGCCTTTGTAGGCCTCTACGTGAGCTTTTAGGCTATTGGCTAGCTCTGCACCACTTATGTGGGGTGTACCAATCCAGTTTTGGATATCTTCAGAAACAATACTTTGACCACCAAATTCTTTTGCTACCAAAAGGGTTTTTATTTGTTTTCTAGCGGCATAAACAGCGGCACTACATCCTGCCGGTCCACCACCGATAATGATAAGTTCGTATGTCATAAACAAGATTATATCACAAAACAAAAAGCCCTCTTTTGAGGACTTTTTGCAAAATAGAGAGTATAGAATTATTTCTTATTTCTTCGCAAGAATGCTGGTATTGCGCCCCAGTCTTCTTCAGTACCTTCACCTTCAACTATTTCAGTATCTTCTGTACTTTTAATTTCTGGCTTTTGAACCATAGGATTTATTACTTCTTTTTTCTCTACTTCAGCAGGTCGTGAATTGTTGAAAAGTTGTTGTGCGGTTTGTCCAGCAAAAAGATTACTCTTTTTTGTGCCTTCTGTTGGGAAGCCCGTAGCTATAACAGTGATTTTCATTTCACCTTTTTTGATACGCTCATCAAATATGGTTCCGATAATCACACGAGCGTCTTTATCGATACTCTCTGTGATAACCTTAGCGGCTTCTTGGAATTCAGCCATAGTTAGGTCGTCATTTGTAGAGATGGCAAAGAGAACACCTTTTGCTCCATTGATTGAAATATCAAGAAGGGGAGAGTTGATAGCCTGAACAGCTGCTTTTTCTGCTCGATCTTCTCCAGAAGCAAATCCAACACCCATAAGAGCTGTTCCTGCATCTGTAAGAACGCTTTTCATATCAGCAAAGTCTACGTTGATGATACCAGGAGAAGAAATAAGTTCTGAAATTCCTTCAACTGCTTGTCTTAGAACTTCATCACACTTTGCAAAAGCATCTTTGAAAGTAGTGTCCTTACCAGCTATTGCTAGAAGTCTATCGTTTGGAATAACGATTATGGCGTCAACTTCTTGCTCAAGCTCTTCAATACCTTTGTCAGCAATGCGCATGCGTTGGTTGCCTTCAAAGAAGAAAGGCTTTGTAACAACAGCAACAGTTAGGATACCTTGTTCTTTTGCAGCACGAGCTACAACTGGAGCTCCTCCAGTACCAGTACCACCCCCCATACCACAGGCGATAAATACCATATCAGCACCTTTAACGGCGTCTTGAACTTCTGCTTTTGTTTCTTCAGCAGCTCTCATACCAACCTCTGGATTCATACCAGCACCAAGACCCTTGGTAAGGTTTTTACCTAGGTGAATTTTTTTCTCTGCAGCACTTTTGTGCAAGTCTTGCACATCAGTATTCATTACAATAAATTCAACACTTTTAACCTTTGCATTTATCATGTGATTAATAGCGTTGCAACCAGAACCACCCACACCAATGACTTTGATGCGCGCAGCTGTTTCAATTTCAGGATTTATTTTGGCCATAACATTCTCCTTTTTTCTTCCACTTATTACTATACCGAACATAGTACCAGAGTGTAGAAAAAGGGCAATGGATATTGACTAAAAAGTACTTTACTGTTGTATTAAGGCATTAATTGCTTAAAGAAGTTTTTGATGACAGCAACGAATCCTTCACCTGCATTATTTAATGATTGTTTATTTTGTTTTCCTCCTATTTCAGAATTTGTAGAAGCTAAAGCATAGGCTACAAGAAGCTTTTGATCTTTTATTATTCCTTTTGTACTTGGAATATCAAAGTGTCCAATACGAACAGGTATCTTAAGCATTGTTTTAGCAACACTTTCTATGTTATGAAGATTTGACCCACCTCCAATAATAATAGCTCCGGCTGGAAGTAATCCACTGCGACCCATTTTTTTCAAATATTTGTCTACTAGTTCAAAAATATCAGAAAGTCGAGCTTCTACTATCTCATCTATTTTCTTTTTAGGTACTGATTGGAAGTTAACAACACCTGTTTTGATACTTTCTGCTTCTTCTGGGGTGATACGGAGGCCGAGTGCTAAGTCTTTTGTAATATTTAAAGATCCAATATCAAAAACATGTAAAGAGATAAGAGTATTGTTTTCAAAAACTGATACAGAAACTGTTTCAGCTCCAATATCTATAAGCGCACAACCAAAATTTCTTTGTAAATCTGTCAGTAGTAGAGACTGAGCAGATAGAGGAGTTGCAGTAAAACCTAAAACTTTTATTCCGGCATCTCCTATAACACCAAGCAAATCATCTAGATGTTGTTGGAAACATGTTATAAACAAAGTTCTCACTTCTAATTTCAAACCTTCTATTCCTTCTGGTCTAACAGGGTATTCTTTGCCATCTATTTTGAAAGAAACAGGGTAAGCGTGAAGCATTACTTTATTTTTAAGTTCAAGAGAAACCTCTGCATCGCTTATAGCTTTCTCTATATCTAGTTTTGAGATTATTCCATCTGCTCTTGAAACAATAGAAGACCCTACAGAGTATTGGGCGTCGAGGCCTATACCACCAATAGCAATATTTGCTTGTTTGATTTTGATTCCACTATTAACCTCTGCATCACGAATTGCCTTTTTAAGACTAGTTAAAACTGCATCTCGATTTACTACATAACCATGTCTAACTCCTTGAGTTTCAGAAATACCAAAGCCGAGTATCGCTGGGCTAGCATCAACGCGTTGTTCACATACAACAACTCGTGTAGTAGAAGTACCTATATCAATACCAACAGTTATAATTTGTTTCATTTTTTATTTTACAAACGGAAAAAAGCAAAATAATGTTGCTCCTTGTCTTCCATTGTACTCCCATGAACGAATCCTTTCAAATGCAACATGCTGTGGATGAGTAAAAAAATAAGATAATTGTTATAAGTGAGATTAAATTTTTTGTATTCTTTTTTAATTGCAGGTATACACATAACTATTTCTCCACTTTTTTTTGTTAAAGAAAAAGAAAGAGTGTTAGGTATATATGTTTTGTTGCGATGTTTTTTATTTAAAGATTTTGCTGTTTTTTCATCAACAAAAGAAACAGATAGGTCATAAGACTTACCTAAAACTTTTTCTTTGATAGCCAAAAATGGCACGCGAGGGAGCGTGCCATTTTTATTTACTATTAGATTCTTTTCTTCAAGAAGAGCCATTTTATAGATTATCGTGACTCACGAGTTTCCATTTTTCCTAGCTTTTTAAGCTTTTCTACTTCTGCTCGACGAGCGATTCTTCGTAGGGCTACTACTTTTTCAGAAAGTTTAGACATTGGTCGCTCACTGTAGCGCTTGCCCTTAACTTTTATGATGATTCCAGACTCCTGGATCTTACGAGTAAAACGTCGGATCAAGTTTGTCGCGTTTTCGTGCTCGTTTTTCTTTAGTTCGACATTTATCATTGGCATGGGCGTTATCGTACCACGAGAGCCTTGTAAGCGCAATACTTAGCTATAAAATAGGCCTATAAACGAGCAGGATTTATCAAAAAAGTATAAGGAAATCGTAGTTCTTGCAAAAAGGCTTGTATTTCATCGCAGTTTTCTTGAATGAAGTTTTCTTCTCTTTGAATAATCCAAACACATAAAAGCTTCATACTATCTGGACTTATACGGCGAACTGGCAGGAGCGTTATGTCACTTTTATCGAAGAAATTCTCTATTTTTTGCACCAAGATCTCTCTGTGAGCACTTGGAACCGTTATTGACAACTTCATTAGAGAACCAAATGGCGGATATTTTAAAAGAGTGCGAGATTCCATGTCGTTATCAATAATTTCTTGAATCTTTTTTGTTGCTAACTGTTTTGTAATAATAAAATCCGGTTTTTTTGTACAAAGAATCAGAGTGTCTTTTACTTTTTCATTACAAACCATGATAAGCCTGAGAACTTCTTCTATAGCAAATGGTGATGGGATAGATAAAAGTCGATCAAAAAAAGGAATAGCGATGAAATCAACTTGTTTTATATAAGGAAGCATTTTTTGAGTTCCAACCATAACAAACCATTTTTGTTTTTGTATTTCAGAGAGTAGTCCATCTACATTTTTTGAATCAGGGGCTATGTCATCGTCTATTGTTATTATGTTTGAAGGTTCAATGATATTTGATAATGCTTCATAAATACTTTCTGTGCCTACAGAAACAGGGGTAATATTCCAACTAGCACAGTAGTCACAAACGTGTGTAGTAGGTAAGGTGTCTCCACAATTTGTACAGATAAAAATCCTCTGACGAGTTCCATCTACTGTTTTGTAGCGAAGCACTACTGGTAGTCCACAAGTCTTACAATCAACACTAGTTCCACAATCAGCACATCTAGATATAGGGGCCAATCCTTTTCTGTTTGTATAAATAAAAAGACTTTTCTTGTTTTTTTGACAATACCTGACAAGTTCTATCGTTTCTGTTGGAAGTATTGTTCTATATGTCTCTGTTGGTACTATTACGAGTTTTTCCGGAGTAAATGATCTAGCTAGGTGCATAGAGTTTGATTTATATAATGTCTCAAACCTAGGAAGAGTGTCTCCAAAAACTATATTTAAGTTCAAAGATTGATAGATAGACTCTATCACTATTCGCATATCTGCTTCATACCGATCACTTGTTTTATAAAGAGAACTAGTCTCATCTTCAAGGATGATAGTGGAGATATCATTTCTAGGAACACATGAGTACTGAGGTGTAGTACATATAAAAAGAGGTCTTTCAGAATTTTTTATTGTAGTTAGTGCGTTTTTTTGATCACGTTTTGTTATTTTGCTATGCAATATGACACTATGAGAAGTGATACCTTTTTGTAGAGAGTTATACCAATACTCAACAGACCGAATAGAAGGAGCTACTAAAACAATACTTTTCTTTTCAGCAAATGCTTCTCTGATAATCCTTTTGTAATTATCTACTCTATCTAAAACGATTCCGTACACAGCCTTAGGAGGCTTTTTTTCTTCTTCTACTATTTCTATACTTGGTATTTTTTGAAATATATCTATATAAGCATCATTTATAACAATACCCGCAAGAGATCCAATAGGTGTTAATGTTTTAGTACTTGCTGTACGCAAGCCTTCTATCAGAGCTCCATAATAAGAAGAAAATCCTATAACTGATTTTATTTTCTTTAAAGAAAAAGTGGCTTGTTTGATACTGGTTTTTGCTTCTATCAAAGAAGTGCTTTCATAAACTATCCCTTTGATAGCTTGTTTTCCAAGTGGAATCTCTATCAAAGTTCCAGGCGAAAGAGCGTCAGCACTATAATAACTAAGTGTGTTAAAGGGGATACCTCTTGAAATTGGAATAACTGAAAGTATATACATCGATATCTTGGGCCTAGTACTCTTATGCTACTATAATAGTACAGTATCATGTGGAACTTTCCTGTGGCAAAAAAAATAGGTATTGATTTGGGTACCACAAACACCCTGGTTTTTGTTTCTGGCAAGGGGATAGTGCTAAATGAGCCTACGGTTGTAGCTGTAAACCAAGCAACAAAAAAGGTTGAGGCTATAGGACTTGAAGCAAAAGCCATGCTTGGAAAGACGCCAGACTCAATAGTTGTTTATCGACCAATGCAAGACGGAGCTATAGCTGACTATCATGTCACGCTCTCAATGCTTAAATATTTTATTACAAAAGCCTTAGGGAAAAATTCTTTTTTCAAGCCTGATGTTTTAGTTTCAGTTCCGGCTGGTATTAGTAGTACTGAACGTCGCGCTGTTATTGAAGCTACTATAAAAGCTGGGGCCAAAAGTGCTGTTTTAGTGAAAGAGCCTATTCTTGCAGCTCTTGGTGCAGGAGTAACTATCAATGAACCTCGTGGCCACATGGTTATCGACATAGGAGGAGGCACTACAGACGTAGCTGTTATATCTTTGGGAGGAGTTGTTGCTTCAACTTCTGTTAAATGTGCAGGAAACAAAATAGATAAAGCTATCGCTGAATATCTAAGAAAAGCCTACAACGTTTCTATTGGAGACCAAACCGCGGAAGATGTGAAAAAGACTTTGTGTTCAGCTTTAGTGGTAAATCCTGATGTAAAAGGAGATGTAAAAGGTAGAGATATTGTTTCTGGTCTTCCAAAAACAGTGACTATTTCAACAAATGAATTAGTAAAAGCTATTGATTACGAATTGAAACAAATAGTTAAGGCTATAAAAGAAGTACTACAACAAACTCCTCCAGAACTAGCATCAGATATTATTGATCACGGTATTGTAATGACTGGTGGAACAAGTCAGCTTAAAAATTTAGATAACCTAATAGCTAACCAAACAGGAGTTTCTGTGAGAGTAGCAGACGAATCTCTGTATTGTGTTGTTAATGGTACAGGAGTACTACTAGCACACTTAGCTGATTATCAGCGTTCTATTTTAGCTAAAAGATAATTCTCAAAAAAATATGCATGAGACTCTTGCAAAACTCGCACCGCAACAAGTTTTCTTAATTCAAGGAAATAGAAATACATTTGAATCTCTTTTTAATGATTTAAAAAACAATTCAAGTTCTATTGAAGGGGAGATGCTTTCTCGTTTTACAATGGAAGATGCGAATAATATTGTCTCTTTCAACCTACAAAGAGGGGCAGGGTCTTGGTACGTTGTTTATTTTGATGTTTTTGTAAATGATGCATCACAAGTACTTCTAAAAACCCTAGAAGAACCTAACGAAGGTGTAAATATTGTTTTCATCACCCCGCACCCATACTTGATACCTCAAACTATTCGCTCTAGAGCGAGACTTATGAGTATTGATTTACAAAGTGAAATACCAAGCTATCTCTCTTCAAAAAAAGATATCGTTGAGTACGTAAAAGAAGTTTTTGGAGATGATAGTGTCGAGGCTTCTATTCGTAGAGCAGAAGCTACGGTATTTTTAGACCAATTGGAACAATACTTCAAAGATAGTCCAGAAAAAATAAAATACATTTACGAAGTCAAAGACATGCTTTTCAAAGCCAATATGCCGACCAAGCAGGTAATAGAGTACTTAATTTCAATGATTTATTAGCTTTTTGGCATAAAAAGCTTCATTTATAAGGGGTTTTTACTATTGACAAATCTATATTTATATAGTATACTATATATGAATCGTCCGCAAACCAGTGGGACGTAAAAGATATCTGCGGATATCCACGTGGTGATTAAAAACCATAGAAGAACTGGATTGTTGTTTTAAAAATTATTGAACATGAAAAAGAAAAGAATTATCCTGTTTATCGCAATGATCCTTGGATGCATTGCTTTCCCTATCTTTTTTTGGAAATCATTGAGTGTCTGGCTAACCCCGTTGTTTCCGATCGCATTGACGCTTTATGTTTGTGCAATCAAAAAATACCGGAGATGGGTCTATGTAGAGGAATTGAAAGGAAACATTTTCCTGTACATTACTCTTGTAGCAGCCTTGGTCAGTACCACTCTGCAGTTCTGGCAGCAGATTATCATTACCCTTTCTCAATTCATAAAATATATGAATGAACCAGCCTTTATTTGGGTAATGGGAATTCTCGCTATTCTCGTAGTTATTGCACTCGTTGTGCTTATCATAAGAGAGTATCGAGAAAAGAAGGCTGACAAAAAAAGAGCATTAGTGTGTAAAGCACAAAATGCTGCTGACGAAATTAAAAGGCAAACCAAAAATGAAGAGCGGAAAAAGATGAAAGAAGAGGGGCAACAAATGCTCCGTGCACTCATGATCAAAAGCTCAGAACTATCCTGGAAAGACCTGTTAAAGATTATGGACAAAGGAGTCCAAATTCCCGATGAGATGGTGTTGCGTGCAAACTTCTTTGACTTAATTGAAGTGTCGAATGTGAAGAATCAAATCTTCTACAATCCTCATTTGATCAGACAAATGGTCTCTGCGCTCGGTCAGGCGGCAGATGATTGTCACAATGACAGTCATTTGCAAAGAGTAAGGGTTCAACTGGAAAAGTTGAGAACCTTGAGCCCTTATCTCGGATATAATAGTCTTATGGCTATTTTCAGAAAAAATGAGTATCTCCTGAATACCTTCGGGAATATACACTGGCTTGAAAAAGAAAGCGTAAATGTTCAATGATGTTATGCGATCCCCTCTGTAAAGAGGGGATTTTTTATTTGCTCCGAACTTGGGACGATGTTCGAATTTATTTGGTAAATAAAAAAAGCCTCTATTTTATAAGGCTTTTTATTGCGATCTTACTGCCAATAGTAGTATCCGTTTTTATCGTGATCTCTATATACTTCTTTTGTTACTGATGTATGAGCATAACAAGCCTTTTCTGCCTCTTTTGCATTTTCAAAATCTTTGTCATAGAAATATACTTTTGTGGCATAGTGTTTTTGGTCATACACATAATCAGGGCTACTACCTTCTTTTTTAAGTGTGTCGCTATTATTTCCCATAAAATAATATTTAAGCGGTTTTCTTTTAAAATATCATAAAATATAAAAAAGTCAAATGATGTTTTCTAATAAGAACCTTATAAACTATTTTAATCACAGCTCGTGTTATAATACCCTCCATGTATAACTTAGATTCATTTAAGCAAGAAATGAAAGGCGCTTTGGAGTGGCTTTCAAAAGAATATAGTCAAATTCACACTGGACGAGCAAATCCGGCCCTTTTAGATGGGGTTCACGTGGATAGCTATGGCGTACTTCAACCACTTAAAAATACTGCTTCTATTTCTATAGAAGACCCAAAGACTCTTCGAGTTGTCCCTTGGGATAAAAGTATGAACAAAGGTATTGAAAAAGCGCTTCATGAAGCAAATTTAGGATTTTCCATAGCGGTTGATGATGCTGGTGTACGAGTTATTATCCCAGCCCTTACTACAGAGACTCGTGGACGTCTTGTAAAAATAGCGAAAGAAAGAATGGAAGAAGCACGTATTACTGTTCGTAAGGCAAGAGAAAGTGTTTTGACATCACTCAAAGACCAAGCATTACCCGAAGATACTTTTATAAGAGCAAAAGAAGAAGTACAAAAAATAGTTGATGCTTCAAATGCCTCTCTAGAAGGACTCTTCGAAAAGAAAGAGGGTGAAATTCTAAGCTAAATATTATGACAATTATTCTTTTTATTATTGTTTTACTTGTAACCGTACTTGTTCATGAGTGGGGGCATTTTATTGCTGCTAAAAAAAGTGGGATGTTAGTTGAAGAGTTTGGCTTTGGTATTCCTCCCAAGCTTTGGTCTTTCAAAAAAGGAGAAACAACATATTCTATAAATGCATTACCTTTTGGTGGTTTTGTAAAAATAGCCGGAGAAAACGGTATAGAAAGTGGCGTACCGGCAGATAGACAATTTGAATCAAAACCTTGGTACAAACAAAGTATCGTTCTTGTCGCTGGAGTAGTTTGTAATATTTTATTAGCAATATTACTTTTTACTATTTCATATAGTTTAGGAACTCCAACTCTTAGTGATTCTGGTACTCCTACTGTTTTACATGTCACAAAAGGAAGTCCGATTGATGAAGCTGGTATAAAAGTAGGCGACACTATTACAAAAGTTGTTAAATACGATAAAGAGATAATTGTTATAAACACAGAAAACCTTAAAAAGGCAATCAATGATTCAATAGACCCTCTGACTATTAGTTTTGTAAGTAATAAAAAAGAAACAACTGTAGAAGTTTCTCCTAAAAAACAAGACGGAGTCACAGCGCTCGGAATAGGAGTAGAGAAAATCGCATTAGAAAAAACTTCTATAACAAAAGCCTTCGTTCGCGCAACAGAGCAAACTGTTTTTATTACTAAAAGTATCTTTGGTACTGTCGGACATTTAATAGGTTCTCTATTTATAAAAGGGGATGAATCACAAGAAATCATAGGGCCTATAGGACTTGCTAATGAGATCAAAAATGCGTCTTCTATAGGCTTTGGCTACCTTCTTGCATTTACTGCCATGATTTCTATAAACCTTGCAGTTATCAACATTTTGCCTTTTCCAGCACTCGATGGAGGACGCCTAGTAATCGTTCTTTTAGAGAGAATTTCACGTAAAAAATTCTCAAAAACATTCATAAATATCATACATGCCAGTGGGTTTATTCTACTTATTGGACTTATGATTTTCCTTAGTATTTCAGATATTGGTCGGCTTTTTTAGAGAAGTTGACTAATTGTTGACTTTTTCTACATCCATGATAAAGTTGTTACATTGATACGTTAAGTTTAGATTAAAAAACATATGGCAGTTATAAGCTTCAAACCAAAACAAGTCACAAAAAGGTTACTCGGAACCCTTCAAGATCGCGCCCATGATATTATCGTAAATCGATATGGTCTTGGTGACGACGCTGATTCAAAAACACTAGAAGCAATAGGAAAAAAATACGGTATTACTAGAGAGCGAGTAAGACAAATCGAAAATGCGGCTCTTTCTGCCATCCGCAAAAGCGATAATTTCAAATCTGAACACAAAACTTTTTCTGAACTTAAAGACTTAGTTCAAAGTATGGGTGCTCTTGTACACGAAGAAGATTTTCTTTCTTCTGTGGCAAAAGACACAATGACTCAAAACCACATTCATTTTTACCTAGTTCTAGGTGATGAATTTAAAAAACTAAAAGAAGACGACCACTTCAAGAGTCGTTGGACAATAGACGAAAAGCTCTCTGATGTAGTTCACGACGCTCTTCATAGTGTTTACAAAAATCTAAGTGACAAAGATCTTCTTTCTGAGAATGATTTAGTAATAAGGTTTATAGATGAGTTAAAAGACGTTTCTCAACAATACAAAAACGAAGAAATTGCTAAAAGATGGCTTTCTATTTCAAAGAAAATCGCCAAGAACCCTCTTGGAGAATGGGGTCCTTCTGACTCTCAAAACGTAAAAACTCGTGGTATCAAAGACTTTGCATACTTGATGATGAAAAAACACGGTTCTCCTATGCACTTCCGTGAAGTAGCAAAAGCTATAGTTGATACTTTTGGACGAAAGACACATGTAGCAACAACTCACAATGAGCTTATTAAAGACCCTAGATTTGTTTTAGTTGGACGTGGATACTACGCACTAGAAGAATGGGGATACAAGCCTGGAGTAGTTAGAGATGTTATCGCTGAAATATTACAAAAAGAAGGACCTCTAACAAAAGAAGAAGTTGTTGACCGAGTTCTTAAAGAACGTTTTCTAAAGAAAAATACTATTCTAGTAAATCTACAAAATCCTGCATACTTTACAAAGCAGTCAGACGGTAAATACACTGTTGCTAGTAAGAAAAAATAATCTTATTTTATTATGGCAGATGCACCATCAGGCGGAGGATCAAGTTGGGGAGCATTCGAAGTAATTCTTGCCCTTCTTTTAGGTATTGCACTTCTTTCAGCTATTTCTAATAAAGGCGTAGCTACTCCACCATTTAAAGAGACTACAAAAAAAGAAACGATTTCTAAAGTAGACGATAGTGCTAATCGTTGCGGGCTTTCTATTAGCGCACCTCTTTCTATGCAAAAAACCTATGGAAGTGTTAGATTGTCTGGTCTTACATCTGGTTGTAATTGGCCACTAGAAGGTACTACAGCATTATTTGCTCAAGTTATAAACGGAGCAGGCGTTCCTGTTTCTGATTTCATCACTGTACAAAAAAATGATTCAGATATTCTCAATAATGCCTTTGATACAACAATACAAATAAATGGAAATCCAACTGGAACAGGTTACCTCATTTTGATTCCTGCAAAACAACAAGAAGGTAAATCAATCACTGTTCGTATTCCACTACAATTTGTTCGAAACTAATACTTCATAATGCTATACTAAGACAATGCAATCGTCTGTTAGCGCAATTTCATTTTTAAACCAAATTGCTATTTTCATCGCAGTACCAATTTTAATAATTGTTGCTTGGAATCTATGGCTCAGCTACATTCAAACTGTTTTTCTAAAAGGTCTAAAATGGACACTGTTAGAAGTTAAGCCTCCAAAAGAAGTTTTCAAATCTCCAGCGGCAATGGAGCTAGTTCTCAACTCTCTTTATGCAGGAGCTCAAGGTGGAGACTGGTATACAAAATACTGGAAAGGAGAAGTGAGCTTGTGGCATTCTCTTGAAATTATTTCTATTGAGGGACAAGTTAGGTTTTTTATCCGTACTCCAGAAAAATTCAAAAAGATGGTGGAAGCTCAGATATACGCTCAGTACCCTCAAGCTGAGGTTTTTGAAGCTGAAGATTATACAAAATCAGTCCCTAATTACGAAAAAGATAGTACATTTAATATTTGGGCTTGTAACTTTGTGCTTTCAAAAGATGATATATACCCTATAAAGTCTTATGTGGACTATGGGCTTGATAAATCCGTAGGATCTTTAGAAGAAGAACAACGTATAGACCCTATAACCCCTATGATTGAATTCTTGGGGTCTCTTAATCTAGGAGAGCAAATTTGGTTTCAAATACTGATACGACCAGACACAAAAAGATTTTCTATAAAAGGAAAAGAAGGAAAAATAGAAGAAGGTAAAGACTGGAAAGCAAAAGCCCAAGAAACAATAAAAGAACTAAATGAAAAACTAAAAGAAAAAGACGCGGATGGTAAAACAGTTGTAGGTAAACCAACAAAAGCTCAACAAGGTATTATTGAGGCTATAGAAAGACATGCTGCAAAATTTGGCTTTGATGCTCATATACGCGCTTTATATATTGCTGAGAAATCTGCTTTTAATGCTGGAACAAGAGCGCCTTCTTTAATAGGATCACTGCGACAGTATGCATCAAGCGATTTAAATGGTTTTAAACCAGATAAGGCTACAAAGGTTGATTTTCCTTGGCAAGATATATTTGGAACCAAAGTGGCAAAAATGAAATCAGGATTTTTAAAAAAATACAAATCAAGAGGATTTTTCTATGGAGGATTTGATTTCAAAGAAATAGGAGCTTACTTTACTCACCCAAATAAAGATGGTGGAAAGCCTTATATTCTCTCAACAGAAGAGCTTGCTACTATATTTCACCTTCCAGGAAAAGTATCAGAAACTCCTACATTTACTCGTATTGAGTCTAAGAAAGCTGAACCACCAGCAAATCTTCCTATTTAAAATAAACTATGGACTCTAAAAAATACATTAATCGTGTAGTCGTATTAGGAATAATAGTTCTAGCTCTTTATGGCGCTATTAGCGCTGTAAACTGGGTAATACTTCCTCCGTCCACTTTCCCAACTCCTTATCGTGTAACAATAAATAGCGGGCAATCTTTATTTTCTATATCAGAAGAGCTATCAAAAGACGGAGCAATCAGATCAAAGCGCGTATTTGAAATGCTAATGATGACTTTTGGAAGTGATAAAACAATAAACAAAGGAGAGTACTACTTTGAAAAACCTATTAGTGTTGTCGGTGTGGCTCTTAGAATATCAGGTAGAGATTTTGGTGTTGATAGAAAAAAAATTACTTTCCCAGAAGGTTTTACAAATAAACAAATTGCTATGCGTTTGGATAAAGAGCTCAGTGATTTTGATAGTAATCTATTTTTAGAACTTGCAAAAGACAGTGAAGGATATCTTTTTCCTGATACTTATAACTTTTTTCCATGGTCAACACCTGAAGTTGTCTTGAGTACTCTTAAAAAAACATTTGAACAAAAAACAGAGTCTCTAAACGACGAGGTTTCTAAATCAAAACGTTCATTAAAAGAAATTATGATTATGGCTTCTCTTATAGAAAAAGAAGCGAGAGGAGAAGAAGATAGATATATTATTTCTGGTATTTTATGGAAAAGAATAGAAAAAGGTATTCCTTTGCAAGTAGATGCACCATTTCTTTATATCTTAGGCAAAGAAAGTAGCGAGCTTACAATAAGTGACTTATCAACAAATTCACCTTTTAACACTTACCGATATAAAGGATTACCGCCTGCTCCTATTGGAAACCCTGGTTTAGAATCAATAAAAGCCTCACTTCGACCAACCAACTCACCTTATCTCTATTATTTGCACGACAAGAATGGTAATATCTACTACGCTAAAACTTATGATGAGCATAAGCAAAATATAAAAAAGTACTTAAAATAAAATGTTAAATCAAACTCTCGCTTTTATAGATATTGAAACTACTGGACTAGACAGAGACACTCATGAAATTATTGAGCTTGGTGCTGTTATTGCACGAATGAAAGATGGTGAATTTGTTGTAACAGATGAGCTTAACCTTAAAATTCAACCAAAAAACTTAGAGAAAGCTGAGCCTCAAGCTCTTCGTATAAACGGCTACAATGAAGCAGACTGGTTATTTGCTGTCTCTTTAGAAGATGCGATGAAAGAACTAGCCAAAAAAGCTGACGGGGCTGTATTTGTGGCTCACAATGTGACCTTTGATTATGGCTTTATAGAAAGTGCTTTCAAAAAAACAAATATTGAAAACAAAATGCATTATCACAAAATAGATACTATATCTTTAGCTTTTGGGATACTCCATAGTAACGATGATCTAGGCAAACTTTCTTTGAAAGCCTTATGTGAAAAATATGGTATTGAAAATAAAAAAGCGCACAGTGCCTTTGCAGACGCCTATGCAACTTACGAAGTATTTAAAAAACTAATGAATTTAAAATAAGACTGTGTTAGTATCTCGTTGTGAAAGAAAAAACTAAAAAAATATTTGTAGGTATCTCTGGTGGGGTAGACTCATCTGTTGTCGCATATTTACTTAAAAAACAAGGCCGCGATGTACACGGGGTCTTCGTAAAGACATGGTCACCAGAGTGGATGCCTTGTACCTGGATAGATGAAAAGCGTGATGCTATGCGTGTTTGCGCTGCATTAGATATACCATTTCATTATTTGGACGCTGAAGAAGCCTATAAACAAGGCGTGGCTGACTATATGATTGCCGAGTACAAAGCAGGTCGTACTCCAAACCCTGACGTATTGTGCAACCGTATTATCAAATTTGGTGTACTTTGGGATTATGTGAAAAGCCAAGGAGGGGAATATATCGCCACTGGTCACTATGCACGTACTGATAGTGCTCACTTAATGAAAGGAGTAGACGAATCAAAAGACCAAAGTTATTTCCTTTGGATGCTTTCAAAAGAAGAGCTATCTCATATTCTTTTCCCAATTGGTCACCTACAAAAGTCTGAGGTACGAACCTTAGCAGAGAAAGCAAATCTTTTTACCAGTGAAAAGAAAGACAGCCAGGGTATTTGTTTCTTAGGAGATGTTGATATGAGAGAATTTTTATCTCACTACATAGAACAGAAAAAAGGTCTTGTCATTGATACTGATGGAAATACTATAGGAGAACACAACGGTATCTGGTTTTATACACTAGGGGAAAGACATGGCTTTAAACTATCTAAACAAACAACAGACCAAAAGCCTTACTATGTGGTAGCAAAAAATCTTGAAACAAATACTCTTGTCGTATCTCATGAATCAGTAAAAAGGTCTGATTCATCGAACCAAACAATTACTCTTAGAGATACTTCGTGGTTAGAAAAAATAGAGGGAGACTGTGAAGCCCAGATCCGCTATCACGGAGAGTTAATCCCGGCAAAAATAATAAATGGTTACACTGTTGAGCTCTCATATCAAGGAGTTATTGCTGAAGGCCAATCTCTTGTTTTATATAAAGACGAAATACTTGTGGGAGGAGGAGTGATAGAAAAAGTTTTATAGATTTTTGATATAAATACAAGTATACTTGTTTATATGCAAAATTTTTTAAACATACTAAGTACTGATATCTTTTTAAGTCTTTTTATTGCTATGGCTCTTGGTATTGTTATTGGTGTAGAGCGTTTTATAGCAGGTAAAACAGCGGGCATGCGTACTTATACACTTATTTCTATGGGATCTGCTCTTTTTGTTATTATTTCTCAAATGGTTACTTCTAGGCTTATTGATCAAACTTTTGACCCAATGCGTATAGCAGCCCAGATTGTTGCAGCTGCCGGCTTCTTGGGTGTTGGAGCTATTTTTCATAAAGATAACCAAATTAGCGGGGTAACAACTGCCGCTGGACTTTGGGTATCCGCAGGAGTAGGTATGGCTTGTGGTTTTGGTTTATACCAACTTGCAGTAACAGTTACTTTGCTCACACTTTTCACCTTTATTGTTTTGTGGTTTATCGAAAAACAAATTCGTAAATTTTCTAGACAAGACGACCAAACATCTCATTCCCTTTAGTCTTTTTTATGGTAAAGTGTTCTACATATGAAATCTTTTGAGGTTCGTAAGCGATTTTTAGACTTTTTTGAGAAACGTGGACATGCGATTATACCTAGTGCTTCTTTGGTGCCCAAAAATGACCCTTCTGTGCTTTTTAATACTGCTGGTATGCAACCACTCGTACCATATCTTATGGGTGAAAAACACCCACTAGGAAGTCGTTTAGCAAGTTGTCAAAAGTGTGTTCGTACTGGGGATATAGAAGATATTGGGGACGCTAGACACCTTAGTTTTTTTGAAATGCTTGGTAACTGGTCTTTGGGAGATTATTTCAAAGAAGATGCTATTGCTTGGAGTTTTGAATTTTTAACTTCAAAAGAAGAGGGTTTAGGTCTTGATCCAAATCGTTTATATGTAACTGTCTTTGAAGGAGACGAGGATGCACCAAGAGACTTGGAAGCAGTAGAAATATGGAAAAAGTTTATTCCAGAGCATCGCATTTATTTCCTACCAAAGAAAAACAACTGGTGGAGCCCAGGAGACAATGGTCCGTGTGGACCTGATACTGAGATGTTCTATGATGTCACTGAAAAAGGTCTAGGAGATATGACTCATGAAGAGTATGTAGATGCTGATGATAGGGGAGCTATTGTTGAAATCTGGAACGACGTATTTATGGAATACGAGAAGAAAGATGGCAAAGTAATAGGGAAGCTCAATCAAAAAAACGTTGATACAGGGAGCGGTCTTGAGCGCATAACAATGATTGTTCAAGGTAAAACAAATGTTTACGAAACAGATGTTTTTTCTTCAGCAATAGAATTCATTGACCTTAATACCAAAGGAATACCAGATGAGCGTAGCTCTCGTATTATTGCTGATCATGTACGCAGCGCAACAATGCTTATCGCAGACGGAGTTTTCCCTTCAAACAAAGACCAAGGCTATGTACTTAGAAGATTTATTCGCAGAGCAGTAGTCCAAGCAAAAAATATCGGTTTTTCTTATGAGCTTCTTGGTGTATTACAAAGTGGCTTCATGGCAAAATACGAAGACATATATGAAGAACTTAAAGAAAATATAGAAGGACAAAAAGAAGTATTCAACAAAGAGGTAGAGAAATTTATCAAAACACTTGAAGCAGGATTAAAAGAGTTTGAGAAGGGAACAGATCCATTCATACTAGCTACTACTTATGGTTTTCCTATTGAAATTACAGAAGAAATAGCAAAAGAAAAAGGTATTTCTATAGACAGAGAAGACTTTGATACAAAAATGAAGGCTCACCAAGATGCGTCTCGTGCAGGAGCAGAACAAAAGTTCAAAGGAGGTCTCGCAAACACAAGCGAGCAAACTACCAAGCTCCATACTGCACACCACCTACTTCTTAAGGCTCTTCAAGAAGTCGTAAATCCTGATATCCACCAAAAAGGTTCAAATATTACAGAAGAACGCCTGCGTATAGATTTTAACTTTGATAGAAAGCTGACAGAAGAAGAAAAGACTGCTGTTGAAGAGCGGGTTAACATATGGATTGCGTACGATCTTAATGTTGTGAAGCGTGATATGCCTAAAGAAGAAGCCGAAAAACTTGGTGCTGAAATGGAATTTGGAGTTAAATATCCTGATATTGTTTCTGTTTATTTTATTGAAGACAAAGAAGGTAATCATGTCTCTAAAGAATTTTGTGGTGGACCACACGTAGAGCACACAGGATTACTAGGAGTTTTCAAAATCCAAAAGGAAGAAGCCTCCTCTGCTGGAGTACGCCGTATAAAAGCGATCTTACAATAATTTTTTATATAACGAGGATATAGTACTATTACTTTTGCATTGAGGACTCTGCGTAGGCATCCGCAAAAAGAAAGTAATGGTACTGTATCCGAGTGTAATGCTATACTATATACACATGGCAACTTCTACAAAGATGATTCCTATTGCTGTTTTTGATATTAGTTCAAGCTCTATTGCTGGAGCTCATGTTTTAATCCCAAAACATCAGGAAAAAGATTCAAAGGTTTCTATACTTGCTAGTACCAGAATAATATCTGAACCAAAAGAAGAATTAGATATAGAAAGATTTGTAAATAATGCTCTAACTGGACTAGAAAATACAATATCAATCATCAAAAAAGCAGACAATCATCGCCCAGAAAAAATACAGGTCTTACTGGCTTCTCCTTGGTTTGTATCTCAAACAAGAAGTATTTCATATAACAAAACTACTGATTTTGTTTGTAATCAAAAACTTATTGATTCTCTAATAGATAAAGAGATTGATTACATTATCAAAAATGACATGGAGAGATTTGGCTCAATGGGAGGAGAAGGTCTAATTATAGAAAAACAAATTTCTCAAATTAAACTAAACGGGTACCCAACAGCAAGTCCTTTTGGTAAAAAAGCTCAAAGTTTAGAACTCTTTTTGGTAGTTACCGTTTCTCCTAAAACTATAGTTGATAAATTTAAAGAGGTTTTTCAAAGAAACTACTCTACTACTCCAATAATTTTTACAACTAGTCCATATGCGACCTATATAGTCACTAGAGATAATTTTAATGCACCAAAAGAACTGCTCTTGGTTGATATAGGAGAAGAGGTTACTGATATAGCCTGTATTAAAAATGATTTATTCTTATATCAACACTCTTTTCCTGTTGGAACACATCATTTATATAGAACTATTGTAGGAAACGGTGCTACAACCCTAACAGAAGCCCATGCAGTGGTTCAGTCTTTTAGGCTTGGTAAGCTTAGCGCGATTATGACAAGTAATGTTCAAAAATCAATGGATTCTTTTGGGGCGACATGGATGCGATCGTTTCAAGAGTTAATAGAAAAAGGTCAAAATACAATAAAACTTCCAGAGAACTCTTATATAACTTCTGACTATAGATTTGGAGACTTTTTTGCAGACCTTTTAAAACAAGACGTATTCTTCCAGCACACCACAGGATCAGCTAGTCCTTCTGCAACACATATAACATATGAAATGCTTTCTCCTCACAGTTCATCGATAGATTCTGATCGTATTGATGAAACTATCATAATAGGCTCTTTATTTGCTTCTAGATTAATTTAAAAAATGAAACTTTACGATGTTATAAAAAAAGAACACTCCAAAGCAGAAGAGCCTGTGGAAGAGCGCGTTTTTATTCCAACAGAAACTCCTGTTAAAAAAAGACGTTATATTTTTATAATGATAATCACTATATTTTGTTTAGTGATTATTTATATAGCTGGTATTTATATATCTAGAGCAAAAGTGATTATTGATGAAAGGGAAATACCTTTTTCACTAGAAAAATCAACAATAGACCTGCCTCATGAGACAAAAACAGACAAAGAAAGACTTTCTTTTCAAACAATGACAGTTTCAACTGAAATTCGCAGAGAAATATTCGGCTCAGAATTAAAAGAAGTTACAGGTAAAGCAAAAGGGAGTGTTGTATTTTTTAATGAATACAGTAAAACATCTATAACAATAAAATCTGGGACAAAGCTTATAGGTAGCAATGGAAAAACATATCAAACCCAACAAACATTAACAATACCTGGCTATACATTAGATACTAAAAAGAAAAAAGTTCCAGGAACGTCTCCCTCAATATCAATAATAGCGATAGAAGTAGGCCCAAATTCAAACAGTGAAGGATTGTCTTTTACTATTTCAGGATACAGTGGATCAAAAAAATCACAAATATATGCTCGTAGTGCTAGTCCTTTAACAGGAGGAGAGTCCGGAATGAGGCATACCGTTTCAGAAGCAGAAAGACCAGCTCTTTTAGAGTCCCTAAAAACACAATTAACAGAAAGACTAAAGAGGGAAACACGAGCGCAAATCCCTCCAGAGCTTATAACTTATCCAGATTTACAGTTTGTCTCAATTGACACTGATAGCCTTCGTTTAGAAGGTGAAGGTGTTAAGTTTACCGCACAAATAAAAGGAACAATGGTTTCTTATTTGATGTCTAGGTCTCTTTTTGAATCTGCCATAGCTAAAGACGTATTAAGTGATCATTCATATACAGCGGTTACTATTCCGTCTGTAGCTTCTCTAAATGTAAACCCAAAAAGCTCTATCCCTGCAAATCCTACGACGCCACCAGACTTAATTTCTATAGAAGTTTCTGGTAACGGCTCTATAATAACCAAAGCACCTATCCAAAGAATAAAAGAATCCCTAATAGGAACAAAAAGAGGGTCTTTTGACTCAATAATAAGCACATTTCCTGAAGTTTCTTCAGCCTCTTTTAAGATTAGACCATTTTGGGCTCCATTTTTCCCTAAAAAAGATAGCTATATAAAAGTTAATATCAAATAAGATGTTGACCTTTATTTAAGGGTATAGTATTATACCCCTTGTAACTCATGACAGACCAGCAACAAGTATTACGTGGAATTATCCAAGAAGCGCTTCCAAATACAATGTTCCGAGTGGAACTTGAAACAGGAGTAGTTCAAGTTGCATATTTAGCTGGAAAAATGAGATTAAACCGAATCAAGGTTCTTGTCGGAGATACTGTCGAAGTACTACAAGATTCTTATGGTGGAAAAGGGCGTATTGTCAGAAGAATATAAATAGTATATAATAGCCCCGCCGTAAACGAGAGCGCAAATTCCTATTTTTTATGAAGATTAAATCAACAGTTAAAAAAATGTGTGCGAAATGTAAGATTGTAAAACGCAATCGGCATTTACTCGTGATTTGCGATAATCCAAAACACAAACAAAAACAATAATATGCGTATCCTAGGTATAACTATCCCAAATGAAAAGCGTCTTGATATTGGTCTTACTAGCCTTTTTGGGGTTGGTACTGCTACTGCTCTAAAAGTTTTGAAAGAAGTAAAAGTAGCCCCTTCTACAAAATCAAAAGATCTTTCTATCGAACAAGAAAATGCTATTCGAAAACTTATTGAAGAAATGACAATTGAAGGAAACCTCAAACGAGAAGTTGCTTCAAATGTAAAACGATTAAAAGACATCAAATGCTACCGTGGTGTTCGCCACATGAGAAGACTACCTGTAAAAGGTCAGCGAACAAAAACAAACTCTCGAACAGTTCGAGGAAATGTTAGAAACACAATGGCATCAGGACGTCGTAAAGAAAGTAAAACATAACATATGGGAAAAAAACGAATCGCAACTCAAGAAGGTCAATTGGTGGACGCAGACAAGCGCTCTAGAGCTACAGCGCGTACCCCAAAGAAAAAGCTTACTACGTGTATGCTTTCTATCGAATCAACTTTTAATAATACAAAAGCTGTAGTAAGTGATGTTAAAGGTAATGTACTATTTTGGTCATCATCTGGATCACTTGGATTTAAAGGGGCAAAAAAGGGAACTCCTTTCGCTGCTTCAAAAGTAGGGGAAATACTAGCTGAAAAAGCAGTAACTGCTGGTATCAAAGAGGTACACGCAGTAGTAACAGGTGTTGGTTCAGGTCGCGAACCACTTATTCGAGCATTCGTTGCTCCTGGAATTGAGCTTTTATCAATCAAGGATCGAACTCCTGTGCCACACAATGGTCCAAAGCCTAAGAAACCACGAAGAGTATAAAAATATGAAAACAGTTGCTAAATATAAAATGTGTCGAAGATTAGGAGCAGGAGTGTTTGAAAAGTGTCAAACACAGAAATTTGCTGCAGTTGAACAAAAAACTGTTCGAGGTGGAGCAAATGCAAAAAGACCAAAAGCTCCTTCTGGTTTCGGTCTTCAACTTCTTGAAAAACAAAAAGTGCGTTTTTCTTATGGTATTAGTGAAAAACAACTTCAAAACTATGTAGAGAAAGCTAGTCATGCAAAAGGTGGATCTGTAACAGATAAACTAAATGAAATGCTAGAAACTCGTCTTGATAATGTTATTTATCGATTAGGTTTTGCTCCTACACGAAGACAAGCTAGACAAATGGCTTCTCATGGACACTTCACAGTAAATGGCAAGAAATCAACTATTCCTTCACAGGAACTCCATATAGGAGATATTGTAGCTGTTCGAGAAGGTAGTCGCGGGTCTGCTCTTTTTACTGACTATGCAAAGAACATGAAAGATAGAACATATCCAACATGGCTTAAACTTTCTCCTGAACAAATGCAAGCTGAGGTAGTTGCAAAACCGAAAAACGAAGAGCAATTCCTCAAATTTGAGACTGTGCTTGAGTTCTATAGTCGTTAATAACAACACAAAGTTGCAAAAATTACAAAATAATTGTATTATTTAAAACCATGAGCCAGCAAACAATCATACTTCCATCAAAACCAAAAGCAGTACTTGAAGAGGGATTCAAAGGTGTGTACGAGATAGACGGTCTTGTCCCAGGATACGGATACACCCTTGGAAACTCACTTCGCCGAATTATCCTTTCATCACTTCGAGGTGCTGCTGTTACAGCAGTTAAAATCGATGGTGTAAGCCACGAATTTTCTACTATAGAAGGTGTTAAAGAAGATGTAATAACTATATTACTTAACCTAAAAAATATCAGATTTAACCTAACAGGAGAAGAAGCTCAAAAAGTTACTCTATCTGTTAAGGGGCCAAAGATTGTTACAGCAAAAGACATTTCTGCAAACGGAGCTGTTGAGGTAATAAATACTGACCAATATATTTGTGAAATTACAGGAAAAGCTAACCTTGAAGTAGAACTAACTATCGAAAAAGGTCTTGGTTTTGTACCACGAGATCAACAAAATAAAGGTAAGGCTGACATAGGAACTATTTTCCTTGATGCTATCTTTTCTCCAATTCGTCGTGTTTCTTATGATGTTGAAGAAATGCGTGTTGGAGACAAAACAAACTTCAACCGACTAAGAATGACTATCGAAACTGATGGTACTATCTCTCCAAGAGAAGCTCTTGAACAGTCTGTTCACACAATGATAGAGCAACTTGCTGCTATTATTTCTGTAGAAAGCCAGAAGATTATTGATGAAATTCAATCAAGTGTTTCTTCACCTAAAACAATGGTTGAAACAGGCTCAGAGGAATCTTCTGAAGATGGCGAGGATGTAGACGTAACCGATGTTTTGAAAAATCGTATCGATACTATCGGACTTTCAACTCGAACATTGAACGCTCTCTCTGCTGCAAACATTCGAACAGTAGGAGGTATTGCTAGAAAGAAAATCGAAGACCTTCTTGAGATAGATGGTATTGGAGATAAGGGTATAACAGAAATCAAAGAAGCCCTATCTACATTTAACTTGTCACTTAAGGATTAATCTGCTAATCTACTTGAACTATTATGAGACACCACAACGCAAACAGAACATTTGGAAGAAGTAAGAATGGACGTTCAGCCCTCCTCAAGGGTCTTGCCGCTTCTTTGATTGAGCACGGTAGTATTTTGACTACTGAAGCTAAAGCAAAAGAACTTCGACCAAAGGTAGAGAAAATGGTGACAAAAGCAAAGAATCCAACTCTTTCAAACCGAAGACTTCTTCTTTCTTCTCTTTACAACAATGACTCTGTAGTGGACAAGCTTATATCTGATGTTGCTCCAAAGTTCTCAGATCGAGCAGGTGGATACACTCGTATCACCAAGATAGTACAAAGAAAGGGCGATGCAAGTAAAATGGCAGTAATTGAGTTTGTGAGTTAATTATTATGGAATACACAGTAGATGCAACAAATAAATCTCTAGGTCGCGTAGCTACAGAAGTAGCGTCTCTTTTGATGGGTAAAAATACTACTTCTTTTGTACGAAATGCAACTCCAAAAGTAACAGTAAGACTAACAAACGCTTCAAAGATAACTATCCCAAACCAGAAAAAACTTTTAGAAAAGACATACAACTCATTTTCTGGATATCCAGGAGGTTTGAAACAAAGTACTATGGCTCATGTTATCAGTACTAAAGGCTACGCTGAGATTCTAACTCAAGCTGTAAAAGGAATGCTTCCAAAAAACAGACTTCAAAATGATCTTATGAAGCACTTGATAGTTACTGAATAATTTTTATACAGAAATAATATGGAAAAAACAAAGAAAACATACATAGAGACTATCGGCCGACGCAAAACATCAACTGCGCGTGTTCGAATGACTCCTTCTACAAAACAAAGTTTTGAAATCAATGGTAAAGATCTTGCTACATACTTTGCAACAGAAGAACTTCAAAAGATTGTTACTGATGCTTTTACAGCATTAGAATCAAAAGGTCACTTCACTGTAACTGTTAAAGTAACAGGTGGTGGTATTCACTCTCAATCTGAAGCAGTTCGTCACGGTATCTCTCGAGGACTAGTTAAGGAAGATGAGTCTCAAAAGACTACTCTTAAAAAAGCTGGATTCCTAAAGCGTGATCCTAGAATGAAAGAGCGACGTAAGTTCGGTCTCAAGAAAGCCCGAAAAGCTCCACAGTGGTCAAAACGTTAAAACACTCAAAACATCCTCGAAAGAGGGTGTTTTTGCATAGAAAACTATCTCGTGCTATAAAAAAGAAAAAATATGTTACAAACAGAAACACATCCGCTCAATGAGTGGGTAGAAGCTCTCAAAAAAGAAAACATAGACTTTGAGAGGTTTGAGGACCATTTGTACGCAAAAATTGATAAAAGAGATGCTGAAGGACATCATTCAATGCAAATGAACATATACTACAATGAACAGAACGGGGTATATGCAAACTTTAGTGCGCTAGGTGAAAGTATCTCTAAGCTCGATCCTGAAGAAGCTATTTCAAAATTTAAAACTTATTACCTTACTTTCTTTAACAAAGAATAAGTTTACTGAAGCCCCTCTTACGAGAAGGCTTTTTTTATTATCAAAAATCAGTATAATAACGGCGTACCTGTCCCGTTAGAATCTATATAAAACGGGCAAGGAATTATTACTAAGGTCGTAAACAAATAATTAAAGCTACTATAAAAAACTATGAACAATTCTAATGGGATGAACGAAGAAGATATCACTATTGAAAATGAAGGAGAGGATGTTGTCTTTGAGGAATCTACCGAAGAAGGAGAGGCTCTTTCTGCTGGTAATAAAGTAAAGAAACTCCAAGAGCAAATAAAGACTCTTCAAAAAGAAAAGCAGGAATACCTCGATGGTTGGCAACGTTCTCGCGCTGATTATGCAAACCTACAGAAGTCTACTGACGAAGATAGAAAAAGAATGCGTACGCTCATAGAAGAGAGCTTCATCGAAGAACTTCTGCCAACAGTAGATAGCTTTCTCATGGCTATGAGCAATAAAGAAACTTGGGAGAAAGTCGATCCTGCATGGCGCACCGGCGTAGAGTATATTTATGGCCAACTCATGAATACTCTCGAATCTCACAATTTAAAAATCTTTGGTGAAATAGGAGAGACTTTTGATCCGGCTCGTCATGAAGCAGTAGGAGAAGAAGCGACAGAAGATACTAAACTCGACCATACTATTGCAAAAGTAAACCAAAAAGGTTTTATGCTTAGTGAATCAATACTCCGACCTGCGAGAGTGACTATTTTCAAGTCATAAATACATAGTATAATTTTGATATGAAAAATATAATTATTATTATTCTTGTTGTACTACTAGGAACGTCTCTTTATACAAATTTTAACTCTAAAAAGAATACTGATCCAAAAATATCTATGGTTGCAGTAGCAAACTACGATCAGGGACATATCGTTGGTGGTAATTCTCAATATTTTGATCTAACGTTTACTTCTGATACCGATATAGGGGCCGCATCAATAGTATTCACTCAAAGTTCTTCAGCGGTAGTACCAAACCCAGTCTCACAGATTTCTGAAGTGCAAAAAGATATAGTTATTAAAAAAGGAAATACAAAAATAAACAAAGTACTTTTAGCACAAATAACAAAAATAACCGTGAATGGAAAAAGTGTTCCTTTCACTCAGACCTACTAAAAATAATAAATAAAAAAACATTCAATACAGAATGTTTTTTTATTTCACCAACTCAAAAAATACTTGTTCAGTTTCTGGATCTATTTTGTCAGTTACGAAAACCATTAGTTCAGTAATGAGTCCAAAGTCTTTTTTGATATTAGTGAATAGGTGTTCATAAGGGAAAGGGGAGATCCAAACACTATTTTTAAGACACAAGAATCCTGCTTTTTTTAGAAGGTAGCGAAAGCTCTCCCTCTCGTCTTTGCGAGATTCTGGTAGGTCGAGCAATACGATACGCCATTTACCGTCCCATGCAGGACTAAGGGCACTTGTGTCTCCAAGGACTAGACTATGAACCTTCTTTTTACCTTCTTTGGTAAGGCGCGCGTACTGATTCTGTCCAGAGAAGGTTTGCTCTATGAGCCCGGTATCCCGAAGCCCTTTTAAAGAGCGAGAAATCGCGCTAGCGCCCCGCAAAGCCTTGGCGTCGTAGGGAAAGTCACCTGAGACGTTTTTGATGAGTTCAGGCACTGAAATAGCCGGTTTTTCAGCCAATAATTTCAATATTTTCTTTGAAAATCCGCCATTTGTTGACATAAGAATATCGTATCAGGTATGATATGAACATACAAGTATTTCGTGACCGCTAAAAGACTGTTAAATACTTGATTTTGGATTATTTGAAACAACTTATTAGCTCTTAAATTAAATAAAAATATGGGAAAAATTATTGGAATTGACCTTGGAACTACAAACAGCGCTGTTGCCATCATCGAAGGTGGACAGCCAAAAATTATAGAAAATATCGAAGGTGCACGTACTACTCCATCTATTGTGGCAGTAGGCAAAAACGGTGACCGCCTTGTTGGACTTCTTGCAAAGCGACAAGCAGTAACTAATCCTCAAAATACTATCTATGGCGTGAAGCGCTTCATGGGACACAAGTACGATGATCATGGTATGGAAAAGGTGATCAAGACTTCTCCTTTTACTGTTTCAAAAGACAGTAACGGTGGTGCTCTCATCAAACTCGCTGACAAAGACCAACGCCCAGAAGAAATCTCAGCAATGATTTTGCAAAAGATTAAAGCAGATGTTGAAGCAAAGCTTGGCGAAAAAGTAACTGAAGCTATCATCACTGTACCAGCGTATTTCAACGATGCACAAAGAAAGGCTACCAAAGACGCCGGTGCTATCGCAGGTCTTGATGTGAAGCGTATCATCAATGAACCAACTGCTGCAGCTCTTGCATATGGATTCAATACAAAGAAAAATGAAAAGATAGTTGTTTATGACTTTGGAGGTGGAACATTTGATGTGTCTGTTCTTGAAGTAACAGAAGATGTTATTGAAGTTAAGAGCACTGACGGAGATTCTCTCATGGGGGGCCGTGATATTGACCTCAAGATCATCAACTGGATTGCTGAAGAATTTAAAAAGCAAAGTGGAGTAGATGTATCAAAGGATCCACTAGCTCTTCAGAGACTCGATGAAGCGGCTGAAAAGGCCAAGATTGAGCTCTCTACAACACCAGAGACTGAAATCAATATTCCATTTATTACTTCGACTGATGCAGGACCACAACACTTGCTCCTCAAACTCTCTCGCGCAAAGCTTGAAGAGTTAGCTGATGAATTCATCGCTCAATCTATTGCTATCACAAAACGTGCTATCGAAGCTTCTCCATTTAAAAAAGAAGAAATCAATGAAATCATAATGGTTGGAGGCCAAACTCGTATGCCAAAGATTATTGAAGAAGTACAGAAGTACTTTGGCAAAGAACCAAACCGTTCTATCAACCCAGATGAAGTTGTAGCTCTCGGAGCTGCGGTACAAGGTGGAGTACTCCAAGGAGATGTGCGTGACGTGCTTCTTCTTGATGTGATTCCTCTTTCTCTAGGAATAGAGACTATGGGAGGAGTAGCTACAAAGCTCGTAGAACGCAATACAACTATCCCTTCATCAAAGAGTCAGATATTCTCAACGGCTTCTGATAATCAAACTTCTGTTGATATTCATATCGTTCAAGGAGAGCGACCAATGGCAAGTGACAATAAATCTCTTGGAAGATTTGTTCTAGAAGGTATCGCTCCAGCTCCACGAGGTATTCCTCAAATCGAAGTATCTTTTGATGTTGATGCTAACGGTATTCTCGCAGTGAAAGCCAAAGACAAATCAACAGGCAAAGAACAATCTATACGTATCGAAGCTTCTTCAGGACTCTCAGCAGATGATATTGAAAAGATGAAAAAGGATGCAGAGCTCCACGCTGAAGAAGATGCCAAGAAGAAAGAGTTAGTAGATACTAAAAATACTGCTGATCTTACAATCTTCACAGCAGAGAAAGCATTGATGGATCATAAAGACCAAATCACAGAAGATATCAAAAACTCTGTAGAAGACAAAATCAAAGCTCTTAAAACTGCAAAAGATGAAACTGATAAATCAGCCATCGAAACTGCAATACATGAACTATCTACTGAAATGCAAAAGATAGGGGAGGCAGTTGCAAAACAAGGAGAAGAAAATAAAGAAAGCCCTCCTAATGAACCAAAAGAAGCCGAAGCTACCGAAACTTCAGAAGAAAAATAAAATACAAATAACAAGAAAAGCCCTCATTTCTGAGGGTTTTTCTTTATATTGACAAATATACTATAATATGGTATTATATAAAAGATAACGTACCTTTTAACAAAAAATTCTTTTATGAAAACTTTAGTAATTCTTTTAGTTTTATCTGTATTTGTCGTTTCTTGCGCCCGGGACATTAGTCCCTACAAGGCCGCAAATCACAGCGGCAAAGCCTATAAGTGCCACAGATAAAACTTGACATAGGATACCAGGCATGCTATGCTGGTATCAGAATTTAATGGGTTAGTAAGTAAGAGGGCTGCCGTCAATAGACGTGCAGCCCTTATTTTGTTTATAGCTTTTTATATATTTTATGCTAAAATAGTACCCATGAATCACGTACGAAACCGCGGTCACGGTTACGTATAGTGGTACAAAAATTATATTTCTAAATTAGACTTTTATTAATCCTATAATAATTAAAACAGAGAGTAGACCGCGACCTGTTTCGTACGTGATGAATAAGAAGCGTAAAATTGCAGCAAAAAAGAAACGTAAAGCTGACGGCAAAACAGTCTCTCTACGCCACAGATAAATAAAATCCTTGAGTCAAAGCTCAAGGATTTTATTTTAAGAACCACCCTTTTATCAGAAACTCTGTCTCTTCTGGACTCTTCACTGCAATAGTATCTATACCGGTACTTTTAACCGGATAATCATTGCCACCCACATCAAGCTTATCCCCGATAAACAATATCTTTGATATTGGAATATTAAGACTTTCAGAAAACCTATTAGCCCCATAAGCCTTGTCTATTCCTTTCTTAGTGATATCTATAGAAGTCATTCCACCCATAGTCAAAGTGTATTCTGGTAGCTTAGGAGATAGAAAAGAAATAATATGTTTTCTTTTCTCCATATATGGATCCCAAAGCATTTTGTTTTTTATTGGAGCACTATTACCAAGTCCTGAAAATGTTATCTGGCTTCCGCGATCTTCTATTATCTCTCCGAAGGTTTCTTTTTCTTGATAACCAGCTTCTTGCAAAGTAGTCTTGAGTATCTCAATAACCTTATTTCTTTCTTCTTCTGAGATGGATTCATCATAGAGAGTTATCCATGAGTTCTCTTCGAAAGACTTAAGGGCTGTCCCGGTAGTCGGTAAAACAAAAAGATTTTTCCAAAGCTCTTTGGGTATAAAAGATATAAGCTGTTTTTCAAATTGTTCAAACTTGCCACCAGAGATGACTGCTACTTTTTTATTTTGAAGTAAGAGACTTAGACACTCTGCCATATCCAAAGATATAGGTCCCTTACTTTGTGCAAGAGTTCCATCCATATCAAACATGACACAGTCATACTTACTTATATCCATAAATTATTTATTTTCTAAATAAGAAAGTACGGTTTTTAGTGGAATAGTAGCCGCGCCTATGTATTTGTCGGCAGCACCATAATAAATATAAAGAAGTCCTTTTCGCTCTACTACTCCACAAGGGAAAACTACATTTGAAACTACCCCTTGAGATTCATACTCAGCATCTGGCTCAAAGAATGGCGCCGCTGTTCTAGAGAGAACTATTGTCGGGTCTTTAAGATCAAGCAAAAGAGCTCCTACACGATAAACTCCACTCCAAGAAATACCATGATAGAGCATCAACCAACCTTTTTTTGTTTTAATTAATGGACAAGATAGTCCTATACGAACTGTATCCCACATACCATTTCTAGGATCTGTAATGTCTATACACTTTGTTATTTGTTCTGTTGCAAAATCAAGAGTAGGGAAATAGTCTCCACAAATACCATTTCCGGCTCGATGGATTATCAAATATCCTTGAGAAAACTTCTCTGGAAGAACTGTCGCATCTTTATCAGGAATACTATCTGGACTAAGTACTGCAGGAGCACTCCATTTATCCCAAGCTTTTGCTAGAAAATCTTTTACAGATATAGAAGTCGCTACTATTCTAGGTACATAGCCGTTAAAGCCTGTATACATCATATAGATGGTATTGCCTATACGAGTAAGGCGAGGATCTTCACAACCATGAGACTCAAAATCAGCCCTAGGAGAATAAACAGGATTATCAGACCGCTCATTTATGAAAAATCCATCTTTAGAGTTCGCATAACCAAGAGTTGAAACATTGTCGACTGTGGCTGCGCGGTATAGGAAATGTACTGTTCCATCTATATCTATAGCAGCCGGGTTGCATACGCCTCCAGCCTCCCAAGCCAAACCTTCTCTAGGAGAGAGGATAGGATTTTTCTTATGTCTTATGATTTCAGGTTTTGTTGTTAGGGACTTAAGGAAAGGGTCAAGAGGGATAGTAGCTTTGGCACAAAACGTATCTGCTCCTCCATAATAAACTTCGAGCATATTTTTCTTTACTATAGCTCCAGTAGGGAAAACTATATTTGGTACTTGTCCTATTTTTTCGTAGTACCACTCAGGAGTAAGGAATGGCCCCTTGGTTCTACCTATTATTTTCTTAGGATTATTTGTTTCAAGCAGTATTGCTTCAACCCCAAACATTGGATGATCAGTCCAATAATTTTGAATATGACAATAAACAGCAAGCCAGCCACTCTTTGTAAGTACTGGTACAGCACCGAGCTCTACATGATCTTTTTCTTTTCTTCTTAGGACTATTTCGTATTTATCTTTCTCCTGATACCATTTTTGCCATTTCTTTTGATCCCAGATCTCTTCTAAAGTACTAAAATTTCTAATACAGAGCTTTGATGGACCTGGATCAGTATCGATAGTTATAAAAGCAGTGTATTTATCTCCAATCTTTTTAGGGAAGAGTGCCATAGCCTTGGCATTGAAAGGTGTTACCAAATGCTTTGCATAAATAGTTTTCAAATCTTTACTAAGAGCTACTGCAGTTTTGATGCAATGTGGACCAAAAGGGTAGTCACTAAGAGCTGTATAAAAAATATAATAAGTGTCCCCAATCTTTGTAACACGAGGGTCTTCACAGCCATACTTATCAAAGTCTTCACTAGGAGCAATCAAAACTGCTCTATCAGAAAAATCTTCACCATTTTTTGAAAAAGCCACACCAATAGTTGAAATAGAAATGTGTGGCTTTCTAACAGGATCTTCATTTGACATTGCTCTATAAACTAAAGCAGTAGTTTTACTATCAATCACAACAGGACAACCATTAAATGTTGCCTTTGATTCCCATGAATGATTTTTTAAAGGAGAAAGAATTGGATTTTTTTCGCTTCTATTTATGTTAAACATATGTAAAGAGTATATATTAAAAAAATTATTTTGTATTTTTTATTCTGTGTATACCAACCAAGAAAGTACATCTTGAAGTGGAGCTTGCGCAACACAAGTATGCATATCACCTCCACCATAATAAACAAGTAACATTTCTTCACGTACTACTGCACCACAAACGTACACAATACCCGGCTTACCATCATTTTCATACCAACAATCTGGAGTAAGCAATGGTCCAGGACTTCGTGCTATAACTTTTGAAGGATTATTTATATCTAGAAGCATTACTCCTACTTTGTATTTTTCTGATTCATGTTTTTCTACTGCATGATAGAGAACGAGCCAGCCTTTTTCTGTTTTGATAGGAGGGCATCCTGCTCCACGAAGCCATGTATCCCAAGAATCTCTTTCGTGTCTTTTGAATTTACTTTCTATTTTTTTTGTTCCTTTAGATAAGTCTTCTAATCTCTCAATATAATCAACCTGCACAGTAGGCGAAATGCTGTGAAGTATCGCAAACTTACCATCTATTTTCTCTGGAAAAAGAACCCAGTTTTTATGTATTTCTCCTTCGGGGGATATAAGAATAGGTTTTTTCCAATTCCATTTCCCAGCAATAAAATCTTTTTCTAAAATAGAACTCACTCCAATACGAATAAAATCCCAACCGTCAAAAGCGTTGAAAGTTAGATAGAGTGTATCTTCTATGCGTACGAGTCTAGGATCTTCTGCTCCACCCCAAGATCCACCAGAGGGATAAAGTACTGGGTCATAACGATACCTTTCATCAGAGAGACCGCGAATATTTTCCAAAAAGAAAACAGGATAATCACCACGCTCTTCAAAATTTATTCCGTTTGTACTCTTTGAATATCCAAGTCTAGAAACACCATCAGTTCCTATTGCTCTATAAAGAAGATGAACATTGTGATCATCATCTTTATAAGCAGCAGGATTGAAAACTCCGCACGCCTCCCATTCATTGTGAGACTGAGGAGACATTACTGGATTTTGATGAAACTTTTTTAAAGAAAAAGGTTTCTCTCGAGACTTTTGAAAACGCTCTCGCAAACGCAGAAATAAAACAACTAAAACAAAAGCAAATATAACTATCTCTAAAAATAGACGAACGTCATGCTCAGTTATCATTTAGAAAAACCCTTTATGCTTTTTTTGAGCTTGCTTTTTTAGTTCGACCGTATGAGTCCTGTACGCGAACAATATCAGATTCTTCAAAATGCCCTGTGGCTATTTCGAGTATTTGAAGGGGAGTTTCAGCGATGATTCTGTGGAGCGTTTTCGGGGGTACTGTAAACTCCTTACCAGGCTTTGCTACGTATTTCTTTTTACCAACAACAACAAATCCTGTGCCAGAAATGATGTGCCAAAATTCTGCTCTATCATGATGATATTGAAGTGAGAGAGATGCTCCTGCTTTTACGTGTATTATTTTTATAGTTGAAGGTTCGTTATAGGTATAGCGATTAAAAAATCCCCAAGGTCTCTTTTCTGTATAGAAATTTTTGAGAGAATTTTTCATATAAATATGTACCAAGTGTACCATACAAAAATCAAAAAATATGGTATAATACCTGTGTAAAAGTGGAGAAATACTATGAGCAAGGATTACTATAAAACATTGGGAGTAGAAAAGGGCGCATCGAAAGATGAAATAAAAAAAGCCTTCCATAAAATGGCTCACAAATACCACCCTGATAAAAGCGGTGGAGATGAAGCCAAATTCAAAGAGGTAAATGAAGCCTACCAAACACTCTCTGACGACCAAAAAAGAGCTAGTTATGATCAGTTTGGTTCTGATGGCCCTCAAATGGGTGGTTTTGGCGGTGGAGGATTCGATGGTTTTGACTTTAGTGGTTTTGGCCAAGGTCAAGGCGGTTTTGAGTTCGACATAGGAGATATGTTCGGAGGTATGTTTGGCGGTGGAAGAACACGCAAACCTCGTGGTAACGATCTTCAAACTTCAATGACTATAGACTTCAAAGAGTCTGTCTTTGGTGTTGATAAAGAATTAAAAGTTACCAAACCTTCAACATGCAACACTTGTAAAGGTGATGGTGCTACTCCTGGAACAAAACTTGAAACTTGTAGTACTTGTAACGGCGCTGGTGTTGTGAGAAATATTCAACGCACCATACTTGGCTCTATTGCTACAAATCAAACCTGTAGTAAGTGTAATGGTGCAGGTAAAATACCAAAAGATCCTTGCAAGACCTGTCGTGGTACAGGAGTAATGAACGACACTAGAACTATCAAAGTCTCTATTCCATCAGGGATACAAAACGGCGAGACACTACGACTCTCTGGTATGGGAGAAGCTATCCAAGGTGGACCATCAGGAGACCTATATGTACATATGTCTGTTGCTCCACACAAAACTATTTCAAGAAAAGGAACAGACTTATATACCAATCTAGATATTAAGCTAACTGACGCCCTACTCGGAGCACAATACTCTATCGAGACACTCGATGGTAATGAAGTTATTTCTATACCAGCTGGTACCAAAATAGGTAGTACTGTCATAATCAAAGAAAAAGGCGTACCACTATCTAAATCAAAAAGAGGAAACTTTATCGTACAACTAAATATCAAACTCCCAGAAAAACTTTCAAAAGAAGCAAAAGCAATAATCGAAGAGCTTAAAAAGCAGGGGATATAAAAAAACGGGCTTGGGCCCGTTTTATTTTTGATTAATATGTTTGTGCGGTATGAGATGAGAGAGTATACAACCAAGCACACCCCCGACCACAAAATAAACCATTAATGAATCGTCATGACTAGCATGCTCTGTAAATGTTTGTATGTATTTTGGTATGAATACATAAATAGAAGCAATGGCTACCATGCTAGATAGGAATAGCGGTCTTTTTGCGTTAGGGAAGTGGCGCTTTGTTTCGCCCCAAAGGAAGATTACATCCATAAGTACATGAACGAGGAACCAAAATATAATCACATTAGAGTATTCGTTGCTATGAGCACTGAACTCTATAGCCTCGATCACCATATGCGCTAATAAAAACAACAAACTCAGAACATGGGCTTTTCTATGGGCAATAAGCGCAATTAGAAAACCACCGGTTATCAAAATAAATGACCAGATATTTCCAAAATCCATTTCAGCAACGTGAAATGAAATGGCAATAAGATATACCACCAAAAATAGTTTCCAGAAAATGTCTTTGAAATCGTTTATCATAAATAAATCTATTTAAGGCCATTCTACACCATTTGCAAGTTGTTTGCAAATAGTATAAAGTACTCCACATGAGAGTCTCAAAATACAAAAATGATATCGTTGGCTTATTTGCAAATAGTCACACTTTAAACATCCAAGCTATTTTTGAAAAATTAGGCAAGCCTGATTTCTCAACAGTGTTTCGTAATGTTGAGCAACTTTGTTCTGAAGGAATCCTAAAGAAAATAGTAGTAGATTTAAAAACAGTAGTTTATGAACTAGCTTCTCATGCTCATGGGCATTTTATTTGTACAAATTGTAAAAAAGTCTCTGCTATAGATATAAAAATACCAAAAATAAAAGAAGGTACACCTTCTGATATTACTCTTTACGGATCTTGCCAAAAGTGTAAATAAAAATGAGCCTTTTGAGGGGCTCGTTGTAAAGTAATTAATTTAAAATTTTTTTGGTGTACAGTTTCAAAATTTCCACAAGATCATCACTCACGTGGTAGTAAACACCGGTTCTATTGAGGTAACCTGAGTCTACTAAGCTATGCAAAGTGGCCAGAACTTCTTTTGGCAGGGGAGAAATGTTCTTACTCTTTGCCAGCTCTTCTGCCGTGAAGTAGGTCCATTTTTCAGGATTTTTCTTTTGCTGAAATTTTACAATTTCCTCCAAAAGCGTCTCGGCATCCTCTTTAAAATAAGGTGCAACCTTAAAGTTAGGGACTACATTCAGAGGTAATACTTCGGGGTTAATTAATCCGGTCGAATAACTTACGTGCGGTTCCATTTAATGGGGTTTTGGTTTTTAAAATTTTTTAAAATACTATCATAAATATTCAAAAAGTCAAAAAATATGCTTAGATAGAGGGCTTATTCTATATTGACAAAACACTCTAAATATGCTATTATATAGATATAGCTCTTTGAGATGTTTTAGTTGGTTTTCCAGAGTTTTCATCCGCCAACTGGCGGAAGGTTTTGGTAAATCAACTAAACAATATGCTACTTAAAATAATTAAAACCTTTTCCACGCTACTTATGGTGATTGCTATTATTTATCTTTCTTGGTTTATCTATCATCAAATAAAATATTCCAAACAAGAAAAAGTTATAGTGTCACTCGAAGCAAAAAATGAACAGAACAGAGAAGAATTTTACAAATTATCTGATTTGCGACATGAAATCAAAATGAATGACTATTTTGCGAAAACCGATAGTTTAGACACTGAAATATCAAAAAGAAACAAAATCGGAGAAAAAATTCTCCAACAAATAGACAGTGTCCGTAACGTCAAACGAGAGATTAATGCAAAAAGTACTTTCTGGATAGTAAGGTGATTAAAAAACTATTAGCAAGCCTCCAAACAAAACGGAGGCTTTTTTTATTGCTTTATATATTACACAAAATAAAAAACTAGCATTTCTGCTAGTTTCGTTTTTAATTAATTGCAAGACCTTTTTGCCATAAAACATTAAATTGTTTATTAGATGACAAAAGATCACTGAGAGTTCCAGCGCCTACAATTCGTCCCTCGCTAAAGAAATATATCTTTTGGAATAAAGGGAGCAAATGAAGACGATGGATAGTTGAGATAACTGTTTTACCTTCAAACTCTTTAAAGATGTTTTTATAAACCTCCATTTCAGTAGCAGTATCTAAACTACTTGTAGGTTCATCGAGTAAAACAATATCTTTGTTATGACTAGCAAGAAGACCTCTTGCTAAAGCCAAACGTTGTTGCTGTCCACCACTGAGATTAACACCTTTTTCTTTGATAGAGGTGTCAAACTTTTTTGGTAATTTATCAGCAACCTCAGTAAAGCAAGCCATGTCGGTATACTTTTTAACAAAATCCATTTCATATTCTGCTCCTAATGTAATATTTTCAATTATTGTAGTTGCAAATATTTCTGGATTTTGTGGCACCAACGAGATTGCCTGACTTATACTCTCAAAACCATCAGATAAATCTTGCCCATCTACTTTTAAATGAATACTTTTTGGGCAATATAAATCCCTAACAACCTTTAATAAGGTTGTTTTACCACTTCCTGTTTCTCCAACAAGTGCAATGTGTTCACCTTTTTGTATAGACATAGAAATGTCTTCCAGGTGTAACTCGCAAGACTCTTCATTGTGGTAAGAAAAATTAAGATTTTTAATTTCCAACTGTTTCCAATCTTTAGGTAATAAATGATTGGTAAAGTTTTCTATCTTAAAATCTTCTGTTAATTCTTCTGAGTTAACTACCTTGGCCTTACGATGCAAAGTGTCTCCGTACATGCTAGTAAATTTAAAAAATAATTCACTAACCCTGCCTAGATAATTGATAAGAAGATAAACACTTCCTACCAAAACACCTTGTGTAGTTCCTATGTGTTGCCAAAAATAAACAGCCAAAACGATTACTGTCATACCAGAGCAACACATATTTGTCAGAAACCATTTAAGTTCAACCAAGCGATTGTTCTTTTTGAAGAGTTCATACGGCTTTTCTACCTTGCTAGCAATAGCGCTAAAGACCAATCTTTCAACCCTAAGAATGATAACTGTTGTGATATTACTAATAGCGTCAAAAACACTTTCAGAAACATTATTTTCATAACGATTCAGTTGTTTATATTGATCGATAATAACTCGATCAAATCGCATAGTTATCCAAATACTTATCAGTATCATTCCTAGTACAATAAAAGATGACGAGGGACTAAAATAAATAAGCATAGCGTAGCTTACAACAAACTGTACAATTGCTGAGATAACTAAAAAAGAATTCTCAGAAAATGAATACAGCCCGCTCGCTCCTTTTTCTATTCTATCTATCGTATCTCCCGAATGATGGTCAACGTGCCACTCCATAGGAAGCGACATTACTCCTTTCAACAAGTGTTTTCGATAACTTGCCCTAGCCTTAAAAGCATTAATACGCTCTATAAGCCTAGCAGGACCATGGAACCCCCAAAATAGTACATCGATAAGTACAGTGAGGGACAAGAGCGTCAGAAGTAAACCAATATTTTCTTTTGTAATTCCTTGCTTGGTAATTACATCAATTATCTTGGCCCATATTATAGGACCAGGAACTAACTCAACTATATTTGCTGTGATAAACATAGCCCAGTACAGTACAATTTTACTTTTATTACCGTCTGAATACTGCCATGTTTTTCTAAGCAAATAGGAGAGTGGGTTTTGATTTTTTCTCATATTTTTTTATTTAGTTGTGAAAAGAACATTTTTATTGCTCAACAAAAAATTCCAGCTTCTGCCGAGCTGGAATTTCTGTAGTAAAAGAGAAACTAAAAGCTAGGCACAAACCTATTGTTGGCGTCAAAAGAGACGAGGAAGGTGAGTTGACCCTTCCAAGGCATTCGCGCGATGTATTGGTTTGTATTGCTTTTTTTCATAACCCTTTGATAATAGCATATTTTATAAAAATGTAAAGAATAAGTAAAAAATCACTTAATTTTATTGGCTAGAATGTACAAAATAATGTTTGACAAAACACTCTAAATATGCTATTATATAAGTATAGTTCTTTGAGATGTTTTAGTTGGTTTTCCAGAGCATTCTTTCTACCAGACAAAAAGTTTTGGTAAACCAATTAAAATTTAGTTTATGAAATATTTAACCCCTGTTGGTATTTTTTTAATTTTTTCGTTTATCGTAATATTCATTGTTGCGGCAGCTACGAAAAATTTTTACGCTTTCGGTTTTAGCGAATTGTGCGCCCTGGCTGGTATTGCCTGTGTAGCAAAAGCAAACAGAAAAGAAAAAACACCGGCGTAATGTACCCACAAAAAATACAAAGCCTTCTCCAAAAGAGGAGGCTTTTTTTATTGCCTTTTTTATTGTAAAATACACCTTATATATGGCATCGCTAGAAGAGCTCCGAGAGGAGAGACTAAAGAAGAAAGCTATTCTCGAGGAGAAAGGCTTTGATACTTATCCTGCAAAGACTGAGCGTACTCACACTATATTTCAGTTCAAAACCCAATTTGAAGCTCTTGCAGAGAGCAAAGAACAAGTAACTCTAGCTGGGCGTATCATGAGTGCTCGTGGACAAGGAGCCCTAGCTTTTTCTGATATTTTTGATGGATCAGGAAAGACACAGCTTTTCTTGAAAAGTGACGAGATGGATGCGGAAGCTTATGCACTCTGGAACGAAACTACCGATGTCGGAGATTTCGTTGAAGCAACAGGTATTGCATATATGACAAAAAGAGGCGAACAAGCTCTATTTGTCTCTGGGTGGCGCATGCTTACCAAAAGCCTTCTTCCTCTTCCTGAGAAATGGCACGGCATCACTGATCCAGACGAGAGATACCGCAAGCGATACCTAGATATCCTCACTGATTCAGAACTCCAAGATCTCTTCTACAAGAAGTCACAATTTTGGGAAGTCACTCGCAACTTTATGAAAGAAGCTGGTTTTCTAGAAGTAGAAACTCCAACAGTTGAAGTAACTACCGGTGGAGCAGAAGCCAATCCTTTCAAGACACATCACAACGACTTTGATATCGATGTCTTTATGCGTATCTCTGTCGGAGAACTCTGGCAAAAGCGATTAATGGCTGCAGGCTTCGCCAAGACATTTGAAATAGGACGCGTATATAGAAATGAAGGCTCAAGTCCTGACCACCTCCAAGAATTCACCAATATGGAGTTCTACTGGGCTTTTGCTGACTACCAAATGGGTATGGACCTTGTAGAGCGACTATATAAGAAAATAGCAGTGGACGTATTCGGCAAGACTGAGTTCACAACTCGCGGACATACTTTTGATCTCGGAGCAGAATGGAAGAAAATTGATTACGTAGAGGAAGTAGAAAAGCAAACAGGTATCAATGTACTCGATGCATCTGACGAAGACATGAAAGCCAAGCTCGATGAACTCGGTGTGAAATACGAAGGTGCAAACAGGGAACGCCTCACTGACACACTTTGGAAATATTGCCGAAAGAATATCTCTGGTCCTGCATTTCTCGTACGCATTCCAAAACTCGTCTCACCGCTAGCAAAAGCATGTACTGATGATCCAAGAGTAACAGAAAGATTCCAAGTTATGCTTGCCGGAAGTGAAGTAGGGAATGGCTTCTCAGAACTCAATGACCCTATAGACCAACGTGCTCGCTTTGAACTCCAACAAAAGCTCATAGAAAGTGGCGATGAAGAAGCAATGATGCCTGAATGGGAATTCGTAGAAATGCTAGAGCATGGCATGCCACCTACTTGTGGCTTTGGCTTCGGTGAAAGACTCTTTGCATTTCTTGTAGACAAACCACTTCGCGAGACTCAACTCTTTCCACTACTTAAGCCTAAGAATGAGTAAGTATGAGAAACTGGTTAAAAGAAATTGGTAATAAAGTAGTTACTAACCTTGCCGGAACTCTTATTTTAGCTGTACTAGCATTAATAGTACCAACAACAAGAAACCTTCTAAAACTATACTGGAAACAAATACTATTTTTTATCGTATTAACGGCGTTAATATATATTGTCTTATATTTATTTAAAAAAAATAGAAAAAATGAGTCTGACATATCAACATTAAAAGCTGATATATATGATATAAAAAACAAAAAACCTCTACCAAAAGAATCCGGTTCAGCAGAAATTGAAAATCTGAATAGGAAAGTAACTAAAATAGAGGATGACTTATACGAACTAAAAAGGTCTAACTTCTATAAAAAAGCAGAAGATTATGAAAAATCTGAGAAACGTGGAGCCCTATTATGTAGACTAGATGTTATTGATCTAGATATTAAAAAAGGTTATGAATTTAATCTAGAAGAATCCTTGGAGGATTTGTTTAGATATGTTAAAAAACAAACAGGTTTTCTTACACAAGATTTATCTGATGTAAAAAATTGTTTAAATAAAATATCAAATGATGGACATAAGGAAGTTGTCGATCAAATATTAAGTCAAATTAAATCAAAAATTTAATATGAAAAAACCAACCCTTCTAGTAACCTTTGGTTTTCCTGGTTCTGGTAAATCATATTTTTCTGAAAAACTTTCAAAAGAAAAAGGTTTCTTTCATATCAATTCTGATGTCATACGATTTACACTTTTTAAAAACCCTTCGTTTACAAAAGAAGAACATGAAGGGGTTTTCGCGCTCATGGATCTTATAACTGAAAATTTACTCAAATCTGGAGTAAGTGTTATCTATGATTGCAATACAAATCTTAGTTCACACCGAACAAGAATAAGGAACTTGGCAAAGAAATCTAAGGCTAATCATTGCTTAATTTGGATAAAAACAGATATAAAACTTGCTGAGAAAAGACTAGAAAAGAGGTTTGAAATAAAAGATGGAAAAAAGAAACTTATGTACAGACCCGTCACACTTGAAACTCTCCACAAGTTAAAAAATGAAATGCAAATACCAAAGGGTGCCGAAAAATTTATAATAATAGAAGGACACTTACCATTTTCAAAACAAATTAAAACATTAGAAAAAGTGCTAAAATAAACATATGAACCAAGTCATTTTAATTCACGGCATGCCGGATAAAGAAGAGTATTATGACCCAAACACTGAGTCTTCTTCAAATCGTCAATGGTTACCATGGGCACAAAAAGAGCTTTCAAAGAAAGACATTCTTACCCAAGCACTAGAAATGCCACACCCTTACAACCCTGTATATGAAGACCATTGTGAAGTTTTTGAGCAAATGAAAATCTCTAGCGAAACTATCCTTGTAGGGCACTCTTGCGGAGCGGGGTTTTTGCTTCGATATTTTTCAGAACATCCAGAACTAAAGCCAAAGAAAATAATCCTTGTCGCTCCATGGATAGACCCAGAACCTCATGAGCTCGATACAGGATTTTTTGATTTCACTATAGACGCATCTCTCACAGATAGAACTAGTCTTGTTGTATTTTATTCTACAGATGATGACGATGTTTGCGTACGTTCAGCAGAAATAATTAAAGAAGCACTTCCAAATGCTACATATCACAAATTTGATAACAAAGGTCACTTCACAAAAGGCGACCTCGGCACCGAAGAATTCCCTGAACTCCTAGAGGAGGTATTAAAGTAATTCTTTTATTTCACTCAAGTTCTCTACATGCTTCCAGGCAAACTCTTTGAGTGGTTCATAACTACCTATTTGAATAGCTTTCTTTGTGCGTTTAAATATCTCTAGATCATTTCCACCATCACCAACCATAATAGTCTCACTTGGGTCTACGCCATGCTCGGCACACACTCTTTCAAAAATACGTAGCTTGGCAGGAGCTTCATCTTTATCATTTGCAATATCTTCAAAAGTGCCGTCATCACGAAATACTATCTCAGAACAAGTGTATGACAAGTCGATTCCTAAACGCGCACGGAAACTTTCAGCAATTTGCTTCATTGTTCCAGAAACAATGATTGTAGTATAACCAAATTCTTTACAAGCATTTATTAGGTCCTGTGTCTCAGGGCGGGGGAGTATAGAGTTTGCAAACTCTTCTACCTTTTCTTTTGTACAAAGATTTTTCTCTCTAATAATTTTTACAATCAAATCATCCCACTGTTCATAAGTAAGAATTCCGCGCTTATACCAATCAAACATTACATTGTCCTCAGCTTCAGACATTCCAAAAGCAAGATTAAATAAATACCAACTATTAGTAGGTGAAAGAGTGCCGTCTAGGTCAAAAAATATAAGCTTTTTCATAGGTAAATCATAACATAGGGCTTGCCCTGAGCTTGCCGAAGGGTTTTCCCCACCATTTTTCTTGCATGTGAACGATTGTTCACATATAATAAAAACATACAAGTTCATCCCGCTACGGCGGGAAGTAATAAATAAAAACCCACGCCATTAGCGGGGCAAGCATATATGACAACTGCACAATATCAAAAAAGTTTACAAAGAGAACTAGCAAAGCTAAACCAACGCATCGATATGATGATCATAAAAGGTCAATCATACGTAGCGGAATCAAAGAAGCACAAGATGTTGCTCCGACAACTTCGAAGTCTACAAGGTCAGAGCTTCTTTAGTAGATTTATGACAAATTCAATGAGTTTCTAATATGACTACAAGCCCACAGTTTCGCCAAGCCATAGCCAGCAATCTAGAGAGACTGAACTCTCTGACTTTCAGATCAGAACCCCATGCTACACTTCATATGTACCTACAAGACTATGCCAAGAGAAACTATCTCCGCAAACAAAAGTCTAACAATATTTTGACTTCTTTCTTTTTGCAAAAAGTCTTCTAATACATATGACCAGCGACCCCACCGAACAAATCAAAAGTTTCTATCATCAACAAAAACGCATGCCTAGTTATAGCGAGATGATGGAACTTTTCGGTTTCAAATCTAAAAATGCGGTTTATCGACTAGTAAGAAAAATGCTAGACGCTGGAATAGTTGCCCAAGACCATATAGGCCGTCTGCTTCCTACATCACTTTTTAGTGACATACCAGTAGGCGGACTTGTGAAAGCAGGACTACCGTCATCAGTCGATGCTCAAAGTGAATCTATCAATCTAAACGATTTACTTATTAGTAAAAAGAGTGAGACTTATATTTTAGAAGTAGACGGGGACTCAATGATAGAAGCTCACATAGAGCCAGGAGACATGGTAATAGTAGAGAAGAGAAATACTGCCAAAGAAGGCGAAATAGTCATCGCGATGGTAGACGGCGAGCACACTATGAAATACTTGCGCAAAGACAAATCTGGCAAAATGTATCTAGAACCAGCCAACAAAGCTTATAAAAATATTTACCCTACACAATCATTAGAAATCACCGGAGTAGTAAAAGGGGTAGTGCGTAAATACTAAGGAGTACCGTATAATTCTTCAAGTATATAATCACGCTCTTCTTGCTTCTTTTGGATATCCTCTAAAAGAGGTTTTATTTTTTCTTGCAAAGATTCTAAACTAATTTTTGTAACGTTAGGATCTTCTGCCAATTTCTTCCATGGAGCAGTTTGCCCAAAAATATAATCTCCGAAAATAAGCACTGGTGTACCCTGAGCTAGAAGTTTCTCTTCTTTTGATAATACCCAAGTATTTACCCAATCATAAAACCATAATGCATCTTTGGCAGAGAGTCTGACACAAGAGTGCGACGCAGGGTAACCAGGCAAATCATATTCATGAATACCAATACCGTCTTGATTAGCAATATTCACATTCCATTTCATTATCCAACCATCATCCACAGTACTTGTGACTTCTTTACCTTTCCAGTTGGCATAAAAGAGCTTACTAGTGGTAGGGGTAGATTTCTTGCCAGAACTAAGTCCTCCAAAGCGTACAAGCTCTCCATATTCATAAGCGCCAAACTCTTGTTCTTTTTGTGCTATGAGCATCATCTTTGGAACAGTAGAAAGCTCTGGAATATTCTCTGGGAAAGAAGAGAGAGCAAAAAGGTCATCATAACGATCTGGATAAACAATAACCATGCCTTTTTGGAAATGCTTTTGATCTATTCTATTTAGCGACAAAACTACATCTAGATTTGCAAAACCTACCGCATCAGAGACTTCTTTGCCGGGCTTATCTGATACAAGAGTAATACTTTTATAGCTTATAGGCTCCTTTTTAGGTTCTTCTATTGGAATCACAGGTGGAGGATTATCTTGTGACGGGATGACAGAAATAGAAGGCTTATTTGTATATTTATTATAAAAAAATACCCCAAAACCAACGAGTACTAAAATAACAAAAGATGTTTTGAGTGCTGTTTTCATTAATACAGTGTAGCAGGTAAAAATAAAAACCCCTCGAAAGGGGTTTGAAAATGAATAGACTAAGCAACCAACTGTCCGTCTCTTGTAATGAGAGATGGTTCTGGAAGCCCGATTTTGTGCTTTGAAGTACCAATCTCAAAAACCAGGATTGAATCTTTTTGTCTGGTATCCTTCTCATTGAAATCCTTATTGAGTTTGATAATAATATCATTACCCAACTCATCGAGAACTCCAAAATAAGGTCCGTAAAGTTCTTTATGAACCTTCACATAGCAGGGGATATAAAATCCTTTTGGAGCTTTCGGAAAATAAGAAGGAGAGAGCATCATTATCCGCTCAAAACCATGCCCCTGGCATTGCCAGACAATAGTATCCTTGCATTGTTTATCAATCCAAAAAGGATTTGGTTCCATGAGTATTTCATTACCGATTTTTATGTCCAGAAACTCCTTTTCGTGAGTTATAGCTTTTCTAGTAAAAAGCACCACAGAATTAGACTGATTATCAAATTCTTTTACAGCGATTTCTATTCCATTAATAGATACGATCGGAAGTATAAACTTTTGATTTTTATCTTTAATCAATGGTTTATCCAAAAAAAGTTGGAAATTGAAAGGGTTTTCAGCGGTATTACTAAAATCGATAGAAACTGGTTTATAACCTGTTCGCAAAACAAAAAAATCCTGTTTTGTTTTTTGCTGGATTTCGAATAATCTTCGTTCTTCTTCTCTTTTTTTATTTTCATAGTGTTTTAATATCATGGCAGCAACAACCACATCCCAGCGTCGCAATATGCCAATAAAAACAGTCAGTCCAAATAAAAACAGAGAAAGAATTATCCAGGTCCAGAATATAGCAATAAACTTATCTTCAGAATAAATATTTCGGTCAAACAGGAATAAAAACTGTTGAAACAAAAATATTAGAACCTGAGAAAGAAAGAACGAGAACAAAACGATAATAGTTCTCGCATAAATTAAACAGCGTCGGTTTTGGGTTAGTTTTTTCATCTATATAAATTTAATGAGCATTTTTTGAGCGCCTAACCACTCAAAAATGAAAGGTTAGTTATAGAGGTTAGGTAACAAAATTTTTATGATAATAAAGTAAAAAGTCTTTTATGTCAATATAGAACTGAATCAATGCCTTATACAGCCGGTCTGTTGTATAATATAAAACATATGAAATTGATCACACTTAACACTTGGGCAGGAAGAGTCAAAGAGCCTTTTGATGCTTTTTTGAAAAACAAAATGGATGAAACTGATATTTTTTGTTTCCAAGAAATATTTAATGATTTAGATGAAGATATAGCTACTGATATATATGTTAATCACAATGAGAGCAATCGTCATATTCTCAAAGAGATTGCGGACATCCTAAAAAATTTTGATGTTTATTTTTGCCCGGTAGTTGAAAATACTTATGGTATCGCTATTTTCTTGAAAAAAGATTATGAAGTTGTCGGTAGTGGGGAAGTAATACTCTATGAAAATCCCACTTTTAATCCTGATGATGAAAACAATGACCATACAAGAAAAATGCAATGGGTCCATATCAAACATGGTCGCAAAGATGTCATGATTATGAATGTTCACGGACACTGGAGTGCAGAAGGCAAAAGTGATAATGCCAACAGAATAGAACAGTCAAAAATACTTGTTGATTTCATAAAAAACTCTGGGCCTGTACCAAAGATTCTTGTAGGGGACTTCAATCTACTTCCAGATAGTGAAAGTATCAAAATGATAGAAGGACACTTCACAAACCTTATTACAAAATACAATATTCCTACAACTCGCACAGAACTCTACAAGGGCGATGATAAACACGCTGACTATGCTTTCGTTTCCGAAGAAGTTCTAGTAGAAGGATTCGAGGCTTTGCCTGATGTAGTCTCAGATCACACTCCGTTAGCACTACAATTTGACGTTTTCTAGTATATATTTTCTAATACAGAGATAGGGAACAGAAAGCTTATTTTGGAGTAGTATAGAGTGGTATGAACGAAATCACGAACAAAACTCTTTTTAAGACTATGATAATTGTTGGGGCTATAATTGCTCTTATGATTATTCCTCTTTATGGTAGTAGAAACTTGTTTAAAGTTAATTCTTTGGGAGCTACTGCTTACACAAATTATTCTGACAATAACTCAATAATTCCTCTCAGAAAAAGGTCTGGTACCTACATCCCAAATCTAGATACAAACTATAGTGTTGCTCCTTACCAGTATTTAAATACTCAAACTACTACTTCTTATACAACTCCTAGTACAACCAACTCTTACTATTACACTAGTTACGAAGAAGATACTAGCTACCAATACACAGATAGCTACGGCTATACACCCGCCGGTTGTGAAAGTGGTACTGACTACAGCCTAACTACAGGAGAAGCTTGCGGATAGAAAATAAAAAACCCCACAAGGGGTTTTATTTTGTTGAAGCAGAAAACATTTCAAATCCTTTCGAAACATTTTCAACCTGGACATGTGCACTATTGAGAAGCTTGCAAACTTCCTCAAAAAATTCAGGTGTACAACCCAAGCTGTATGGGTTTTTAACCACCTGGTGGAAGTTCAGGATAAGCCAAAGGTCATAACCTTGAGCAGTTATTATCCAGCTCTTAACATCTTCAATTGTTGTATCTTTTCTTACAACCTTACAGCTAATTTTGAAAGGGTTGACTCTGTGAGGATTAAATCCGGGAAATTCTCCATAAAAATGGTTTTCTGTTGTGCGAGCATTTTTGTATCCCGCATCAGATACCATTTTTATTATCTGTTTATTAAACCTGCCACCGTATGGATAGGCAAATGATTTAACTTCTTTCCCCGTAAGACTTTCCAGGACTTCTTTCGATTTCCTTATGTCTTTTTCTTTTTTGAACCAGAGATAGTAAGGAAAAAGAGAACGATTTAACCCATTAGAGCCAATCTCGTGATCGAAACTGCTAATCTCATGATTGAGACCGCTGATAATCTCAACCTGATTGGGCTTCATATACAGAAGCCCGCCACTTTTCATATTGTTTACAACAATATAAAACGTACCAGGGAGCTTGTAATCCTCCAGGAATGGCAGGGCATTCTCAAACTGAGAAAGCCAGCCATCGTCAAACGTTAAAGAAACAATTTGTTTTTCCATTTGTGTTGTTTTTGTTTACATTACAACTAAAGTACCAATTTGTCAAAATAAAAATCCCGAGCTTTTCAGCTCGGGAAATTGAAACTATTTAGGAGACACTAAAATAAAAGAAAAACTAATACGGTGTGACTCCTTTACATTCATTTTACCATTCAAGGCAACTGCACCGCCCCATGCAGACAAAAGTCTTTCGATTGCGTTTTTGATCGAACTTCTTGTTTTAAACACACCGATTTTCAGGCGGATACAAGTAGAAACATTACCGTATTCTACCAGGTCGTTTACAATAGCCTCATCTTTAACCAGTTCTTTAAGGTCATCAGGTGTTAAAGACAGAAACATCGCCTTAAGATCCTTTTTTATGGCAATAAGGCCTTCTGTTAAATCAGTGATTTCTTTTATCTTTTTTATCTTCTTTTCTCTTTCAAGAAGAAGGGTTTTCAAAGTATCCATATTCATTTATTTTTTTTCACATTAAATCATTTTAATAACTTTGTCAATAGTACGTAATAGGGAGGTTGGAGGCAAAAGGTGGTAACATTTAAAGATTAAAATAAAAAAAATAATTAGAAATGGAAGAATATTTAGAATTTGCAAAGAAGCTTGCCAAAGAAGCTGAAATAATAGCTTTGAAATATTTTAGTTTTGAAGTTGAAAAAACATGGAAAGAAGACGATACTCCATTAACACTAGCTGATACAGAAATTAATGACCTGGTTATAAAAAGAATAAATGAATCTTATCCGGAACATAGTATTTATGGAGAAGAAAAAAGTGAGATAAAAGAAAACTCTAAATACATATGGGTTTGTGATCCAATAGATGGAACCTCAGGATTCTCATTAGGATTACCAATTTTTGTTTTTTCAATAGCTTTAGTAGACCAACAAACAGGCATGCCGATACTTGGTTTAATCAACGATCCAGTTATGAAAAATATGTACTGGGCCTACAAAGGATCTGGGGCTTATAGAAATAATCAAAAAATATCTGTATGCAAAAATGACACGCTAAAAAATTCTTATTTGAGTATTGGTGCTTCTGGTAAGAAAATTATGTTTTCACCAGTAAAACCTTTTGAAAAATTAATTGAAAAAAACTGCAAACAAATGAAGCTACCATCTTTTATTTATGGAGGCGTTCAAGTAGCAAATGGAAAATTTATTGGTTCTATATTTTATGCCGAAAGTGGTCATGACATAGCAGCTTTAAAAATTATTACTGAAGAAGCTGGTGGTAAGGTTACTGATTTAAACGGAAAAGAAAGAAGGTATGATAAAGATGGCGTTGGTTGTATTATCTCTAACGGAATATTACATCAAGAAATATTAGACATAGTCCAATCTGGAAAAAAATGATTTTCACTAGGGAAGTGGTAAAAATGATGTTTTAGACAAGGGCCTCAAATGAGGCTTTTTGTGTATTTGAGTGATAAATAAGTCAGGGAATTAAAATAAAAAAATAGCCTCAAGTAGGTAATAAATTGATCTACACCTCAAACTTCAAAATAAGCCCCGGGGAAGTGCTCTTTATAGAATAAGGGTATTTCGCCCCTTGCAATGTCGTAAAAGATATATTGTGCGACACTATATAATTTATAAGGACTCTACCCCCGACTAGACAAACCTACTGAAAAGTGGCGATGCATTTGTTGAAGTTTCTAACTTCAATATTGTAAGAATCTATTTTCTGTCGTGACAATGCCAATTTTTTATTATATTCATCAACATTGTTGTTAAAGATTTTTATATTGTTTTGGTAAGCAGGATCATTCTGAGCCCCTGGTGCCTCTAGTGTCTTTTTGAGTTCCCCTATTACCCTCTCTTCTTCCCGTAGGTCATTATTAAGGTCATCAATTTCTTTTTTAAGTTCTTCATTTATAGGAGGACAAACGACTCTACTTGTACCAAAATGTTGAACAGCAAACCAAACCTCTTTGCCTTCATACAAATCCTTCTTTACAGAAACACCGATATCTTGATACTTAGTATTTAAAATATTTGCTTTATGTCCTTCACTATTCATCCAAGCTTTGACCACATCGTTGGCATCAATAAATTCTCCGAGAGCAAGATTCTCTCCCATGATTACATAGTCATATCCTGTCTTTTTTCCCAAATCAGAAACGCCTTCACCTGTTGGAGATTGGTGCTCAAAGTATTGTCTATCTATCATGTCTAAAACTTTTAGATCAGCTGATTCGTTAAGATTTGTATTTGTAGAAAGAGGCGGTAATCCTATTGCTACACGCTCTTTATTTGTTGCTTCAATAATATCAGTCGCTGTTATCAGTACTTCTCTTATTTGTGGTTTTGTAGATACCCAAGATAAAACACTTTTTGATTCAGAAAAAATAGCATCATGATTTATCACAAACCACAGTGATGCCCATAGAGCTATTATTATGAGAAGTGTTTTCTTTAGCATGATCCTTTTGTATACCCTTGTAGCGTAGCATCTTCTACGCTCTGAAACCAAATATAATTCTCTGGTTTTATACGATTTGTACCACTACACCCCGGAGTATAGTACTTTGTTCCATTTTTTGAGCCAACATAAAGACCCTTTTGATTATTTTCTTTTATTTCTTTTGTAGTCTCTACACTTTCAGCACTTACCCCGGCAACCTCTGGTGTAATAGGTATTTTTTGAATATTAAGAAGGTCTGGAGAGCAAGAAAATACAATCCCCTTATCACTAAGCCCCTGCAACCCTACCTGTCTCCCTGTCAAAAAAGACAAGATTATAATCGTGGCTAAAAAAATAAGAAAAATGGCATTATAGTTAGACTCTACAAATTGCTTCATATACTACCTATATTATATAGCAAAATAGCCCTTTAAACATGGCTAAAATAGGCCCATATCCCCTATTTTTGACAAAAATAGCTGTTATTGGGCAAGTGAACCACTTTGTTGACAGAATTAGCTATTTCATATATTATTAGCTCCTAACAAACATTATTTTCTAAGAATATGGCACATAAAAAGCAGGGGGCTGCATCAAAAAACCTTAAAGATTCAAATCCACAATATCTTGGTACAAAGATATACGATGGCGGACTAGCAACAGCTGGAGCTATTATCGTACGTCAAAGAGGTACTAAAATCCTAGCTGGAGCAAACGTTGGTGTTGGAAAAGACCATACTTTATTTGCTCTTAAACAAGGTGTTGTAAAATTTTCAAATAAAAGAAAGTTGAACTTCGATGGCACAACAAGTACTCGAAAAGCTGCTCACGTTATAGAAAAATAATCCTCAAATAAAAAATCCTTAACAAATTGTTAAGGATTTTTTATTATTTAGAACTTGTTATCAGGACTGTTATAGAACCTTTATAGTCACCTTCTTCTATAGAGACAGGATAAGATCCAACTTCTTTTATTGGTTCTTTTAAGACTATATTTTTAACTGAAATATTAACTCTCTGTTTTGATAGGGCTTCCACTATCTCAGATGCTCCTACTTTTGAAAACAAGTGACCCTTTTCATTGGCTCTCATTTCTATCTTTACCGTCATGTCTGGCAGGCTCTTTATAGCTGCCTCCAAAAGGCCGTGCTCTAAAGCTTTAGACGCTTTATCTGATTCTATCTTTCTGTTTAGTGCTTCAAGATTTTTGGCTGTTGCTGGTATAGCTTTCTTGTTTGGAAAAAGTGCGTTAGCGGCATAGCCATCACTAACTTCTATTACTTCTCCTTTCTTCCCTACTTTTGGTATTTGTTGTAACAGTATTACTTTCATATTATTTTAAATAATTAATTGCCTCTTGTAGTTGAACATCTTTTTCCTGATCTTTATTTGGTTCAAGAACTACTTTAGGAGCAAGTCCGCTATCTGATATAGAGACACCGTTTGGTGTATACCATTTTGCAATGGTGATCTTTATAGAGGTATCACTTGTTAAACGCATTAACTCTTGAACAGAACCCTTACCAAATGTTTGCTCTCCTACAAGTGTAGCTACTCCGTGCTCAGAAAGCGCTCCGGCTAATATCTCAGAAGCAGAAGCTGAACCCTTGTTTACAAGTACAACCATTTTAATTTTGCCATTAAAGATACCTGGCCCCTTACTTTTATGCAAAACAATGTCTTTATCTGTTTTACCTATTTCTTTAACTATAACCTTACCTTCTGGTAAAAACCATCCCGCCATCGATACTGCAGCATCCAAATATCCACCTGGATTATTTCGCAAATCAAGAACAAGTTTTGTATAACCAGAATCAGCAAATTCTTTTAATGCATTTTGGAATAAAGATGGAGACTGAGCAGAAAAACTATAAAGCTTAATAACAAAAACTCCTTCTGCTTCATGGCGCTCTGTATCTACGGTAGGAATAGAGATTTTAGCTCTAGTTAATGGAATAACTTTTGGCTGTGCTAGTCCTTCTCGAACAATAGTAATATTAAGAGAAGTACCAGGCTCTCCCCTAATCATATCTATAGCTTTATCAACACCAATATCAGCACTGAGAGTATCATTTATTTTAACAACCTTATCTCCAGACATAATGCCGGCTTTAAAAGCAGGAGTGTCTTTAAGAGGTGCTACTACAGTTAACACTCCATCTTTTTGGGCTAACTCCATACCAACACCACCAAACTCCCCTGCTATTTCACTTTCAAACATCTTACTTTCTTCTGGTGTAAAAAATGTTGTGTAAGGATCCCCAAAAGAAGCTAGCATTCCTTTTATAGCACCATAAACGTGTTCTTGATTTGTAGTTTTGTCTGCCCCAGGGTACTTCTCTTTTACTAGTGCCCAAGCCTTCCAAAAGGGTTCGAAGTCTGTGGCTACAGATAATTCATTTGGTACTTCTTGATTTATTATTCCTACTACTTTTTGAGAAGAAGGTCTGTTTTCAAATCCAACATAAACACCTAGAAAAAAAACACCCACTACAGATAGAACAATTGCAAAAGTACGGAGCCCAATATGATAATGTTTTTTATTTTGATCTTCCATGGCTACATTTGAGTTACATTATCATTAGTAGAAGATTCTGCTCTTTTGAGTTTTAGTTTTAAAATTCTGATTGATTTTTTCAAAGATAGAGCAAGTAAAATAATACTTAGTCCAAAAACAAACAAGATTATTGTTTTAATATTGCGAGGAAAGCCCAATATTGGCAAAGCAGTAATAACAATACCTATAAAAATAAGTAGCTTTAATTTACCTTTCATAACTATTATTATACCAAATTAAATCCCAGAATAATACTCTAAATTATTTCGGTGAGACAATACAAACAAACTCCCCTCTACATTTATCTTTGTTTTCTGTGTAGTAATCAGCAAGTTCTTTTGCGAAACCAAGAATATACTCTTCAAACATTTTAGTCATTTCTCTAGCCACAAAAAGTTGCCTATCGCCCAAAATATTACTTAAGTCTGATAGAGTTTTTATTATTCTGTGTGGAGATTCATAAAAAACCACGACATGATCAGTTTCATTTATTTTTGAAAATAGTGTTTGCCTTCCTTTTTTATGGGGCACAAAACCGACAAATTCATAATGGTCCGATGGAAAGCCTGAGACAGATAATGCCGAAATAACGGCTGAAGCTCCTGGTACCGGTACAATCTTGGCTTCTGGGTAAAGCTTGCGAAAATTAGAGACAAAAAAGCTTCCTGGGTCAGAAATAGTAGGAGTACCGGCGTCTGTCACCAAGGCTATGTATTCATGGTCCTTACAGCGCTCTAGGGCCTTTTCTAGGGCATTTTTAGTACTCATAGCATGACTTGCTACAAACTCCTTATCCCCACCAATACCGAGCAATTTGAACAATTGTCCGCTAGTGCGGGTATCCTCTGCTACTATCAAAGTAGCCTGTTCAAGCACCTCTTTTGCACGAAGAGTAATGTCCTTCAAATTCCCTATTGGAGTTGCGACGATAGATAAGACCATATAGTTATATTATACCATATACTTGACTTTTTGTTAAGATATAGTAAATTAAAGAAAACTCAGCTATATGAAAGCAATAGAAATAAACAGTCATTCTTTTCAAATGACTAAAAAAATTTTTCTCATACTACTTCTTGTAGCGATAACAACGATTATCGCAATAAGATCAAAAGAACAAAAGATACCTACCGACAACTCAGTCAGTACTACTAAAATTAACTAACTAGATTAAGCTTGCCTAACAAGGCCGGCTTTTTTTGTGCGTGTACATGGAATCGGACCATGGACCTCTGTCTTATCAGGACAGCGTTCTACCACTGAACTATACACGCGTGGCATTATTATACTTATTTTACCTATTTTTTCAAGCTTATTATTTTTTCTATTATTCCCCAAGCGAGGAGATAGTACTATTGCTTTCGTATCGAGGACTGCGCTTTAGCGCCCCGCAGAAAGAAAGTAATAGTACTATCTCCGAGCGCTATTACTCTTCTGCCTCCCCCACTTCTCCACTCTGTAGGGCGTCCACAATCTTATCAAGCTTACCTAACATTATACCCTCAATATTAGAAAAGTTTTGACGAATTCTGTGATCTGTAACTCGATCTTGAGGAAAGTTATAAGTACGAATTTTCTCACTTCGATCTGCTGTACCTATTTGATTTTTTCTATCTCCAGAATACCTTGCTGCTTCTTCAGCTTCTTTCATTTGTTGAAGTTTAGCCGTAAGAATCTGTAGGGCTTTTTCCCTGTTTGCGAGCTGACTTCTCTCACTAGTACTTCGTACATCAATACCAGTAGGCTTGTGAATAAGTCTTACCGCTGTTTCAACCTTGTTTACATTTTGTCCACCTGCCCCACCTGAGCGTGAGTATTCCATTTCTAAGTCTGCAGGATTGATAACAAAGTTTACCTTTTTTCTCATTGGAAGTATGGCAATAGAAGCGGTAGAAGTATGGATTCGACCATTTTTCTCTGTTGCAGGAACACGCTGAACTCTATGAACCCCTGTCTCATAACGCAAAAGCTTATAAACATCTTTCCCTTTGATTTCTCGAGTATATTCATCAAGATGTTTAGTACTCCACCCCTTAACTGTAGCGTATCTCTCATACATGTCTGCGAGCTCTGTAGCAAAGATAGCAGCCTCGTCTCCTCCAGCACCAGCCCGAGCTTCAAGGATAATCTCATTTGGAAACTCTTCCTCTTCTTGTTCTACTTTTTGTATTTCTGTTATTTGATCTTCAAATGCCTTTTTTTGAATTGCGATAGTATTACGCTCTTCAGTTACCATATCTAGCAAGCTTTCATCGGAAGCCAAAAGAGCGTCAAGATCTGCTTCTTGTTTTAAAAGCTTTTCATATTCTTGAGCTACATAAGCAGTTCTAGTATTTTGTTTGAGTGTTTCGATGTCCATATGATACATATTAGCAAAAAAGCCCAAATAGGGCATTTTATGTTTTGAGAACTGTCTGAAGGGCAAAACCCAAGTTTTCGAGAAATATAAAATGTCCTATGAGGGCTTTTTCTACGTTACTTCTTTGCAGAAGCTCGTCGCTTGTTGAATCTATCTACTCGTCCAGCAGTATCGATAACCTTTTCGTTACCTGTAAAGAATGGGTGTGACGCACTTGAGATTTCAACTCGGTAAAGTGGGTATTCCTTGCCTCCAACAGTTGTTGTTTCAGTAGTGGCTACTGTTGAGCCAATAATAAACTGTGTATCTGATGAGTTATCATGAAATACTACCTCTCTAAAGTTTTTTGGATGTGTATCCTTTTTCATAGGCACTTATTGTATCACAAGCTTTGTTTTTTTCAAGCTTTTTCTTTATACCCAATTATATCCTAGAAACACCATATTGTTTCAAATAGTCAATATCACCCTGGACTCTTCTGGCAATAGACATAACGTTATTTCCATAGAAACTGTTGGCTGGCTTTTTACCATCACAAGAACGGCCTGAATAGTACCTACAAGCAGCATTTCTTTCATTTGCCTCACTTCCTACAGCCCCTCTTTTTTTCAAATAAACAGCTGAAGCCATGATTGCATCTTGAGCCCTCCATGGGTTTGCGATAGAAACACCAAGATCAGCGGCCACTTCGTCAGCTACAGATTCCCAAGTAGAAGGAATAAACTGAGCGGGCCCCATAGCCCCTCCCCAACCACCTCCAGCAATAGGACAAGAAACTGGTGTAGTGTCTGGATCTAGCCCTAATGCAGCTGTAATACGTTTAAATGGTGCTTGATCACGTGTAGGACTCATAACATTTTTCCAGCTCTTGCTTGGTGGATCTCCTGCTCTATTACAAGTACCAACATTTTTTCCTAGGTTTGATTCTTGGGTAAGAATAGCCAAAATAAATGCAGTTCGAACACCAGTTTTTGCTGAAGCAGCTTCCGCATATTCATAAGCCTGCGCAAATGGAATAGCTTTTGTACTTCCACCAGCAAAACTAAAGAGTTTGTTACGTATTTCTGTTACTTTTTTCTGACGCTCTGCAAGGACTTTTTGATATTCACTTTCTTTGCTTTGACTAATCTTTAGAAGAGCCTTTTTCTCTGCTTCAGATTTTTCAACTACTTTCTTTTGGTAATCAATAGAGTTTCTAGCATCAAGCTCGTCTTCTTTTTTTGATTCGAGTTGTTCTTTTTGATCTTCAGTTAATGATTTTACTTGTTTTATTTTATTTACTGATGCATATAAAGATCTCTTAATAGAAAGAAAGTCATCTAAATCTTGATAAAATCCAGAAACAGAATCAGCACTAAGAAGTACGTACGCCGCCCCTTTTTGATCAAGCTCATTTGTTCTTTTAACTAGTTGGGTTAAAGAGCTTTTTTCACGATTTAATTCAGATTCAAGATCAGTTATTGTTTTAGATTTTGCGGTAATTTCTTTACCTATTTTATTAATAGCTATGGTTTTGGCTTGAATCTTTAATTTTGCTGTTTGAATTTGAGAGGTTAAAAGAGATACATCCTTTTTAAGAGTACCTGTTTGTTGTTGCTGAGTTTTTAGAATGGCTTCTTTTTCTTTGATTTCTTGCTCTAGAGCTTTAAGCTCTGCTTCAAGCACAGCACGCTCTTCAGCAGAAGTAACTTGGGCAGATACAACAAAAGTATCTGTGCTATACCAAGAAAGACCTGGTAACACAGTAATACTAACAATCAATATAAAAATAAAAGCCTTACGCATCATATGTAAGACTTTTATTATACCAAACTATTACAAGCGAAGCTCTTGACCACGTACGTTTTTTATCGAGTGGTATCAATAGAGTTTTAATTAAAAAATGTACGTGGTTGACTAAGCAGTAGTTTCCTCGTCCTCTTTCTTTCCTTTCTTCTCTACTTCTATAGTAGAAACATCGAGAACTGGTGCTTCTTCTTTTTCTTCTACGAATGCAGCAATAGATGCTACAACATCTTCAGCTGAGCCAACAAGACTAACGCCTTTAGGAAGAGCTATATCACCAGCATGGATAACATCTGAAAGAGTAGTAAGTGGAGTAACATCAACAGTAACAGAGTGCGGTAGGTTTGCAGGAAGAGCTCGTACTTCTATTTCGTACATAACCTTCATAACAACACCAACACCTAACTTTTCTGCTTCAGCAAGACCAGTGAACTCAATAGGCACAGCTACTTCTGCTTCTTTGTTCATATCAACAACAAGGAAATCGACGTGAGTTATTTCTCCTCTGATAGGATCTCTTTGGATATCATGAACCAAAGTAGAAACTTTCTCTGTTCCTAAATCAAGAGTAATTGTTGTTGTCTCACCTGCTTCTTTAAAAAGCTTTGTGAATTCTATAGCTGGAATAGAGATAGAAGTAGACTCCTTTCCAAAACCATAAAAAACAGCTGGAATAAGCCCAGAAGCCTTTATATCTGATATTTTTTCACCTGCTCGCTTGTTTGCTTTTAGTATTAACATAGGGCTTCATTATACGGGAAAAGCCCAAAAATGCAAGCTCTATGAACGGTGGTCGTGATCGTGCTTTCGTATAAGATGGTCTGTTATGTACTTAAAAGAACCTCCTACCTTTTTACCTGGATTAAATATGTTTTGGGGATCAAAGATTTCCTTAACTTTTTTAAATAGATCTAATATTTCTGGAGAAAACATATAAGAGAGGTATGGTGTACGAATAATGCCGTCATTGTGTTCAGCTGTTATAGAGCCTTTGTACTTGGTAACCAAGGTATAAACCTTTTGTGATAAATCTAAAATAATATCTGAAGAGAATGGATTATCTAAGTCCATAAGCGGAATAATATGGAAGTTTCCATTTCCAGCGTGCCCTGCAATAGTATAGTCGAGTTTGTAATGAGAAAGTATCTCTTGGAGCTCTGGTAAAAACTTTGGCATATCATGAGGACTCACAATAATGTCATCAATAAAAGGCGCTGTTCTCTTGCCTTTTACGTGATTGCGAAGAAGAGCAAAACTCTCTCTGCGAATCTTCCAATATTTTTCTATTTCCCCCACTGAGCGAGCTATCTTTGTTTGAAATTTAAAAGGTTTAACAGCATTTAAAATATTTTTAGCTCTTGTTTCGAGTTCACTTTCATCTTCACCTGTGAGCTCAGCCATAAGAATAAGTTTTGGTACCCCACCACGAAGAACCAAAAACATATCCGGAATAAATTGAAGTCCAAGTTTTATCGCGCCCCAAAATCCAAGCTTTTTGAAAAAATCCCAGATAAAGCGTATAGCGAGCTTCATACTGTAATCATCAAAAGACTCAAAGCTCTCTGGCTCATATTTCATAACAGTATCAACTACGTCACCGAGCTGATCTATCTTGTTCATATAAATGATAACCATCTTTGAATGCTTAGGAACTTTTACAAGACCAAGCTCTACTTCTGTAGTGATACCAAGAGTTCCTTGGGAGCCAACAATGAGTTTATTGAGATCAAAAATTCCAGTTTCTCTATTCCATACATTCCACAAATAATAACCAGCTGAGTTTTTTGAAACACTAGGTTTTGCAGACTGGATAACATCATAGTTTGACTCAATCAAGTCAAAAACTTTTTTATAAATATTTCCTTCAAAGTCTTCCTTGGCTATTTTGGCGTAAAGCTCTGTTTTTGATAATGGCTTTATTTCATATTCATGCCCATCAGATAGAACTACTTTTTGTCTTTGGATATAGTTTTCTATTTTTCCGTATTTGATGGTTTTTTCTCCACCACAGTTATTGCCCACCATTCCACCTATCGCACAAAGCTCTTTTGAAGCAGTGTACGAAGGCATGATATAGCCAATATTTAAAGTTTCTTTTTCAAAATCTCGATAATAAACTCCTGGCTGTGCAACAGCCTTTGACTCTTCAACAGAAATAATCTTATTTAAATACTTAGTAGTATCTAGTATTATTGACTCATTTATTGAGCCTCCGGACATACAGGTCCCTGCAGAACGAGCAGTTATAGAAATACTTGGATCAGTCTTTTTTTGCTCAGAAACAAAAGATACTAAAGTCTGTATATCAGAAGAATCTTTTGGGAAAACAACAACCTCTGGAACAACCTCAAACAAAGAAGCATCATGACTATATTTTTCCAAGGTCACACCATCTGACTCTATCTCTCCTTTAAAATCTTTTTTTAATTTTTCTAATTGCATAATTATTTTATTCTTGAAAATGCTCTTAATTTTTCTTCAGCAACTCTTTGCATTGCTTCTTTACCTGCTTCACCATACTTATACGGCGCCACATCTTCTGGATGTTCATCCATATAAGACTTAACTCCATCAGTATAAGCCTTGCGGAGCTCTGTGTTCACATGGACAACACACATACCAGAGTCTATAGCTGCATCAAAATCAGCATCATTTCCGGAACCTCCATGAAGGACAAGTGGGGCTTTTGTTACTTCTGATATTTTCTTAATTCTTTTTATATCAAGCCTTGGGTCTACTCCTCCCTTAAACATGCCGTGAATATTTCCAACAGCTGGAGCTAGCATATCTGCGCCTGTTTCTTTCATAAGGCGCAATGCATCTTCTGGAGTAGTTAGCGTGTCTAGAGAAACCCCTTCTGGTACACCATCCAAAACTTTTGAAGACTGACCAATATAACCAAGCTCTACTTCTACTATTACATCTCTTCCACATTTTCTAGCGTATGAGACACATTCTTTTGACTGAGCAATGTTCTCTTCGAGTGTTAATTTTGCACCATCAAAAATAACACTATCAAATCCAGCATCTATAGCCTTCTTTACACTCTCTACACTATAGTGATGGTCAGCGTTTAAAAATATAGGAATCTTAAGGTCGGAGCGAATAGCTTTTACAAGAGCAACAGCTTGATTCAAACCAACTGCGTCTTGTTCTCCTTCTGAAACACCTACTATAACTGGCACCCCCACTTCTTTTGCGGCATGCGCAATAGCCCATAACCCCTCAATATTAGAAAAATTAAAATGCCCAACGGCCTTTTTCTCTCTTTTTGCTTCAGCTATATAAGCTCTGAGACTCTTCATGACTAAATTGTAACATATTGCTATAATATCCCCATGAATGAACAAATAGACTTTTTAGCCATTGGAGACATAGTTACAGATGCTTTTATTAAAATTAAAGACGCAACAGTAAACTGTGATGTTGATCACCACAACTGCAAGCTTTCACTCCGATTTGGTGACAAAGTTCCTTATGAATCAGTAGAAGAGGTCCGTGCTGTGGGTAACAGTGCTAATGCTGCAGTATCTGCTGCTCGCTTAGGAGTAAGTAGCGCCCTTATTGCAAATGTTGGTAAAGACTCTCATGGTCAAAACTGTATAGATGAACTCAAAAAAAATGGAGTTATCACTTCCCACATAGGAATACATGAGGGTATGCATACAAACTACCACTATGTACTTTGGTATGATGTTGACCGAACAATACTAGTAAAACACGAACACTTCCCTACTTCTTTTCCAAAAGATATCCAAACACCGAAAATGATTTATCTTTCTTCTCTTGGAGAAGGCACTGAAGACTTTCATGAAGAAATAATGAAATACGTAGTAGAGCACCCTGAAGTAAAACTAGTTTTTCAGCCTGGTACATTCCAAATGAAAATGGGTATAGAAAAACTAAAAGATATTTATAAAAATACTTATGCTTTTTTCTGCAATGTTGAGGAAGCTCAAAGAATACTAAATGTTGAAGATAATAATATTCAAAACCTCTTTGATAAATTGCATGCTCTTGGTCCAAAGATTATTTTTATAACTGATGGAGTAAAGGGTGCTTACGCTTCAGATGGAACTGAAAGCTACTTCATGCCTATATACCCTCATGATCCATACGAAAGAACTGGCGCTGGAGATGCATTTGCTTCTACTGTTTCTGTAGCACTTCTTTTGGGCAAATCAATAAAAGAAGCTTTGACTTGGGGACCGATAAACTCAATGTCTGTTGTTCAATTTGTAGGCGCACAAAAAGGCCTTCTCTCTATGCTTCAACTAGAACAACATCTCAAAGATGCTCCTGTAGACTACAGTCCTAAAACTCTTTTTTAATAAAAGATTAAATTTTATTTTCTATCTATTACTTTTAGTACAGCAGAAGTAATACCATCTCGCCCTATACCATAATGTTCTATGAGTTCTTTTGGTGTTCCTGATTGACCAAAGGTATCATCAATACCAACAAACTCTACCGGCACAGGAAAGTTCTTTACTAAACACTCTGATACGGCACTACCTAATCCTCCGATTTTTTGATGCTCTTCTACTGTTACTATCGCTTTTGTTTCTTTGGCTACTTTGATAACTAAATCTTCATCAAGAGGCTTGATGGTGTGAATGTTTACTACTATTGCTTTTATATGCTTCTTTTCTAAATCTTTTGCTACTCGGAGTGCGTTAGCTACTAATGCTCCTGTTGCAACTATTGCTACATGAGCTACACCCTCAGGTCTATAAAATATTTGTCCTTTTCCTATCTCTATTGGTGTGTCATCTGTAGTGATAATAGGAGTCTTTTCTCGTGCTAGTCGTAGGTATGACAGCTTCGGATTTTGCGCAAGCGCTAGGGTCATTTTCTTCGCTTGGAGGCTATCACAGGGCGAGAGAACCATCATACGAGGAATAACTCTAGTCAAAGCTATATCTTCAATAGCTTGGTGTGTTCCTCCATCTGGTCCTACTGATACACCTGCATGACTTCCAACTATCACAGCCTTTCTATCATTATAAGCAAGAGTGGTGCGAATCTGTTCCCAATTTCTTCCCGGAGAAAACATTGCGTAAGAAGAGAAAAATGGATACTTGCCCATAGCTGCCATACCAGAGGCTACTGCTGCCAAATTTTGCTCCGCTACACCTATCTCTACAAATCTCTCTGGAAATTTATTTTTGAAAAAATGCATTTGTGTACTTTCAGTCAAATCTGCAGAAAGAGCCACAATGTCAATATTAGTTTCCCCCGCTATAGCCAACCCTTCACCAAAGCCTTTACGAATAGGATCTTGTTCGCAGTCATCAGAGAAAACTTTTATATTTAGTTTTAAATCAGGGTTAAGCATATTTTAATTGTCACTTATAAAATCAAAACGTGGAACTTGTTTGCCATCATGATTTACAGTCTCAGTAAATCTACCAATAGATTGTGTAAGGAGTTGTTCTTCTCCTTCTTTTTGGTAAACAACCATACCTACAGAATCACCCTCTTCCACGTTTTTAGCCAAGAGGACTATTTTATACATTCCACCTTTATAGTGTTTCCAAACTTGCCCTGATCTTAAGTCAAAATTTTCCATATATTAATTATCGCTCACAAATGTGAATCTGGGAACTGTTTTACCTTCCCATTCTACTTGCTGAAAAAATAAATCGATTGGTCGAGCATAGGTATTGCCATCTTCTTGTCTTTCATACACTACCAATTCTTCAGCTGTTTCAGAGTGTTTACAAAAAACCAAAAGCTTATAATGCTTTCCTTTATAGTGCCTCCAGATTTGTCCAACCTTTAATTCCATTTGCTAATTATGCTCGCTCTTAATCTTTCCGTTTAGTGTTCTCAACTCCTGCAAAGCCATATTTGCTTCTTCTTTATTTGGAGCTTTGCCGTGCCACTCGAACTTGCGTTCAAATTCTCGTACACCTTTTCCAGGAATAGTTCTAGCTATTATCACTGAAGGCTTTTCAAATACTGCTTTAGCTTTGTGTACTGCGTCGATGATGGTTTCTATATTGTGACCATCTATCTCTTGTACATGCCAGTTAAATGCTTCCCATTTAGAAGTTAGAGAGTCTAATGGCATCACATCTTCGGTGTAGCCATCTATTTGAATATTATTTCGATCTACTATTGCTATAACGTTTCGAAGTTTTTCTTTGCCACCCAACATAACAGCCTCCCAGTTATTACCTTCATTGAGCTCTCCGTCTCCAAGCAAACAATAAAAATATTTGTCACTAGTTAGTCCTTCATTTATACGATTGGCTATAGCCATACCTACTGTTTGAGAAAGGCCTGAACCGAGTGGGCCAGAAGAATTCTCTAGCATTGGAAGCCATTCACGATGTGGATGCCCTTGAAGTCGTGTTCCAAATTTACGAAGGGTTTTTAACTCTTCCAAAGGAAAATATCCGGCATGTGCCATAGTTGCATAAAGTACAGGAGCAATATGTCCATTTGAAAGGACTAGTCTATCTCTGCCTTCCCAAGTAGGATTTTCTGGATCGTGACGAAGAAGGTTGAAATACAAAGCGGTAAAAACATCACTCATACCGAGAGGGCCTGCTGTATGACCAGAACCAGCCTCAAGCAACATGGAAATAATACTCTCACGAATATCATTTGCCTTCATGGCTAGTTCACGAGTTGTATATATACCAAAAGATTTCATTTTTTAATGATTATGAATTAGCGATGTTTTGTAACATCTCTATTGTACCGTGTGGATCGATACTTTGAAATACCGCAGAACCAACAACGAGTCTACGAGCCCCTGCTTTCACTAAAGCAGGAATATTTTCTGCATTTACTCCACCATCTACACTAATACGAAGAGTTTCTCCATATAAATCATGAACCCTCTTTACCATCTCAATAGTTTTTTCATTAAAAGGTTGACCTTGAACACCTATATGTTCTATGCCCATACACTGCACTCTTCTTAAATATGGAACAAGTGGAGCTATTTCAGCAGGGTCATCGTCCACTTGCAAAGCAATACCAAAAGAAATCATTTGTCTAACAATATCCGGCATTGATTCAAAGTACTGAAGTAATGCTTCGACAGTTATGCTTTTCTTGTGAAGAATAATTTTTGATGGACCAAGAGCTATAAAAGTATCTATATGAGAAAGTGGATCAGAAACCATCAAATCAAATTCATAGTTTGTACTATCCCAAAAAGGAAGTCCTTCTTGTTCGCTTACAATACTATCCTTTTTTTGAACGTCCTTGCCGTTAAACCACCAAGACTTGTTTTGAACATATTTGCCATCACAAAAATCAAGCTGAATAGTTGGAGCTAGTTCGTGAACCAAATCAACACTTTGTTCTATTTCTCTATATGTTTGCGGTAAAATCGCGGGTATTATTTCTATCATTTTAAAATTGTGCTAATCGTCTAACATGTCTCTCATCTCCAGAAAATTCTGTCTGAAGCCAAATGTCTGCAGCTTCATTAACTTCTTCTTCAACCAAAAACCTAGCTCCTAAAGAAAGAATATTTGCATCATTGTGAGCTCTAGAAAAAACAAGTATGTCTTTATTACCACCATAATAAACTGCGGCTCGAACCCCTTTGAATCTATTTGCTACCATTGCCTCCCCTTCTCCAGAGCCTCCAAATACAATAGCCTTACTTTCTGGATCAGCTATTACTGCTTTAGCGGCAGAAGAAATAAATCCTGGATAATCATCTCCTTCATTTAACTCTTTTGCTCCGTGATCAATAACCTCATAACCTTTTGAGAGCAAATAAGCCTTCAAAGATTCTTTGTGTTCAAACCCTGCATGATCTGTGGCGAGATGTATTTTCATATTTTTTTAAATAGTTTTTCCTGTCTTAATCACATGATCAACTAATGTATGTGTGTAGCCCATTTCATTGTCATACCAGCCCATAACCTTCACTAGGTTACCACCTACTACACGGGTCATTTCAAGATCTGCTATAGAAGCATGACTTTCTCCTAGGATATCGCTAGATACCAATGGTTCATTTGTAACCGCAAAAAGCTTACTCCATGCAGGATCTGCTGCAGCCTTGGTAAGGATTGCATTTACTTCTTCAGCAGTTGTATCACGCTTCGCAATAAAAGTAATATCAACTATAGATCCAGCTGGTACAGGTACTCGAATAGAAATACCATCAAAGAGTCCCTCGAGTTCTGGAAAAGCTTTTGTTACAGCAATAGCAGCGCCAGTAGAAGACGGCACGATATTTTGTGCTGCAGCGCGACCTTCACGAAGATCCTTTTTGCTTGGACCATCGACAAGTGCCTGACTTGCGGTATAACCGTGAACAGTATTTAATACGGCTTTTTCTATACCGATAGCACCGTGGAGTATTGCGATAAGTGGACTTGCAGCATTTGTAGTACAAGAAGCATTTGATGTGATCTCACATGTACCAAACTTCTCTTCATTTACTCCAAGAAGAATAGTTTCTCCTGGTACAGATCCGTCGCTACCTTTTGCAGGAGCTGAGATAACTACACGCTTTGCTCCACAATCTATGTGAAATTTTGCTTTATCAAATGCAGTAAAGAGTCCAGTAGACTCTACAACTACATCCACACCTAGATCTCCCCATGGAAGCTTGGTAGTATCTTTCTCAGAAACAAATTTAACAGTCTTACCATCTATAACTAGATTTGTTCCATCCACTTTCACATCGTGCCCCCAATTTCGGTATACAGTATCGTGACGAAGTAAATAAGCTAATGATTCAAGAGAACCTAAATCATTAACTGCTACTATTTCAAGCTCTGGGTGTTCCCAAGCTATTTTCAAAAATGCTCGACCTATACGTCCAAAACCATTGATTGCTACTTTTACTGTTTTCATGGCTTTTATTATACCTCGAGGGCGCCCTTTGGGCTATGCCAAAATAAGCCTATTTTGATAGCTCTTCTTTGAATAAACTAAGTGCAATTTGAGGGTTAGCACTACCTTTTGTTTCTTTCATCATTAAACCAACCAAGGCTTGAACGATAGACTCTTTTCCTCCTTTATATTGAGCCACAAGACCTTGTTGTTCTGAAATAATCTTTTGTACCATCACTCGAAGTGCACCTTCATCATTTTGTTGTAATAAACCTTCACTTTCAGCTATTGCCTCTGGATCTGAATCTTTCTCTGCTATACGAGCAAGTATATCTTTTGCTCCACGAGAAGTTATTTTGTCCTCGCTCACCATTAACATAAGTTTGGCAAAGTTTTCAATACTTGGGTATGAGAAGCCTTTTTTTACCAAACCAGCCAAGTCAGAAACCAAATAGTTGGCTACTAATACAGCAAGAACTGGTTTTTCTAATTTTTCAACAACCTTTTCAAAATAATTTCCCGCTTCTTGATCAGTAACAAGTACTTCTGTAGCATCATCATTCAATCCAAAATCTTTTTTATATCTATCACGCTTTTGCCATGGAAGCTCTGGTAAATAATTTTTCAAAGAATCAATATCAAACATTTCGTTTAACATAAACTTTGGGATATCTGGATCTGGGAAATATCGATAGTCGTTGGCATTTTCTTTTGATCGTTGTGAAAATGTTGTTTGCTTATTTTCATCCCAACCACGAGTCTCTTGAACTATCTCATCTTGTCTCCCCGCTTCATAAAGCGCTTTCATACGAGCAAGTTCATACTCTATTGCTTTTTCAACAGCCTTAAATGAGTTTAAGTTTTTTACCTCTACTTTTGTTCCCCATTTATTTGGATCATCTGAAATAGAAATGTTTGGTTCTACACGCATTTCTCCTTTTTCCATATTAGCTTCAGACACACCAAGAGTTCGGAGTAACAACTGCAACTCTCTAGCAAAATCTCCAGCTTGATTAGCACTATGAATCACAGGTTCAGTCACCATCTCCATAAGTGGTACCCCAGCACGATTGAAATCAACCAAAGTAAAGTCTCCTCTATCATGTTTTGATAGACCTGTATCTTCTTCTAAGTGAATACGTGTGATATCGACGCCATTTAAAGATCCTCCAGAGACTATTGGGTATTTATACTGAGATATCTGGTAACCCTTTGGAATATCTGGATAAAAATAATTCTTTCTATCAAATTCAGTAAAATTGGCGATGTTTGAGTTAAGAGCAAGTCCTACCTTGATCACATTTTCTATCGCTTTTTTGTTTGGCACTGGCAATGTTCCAGGGTGCCCCATACAAATAGGACAGATGTTTGTATTTTGAACCTCTTCATCAGGGTCATTTTTACAACCGCAAAACATCTTTGAGGCAGTAGCAAGCTCTGCGTGAATTTCAAGACCAATAATAGGATAGTATTGTTTAATCATTGTTTTGACACGTGTCCCGCACAACGCGAGTGACGTGGGATGGTTTGAGTATACAGGAATTAGCTATTTAGACAAAAAGATTTGACAACAAAGTTTAAGCTTGTATAATTGGCAAAACTTACATTTCAAACCCAAAACAAGCTTTTATGTCCACAAAGAGAAAAGAACTTCCAGGGCCTGGTAACCAAACTGTTACAGGAAAAAAAATTGCCCACACTAAAAAGAGAACCGAGGGGTCAGCAAATGGATCAGAGAATACTTTTATAAGAAAGAATCTCGGACCTTTAATTGACCAATCATGTGTCAACCAGATTATTTCATCCCAGGAAAATGGACGAAGAGTGGTCTACGGAAGGCCAAGATTTTTTTAAAGCTTTTAAAAAGCCCCGCAATATTGCGGGGTTTTCTTTTTTATATTAAAAATCTTTCTCTTTGAGATAGTGTATCAATTCGTCTCTAAAAACTTTTACATTTTCATCATCAAATAATGTGACAGCAAAAACTTTTTTACCAAGAGCTTCAAAATCTTTCTTTGTTTTATCTGCTACTTCTTTAGTTGTCACATCAGTTTTTGTCAAAAGTATTACTTCTTCTTTTTCTGATAAACCTTGTCCGAATTCTTCGAGCTCTTTACGAATAGTTTTATAAGCGTCTAAAGGACTCTCCTGTTCCAAAGAAACAAGATGGAGTATCACTTTTGTTTTTGTTATATGTCGCAAGAATGTAAAACCAAGCCCCTTACCATTACTTGCTCCTTCTATAAGACCAGGAATATCAGCGATGATATAGCCGAACAAATCTCCTAAGTTGGGATCGATAGTAGTAAAAGGATATTCACCTACTTTTGCTGTTGCATTAGTAAGAGCATTCAAAAGACTACTCTTGCCCGCATTTGGAAATCCTACAAGTCCCACATCAGCAATAAGAGAAACCTCTATATGAAGCTCTGCGAACTCTCCTTCTTTTCCAGGAGTAGCTTCTTGTGGAGCTTGGTTGGTAGAACTTTTGAAATGTTCATTACCATGACCTCCTGCCCCACCACGAAGAATTCTTATTTCTTCTCCTTCTTTTGTTAGTTCATAGACTTGGCCATTAGTAATATTTGTTATCTTTGATCCTATTGGAAACTCTATATACAAATCTTCTCCATTAGCACCTTTGAAAGAGCGACTTCCACCAGGGACACCATTTTCTGCGAAAAACTCTTTTTTACTTCTGTATTGATCGAGTACTCGAAGAGAACGAATGGCTTTGATAAACACATCTCCTCCCTGACCTCCATCTCCCCCATTTGGTCCTCCTTTAGCAATAAATTTCTCACGACGCCAAGAAACAACGCCATTGCCGCCTTTTCCTGCTGTTGCTGTTATTGTTATTTCATCCAAAAATGCCATAGTTTTAGTACTCTACCGCAAGATGCGCTAATTCCAAAGCTCCTTCTTTAGAAGCAGCTACTGATAAAAATAATGACTTATGACAAAATACAGCATCAGAGACGCCTGTTAATTCTTGTAATTCTAAATCTCGAAGCCCAGCCCAAGTAGAAGGAAAGTCTTTTCGATTTTGAAAACCATGCTCTTCTAAAGAAATACACTTTACATTCCAATTTCCGTCACCTCTAGGTGCTACCATAAAAAGTGGTTCAGGATATTGACGCAATATTTCATTTGCAGGGTACAAACCATCAAGAATAATAACTCTTTTATCTACTGCTTTTTTATATGCATCTTCAACTAATCCTTGAGCTTTTATAAAACTATTTACTTTTATTATTTCTCGGTTAATTATTTCTTTTGCCCAACTAACCATTTTCAAAAAGTGTTCATACTGTAAAGCAATAGCATCTTCTTCCCAGGTAGGCTTAAAAGCACTAATCATTGATGAAACAGTGTAAGGCATAATATTATTTTTTGTTTCAAAAATATCAACACCATTATCACTTGCATCAATAGGTGCAACCAACTTTTCTTCTATGTACAATGCTACCTCTTTATTTTCACAAAGAGTTACTCCATATTCTTTCCAGACCAATCCAAACGATGCGTATGGAATGCCATTTTCTCTCTCGCCTGCCCCGCCTTTTTGATGATGATCAAAACGAAGAGTCTTGGAGTCATATACTCCGCCTACATCAAATACAATATCTGCTGAAGCGATATCTTTCTCATCTCTAGAGCGAATGATTTTTAAATCTTTACCTGCATAAAAAAGCTCAAGCGTAGCAGCAGCAAAGATATCGTCCGTATGAAAAGACCCACTATGAGTAACAGCGACGATAGGTTTACTCATCGTGCCCTACAAACTTACCAATAATCCAACTAATAATAGAGATAACAAAAGCTCCTATAATAGCAGCTTTAAATGAGCTCACTGTGAAGCCTTGTATTATTTGACCGATAAACCAAAAGAACGCTCCATTTATTACTAAAGAAAATAGTCCGAGAGTAAGAATATTTAGAGGAAGAGTGAGGATGCTTATTACTGGTTTTACTACCATGTTTAGAAATACTAAACAAGCCGATACTATAACCGCAGTTAAGATACTACTAACACCGATACCATCAACAAAGTATGGTAAGGCAAATATTGCGAGAACTGTTATGAACCATCTTAGTAATATCATCCCGTTAGAGATAGGAAGCGTTTAAGTCTATTTTTGACATAACGCTTACCCATTCCCGATTTAAGAAATAATTCTCTCGACCTAGCATCTTCTTTATTGATACATGCTTCATAATAGATAATTGTAAACGGTCCTCTACCCTTTGTCCATGTAGACAAACCATTATTATGATCTGAAAAACGCTTCCGTAAATTCTGCGTATATCCTGTATACCATTTATCATCTTTTTTACTTTTTATTATGTAGGTATACCACATAGAAATAAAGTATCTCTAACGGGATTAACTATGAAAAAGATTCTTCAACGATTTTCTTTACTACTGCACCATCAGCACTTGCTCCTACTTCTTTCATCACTGCTCCTACCAACATTCCCATCTTTGCTTTATCGGTGAAGTTTAGTGCTTCCTTTTTTGCTAAAACTATTTCACGGATTTTTTCTTCACTCATTTGTACAGGCATAAAAGGCACTAGAAAAGCGAGTTGCGCTTTTTCTATTTCAGCCAGATCATTTCTTCCTCCTGATTCGAACTGAGAAATAGAGTCTTGTCTTTGTTTGATTATTTTTTGAATAACTTTTTGAGCTATTTCATCTGTCACTTCATCTTGAGGAGTTTTACCGCTTGCGACCAATTCACTAGTAAATGCAGAAATAACAGATCGGAAAGTATCAAGGGCGTCTTGATTTTTCTCTTTCATAGCAAGCTTTAATTGTTCTCGAATGTTTGTGGCGATACTCATATAAACCTATTATATCATGATATAATAGCTCTTATGAAAATCTACTTTTTTGATACAGAAACTACTGGCAACACCCACGAAGACAAGATAGTACAGCTCGCTATAAAAGAGCGCGGAGTATCCACCCCTCTTATAAATGAGCTTTTTAAGCCAGAAATGCCAATACCTTTTGAGTCTAGTGCGGTGCACCATATATCAAATCGCATGGTAGAAAATAAACCTTCTTTTAAAGACTCTCCGAGATATCAAGAAATCAAAACTCTCTTTGAAAGTCCAGAAACTATAGTTGTCGCTCACAATAGTGCTTTCGACGTTGCAATGCTTGCTAATGAAGATATTCACCCAACAAATGTAATCTGTACCTATAAAACAGTTCGCCATATAGATATAGATACACAATTTACCAACTACAAACTTCAATACCTGCGCTATGCACTCGATATGGAACTAGATGTCGGAGCTCATGATGCTATGGCAGACGTCATAGTACTAGAAAAACTTTTTGAATATTTACTTTCAAGAATAACTTCAGAAAACAAAAGTGAATCAGAAGCACTAACAGAAATGGTCACTATAACCAAAGAACCAGCTTTTATGCGTGAGTTCTCTTTTGGTAAACACAAAGGTATGCGAGTCGAAGAAGTCGCAAAAATAGACCCTGGATATCTCTCATGGCTTTTGACGGAAAAGCTCAAAAACCCTATTGGTGAAGAAGACTGGATTTTTACCCTACAAAAATACCTAGGTAAATAGCTCTCGCCATGGCGGAGTAAACGTCGTGATACAATATTCTTATGCAGATTATTTATAGCGTCATCGGGGTGCTTATTGGAGGGCTTTTTGCCTATATACTTTTGTCCAAGAAAAAGGACTCTCAGGGAGCAGATCAAAATACCAGCCTCTCTCTCCTACTCCAACAAATGAGTGAGCTTCAAAAAACAGTTGATCACAAACTCAGTGAAAATGAGAAAAGTATCAGTGAAAATATGAAGTTCCAAAGTACTCAGAGCAATAAAATCATCTCAGATATTACAGAACGTCTCACTCGCCTCGATGAAGGTAACAAACAAGTGCTAGGCTTTACAGAGAGTTTGGCTCAACTACAAGACATCCTCAAGAACCCAAAACAACGTGGTATCCTCGGAGAATACTATCTGGAGACATTACTAAAAAATATTTTGCCACCAGACGGGTATGCTATGCAGTACGGATTTGCAGATGGGACTATTGTTGATGCTGCGGTTTTTGTAAAAGAAAAGATTATCCCTGTCGACTCAAAGTTTTCTCTAGAGAACTACAACCGTATGGTAGAAGAGAAAGAGCCATCACGTAAAAAAGATTTGATGAAAATATTTGAAAATGATTTGAAAAATCGTATTGTCGAAACTTCAAAATACATTCAACCAGAGAATAACACTATGGACTTTGCTTTCATGTTTATTCCTCACGAAGCGATATATTATGATCTGCTTGTTGGCTCTGTCGGTACAGGCGAAGACTCTGAGAACTTGATTCAAAGAGCTGCCTCAAAATACAGAGTGATTATTGTCTCTCCTACTTCTTTCTTGGCATACCTCCAAACAGTTCTGCAAGGTCTCAAGGCCCTCAAAATAGAAGAAACAGCCAAAGACATTCGTCGCCGTGTAGAAGAACTAGGCAAACATTTGAAAGCTTATGAGCAGTACCACGAAAAGCTTGGCAACTCTCTCAGTACCACTATCAATCACTACAACAACTCAGGTAAAGAGCTCAAAAAGGTAGACAAGGATGTTATGCGCATCTCTGGAGAAAGTGCAGGTATTGACCCTCTATTGATAGAAGAAAATATCGATAAACCTACTGCTTAGGAACAAAGATATTTTTATTTGCGATATTAGCAAAAGATTTAAATGGTACAGCTATATCTATAGCTCCATCTGACCATGGTGCAACTTGGTATGGGTCAAAGAGTATTGTGATACCTTCATCAGTCACAATGAAAGATTGGTAGTTTTCTCCTTTTGCACTTGCTCCATCTGCTATCCAGTCAGCTTGTGCTCCAGGTCGAGCGAGTAATTCACTTTGAACAACTTTTGCAAATGCAGGCAAGCCGTCAAAACCATTAGAGAAAACATTTGAAAGAGTAAGAAGCTGTCCTCCTTTTGTGAAAGAAAATGTTTTACGAAACTGCATACCGTGTGCTCCTCCTGTATAAGAATTAACAGTAAAAATATAAGTCTGCACTGTACTAGAGCGAACATTAGTATAAGAAATATCCAACATCAAACTCTGAGCACTAGCACTCTCTATCTCTCCTGCCCAAGATGTATCGTCTATAAATTGATTCACTTGCTCTTCAGCAAAGCTCTTGAAGTACATAGTGATAGAATCACTAACAGTCTTAGGGTATGAACCAGTGATCTCAGCATAAGAAGTCTTTTGGTTTACAGATACCTTCTCTACTTCAGAAGATGGCCAAACATCACTTTCTTCTTGCCCTACTGGAACTTCATTTACAGGAGTTTGGACATTTGAAGTTTTAAATCCAATGATAATAAAACCAACTAAAATAAGTACCGCTATTAAAAATATTATGATTTGGTTTTTTGTAAGCATTTTATTGTGGGAAAAATATTTTAAATTCTAATGAGTTATCAAACTGTGGTTCATCGCTTGGATTATCTTTTTTCATTATGATCCAACCATAATTATAAACACCTATTTGACTAGCATCATAAGAGATAGTTCCGGTAAAAGGTACATACTCTGTAGTCATCCAATCATACCCTTCGTCTACTGATATATAACCTTCTCCTATTATAAGACCGTCCCAGTTTACAACTGTTACAGGTGCGCTAGCTTCAAAGAACCAGTTACCTCTAGCTCGTCCTTTGATAACTACTGGTGAAGCACTGATAGTACTGTCTATTGCCGGTGAAGACACAACTATCATATCGTCTTTTTGTGCCAAGACAGGAGTTGGAGTCTCTGTATCTACATCAGGAGAATTTACTGGTGGATTTTGAGGTACAGCTTTTGTAAGAGCCCAGAAAAGAACTGCAAAAACTACAAGTACAATAACTATGTATCGTTTTTTCATATGCTTTTATTATAGCACTTTGAAGGGTAGAAATTATAAACATTGACGAATACTTAGAAAGTGGTAAGGTAAAGAAAAATTGTAAAATGAATCATAACATCAACTTAAACAAGCTCCTCGAGCTTCCTGTTCAAAGTTCTTTGCAACTTGAAAAAGATCATATACCGAGGAAGGAGCAATGTCCTTTGTGCAAAGTGCACCTCATCGAAGATGTTTATCTGGAATCAGACGCCCCGAAATCCATAGTCATAGGGAAAAGATATAACAGCTGGTACAGAAGCAACGATATCTATTGCCCAAATTGTAAAATGACTTTCAAACATCCACCAACAGAGAGAGACACGATCAACGAATACCTCTCGATTGTTGAAGAAGGTCCTATCTACAAATTGGAGCTCCTGGATGATTTCAAAGTTTCCCGCTATGGAACAGAAATAAAAAAAGATATCAAAAAGGGGGCTGTTGTTTACGCGTCGAGAGCTCGGGTGAGTCTCACAGAAGGAAAAACCTTCTACCTTTTCAACACCAGAGCAAGAAACATTTTTGATCGACAAAAAATGCGTATTCCCACTGCCAACTTCATGTGGGAGTTGAAAAAGGAGTATCACCCCAGTGAATCTATGAAAAAGGTAAAGTTTGGGGTTACAAAAGACATGTCTATCGAAACAAAAATGCGTGACCTGGAAAAGTACCAGCGAATCCTCGGGCTTGAATGTGCCCTGAGTCCTGAAAAGCTCATTGCGGGCACAACAATCATGCTCCCCGCTTCACTCTTTAATTATCCTAAAAAGTGAAAGCAGTCAAAGAAAAATGAAAGCCACCTCAAAAGGTGGCTTTTTTATTTTTTAAAATCATTGACGAATACCTAGAAAGTGGTAAGGTAAAGAAAATTTTTAAAGATGGAAATAAAAGACCTAGATGGTTTAAATATACCTGAATCATTTAAAGAAAAAGTTATAACCTTATTTGGAGATAAAATAAAAAATTTCCAATTAATAAAAGCCAACATTACTTCGCAAATAACTAATACCATAATCCAAAGAGCCCCTAAGATGGAAAAGAATCTTTGGGAAGCTGGCGAAATAGAGTTCCTCAAACACGGAACTACAAAAGAAGATGTGGCCCTGCTTGTAAAACAAATCATCCTTTGCATTTTACAATACATCCTTACCGATATTGTTGAAAATGCATTAGATGATAGTGATTATTTTAAAAAACCAAAGACATAAGCTCTCTCTTAAAAGAGAGTTTTTTATTTTGTTTTAAAAACAATAAGAGAAATACTGTCATCAAATTTATACAAAGATACCTCATAATTACGCTTGTAATAATCAATCAGGCTTACTGCGTTATTTTCTACAATCCCCCATGCACAATCATACTTGTCGGAAAAAGTATCAAAAACATTTTTTAATAATTTTTCACCTAAACCTTGAGATCTGGAATCCTCTTTTATAAAAAGCGTTGAAATAAAGATATTAGTATCTTTTAAATTTTCATTTTTAAATTCAACAACATCGCTCTCTTCTGGGTATCTATCAAAAAAAGCTACACCCCCAACAAGGACACCCTCCTGAACTAAAAGAAAAACTTCTGGATGAAAATTCTCTATACTTTTTATCCAAGGAATATTAACAAAATTTTCTTTCACTAAGGCAAAATATTCTTGAACAAAAGGTGTTTCTTTGTCAGCGGTATAAGTGAATCTTTGAACTTCCATAAGTACCTATTATAGACCTAAAGTGTTCTTGTGGCTTGTGTTAAACAAAACATTGACGAATACTTAGAAAGTGGTAAGGTAAAGAAAATTTTTAAAATGAGCAGAATGTACAGAAAAGACGGTGTCTTAGGAGGAGAAGAGAGAAGCTCCCCTATCAATATCGTAAAATGGTTACGCGAAGCTTTTACATCAGAAGAAAAGGGTAAAGATCATTTTGATTATTTATTGAAGCATGGTGTGTATTTTAGAACAATACTAGAAGAATACCCATCAGAAATTCCAAAGCCAAAAAATAAAATAGAAAGGTTAAATTGTCATATGAACAGTCTTATATATGCAATTCAACTTTTTGATGAACTTCCTGAAAAAAGAAATTCTTTTTATTTTGTTACAGGAATGTATTCTCTTGAATCAAAATCTTCTTCCGTTCCATTAGATCGCAGATTCTTTATTGACCACCACAGCTTTATAAGCTACAACGGCAGAGTTATCGACCCTACACTAATTGAACATCCAGCAAAATTCTTTTCAAAAAAAGAATACTATGGGGTGCTCATACCTTTTGATCAAATTGTTTCTATTTATGATTCTCTGGCCGAAGAAGGAAAAAATATTTCTAATATTACTTGCTTCCTCGATGTCATAAGAGAAAAAACCCGTGAATAATCACGGGTTTTTATTTTGTTATACGACCTCTTATAGTTAGTTTTGGAAGCTTAATACTGACTAGTAATGAGTATTCAAAAACAAAAACTTCATAATAAAAAAACCGTCCAAAAGAACGGTTTTAAGTAGATAACTTTATTGCTATTTATAACATAGCACATACACATAGGAACTTGCTGTAAAAACAGTATTTCCTGAATAGTATGCTTCCATCTGAGCATCGCCATTCATGGTTTCCAGTCCGTAAGAAAATGTAAAAACGGTGGTACGTGAACTTTGATTGTTTGGCGGTGGTGCGGTAAAAACTGAAAATGTGTCTATACAACTAAACACTGTTTTTGATGCAACCAACTCTGCCTTGTAATCACGATGGACACTTAAAGCATAAGATAATGGCGCATACTGCCATTTTCTTTGTTTAAGATTTGTTGCTACATCAGAAAGAGTTAACGCTCCACCACTTGGGATTGGTACCCCAACAATATACACCTTTTTGGGGCCGCTATTTTGAAGCGGTGTATTTGTATTTACACCCAGAAAGGAGGCTGTGTAAAAGACATTGAGACCAGAGAGAGTTGTGCTGGTTACTGATATTGCCGGTTCAGAAACAGTATAACTTTTCCAAGAAATACCGTTTTCTGTAACAACCTGATCATTAGATGCATTGGCGGGAGTAACCTCTTTTTTACATCCCAAAATACTTGTTACTACAAGTACTAAAAACAAAAACTTTTTCATACTTACTATTTTTTATTTTTTGAAGAACCTTCATTACTTTTTTTATTATAACATATTTATTATTGATAGTCAAATTAATATCCTCAAGAGTACCCCTCTACTTCAGACCCTGGAAATCAAAGCTAAATTGACAATAGTGCCTAAAATGTTAGTGTAAGAAAAACTATTTCCTTAACTAAACACAACTCAATATGGAAAATACAGAGATTGGTATTAAATTAGCAACCCCTCCTTTATCAAAAAACCAAATTAGTATCACTGAAATTCCAAGGGAGCTGTACTCTCACTTCTATAGTAAAAAAATAGGAGATGTGATAAAAACAGAGACCTGGGGAGAAACCAGATTATGGTTTGAATTGCCTGTAAGTGATGATGACAAAACAGATAAAGTCATCGCTATTTTTACAGAAAGGTCTACAGGGATTTCTGTCGAAACAAGATTTGCATTAATGCCATGGTATCCGGGATCTGGTGAAGATGACTTTGGGAGATCGTACGACTTTGAGATTTTCGCCAAACCTCAATCAAAAGGATGGACACTTGGAGAAGGCAACCGCTCTATCGAAGTTCTGTCATATCAAACCAAAAACAGTATACGCAATCCCCTTGTTGCAAACCACCCGATGGTAGACTATATCGCAATGGCAATAGTGGAAATGAAAAGGCTTTTGAAAGAAAAAGCTGGTATGATTGTTCGGCAAGAGTTTATTGATAACGCTCCGAAACCGCTTAATTGAGTAGCCAGCAAATTAGTAAAGCAAAGATGAAATACTCTTTGCTTTTTTATTTATTAAATTTATGAGCGTTCTGAAAATAGAACTATTTTAAACTATTAATTCTCTTCTCAATCAAAGGTAAAAAATGTCCGCGGTATTTTTCTTGCAGTTCGGGTATTTGCCAATCTTTTCCAGTGATACTGTGTCTACAATTTTTAGACCCGCAAACACATTCCCATTTTGAAACCTTGTCTTCATCTGTCTCCCAAAGTACATAGTCAGCAGTGAGCTCTTCTCCCGGGAGAATATCTCGCACGGCTTCAAGAGTAAAGGCGTCTCTCATCCAAACATTTGGTTCACAAGAGTGATTTATAAAATAAGCATCACTTTCTCCCCTATCTTCAATAGAAAACAAATCTTCATCAAACTGCATGACGAGCTTGCCTTCAGCCTTTGCTTTCTCTGCTTGATCTTTATTTACATAATTTCCACCCCAAATAACAACCTCTTCACCTTGATAGATAGGTTCAATAGCAAACATACCTTTGCCACGATTTTCCGTGTTTTTAATTTCTATTTTAGGATTAATCCAATCTTCTTTTGGAGGCATAAATACTACAATCTTATTCAGATTTTGGTGGGTTCCTCTCTAGTCTTATTCTTCCTCTTATTTCTTTTATAATATCAGAGTGTTGAGAATCTTTCACTTTATCCAATAGCCCATTCAATTTATCTGCTTTTTCAGAGCTTAGTAAAACACCCTCAAGCTCTTTCTTTATATCTTCTAATCTATAAGGAAGATACCAAGGCCTATTAACTATATCGTATTCTAAGAGCTCGATTTGATTAAAAATTCCACCCATCTTACCTTTCTGAGAATACATAAAAGCTTCAAGTTCTTTAATATCAATTTTAATTCCTGCTATAGAATTTTCAATATCTTTTATTGATTTTTGTAAAGGAGCGATTAACTTATCGCTTTCTTCTAATCTTTTATTAATTTCTACTTGGTAGTTTAAAGCTTCGTTCCTTAATATATTTAAAGTATTACTAGTTGATTTTTCAATCTCTAGATTAGTAGATTCAGCCAGAACTTTTTCTATTCTAGATTCTGCTTCATTTAACGTGTTTTGCGTATCATCTTTTATATCTTTTCTAATTTTTAATATCTCTCTTTTGTTTGCTGTTATATTAAAATATAAGTTTACAGATATTAAAGCTAGGAAAATTGTAGAGAAAACTCCTAAGGTCCAATAAACAGACGTTAAGGTTCTATCATTAATCTTAGATAAAAGATCTACCTTTTCTGTTAAGATCTGCAACAAACTATTAGGATCGGTAATTACTTCCGTCGTTTTAGCAAAAATAAAATTAGGTAAACAGATAAGTACTCCTACTAGGGAGAAGAGAGGTATCTTTTTCATAGTACTATAAGTAGACATATTTATATGTATTTCATTATACCATGCTCGAAATAATGGTTCGATTTCCTAGTTGATCGTGGTTAAATTTTATATTCATATCTCTTTTTTGAAAGTTGATACCTTGATAAATAAGACTTATTTAGGAAAAGGTAAAATTTTCTATTGGTGAACCTACAGCAGATAGAACCAAATGGTTCCTTGCCCCACAAGGTCGGTTTAGTCTATTTCTAGATACCAGAACGACCCTTCTCGTGCGACAATAAAAGTGATGCTGCTTATAAATAATAGAGCTTTAAATAAATGTTTTTATTTATTAATATTTTTAGACACAAATTCTTTTAATTTTTCAATGTCAGTTAGGGTTATTTCATTAAAATCTACATAGTTATATATTCCGGTTTTTCTATCACCTATTAAAATACGAGCATTAACAAGTGGAAGACTTGTTTGAGAAGCATAATTATCTAACATTGTTCTACCATCATAACCTCGATCTTTAGGAGTGATTTCAGGAACAGAAGGATATTCAACAATAATACTTTTACCTTCCATTATACTACCATTTGTTTGGATGCTGGCTCTTTTAGCAACTTCAAAGTTATTTGCATCAGCCCAATATATTTCAGAAGTTTTATATATTCCTTTATATGTATCTCTCATCTTAGGAGACCTAAAAAAACCAGATTCTATCGCATCTTTTAGTCCATCTTCTCCTATACCTCTATAATAAAATCCTTGCCTTGGTTCATATATCTTTTTATTTTTTACTTCTAAAGATTGTTCAACTCCTGGTAACTCAGTCTTATTTATAGGATTGACTGGTGATTTTTCCATATTATGATTTTATCATAATATGTTGGAAAATAGGAGGATAGTGTCCTTCTCGTGCGCACTGTTTCTTGTGGTCACAAATCACTAAGCATAATGTTTCGTAAGACTCACATTCTGCAAAGTGTTCGCGACCCCGCCTCGGCCTATCTAAAGACATGGCCTGTGGCTTCACCGCGTAGCAAAAAACTCCCAAGCAGATGGGAGTTTTTTGTCGCGGTGAGCCTAATCGAGATGCGACCCAAGTATTCATTGCCCTGCAAGGTTTATTCCAACTCTTTCTGATGTTCTAATCGACCCTTCTCGAGAGTAGTTTTCTTTGTATATAAATGAGGGTTTTGCTTTTTATCCTGATCTAGTAACCATTGAAAGACAGCAACAACTCTATCTATTTCTTCTTTAGTCCAGTTCTTAGGATTTTTCTTATCTTCTTGGTTCATAAAAAGTGACAAAAGTGACACAAATTGACTGTATAAAGTTACATCTGCGTGTAATTATTTTATCTTTAGCTTTCATACTGCGAATGAATATTTTTAACATAGTCATCAGCAATTTGAAGAATTTCACTAAACGTCAGTATTTCAATATTCTGCAAAGAATTTCTTAATTTAGTAAAATCTCTTTTTAGACATTCCTCCTTTGCTTTGTTTAATTTACTCTTAGTTAACTTTTTATCTGATGAAATAATAATGATTCCTCGAGGATGGTAGAGGTTTTCTTCCTCGGTCATATTAGTAATCTTTTTCTCGTCAGGATCACTTTTAAACCTCTTTTGAACCACTGCATCCATATAATTCATTGTTTGAATAACCGCACGACTAAGCTCAGAAGAAAAGCTGAAGTTTTTATGAGAGGAATCCCAAGTTACCGCATTTTTTAAATGGGTCTTAATTTCAATTATATC
>JBPOHU010000006.1:0-46430 GCA_052035195.1 Candidatus Nomurabacteria bacterium
ATTGGTTGTAGTATTTCCACTTGTTGAGAGGTACAGGGCACTCGATGTAGTGTAAAATCCTACATCATTTGCTGTACCGTTATAGTTTCTCATTATGCCGTGACCAGAGTTACCAAAATACAATGCCCCCTCTGTGTTTGATGCAGTACCAACAGTGATGATCGGGCTTGCGCCACGCACATCAAGAAGAGTTGCTGGGCCCGATGTCCCGATACCAACGTTGCCACTTCCATCAATACTGAAATCATCGTTTGTACCAAATGCAGTTCTTGCAATGATGAAACGATCGTTGTTTGAGTCATCGACACCCATGATGTAAGAGGTGGTACCATCAGCAAGTTCAAATTTGATATACGGATCAGTGTCTGTACCCAAAGAAGTGATCGCAAGACCTGCTGAAGCAGTTGCGCTGTGAATGTTGAGAAGGTCATCTGGTGTAGCATCACCGATACCAACATTTCCATTAAATATATGGTCTACGGAATCAAAAGTTAATGTCTGTGCGAGAGCATCTCCAGTAATTGAAACACTTGGATTAGTATCATCATCAGCAGAAAGAAGAAACGAAACATTTGTTCCTACTAAATCACCTCTTAGGTAAAGTCCTGATTGAGCATCTCCATCTGATGATCTAATCAATGATTCAAAACCATCCCCATTACCTCCTATAAATAAAGATTGAACACCTGTACCATTTCTCCAGTACCAACTACCTGAAGCCTGACTTAACTCATACATTACATTTACTGAACTACCAACAGTTGTAGTGAAGTAGTTTGTCTCGTCGTATCCAACTCTTAGTTGTTCTGTAGTTTTTACAACCTCTAATGCAGCTGAAGGTGCTGTTGTGCCAATACCAACATTACCTCCTGCTGGGTTCAAGAGAAGATCAGCTGGGCCGTTATCAAACCAACCCTGAATTCGACCAATATCTGTAGCGAGATCTTCTACACCAAAAGAGATACCCGCATCTCCAGTAGATTTAAACAATTTCAAAAGAGTGCTAGCAGAAGAAGAATTTATGTATAGAGGGATTGAAGCATCCGCAGCCCCGATTCCAACACTTCCATTTTCAAAAAGTGCTGCAACATTTTCAGTTCCACCAGTTGCAGATGCGTATAGAGCTATGTTTAATGTTGCCGCTCCTGTGTTTGAGAAATACCCAGCATAGTCAGTACCTGATGTTGCACCTGTTTGTAAAACTTCAAGTGCTTTATTTCCTGCAGTTGTTGAGTTTGTGGAGATAGAAACTATATCGTTCGCAGTTGTTGGCGAAAGAGTTGTCCCGCTTCTTTGCCAAAAAGCTGAAGCGGTAATATCAGAAGTTAGTGCCACTGTTCCAGAAGCGTTTGGAAGTGTCCATGTCCTCGCTGAAGTTAAATCAGCATTTGTGATAGTCCCATCAAATCTTGCAGCTCCTCCTGCTGTTACAGAAAAGACGAGTCTGTCATCTGTCGATGTAGCAGTGCTGACAGTTAGCCCTCCAGAAGAAATAGCCCCTGCCATGTTTAGAGCACCAGAGTTTAAAACTGGGATATTATTTCCTGTTGGTGTTTGACTTGGAGTGAATCCTCCAACTGTTCGAGAGTTGATTGCAAAACCAGAAGAGACCACTTGTTGTCTTGGAGATAGAGTTTCAAAAGATACACCAGAACATGAACTTGCTACTTGAGCTGCAACTTCAACATTTACAAAAACTTGATCATCATCAAAAGCATATCCTGCCAAACTATCACCACCAGCAGAAACGTCCCCGATGTTTCCATTGAAAACTCCTTCACGAGTCAAGATAGTCATAGTGCTCGGAGTACCAGCTGGCCAAACCTTTGATCCTCCTGTCGAAGCATTGTAAAGTGAAAAACGATAACAGTAGTTTGTACCACTTGGCCCACCGAGAAGATCCCCGCTATTGTCCATCAGTCTACCTTGGAAATTTATAATACTCGGAACCCCTGCAGCAGCATTCGCTATAGAAGCAAAATTAGAAAAAATTATTGAGGTCAAAATACAAAAAGCAACTACACCTACGTGGAGCTTTTTCGCAAAAAACAAACTGTGAAATTTTGTATAGAATTTCATTCGTTCTACCCTTATATTTTAACACAAAGAGCCCTCTCTATGCATATATAAATAGTAAAAAATTTGTGTATAACTTTATGCACAAAAAATCACCCCTTGCAAGGAGTGATTTTGAAGATTTTTTTTATTAGTTCGAGGTCTTTTTTGTTACTGTTTTTTGAGGATTTGTTAACTCTTTTGGGAGGAGCATTTCTAGTTCTTCAACTGTTTTAAAACCGCTAACAGTTTTGCCATTTACAACCAAAGACGGTAATGAATTTTGGATTTTATATATAGAATTCAAGGCTTTTATGGTTGAAAGGTCTAAGTTGTAATCAAAAGAATAAACCCTGAGAGCTGAGTATTTTTCTCTGAGTGCATCCAAAACATAACCCTGCTTTACACACTCGCTACAAGCATCTTTACTTCCATAGAAGTAAAAAACTGTGTTGATTTTCTGCTTACATCTCTCCGCAATCCTTTTGGTGAGCAAAAAGTCCTTGACCTGTAGTATAGTATACTGCTTTTTCAACAGCTCTACCTCATCTCTGTTGCCCGTTGTTTGTTCAGTATAGGAAATCTTGTCCGCAATGGTTGCTATCTCTTTTGAAAGGACTGAGTTACTAAGGTCCTGACAAGAAAGCTCTTCGAGTAGAGAAAACTGCGTTTCAGAAGAGAGTATATCTATTGCTATTTTGTTTTGGATGTCTTTTATTTGATTTATTTTTTTATTATTAACATATGAACTCAAATACCAACCAACGGCAAAGATCCCGCATGTTACTAAAAAAACAAAAAAATATTTTTGGAAACCTTTCATCTAATTATTTTTGGTTAACGCCATTTTGGCTGACCTGCTTTAGTAATTGTATTCCAAACTGCCTTTAAAAGCCATATCGGAGCAATAACACTATAGATTAGCAGATAAGGAACGATATGCCAATTTATCGCCTTACTTTGTTTGGAGAGTTTTGTCCCAACAATGATTGAGAAGATGACCATTGAATAAAGTATCACTGAAATAAAAAATATAGTTTTTGTATTGATAAAAAACAAATCAAAGTGCGGAGAAAACGTTAGATCAAAACCTTTGATAGATATTTCGGTTATCTTTTTTATTATGAATAAAATAAAGTTGTACAAAAGAGCAAAAGAGAGATAACAAACAGCGATGATAGATATAATCCCCGAAGGAAGAGTAAAAAAAGAAAAGTTTCCATACTTTGTTCTAAATATCAACCTTCGATAATCAATGGTGTTGTTAATAAATCCATAAATCCATCTAAGCCTTTGTTTATAAAGCTTTTTTACAGTATTTGGAGTTGAGGTAAAGACATAAGCAGTATGACAGTGGTCGATTTTTAAATGATGCTCTTGCATACGATATGCTATTTCTTGATCTTCAGTATTGTGAGCTTTGCGAAACTTTCCTATTTTTTGAAAAACCTCTTTTCGATAAACAGAAAAGGGTCCGGGTGTTACATGTATCGCCCCAAGATAAGCCAGCATACGTTTGTTGTAAGTACTCATGTTGTACTCAACTCTTTGTGCATACTGCAAAATATTTTTTGGTTTGTTCACTATGAGTGATGGTGCCACTGCCATAGTCTCTGGCTTTTTTTGGAAAACATTTATCATTCTCTTTAGCGCATCTGGAGCAACAAAAGAATCAGCATCAAGACAAGAAATAAAATCTGCTTTTGTATTGTCTATACCGAAGTTCACTGCGGTATGCTTACCGCCATTTTCTTTTTGGAAAATTCTAACCTGTGGATGGTCTTTGTACCTGAGCATTTCTTGCCAAGTGTCATCTGTAGACCCGTCGTCAACAACGATCAACTCCAGTTTGTCTTTTGGATAATCCAAGTTTAAAAGAGACTCTATAGTTCCGTGAACTGTTGTGCCTTCATTCCAAGCTGGCACTATCACCGCCACAGTTGGAAATTCTGTCAAAACAGGTAGGTCTTCATCGTGGAGCTTATTGAGGTGTTTTCGGCGTTCAAAAAAAGTAACCATGAAAAAAACCTGCACATAAAGGGCCAAAAAGACTATTGTGTACATAGCTATTTCTGAAAACGGCATGTATAACAAATTAGCATATTTTGCGCTATACTGCTAGGCATGGATCACGTACGAAACCGCGGTCACGGTTATGTATGCTGACACAGTATGGTATTCTCAATATCATTTTTAATAAATTAATTCAATAACAGGAAGCGCCGATCGCAACCTGTTTCGTACGTGATGGAACAAGAACAAAACACAAACCCAGAAGTTAAAAAGTTAAACATCAGTACACCGGCAGCTATTATCACCGCCGGAGTGCTCATTGCTGTTGCTCTTATATTTTCAGGAAAAGGTAATGACATTATAAAAAAACCTTCCACCAATGAAAATGTAACGGAAACAAAACCAGTAGAAACAGTATCTCTTAGACAAGATGATCATGTTTTTGGAGATTTGAATAAAGCTGAGGTTGTGATAGTAGAATACTCAGATAGTGACTGTCCATTTTGCCAACGTTTTCATCAAAGCATGAAAGATGTTATTAAAGACTACGGAACAAAAGTTGCTTGGGTATACAGATATTTTCCTCTTAGTATTCACGCCAACGCTGGCAACGAAGCTATCGCACTAGAGTGCTCTGCTGAGCTTGGTGGTAACGATGTCTTTTGGAAATATTTGGATGAAGTTATAGAAATCACTGTCTCACCAGAGAAAAGTGCAAACATCCTAACTAGTACCGCCGTAAGATTGGGGCTTGATGAAAAACTATTTAGTAAATGCTTAACTAGCCAAAGCGTTGCTAAAAAAATTGCTGATCAAAGTGCTGAGGCCCAAGCACTCGGCGCTCGGGGTACACCATATAGCATTGTTATAAACAAAAAAAATGAACAAGTAGCAATCCCAGGAGCTTACCCAATAGAAGAAATCAAGAAAATAATAGACGGATTGATGAAATAATAAACACTAAAAAACCCTTACAATGTAAGGGTTTTTTAGTTATTTATTTAATCAAAATAATTTCTTAACTTTTGAATTTTATCGTTTTGTCTTAGTTTTTCATGAACCTTAGCTTCGATTTGCCTGATACGTTCACGAGTGACACCAAACTCTTTACCTACTTCTTCGAGAGTGTGTTGTACACCATCGACGAGTCCATAACGCATCTCCAAGATTCTTCGCTCTTTAGGAGAGAGTTCTGCCAAGACAGCACCCATTTGCTCTTTGAGCATGTTGCGTGTAGCTTCTTGGTCTGGGCGAAGAAGCTTGTCATCTGGTATAAATTCTCCAAAAGTAGACTTGTCTTCATCGTCTCCTATTGGTTGTTCGAGAGATCGAGTCTCTTGATTGATTTGTTCAATCACATGTACTTTTTCTACTTCTATCCCCATTTCATTAGCAATCTCTTCGGCTACTGGATCACGGCCCAAATCTTGTCCAAGTCTACGCACGACTTGTTTGTATTTTGAAATAGTTTCAACCATGTGCACTGGGATTCGAATAGTTCGAGATTGATCAGCAAGAGCGCGAGTTATGGACTGACGTATCCACCAAGTAGCATAAGTTGAGAACTTGTAACCTTTGGTCCAGTCGAACTTCTCTACCGCCTTAAAGAGGCCGATATTTCCCTCTTGGATAAGATCAAGTAGGGTCAAATCAGCTGTTCTGTTGGCATATTTTTTGGCGATAGAAACCACAAGTCTAAGGTTTGCTCTAGCTAGCAGGTTCTTGGCTTCCAAGTCTCCAGCAGCGATACGACGAGCAAAATCCTTCTCTTGAGCAGCATTGATCAGAGCATACTGCCCGATATCTTTGAGGTACATTTGTACAGAAGAAAAAGTGTGCGTGTCTTTTACATACTTCGAAAGATCTTCTGTATTGTCGACATCGAGTAAGTTTCCTCCTTCTAGGACATCTATCCCAGCAACAGCAAACTTTTCGTATATTTCGTCCAGAAAAGCGATGTTGTTTTCAATATCTGGGAACATCTTCAAAATCTCATCATAAGTGATGAAACCTCGCTTTTTACCTTTGACCAAAAGCTCACCCGCTTTTACCTCCATCTCTTGCAATTTCTTTGCAGAGTTGGCTTCCTTGCGAGGAGTAGAACCGGCATGACGGATTGTTATTGGTTTCGGCTTTATCTTTTCTTTTGTTTTGGAAACCACCTTTTTTACTGGTTTCTTTGTGGCTTTACTTTTTACTAAAATCTTCTTTTTTGGAGTAGTCTTTTTATTATTAGCAGTTTTCTTTGCTAAAACCTTTTTTGGCTTGTTTTTTGTTCCACCTTTGGGTGGAGTTTTTTTAGTTACCTTTTTCTTTTGTATTTTCTTATTTGTCTTTGGCATATTTCTATTGCATCATCTACAAAAAAACCTTATTTGTCAAGCATAAAAGTTACTTTATACTTCAAGCGCTATTATTGCGCTCATGTCGACTCTTTATAATCTCATTTAATATAGTGGTTATCCTAGATACCTCTTCTTCATTTCCCCCAACTTCTGCTTGTTTCAACTCTTTCATATAAGAAACTCTCATAGATGAAAGGAACTCTTGCAAAACACTCTCTACCAACTCCTTTGCTACTTTTTCTTGATCTTCTTTTTTAAGATTTCCATACTCTTGCTCAACAACAATAAGCGCTTTGCTTAACCTATCTTCGTCTACCGATGGTGCTGAGAAAACCAACCCTCCAATAGAAACAGTGTTTAATTCTTCTGAGATCTTCTCTATACTCTCCCCGCCAAACCTCTGCCTTAGAGCGATCAGTCGTTCATATGCTGATAAATCTTTATTTTTATTTACAGAGATGACCATATCATCCTTTGGTAAGTCTACAAAACTCTGTTTAAGCTCTTGATCTATAGTTTCTGCTGGCATCTCTATTTCTTTAGCGATTTTATTGATGTATATATTTCTTTCCATCGGAGAGAGGACTTTGGCCAAGAATGGAAAAAGTTTTTGTTTTATGTTTTTAACAAAAGCATGAGGAGAGCTAGACTGTGCTTTGATGATATCAAGATGATGATCTATAAAGTGCTTGGCTTCTTTGAGTCTTTCTTTCCAAGCTTCAGGGCCGTTTGCCAAAATATAATCCGCAGGGTCAAGACCACTTGGCAAAACCACTACTTTTGGATTCATACCGAGAGACAGAGCAACCAGTGCGGCCCTATCCATCGCCTTTTGCCCCGCTTCGTCCCCATCAAAAGCCAAAAAGATATTTGAGGTTAGTCTAGAAACTATAGAGAGATTTGAAAACGGGTCCTTAGCTGACTCCGCGGAAACAGCAGTCCCAGAAGTAGCCACAGTATTTTTAAACCCCGCTTGGTGAGAAAATACCAAATCCATTTGTCCTTCAACCAAAATAACAAAGTTATGCTTTTTGATATGTATTTTAGCTTTATCAAAACCAAAAAGAGTTTTTGATTTTTGAAAAACTTCTGTTTCCGGAGAGTTCAAATACTTTGGACCATCATCACTTTGTGGGAAAATTCTACCAGAGAAAGCGATGACGCGTGAACTACTATCGCATATAGGAAACATTATCCTAGAGCGAAATCTATCATAGACTTTGGTTTGTTTTGAGCTTGGATCTTCTACTGATTTAGTTAACCCTGCTTTTAAAGCCAAGGCTTTTTCTTTTGTATCTTTACAAACATTTTCAATGGTCCGCCATTCATTTGGCGCATAACCTATACGAAAATCCGAGATTGTTTCTTTGCTCAATCCTCTTTTCTCCAAATAGTTAAGTGCTTCTTTATTGTCCTTTAGAAGATTTTGATAAATCAAAGTCGCCTTCTCAAGAGCTTGGTAGATACCGTCGTCATCAGAGTTGTTACTTGAGTATCCAGTGAGCGTAACTCCTGCTCTCTCCGCTAAGACCTTAAGAGCTCCTTTTTTGTCTAGACCTTCAAATTGCTCTACAAAAGTAAAGATGTCTCCTTTTGCACCACAACCAAAACAATAGTATAGGTTGCGCTCTGGAGAAATATAAAACGAAGGAGTCCGTTCGTTATGAAACGGACATTTCGCCTTATACTGAGGACCATTTGGGACAAGCGTTATATAGGAAGACAGAACTTCGGTAATAGGCAATCGATCTTTTATAGTCTCGAATACCGTTTTCATCCTTTATTCCTCTTGGTTCTTAACGTTGTTAACTTTGAAGATTTCTCTTTCTTTAAATCCAGTACCTGCAGGAATCAATCGTCCAACAGTGACATTTTCTTTTAGACCTCGGAGATTATCTTTTCCTCCACGGATTGCGTTGTTGATAAGCACGCGGTTTGTATTTTGGAATGAAGCTGCAGAAATCCAAGATTTTGCAAACAGAGCTGTTTGAGTAATACCTAGGATTATAAGATCAGCCTTTGCTTCTCTTAGTCCCATATCACGCATCTTTGCGTTCTCTTCGATAAGATCAGTGACTTCAACAACATCTCCGATAGAGAATGTTGTATCCCCTGCATCTTTAACTCTACGTCTTGAGAACATTTGTCTAACGATTATTTCCAAGTGCTTACGAGCAATTGAGGCACCTTGAAGTTCGTAAACTTTTGAAATTTCACGGATGATATAGTCTTCTGCCATTTCTCGTCCACCTGCCTCATAAACTTCTTCAATATTTGCAGATCCATCAGTAAGAAGTTCACCCCCTACTACTTCTTGCCCAACCTTTACTATAGGTACACGACGAGGATTAACGACATAGTCTACACTTTCTTTTTTAGCAGTTGACTCACTAGAGAGTACAGAGATTATCTTTTCTACTCCTTCTTGCTTGATGTCAGTAACAGTACCTGCATATTTGTTAACAATAGCTGGGTTTTTGATTGTTCGACATTCAAAGATTTCTTCAACACGAGGAAGACCTGCAGTAATATCAACTCCCGCAACTCCACCGGCGTGGAATGTTCGAAGTGTAAGCTGAGTACCAGGCTCTCCGATAGCTTGAGCAGCCACGATACCTACGGCCTCACCGCGCTCTATCATGTGTCCACGACCGAGGTCTAGACCATAACAATTTCGGCAAATACCATAAACTGTTTTACATGTCATTGGAGTACGTACAAAGACTTCTGTTACTCCTTTTTTCTCTACCAAAGTAGCGTCATCCTTAGAGATAAGGTGACCTTTTTTAAATAGAGTAGTTCCATCTGGTAGCACCAAATCTTTTGCCAAAATTCTTCCGCGAATATTTTTTGATAGTGGGATCTCAAAGCCAGAGATAGTCTCCTTTGTTATACGCTTAGCAAGTTTTGTACCACAATCCTCTTCAGTGATGATCACATCTTGTGCCACATCAACAAGTCTTCGAGTTAGGTATCCAGCACGAGCTGTGTTTAGAGCTGTGTCGGCAAGACCCTTACGAGATCCGTGAGTAGTAATGAAGTATTCAATCGGTGAAAGACCTTCCTTGTATGAAGGAATAATTGGGAAATCAATAGTGCGTCCAGTTGTGTTTTGGATCATACCTTTCATTCCAGCCATTTGAGTTACGTTACTCATACTTCCTCGAGCTCCAGATGTAATCATGTCGTAAACAGAACTGTGTTTTTCAACAGTAAGAGTAAGAGCTTTTTCGATTTCACTCTTAGCCTTGTTCCAGACCTCAATAACTTTTTGGAATCTTTCTTCTTCAGAGAGCAAACCTTCTTCAAACTGTGCCTTGATAGTAGCCTCTAGTGCTCTGTGTGTAGCGACAATCGCTGCTTTCTCTTTTGGCACAACAACGTTATCAATACTCCAAGTTGTTCCAGAGATAGTTGCATATTTATAACCAAAGTTTTTGATTTTATCCAAAACTGGAGCAATAACTGGAATACCGAAGTCAGAAATCATAGTATCAACAATACCGATGATTTTCTTGGCAGTGATCTCATCATTTATATAAGGAAATTCTCCTGGCAAAATAGCATTGAACAAAAGTCTTCCTGCTGTTGTTTCGAAAGGTTTATTTTCAAACTGAGCATACTTTTGACTATCTGTTCCAAGCACATAGATCTTTGCTCGGTATGAAAGCACGCCGAGGTCATGAGCCATCAAAGCTTCGTTTGGACTAGAGAAATACATTCCTTCACCTCGCTCTCCATCAACAACACTTGTCATCCAGTAACAACCAAGCACGATGTCTAGCATTTTTGATGAAACGATAGGATCACCATTTTGTGGCTTGAGTAGGTTTTTGTCTGCTGCAACCAAAGTCTTGGCTTCGTGTTGAGATTGTTCAGAAAGTGGTAGATAAACTCCCATTTGGTCTCCATCGAAGTCCGCGTTAAAGGCAGGACAAACGAGAGGGTGGACTTGGATAGCATTACCTTCGATCAAAACAGGCATGAAAGCTTGAATACCAAGACGGTGAAGAGTTGGGGCACGGTTTAGCATCACATATTTGCCCTTGATAACTTCTTCAAGAATTGCCCAAACCTCTGGGACACCATCTTCAATGAGTTTATTTGCTCCACGAATGTTGAAAGCAAGTTCTCGCGCAATAATCTTTGAGATTACAAAAGGCTTGAAGAGTTCGAGCGCCATGTGCTTTGGAAGACCACATTGATTTAGTTTTAGGTTTGGACCAACAACGATCACACTTCGTCCAGAGTAGTCTACACGCTTACCGAGAAGGTTTTGTCGGAAGAGACCTTGCTTGCTCTTTAGGTTATCAGAAAGAGATTTAAGAGCTCGTCTTTGAGCTTGGCTCATTGCAGGAGAATCTTGTCCGGCAATAGAGTTATCTATCAAAGCGTCCACTGCTTCTTGCAAAATACGCTTTTCGTTTCGAAGGATCACGTCAGGCGCTCCAATTTCTTTGAGTTTTCTTAGACGATTGTTGCGGTTGATAACACGACGATATAGGTCGTTGATATCAGAAGTTGCATGTCGACCTCCATCGAGAGCGACCATCGGTCTTAGTGCTGGTGGGATAACTGGCAAACGACTTAAGAACATCCATTCAGGGCGAATGTTGGCATAAAGCATCGCGCGGATGAGAGAGAGTCTCTTGTTTAGTTTTTCTCGCTCTGCGGCACCTGCTTTTTCGAGAGACTTTTCTGTTTGAGCTTTCATCTTTTCTAGATCGATACCTTTGAAAAGTTCAAATACAGCTTCTGCTCCAATACTTGCCTCAAAAGCACTACCGTATTTCAAAGAGTAGTGGTGATAAGAAATCTCAGTCAAAACTTTTCCTGTTCTGATTTCTGCAATTTCTTTTTTGGTATTTAACAAAAGAGTTTTTAGCTTCTCGCGAGTCTCTTCGTCAGCGGCGTTTTTGAGCTTGTTTTTAAATTCAGAATCAAGATCAGCTATGATTCTAGCTTTTTCATCTTCATGAACAGAAACTATGATGTAACCAGCGAAATAAATAACTTTTTCGAGCTCTGTTAGAGGAATACCAAGGAGGATACTCATTCGAGATGGTACACCACGAAGGAACCAAATGTGAGCAACTGGAGAACAAAGATCTATGTGACCCATGCGTTCACGACGAACTATTGATTGAGTAACTTCAACCTGACATTTTTCACAGATGATACCAGCGTAACGAATGCGCTTGTATTTTCCACAGTAACATTCATAGTCCTTTTCTGGTCCGAAAATACGCTCGTCAAAGAGCCCGCCTCTTTCACTGCGACCTGTTCGGTAGTTGATGGTTTCTGGTTTTGTAACTTCACCATAACTCCACTCCAAGATCTTATCTGGAGAAGCTAGTTTCAAAACGATGCTATCAAAATTTGTTGTATCTAGTGTTTTCATAATATTAACTCTAATTTATTACGCTTTTACTTCTTCACCATTTGCTTCGACCACTTTTGGACTTGAGTTTTGTAGGTCCACATCAAGACACAGACCTCTCAAGTAGTTAAGCATCACCGAGAACGATGCTGGTGCATTTGGCTCGCGTATTTTTTCACCCTTGATAATAGAATCAAATGTAGCCGCACGACCTCTGATATCGTCTGATTTGATTGTTAGCATTTCTCGCAAAATGTGAGACGCTCCATAACCTTCAAGTGCCCAGACCTCCATTTCTCCGAAACGTTGTCCTCCTGATTGAGCTTTACCACCGAGAGGTTGTTGAGTGATGAGAGAGTACGGTCCGATAGAACGCATGTGGATCTTGTCTTCCACCATGTGGTGCAGTTTCAAGATATACATGTATCCAACAGCGATGTCTTGTTGGAACTTTTCTCCTGTTCGTCCATCATATAGAGGAACTTTACCAGTCTCTGGTAGTCCTGCTTCTTTGAGTTCAGCTTTGATTTCAGCATCTGTTGCTCCACAAAACGGAGGAACTATCGCTTGGTATCCTAGGCTATTTGCTGCCATACCCAAGTGAAGCTCAAGGATTTGTCCAAGGTTCATACGAGATGGAACTCCGAGTGGAGTAAGCACTACATCTACTGGAGTACCGTCAGCCATGTACGGCATGTCTTCTTCTGGAAGTACAACTGAGATAACACCTTTGTTTCCGTGTCGTCCAGCAAGCTTATCTCCAACTGAAATATTTCGAAGTTGTGCTACTTCTATAACTATTTTCTTGATAACACCACTTTCTAGGTTGTGGCCTTGGTCTCGAGAAAATACTTTGACACGAATAATACGACCCTTTTTGCCGTGATCCATTTTTAGTGATGTGTCTTTAACATCACGAGCTTTTTCAGCAAAGATACTTCGAAGCAATCGCTCTTCTGGAGTAAGTTCTGTCTCGCCTTTTGGTGTGATCTTTCCTACCAAAATATCTCCTTCTTTAACTTCAGCACCGACACGGATAATACCGTCTTCATCAAGGTCTTTGAGTCGAGCCTCACCAACGTTTGGAATATCACGAGTTGTCACTTCTGGTCCGAGTTTTGTATCACGCACAACAGCGATGAATTCTGATATGTAGATAGAGGTAAATTTTGAGTCTTTGATAAGTCTCTCTGAAAGAATAATCGCGTCCTCGTAGTTGGCACCGTTCCATGACATGAACGCTACACGCATGTTTTGTCCGAGAGCGATTTGACCATTGTCTGTTGTTGAACAGTCAGCCAATAGAGCTCCTTTTTTAACTTTATCTCCGATAGCAACTACTGGTCTTTGGTGGAGCGAAGAGAAGTTGTTTGTTCTTTGGAAGTTGATCAAAGAGTAAGTGTGGTTTTTGCCAGTCTTGTCGCTCTTAACAACAATACTTTTTGCATCTACTGCTTCTACTACTCCAGCTTCTTCGGCTAGAACCAGTCGTCCTGAGTACTTAGCAGATTCTTCTTCCATTCCTGTAGCAACGAGAGGAGCTTCTGGTCGGATAACAGGTACTGCTTGTTTTTGCATGTTACTTCCCATGAGCGCTCGGTTTGCTTCGTTGTGCTCAAAGAAAGGAATCATACTTGTCGCTAGAGAGAAAGCTTGGTTTGTAGCAACATCGATGAAGTCTACTTGTGCCTTGTGAACTATACCTGGAGAAGTTCGAATACGAGCTTCTACATCATCTGGCAGATTTCCTTTTTCATCATACTTTGTTCCTGCGTGAGCAATGATGTATTTTTCTTCTTCAAGAGCGTTTAGATAAACGATCTCTTCTGTAATCTTTCCGTTTTTTACTTTTACATAAGGAGTTTCGATGATACCGAAATCATTGATCTTGGCATAAATAGCAAGACGCAAGATAAGACCGATGTTTGGACCTTCAGGTGTATGGATAGGACAAACTCGTCCGTAGTGAGAAGTGTGTACGTCACGTACCTCAAGAGTCGCACGCTCTCGTGTGAGACCTCCTGGTCCCAAAGCTGAAATAGTTCGAAGAAGCTCAATTTCTGAGAGGACATTTTCTTGGTCCATAAACTGAGAGAGTTGGTTGGTTGTGAAAAACTCTTTGATACGAGCTTGTAGCGGACGCTGGTTAACCACTTGGATAGGAAGTGCGTTAGCCGAGTCTATGGTACTCATACGATCTTGCACATTTCGCTTGATCTGAGTCATACCCATGAAAAGCTTTTGTTGCAAAAGTTCACCTACAAAACGAACTCGTCTACTACCTAGGTGATCAATATCATCTGGCTTTGATCCTGGTGTTGTGTTTAGAACGATAACATTTTTAACAATCTCTACTATATCTAGAGCAGAAAGAGTCTTACGAGTCATTTCTTTGTCACTCATATCAAGATCAAAACGCTTGTTGAATCGGAATCGCCCAACAGAAGAAAGATCGTATCTCTCTTCTCCAAAAAGATTGTTTATAAAATCTTTTGCATTGTCTGCTGTAGCAAGGTCTCCGTCTCGAAGTTTTCGGTAAATTTCTACATAAGCTTCTTGTTCTGTTTTGCTTGTATCTTTCTCTAAACAGTGAGCAATGATAGCTGCTGCTTTATCACCCTTAAATAGCTTTTTGATTTCTTCGTCTGTTGTAAGACCAAGTGCTCGAAGAAGTGAAGTTATTGGGAACTTTCGCTTTTTATCAATACGTACATAGATAGTACCATCTGGATCAGATTCGATTTCAATCCAAACCCCCCGATTTGGAATGATTTTTGCACCAAAGTATTTCTTGCCTTTTACTTCAAGTTCTGTGAAAAATACACCAGAACTTCGTGAAAGTTGTGGAACAAGAGTTCTTTCAACACCATTTATGATGAAAGTACCATGACCGGTCATCATAGGAATATCAGACATGAAGATTTCTTGTTCTTTTTCTCCACCTGTTTGTTTATTTGTGAGTTTTACGCGTGCTTTTAGTTGACTATCAAAAGAGAGTTTGTTTTCTTTGGCGTAGTTTTCATCAAACTTTGGTTCTACCAAGTGAAATGAAACGAAATCAAGCTGGAATTTCTTTCCAGAGTAATCGTTTATAGGAGTAAATTCTTTAAAAACTTCCTTAATACCTTTTTCAATCAACCAGTTGTATGAACTGATTTGGTGTTCGATAAGATTAGGAAATGGAGCGAGAGGTTCTTTATACTTAGAAAAATATTTTTTAGGACGAGGGGTATTTCGTGAATCCTTTGGTGTTGTTTTACTCATTTTTATATACGGAGTCCTACATTGTTGCTTTTAATGCAACTTTGGCGGACAAGCAAAAATCGCCAAAACGTTTATTTCTACGTTTGGCTTATCTAATAAGGGTTTTCTCTAAAGCACAGAATCTCTTGGCCGCAACTCTTCCGGGAGGTGTAAGGACCTTAATATATATTAAATAGCTTTTGATGTCAAACATTTAGGAGTTAAAACAAAAGACCCCTGAAACAGCTTCGCTATTTCAGGGGTTTTACTTTCTTTCAATACAATATTTTATGGGGAAATTCCCCAATTAAGCCGGAATAATGATGTTTTTTGATATCTTCAGAACCTAAGTCAAAGGCTTTTTGACTGTAGGGGTAAGGAACCTTCTTTTCTAAAGGTTCTTGTTTTATTACACCAAGCAAAACCTCATAATCTTTTTGTTGCTCATATCTTTTTTCAAGATCAAAGCAAGATATAACTGGAGGCTCTTCTTTGACTAAAACATCAACCGTTAAAAGACCTTTTGATTTATCTCTTTTATTTTTTCGCGCTTGAGAAGATAACCTTCTTTTTTCTTCGCGAGATATATCTAAATTCATAATTTAACCTTTTTTATATTATAGCATACATACTATAATAAGTCAAATAAAAACAGCCTATCTTTAAAGATGGCTGTAAATAAGGTTTTTTATTGAATTTAAAGTGCTTCAAACACCTCCATCAGTTCAGAAATACCTACATTATGGTCTATTTCTCCTCTTTTAAGTAAAAGATCCCCGGTACCATTTTCTGTTGAGTAGAGAAACATAAGACAGGCGTTTTTTCGGAATCTTTGCAAATGAGAGACAATTTCCATGCCTTTTTTACTTCTTTCGTCCTCAAAACGAGGTGACCGGCTTAATAAAATCAGGTCAAACTCTGATTCAGTTGAAAGGGTTAAGGTATACAAGGCCAAGCTTGATTTGTTGGCAATCTCTATGTCAATTTTCGGAAACGTTTTTTCTAACACAAGCTTTATAGCTTCAATAACGACTTTGTTGCCAGCTATAACCAAAATTTTGATAGACTTACCTTCCGTTTTAAAAGGCTTTAGGTTTTCAAATTTCATAACTAAATTTTTTATTATAAAAACATAATTATGAAATAAAGTCAAGCTACTTCTTTTGCCCCAAGCGCCACTCCTCTATTTTCTTATGATTACCTTCAGTTAATACTTTTGGTACCTTATGCTTTTTGTCTTTAAAAACTAAAACTTCTGGTCGTGTGTAAACCCTAGGACTTGCCACTCGAGCTTCTTCTAATGACTCTTGATCTCCCAATACTCCTTTTATTTGTCTAACAATAGCATCAGTCATAACCATAGCTGGAAGCTCTCCCCCAGTTAATACATAGTCTCCTATACTGTATTCATCTGCTTTAAGTATTTTGCGTACCCTGTCGTCTACCCCCTCATAACGACCACAAATAAAGACTAAGTCTGTATAACTTTTTGCCATTTTTTTAGCAATAACATTTGTAAACATCTTACCGCTTGGAGAAAGTTGTATAACTTTTATCTTGCCACCTTTCTTTGTTTTTAATTTTGAATAGGCGCGCAAAATAGGTTCAGCTGTCATCACCATTCCAGGACCACCGCCATAAGGGCGATCATCTGTTTTGCCATGTTTATCTTTACTGTAGTCACGAATATTGACCGCCGCAAAGTCAGCCAACTTTTTATCTTTGGCGCGCTTCAACATAGCCTCTCCTGTGTAGACATTTATCATTTCTGGAAAAATTGTAAGAAAATGGAATTTCATATGAGTAGTAAGTAGATAGTAGTAAGTAGTTGTTAGTTTGTAAAGTATAAACAAATAAAACCGGGCCAGGAATGGCGCCGGTTTTTGTTAACCATTCTACTAAGCTCTCTAAACCACGAACACTCCCCCCACATGAGCTTTATAGAAGTTTTTTGAAATATTCTAATTATTATATTAGCAGATTATAAAACTTTGTCAAGCACTAAAAATCCCCTATTTTATAAGAGGATTTTTCTACTAACTACTATCTATTTACTAATAACTTCCTAAAGATCCTTCAAATCAGCCATAGCGTCGTCTAGATTTGCTACGTCTGGTTGTCTTTCATAACCAGCTGGTTCGTTGATCTTGAGGTTTACACGAGCATTATGCTTCATGCCTACAACACGTAGAAGTGTTCGGATGGCCTTGGCTGTGTTACCTTGGCGACCAATAATTTTGCCCATATCAGAACCGTTTACAGTAAGAGTAAGAAGTACTCCCATTTCATCAACAGTTCGATCTACTACAACGTCTGTAGGGTTCTCTACTAATGCTTTTACCACCATTTCTAAAAATTCTTTGTCATTCATATCGTTATCTGTCTTAATGTATTAATAAGTTGATTATAGCAAATTCAGTCTTTCTAAGCGAGAGTAAAAACAATAAAAGTCATACTATATTTTATTCTCTGCGGATGTCTACACAGAGTCCTCGATTCATAAAACATAGTATGATTTTTATTTTAGATTATTTTCCCAAGCGAGCACAAAATAAAAATACCATAAAAGGTGTCTTCCGCAAGGCGACTGGCCTGAGGAGGAGCGAATTTTCAGCAGAAAATTACGCGACAGCTTTTATGGTATTTTTATTTTTGCGAGCGACCTCTTACTTTTTCTTCTTAGGAGCATCCTTTCTCTTTACTGTAGGAGCTTTCTTTGAGAGCACGTTCTTTTTCTTTCCTTCTATCACTTTGTGCTTTACGAGCATGTTGTGAACTGTTGGAGATACTTGAGCACCGTTTTTGATCCAGTGAAGGATACGGTCATTTTTTAGGTTTACAGTGTCACTTTTAAGTGTCTGTGAACCAAGAATTTCCAAGAATTTACCACTTTGAGGGCCATTTTTTGAGTCAGTAACAACAAGGCGAAAAGCTGCCTCGTTTTTGCGTCCTATTCTTTGTAGTCTTATTTTTAACATGTGTTCCGTGATAATAGCAGAGAATATAAAAAGAGTCAAAGAAAATTCTATGAGTATTTAATAGCCTGTGTTAAAGTATTTTCATGCAATCTCTAATCCCAGAACTCAAAGTCGGAGCCGTATTTGAAGGCTCTATTAATATTTCTACCAAAGGTACAGGTTACGTAAAGGTCCTGCCTGCGCAGGCAGGCCGAGATCGTATCTCTATCGAAGTCCCCCGAGAAGCACTTAACCGAGCTTTTCACGGAGACACAGTATCTGTAGAAGTAACAGAACTCCAAAATCCAGCTCATGACAACCCATACGGCAAAGTCATAGATATTCCTCGCCGAGCAAAAGTTGGCTATAGTGGCACACTATCTTTCGAACAAGGTGCACACTGCATAGTAACCAACGATGGTCGCATGTATACACCTATTGTTATACCGGGAGATAAACTCTCTGGAGCAAAAGCTGGTGATAAAGTATTTTGTTCTATTACAGACTGGCCAGATCCTATGGGCACTCCTAGTGGTGAAGTGACACGTGTTCTTGGTAAACCACTTGAGAACAATGCCGAAATGCTTTCTCTAGCTCTTGAAAAAGGTTTTGATGATACATACCCTAAAGAAGTAGAAGAAGAAGCAAAAGCTATTCATGAGCACGGTATTACCGAAGACGAAATAGTAACCAGAAGAGACTTCAGACAAACTACTACTTTTACTATAGACCCAGCAGATGCCAAAGACTTTGATGATGCTATCTCTATAAAATTTTTAGAAAATGGAAATACTGAAGTAGGTATTCACATTGCAGACGTATCTCACTATGTACGCCCTGGTACAGCTCTCGATGCCGAAGCTTATCGTAGGGCTACATCTGTCTACTTGGTAGACCGCACTATCCCTATGCTCCCAGAAGTTCTCTCAAATGAGCTTTGTTCGCTAAACCCAGATGTTGATCGCCTAACCATGAGTGCTGTTTTTGAAATCACTCCAAAATTTGAAGTTGTAAATGAATGGTTTGGTAAAACAGTTATACACTCTCACTATCGTTTTAGTTATGAAAATGCACAAGAGGTACTAGATAAAAATGAAGGTCCTTTTCTAAAAGAACTCCAAAGTGCTTTATCTATAGCACAAGACCTAGAGAAAAAACGTTTTGCTTCAGGGGCATTATCCTTAGACTCACCAGAAGTGAAATTTACGCTCGACGAAACAGGCCACCCTATCGGTGTTTATCAAAAGATTCGTGGAGCAACACACCATATGATTGAAGAGCTCATGCTTCTAGCTAACAGAAAGGTAGCGCAATTCATTGCTACTCGCGATACAAATGCACAAGAAATATTTATGTATCGTATTCACGACAAGCCTGACTTGGATCGAATGAGCGACCTTCATCTTTTCCTTAAGCGTCTTGGCCATACTCTTCCACTAAACAAAGACGGTATTATTCCATCGAAAGAATTAAATGATTTACTTATTTCACTAGAAGGAAAGCCTGAGAAAGAAACAGTTCAGATTTCTATTATCAGAAGTATGGCAAAGGCTATCTACTCTACAAAAAACATAGGCCACTATGGTTTGGCTTTTGAGTTTTATACCCACTTCACTTCTCCTATTCGTCGTTACCCTGACCTTGTAGTTCACAGACTTTTGCAGTCTTACCTCCAAAGTGAAACTGTTAGTAAGGACACTTGGGCAAACTATGACAAAATAGCTTCCCACTCTTCAACCAGAGAAAAAGAAGCAGCTGATGCAGAACGAGCATCTATTAAATACAAACAAACAGAGTACATGGCAGACCGCGTAGGACAAATCTTTGACGGCTCTGTAACAGGCGTATCAATGAACGGATTATTTGTTGAAGAAAAAGAAAGTAAATGTGAAGGAATGATAAGACTTCGTGATTTAGGAAATGACTACTTTGAATACAACGATAAAGAACTTGCAATAATAGGCAAAAGAACAAAGAAAACATTTCGCATTGGAGATAAGGTGAAGTTTAAAGTTACAAATGCTGATATTACTAAAAGAATGATCGATTATACTCTTGTTTAGCATGTCCAAAAAAAACCACTTATTCATTTTTATATTTCTTTTTATATTGTTTATTGGAAGTTTGACCTTTGTTCTAACTAATTCAATATCAAGTGCAAAAGATATTCCTGTTATAAAAAATATTTCAGAAAAAATTTCTAAACCAAAAACAAATGGTTTAACTATGTTTCGTGGCAACATATCTCGCAATTTTTATGGCACAGGACCTATCCCTACTAATCCTGAAGTTTTATGGAAATACCCAAAAACAAAACCTCTCTGCGCTTCTTCAACAGTAGGAAGAGTGAGTAAAGTTTGGTGCGGTTCAGGATGGACTGGTCAACCAGTAGTTTGGGAAAATCCAAATGGAATAACTGAAATAATAGTTGGTACTTATGGTAGATCGATACATTTCATAAATTCAGAAACAGGAGAGGCCACAAGAGAACCTTTTCCTACTGGAGACATAATAAAAGGATCAGTTACACTTGACCCTGATGGTTTCCCTCTTTTATACAGTGGATCAAGAGATAACTTTTATCGAATAATAGCTTTAGACCGAGAAGTTCCTACAGAACTCTGGAAAATTGAAGCGAAACTAAGCGACGGTGTATGGAATAACGACTGGGACGGCAATGGCTTGATTGAAAACGATATTTTATACGAAGGAAGTGAAAATGGTATTTTCCATGCGATAAAACTAAATCGCTCTTATGATGAATCTGGAAAAGTAAAAGTAGAACCAAAGGAACTAGTTTCTATTCCTACTTTTTCAAAAGATTTTATAGCTCTTGTAGGAGATGACGATCTTAGTATTGAGAGCTCTCCATTAAAAATAGGAGATGTGGTTTATGTAGCAAATTCAGGAGGAAGAATTATGGGTTTTGATGTTTCAAAAGTACTTGATGGTTTAGCTCCTACTGTATTTGATTTTTGGACTGGGGACGATACTGATGCCACACTAATAACTGACGACAAAGGCTTTATCTATGCTGTTAGTGAAGAAGAAAGACTAAATCAAAGATCAAAAGAAATAGGACAAATAATAAAACTGGATACAAAAAAACCAGAAAATCCTTTGGTTTGGAATATACACGTACCTGCTCGTGGTGGTGTTATAGGTGGAGTTTGGGCAACACCAGCAATCTACAAAGACTATTTATATGTAACTACAAATCCAGGAGAATTATTAACTATAGACAAAAACTCTGGTGAGGTACTAAGTCGAATCTTTGTTGGAGATCATGCTTGGAGCTCTCCAAATGTTGTTGATGATGTCTTGACCATAGGAACATGCCAAGGATCACTCAAGGCTTTCTCACTAACAAATCCAAACACTCCGACAGAAATATGGTCTCTGCCTATTGGAGGCGAAAGCTGTATCGAATCTACTCCTGCTATTTGGAAAGGCAACTTTTATTTTGGAACACGCGAAGGTTATATATTTAAAGTAGGGCAAAAATAAAAGCCCAACTATTTTTTGCAAAATAGCGGGCTTTTTTTATTTTTTAAAAAGGTGCAATACCTTTGGTCATTTTTTTGCGCAACCCAAGGTCAGGCAAAACGAAAGCTTCTCGGGAACATGTCCAACCTTGTTTTTCCAAAAAACTAACCATCTCTACAGGAGCATCACACCAAAAGGCGGTAATACCTTTTTCTTTATTGATTATTGCTTCAGCAAAAGCTATTAATCTTTCACCTATGCCCATTTCCTGAAAGTCTTTTGCTGTTGCCATTCCACGGAGTTGATACGCCGGCACATCTTCAAAAGTATTGAGGAAATAAGAAACACAACAAACAGGTTTCTTGAGCGACTCGGGGGTACGTGCAACAAAGTGCATAGTACTTTTGAGAAAATCCTTATCAAGGATTATTGAGCTTTTAAAATCATTTGGCTTCAATGCTTGATGCCTAAGATCAAGGATTTTACTATTCATAGAGCAAGAAAAAAACTTTAAATCAATTGCTGTCGTTGTTTCCATTTTTTTTAAATTTGTCTTCAATTTAACACATTTTTTACTATAGTCAAGCTATCGTAATGGTTCAATACCTTTGCATCACTCTGATGCACTAGGATATGAATATGGCATATACAACAAATGAAAAGGTTGGCAAAGTCAGAATTGCTGCTATTCGTATGGTTTTAAGTGGCAAATCAACTAGAGAAGTTGCAAGATACTTTGGATACAATCAATCCACTATAGTTCGTTGGTATAAAAGACGAAGTGAGGCTTGGCACAGAAGAGAACTGCCAACCAAAAGGATTAGACCTGGAAGGTCGACCTGTTAAGAAAATGTACCTTGAAGCTGCCCGCCTTAATGTCCAGGAAACAGATTTTGAAGAAGTAGAAGTTCCTGATCAAATACTTGGTACCCAAGTAACCGAAAAAGGAAGTGGCTTCACTGGTATGGGGGTGTCATTTATAAGGCATATAAACGGATGTTTTCACATCTATATCCAGCCGAAAGGTGTAAACCTGAAAACTGGTTCCATTATTGAAAAATTAGATTTTGACCTTCGTAGTTGCGAAGGCGAAATGATAACCCAGTTGTCTGAAGCTGAGCTTAAAGAAAGTAAGCTTGCCACCCCTTCTCCAACAGAAGGAACTTCTAACAATGAGCCTGTTTTTAGTACCCTGGAATATTAATAATTTTAAGTTAAATCAAACCCGTTAAACAGATTAACGGGTTTTTTATTACCTCAAACCCTCTTGAACACCCCAAATTTTAAACAAATAAAAAAGCCGCCTTTTGAGAGGTGACTGAGAATAATTTTTTAAGCTTTTCCAAAGAACGTATTGAGTTTTTCTATTTGCTCATAAAAGGAGGACGGATCGAAGAGAAACACCTCCGATGATTCGTATACCACTTCATTTTTTTCAAAACACAATACATGAATACGGTTACCTACCATAGAAATTTTAATCTCAGCAGTAAGAGAGTTCGATTTCTTTGAAGATAAGGTTAGGTTTTTTACAGCACCATAATCATCAAGCACTGGTACCATAATGACATCCTGGTTTGTAATTTTTTCTCTTAAAAAATTTTGTAACTTTTCAACTTCTTTATTGAAACGCTTAATAACAGGGTTCAATAAGTCATAAAAATCTAAATTCATATTGAGTATTTTTGATGAGAAATTTGTTTACCCTACTCTACCTTATTTTTTACTATAGTCAATGAGGTATTACCGACCAGGTTGAGCAGTTAAAACTTTAATGCTATAATGACTCTTGTAAAACCTTTATGGCACAAACACTGCAAATCATTCAAATAGTCTCTAGTCTTCTACTGGTTGTCCTTGTTCTAGTTCAAAGAGCAAATGGAGACACAGGAAGCTCTCTAGGCGGAGACGGATCATCATTCCTTCAAACACGACGAGGTGCTGAACGGCTTTTGTTTATTTTTACTGTTATTGTCGCTATTGTATTTATTGCTGCAAGTATTGCTTCAATAGTACTCTCTCGATAACAAACACAAACGCTCTCTATACTCAGGCGCTTTAACTGCGTTATATCTTTATGAAATCACACGTTCTATCGTTTCTTTCATTTCTTAAAACAAAAAAAATTCCCAACAAAGAAAACCTAAACTCAATTCGTGAGATGCCATTTTCAACTGTTCATGTTTTTATTGTTTTAGTAATTATTTTTATTATTTCTATTTTTTTTAGTATTTTACTGAAGGCAAATTCTTTTATTTCGGTAGAAGTTCCTGACTATGGAGGGAAAATAACAGAAGGAGTCATTGGAGCTCCAAAATATATAAACCCTCTGCTCGCTACAAGCGAAACAGATAAGCTTCTGAGTTCTTTGGTATATGACGGACTTATGAAAGAAGACTTTAGTGGCACACTGTCCCCACTTATTGCCTCAAACTGTGTATCAAACCCTACAGAAACCTCTTATCAATGTGTCTTACCAAAAGATATAAACTTTTCAAACAAAACACCGCTTACTGTATCAGACGTAGCTTTTACATTTGAAACAAAGAAAGTTTTAGCATTAGAGTCCGACAGTCAAAGTTCTTGGAGAGGTGTATCTATACAGATAATAGACCCTCAAACAATAGAAATATCTACTTCTCTATCCCCTGACTCTTTAAAAGAAAAAATGTCTCTAGGAATAGTTTCTAAAGCACTCTGGGAATCAGTCCCTCGTGATCAATTTAAAGAAAGTGTTCTAAATATGAAACCAATCGGAGCAGGTTCATTTATTGTGAAGAAAATTAAAATTGTAAACACTATCCCAACAGAAGTAATCCTCAAAAGAAACCCTCATTCAAAAAATAAACCCTATGTTGAGACTCTAATAGTTCGTAGTTTCGCAAATCAACTAGACCTCAAATCTAGCCTCCTATCCAAAGACATAGATAGCACTAGTGCTTTACGCGGAGTCTTTATAGATGAAGATATAAAAAAATATTTTGACATCTCTAATATAGAAACAAAAAAACAAGTTGTCCTATTCGTAAATCAAAATCAAAAAGACTCATCTGCATCAAAAACCTTAAAATCTTTAAATCCATTCATTGACAAAAAAATAATAACTGATATCATAGAAAATGGTTATGGTATTCCTCTATTAGAGGATACTCCTCGCAGTGAATCAGAAATTCCAAAGATTACTGAAACAGGGCTACAGATATCAATCGCTGTACAAAAAGATGAAGATCTCATCAAAACAGCCGAACTTCTCTCTGAATCGTTAAAAGACTTTGGTATAATATCTACGGTGAACGTATTTGATCAAGGAATATTCACTGATCAAATGTCCCTAGGATCCTATTCATTCGTTCTCGGAATATCTACAAAAGATAATACTCCAGGATACCAACACCTCATCCCTATCTATACAAAAACATTAGTTCACATTAAGTCCAAAGAACTCAATGCGAAAACTCCTACTTTAGTAGAGTCTAGCCACGAGTCTGTGCGGTACGCACCCTTATGGTACGGCAGAACTGATTTAGTATGGAAATGGTTTACACATAATATTTAATACATGACAGAACAAACTCAAAACAATCAAACAAATACACCTTCACACCCAGGCAACAAAAAGCCTTTCGTGAGACGTAACAAAAACTTTAGCTCTCGCAACCAATTTAAACGCAGACCATCACAGCCACCAGTAGAAATACGTGAGCTCAATGCTATGCCAGCAGAGCGAAAAACTGCACACATCCCTGATATTACTCCTGGAGTAATACGAATTATTCCTCTTGGTGGAGTAGAAGAAATAGGTAAGAACATGACCGCTATCGAAATAGGTAACGATATTATCGTTATTGATGCTGGTATGTTCTTTGCCAACGGAGAAACTCCTGGTATCGACTATGTTATTCCAAACACTCGCTATCTAGAAGAGCGCAAGGATAAAATCCGTGCTCTTATTGTGACTCACGGTCACCTAGACCACATTGGAGGTGTACCACTAGTTTTATCTAGAATAGGAAATCCACCTGTTTATTCTCGTAACCTAACAGTTCTAATGATGCGCAAACGTCAAACTGAATTCCCTCACCTACCTGCACTTAACGCTATTACTGTTGAGAAAGACGAGGTTATAACTATCGGAAATATCAAAGTTAAATTCTGGGGTGTAACTCACACTATCCCTGACTCTATGGGAGTTATTATTGAAACTCCTTACGGATGGATTGTAAACCCAGGAGATTACAAACTTGATCAAGTAGACGGCATAGTAAGCGAAGCTGAAGAAAAAGAATATAAAATATTCGACAACAACAAAACTTTGCTTTTGATGACAGACTCAACCAACATTGAAAATGAAGGTTTTGCTCTTCCTGAAATAAAAGTACACCAAGGACTCGAAAATATTATTCGAAGAATCCAAGGCCGTATTATTATTGCTGCTTTTGCTTCTCATATTACTCGACTAGTTAAAATTATTCAGATTGCGGAAAGTCTTAACAAAAAAATTGTTCTTGAAGGACGCTCAATGAAAACAAACTTTGATATCGTTATTCAAGCTGGACTTATCAAACCTGCTAAAGATTTGATTATCTCAATGGAAGAAGCAGACAAACTACCTCCAAACAGAGTTGTTATTCTCTCAACTGGTGGACAAGGAGAACAATTTGCAGCTCTATCTCGTGCAGCAGATAAAACTCACAAGAAGTTTACAATAAGAAAAGGTGACACTATTATTCTGTCTTCTTCTATTGTTCCAGGAAATGAAAGATCTGTTCAAAAAATGAAAGATGGTCTTTCAAGACAAGGTGTAAAAATAATCAGTTACCGAACTCCTGGTGAAGACTTCGTGCACGCAACAGGACACGGAAACAAAGAAGACATAAAGTGGCTACACAGAAAGATAAATGAGAAATTCTTTATCCCTATTCACGGACACCACTACCACCTAGAGCTTCACAAAGAACTCGTTATGGAGCTCGGTATGCCTGAAGAAAATGTAGTAGTACCGGATAACGGTAGTATTATTGAAATAACAGACAATGGTACAAAGATAGGAGTTCGAAAAGAAAAAGCTCCTGCTAGCCCTATGGTTGTTGATGGCTTCTCTATTGGAGATGAACAATCTGTAGTCCTAAGAGACAGACAAGCTCTCGCTGATGCAGGTATGTTTGTTATCATCGCAACTATTGATCAGAAAACGGGAATGCTCCGAAAGAGCCCTGACATCATCTCTCGAGGTTTTGTTTATCTCAAAGAGAGCCAAGAACTCCTAAGACACACTCGTACACTTATTAAGCGTACAGTTGAGCATGAATATAAAAACAATGGAGGGCAAAACAACCTTGATAATGTTAAAAATATTGTTGCCGATACTGTGGCAAAATATCTATACCAAAAAACAGCTAAGAGCCCTGTGGTAATACCAGTGATACTCAGCTTCTAAAAAAGAAAAAATAAAATAACAAAAAGATACAGGTAAATACTGTATCTTTTTGTTATACTGTAAAAATAATTTCAAGCTTACAATGAGACACATCAGATTTATATTCTTAGCATCTTTTTTCTTTTCTCTTCATTTGGCATTATTGGCCTATCTAAACTCAAGTATGCTAAGTCAGTTCGCTTCTGCGAGTACAATAAGCTTTGTTTATACAACAGCTTCAATACTATCATTGATATTGGTAAGCGTAGCTCCTTCTATTATCCGATCTATTGGAGCATTTAAGTACATAATATGGACCTTGATTCTAAGTACGAGCCTGCTCTATCTAATCAGTACCCATACCGGAGTATCTATTATTCCATTTTTTATACTTTATTTTGCTTTAAACTCAGCAATACTTTATGGACTAGATTTATTTATTGAGCACTATAGTACAGAATCAAATACCGGAAATATTCGTGGCACTTATCTTACTCTAGCAAATCTGGGCTGGGTCGCTGCTCCTATAATATCAACCTCTATTCAAACAGCTTTTGGCTTTTCTTTTATTTATCTTATTGCAGCTTTTGCTGTTTTTGCATCTCTTTTGGTTTTATTCTTTAGCCAAAGAGGTTTTGTGGATAAGGCTTATAAAAAAAGCTCTTTAAGAGAAGCACTAAGAGTATTAAGACAAAATAAAACAATAAGAATTATTACTGGGCTTAATTTTTTACTTCAACTTTTCTTTGTTGTAATGGTTATATATAGCCCTGTATACCTCACAAGTGTTATTGGATTTTCTTGGAAAGCTCTTGGAATACTGTTAACTGCTATGCTTTTGCCTTTTGTTATTTTTCCTTATCCTTCTGGAAGACTTGCGGATAAATACTTGGGTGAAAAAGAGTTAATGTGTTTTGGTCTTTTGGTAATAGGGGCGTCAACTCTAGTCTTCGCAAGCCTTGGAGTAGCAAGTTTATTAGCTTACGCTGTTGTTTTATTTGCGACGAGAGTAGGAGCAAGTGTACTAGAGACTATGTGTGAAAGCGCTTTTTTCAAACATGTAACTGACGAAGACTCTTCTGTTATTAGTGTCTATAGAAATATGATGCCGGTGGCTTATACAGTAGGGCCTCTAATTGCTGGAGCAGTTTTTGCTTTATCTTCATACTACATACTTTTTATTTCTTTAGGAGTACTTATGACGATATCAGTAATATTCGCTCTACAAATAAAAGATACAAAATAAAAAATACCCTCAAACTAATGAGGGTATTTTTTATAAAAATTATTTTAGAGTTCCAATCTTAAATCCAGCTAGTTCAGATACTGGTCTAGATTGACCTCCATGTTGACCACTGAAAGCACCACTAGCATCTACTCCACACATACCCTTGATAGAACTAGATCCACCTGGGTGAGCTGATATCCATGATGTTACATTGTAAACATTACCAGAAACAACTGTCCAACAATTAGCACTAGTATTGTGAGTAGCAACCTCAGCAAGAGTGTAAGATCCTAATGTTGTACTAGGAGGTGGTGTAACTACAACTGGAGGATTTCTCTTTGGACTATCATCGTCATCATCCTCGTCTTCGTCGTCATCACGATCTTTTGAATCATCGTCGTCACGAGACTCGTATTTATCATCGTCATCATCATCCTTGTTGTTATATTCTGATTTTCCAGAATTATCATCAGTTTTGATTTTGATTTCTCCTTCTTTTACTTCAACACGAATCTTGCCATCAACAGTACGAATATCTATACGTGATTCATCATCGTCATTTTTTACACTTACGCCAACAGTACTATCTGCCGGAAGAGTTCCTAAATATCTATTTAGTTCATCAGTTATAGCTTTTAGTCTGATACTAGAGTTTGCGTCCGCAGAAGCTGAAACACTATTTAGTAGAGCTATAGCAGCATTTACTCCTACTGTTACTCGAGTCTTATCTTTTGAAGAAAGATCTCCTGAAGTAGTCTTATCTTCTGCTCTACTTGCTCTATCTTCTATTTGAAAATCAAGCTTAGACTCAACAAAAGTCTTTGTTAGACCTGGGAAGTTCTTTACTATATCTTCTACAACCAAAACTTTTGTCTTAGCATTATTTGTAAAAACAAACTTTTTATTTGTTCCATACTCTATCTTTACAACAGTTTCATTAGTGAAAACATCAGCTTCAATTCGAGAAACTACCGCTTCAGATATATCTGCAGAAGCAGGTCTTGTCATAGAAGGGCTAACTGTTGTAATCTTCTCTACTTCTTTTACTCGCTCATCAGCAAAAGCGATACGAAGGTCGTTTTTCTTTTGCTCATTTGCCAAACTAAGTCTCAAATTTTCAACAGCTCTATCAATAGTAAATAGAGGGTCTCCCGGAAGAGAGTTGTCAGCTAATGCTACAGTACCGCCAAGGGCAACAGCAATAACCAAAGCTGTAAGTATAGGTTTTAACATATATTGTTTATTTTTATTAAATGATAATTGTTTTTTATTTGCTTCTGAAACAGATAACCAGACACGATTTTGCTCCTCACTCGAAAGATTTCGAAATGAAGTTTCAGAAATTATTTTTTCTATGTCGTGGTTATTGTTATTCATAACGTAATATTTTCTTTAATCTTAAAATGGCTCTATGATGACGAACCTTCAGAGTATTTTCATTATCTCCTAGAAGTTCTGAGATTTCTGAAAAAGAATGCCCTTCTAAATGCTTTAATATCAAGATTTCCTTATCTTTAGATTTAAGAAAATTTAAAGCACTTAGGACATCTTTTTTTGCACTATCTTGATTGTTATTAATATCTTCTACATCTTCTAAGGATTCTAGTGATACATCTCTTTTCCAAGATCTAAATATTCTATTTAGTTTTCTTGATGCAATAGTATATAAAAATGCATCTAGAGATTTATCACCCTTATAAGAGAAAGAAGATATTCCTTTCCAAAAATCAACGAATGTTTCTTGGAGTACATCAAGGGCGTCTTCTCGATTTTTCGCCCTGGGTCGAATAAATCGAAAGACCCGAGGAGAAAGCATGCTAAATAGCACTCGAAAGGATTCTTCATCTCCTGCCTGAGCTTTAGAGACTAATGATTGTAATTCTAAGGTTGTTTCCATACAGCCTCTATACTTATAATGCCATTATATAGCCAAAAGGTTACAGTTTTATATTATTCAGTAGTAACCCCGTCAAATTCTGCTTCATTTGCCATAGCCTCTTCTTTGGTAGCTCTTACAATACCGTCTTTGTGGTGAGCTGGACTATATATGGTATAGAGCTTCAAATCCTCTATTTCTGAGGTATTTATAACATTATGCTCGGCTCCAGAAGGCACTACAATAGCTGTACCATCCTTTACCTCATATTCTGTGCCATTTATAACCACCCTGCCCTCTCCTGCCTCAAAACGGAAAAATTGATCATTTCCCTCATGTATTTCTAATCCTATGTCTTGCCCTGGTTTAAGACTCATAAGCACAAGTTGACTATGCTCTCCGGTGTAAAGAACCTTTCTAAAATTAACATTTTCTCTTGTATCTTCTTCTATATTTCCTTTGTATCCTTTTTTCATATATTTATTTAATTATTTTTTAAAACGTTTTGTGACTTATTAAAGTGAAAGAACTTTGTTCTACCGTGCCCATAAAATATAAACAGTACCGCTGCTACATAAACCACCAAATCCTCAACTTCCCATTCTCCAAACTGAACTAGCATAGTAGTAACAGATATACCGAAGAATATCGCGATAAGAACCGTAGTGATTCTAGTAATGTATCCTAAGATAAATAGGATACCGAAAATCATCTCTGCAAAGCCTGTACTTAAAACAAATAACTTATCTGTAAACCAAGGGAAAATACTTTGCATAAAGTTCCAGTGATGAACTTCCAAGAAACTCAAACCGAGCTCTGGGTACAATAGCTTCTCAGTGAAAGCGAGTACTATTAGAGAAATACCGGTACCTATTCTGACAATCTCAACAGCATGCTTGTTGAGACGAAATACTCTTGAACTTTCTTTTGAATTAACGATAAAGAAATAAGTAGCCAAAGAAAATAGTAAAGCATTTTCTAAGAAAGCTACAACACCAACCATGGGTATCAAACTCAAACATAGAAGTCCAAGCCCCATTGAAGCAATCCTTGTTCGGAAATTAAAGACAAACATCAAACCAAGAGCTATTTGTATATAGCCAACTACACTAGTTAAACCGTTCTCAATAGGAAACTCTGGTATCAAGATAACTTTCCAAAGTACACTAACTAATACCAGGAATAATCCTAGTATTACTTGAGCAATACGATTTATCCCTTTTTGATGTCTAAGCCCAAAAGAAAGTAATCCTTTTGGTGTCTTCAATGCTCTATCAATACGACTAAAAACGAAAACGACAGCCAAAACAATCAAAGACCAGATTATCACTTCTTTATTACCCCATGAATAAAAAGGGCTGAGCCCATGACTGTTTTCAATAATCTTTTCGCTATCTACAAACCATTTGACGTGTGCAGAAGCAACAGAAGGAATTGCTAAAAATAACCCTAAAATATAATAAAACTTTTTCATGTATTTATTATACTCCTCATTTAGGCCGAATCTAAATATTTGATATACCTCCTTCTAGCTCAGAAATATTCTTTATACCTTGCTTCTTCATGAGAGAAACTGCCTGAGCTGAGCGATTGCCACTTCGACAATAAACAAAGTATTGTCCATCCTTGTCTAACTTTTGTATTTCAGAAATAAAACTAGGGTCTTGAAAATCAATATTTACAGCATTTTCAATGTGACCAGAGTCAAACTCTTCTTGAGTTCTTACGTCAATTAACATAGCATTTGGCATTTGATCAAATTTTGTTTGAAATTCAGAATATGGAAGAAGAGAATAATTCATGTTTTTATCTTTGTTTGTTACTGTATAAAAAATACCAAATACTACTGCCAATACCACAATACCTATTTGTATAAATTGTTTATGCATTTTTATTGTTTTAATAAGCTATTAAATACTTCTGGCTGAAACCCAACTACAACCTGTCCTCCGATATCTATCACTGGTACACCCATTTGACCGCTTTTTTGTATCATTTCCATAGCGCGAGCGCGATCCTGACTCACATCCACATCTTCAAATGGTATATCGTTCGTCTTGAAAAAATTCTTAGCAAAAACACAATACGGACATGTAGGAGTAGAATAAACTATTACTTTTTTTGTTGTCATATATTCTTGCCCCGTTATGGCGGGGTTTATTTAAAATCTAATAAGGTCTTAACAAGACTAGAGACTCTTTCAGTCTTCACTTGATAAACTACATTTTTCCCTTTTTTCTGGGTATCAACAAGCTCCGCATCTCTCAAAACTTTGAGGTGTTGAGAAAGCGCGCTTTGAGCCAAAGAACAACGACTAAGTAACTCAGTCACAGACTGTGGCTTTGATAAGCACCTAAGTAGTAAGAGTCGCTCTTCACTACCTAACGCTTTATATACATAACCTTTGTTCATAAATACATATTAGCAAATTCTAATATGTATTGCAAGCTATAATTTTAAGAATTTTTTATTTCAGAGAGTCGAAACTTGATCATCTTTGTCATAAGAGCAACAGGGAGCTTTTGGTCAAAAGGTATTTGTACTGCCCCTTTTGAAGTCTTGTAAGAATCTAGTTCTTTTTCAAAGTGTTTTATAGGGCTTGGTGTTGGATAAAATCCCAAGTGTGACTTTTGAGCAGAAAAATAAACCAATGGCTTGCCTAGATATTTATAAGCCGGCATACCGTAACTAATACCCTCTTGGGCTTTTGGTGCTAACTTTCTAACCATTTCTCTTATCTTTTGCAAAGACAAAATTACGTCTTTAGACTGGCTTTTTATATAACTATCTACATCTTTGTAACTTTTCATAAAAACTATTTTATATCACTTATTTCCCAAACTTCTTGTGGGGTAACTGACAAATCAGAGTATTTGATCCATACAGGCTCAACAATAAAATATTCATTCAAAGGATTGTTTTTATACGCTTCATAAGCCCTGTTCTTATGGAAATGCCTATCCTCTACCATGCTCACCTCTTCACTAGTTAAAAGCCTAGCGAGACCTTCTATTTGTAATGTCCTCCACTCTTTATTATCAGAGAGTATTACCAAGGAAACTTTGGGATTAATTTTAATATTTTGATTTTTGCGAGAATCACTAAGAGAGCGAAAAATAATACCTCCCTCATCTGTCTCTGAAAATCCAACAATGGCTGACTCTGGGTAACCAGAACTAGAGTTTGTAGCAAGAACAGCGAACTTATTATCTTTTAGAAAGTTTGTTATTTTTTCTTTTTGTTCTTCATTCATATATTTAAAATTATAATATAAAACCGATTCTTGGGAATCGGTTTTATATTTTTATTGCATTGTTGGACCTTGTGTTTGGTTTTGTACTGGTTGTTCTATTTTTACTGGGCAAGTATTGATACCAAATATTTTGTATAGACCACAAACACCAGTAAGGCTTGTAATAACAAGTACTACAGCCAATACGAGAGCAACAACACCTACTGTGCCAGAGAGTACTCCAAGAGCGTAAAGTGCAACTAAAATAATAGCTATAATGATGCGCACGATTTTATCTTTTGAACCAATGTTTTTTGTCATTTATGTTAAAACTAATTTTTTAATACTTTAATTATAGCAGTTTTTAAGACTATTAGGCTCAAAGAAAGTACTATTGATTTATATGGTATTTCGTTGTATTGTATGACAGTACAGTAATGTACACATTAATCAAAACCATAAATCAAAACAATATATGAATCAATTTATTTTAATAATCAACGGTCCTATTATGGGAGGTAAGACTTACACAACTGAATCAATAATGGGTCAGTACAAAAAGATTTTTCGCTTATCCCCTAATAAAATAAAGTTCTTAATATCCGACTATACTCCCGACCGAGACAGAAAAGCCGTACATGAATCAATACTCCTTATTGCTGACAAAATGCTTGAAAATGGCATGTCATTGCTTCTCGAAGGAGGCTCTGTCATGCAAGGCAGTTTAAATGATGAACTAAAAAAACTCGCTGACAAATATGGTCTCAAAGTTACTTTTGTAAATATTGAAGCCCCCCTTCCTGTACTTTTGAAAAGATTTGACCAAAGACTTTTAAACGCTGTAACCAGAGGCTCTAAACTCTCTGTCACAGATGAAAAAGGCTTTATGGACAGATACAATGCATATCTAGAAATACGAGATCAAGCGGTAAAAACTTTTGACTCAAGCACTAAAGGTCCCGGAGAAATTGCAAAAGAAATAATGGCTTTAGTTTAAAAAATTTAAAAAAGACCTTGTTTATATAACAAGGTCTTTTTATTTGACAAAAAGATGAGAACTTGTAATATCAAGGAAAATTGTATTATGAAAATAACATACCTTGCCTACATTCTCACCGAGCCTTCTGCTCAAAGTGAGAGCTCAATCCTCCCTAACGTTGAAACGAGAGAGTTCAAAACATCACCACGCCAAAGCAAATACGAAATGGACACTTTCATCAACAAAGTAAAAGAGGGTTTGAAAAAAGAGGATAAAACCAAATATAAACGCTGTCAGATTATTATGACCCCGCTTTCTGGTATAAATTAAAAATTTGTAATGTTCTGACCCTTACCAAACCCATGGTGAGGGTTTTTTATTTTCTATTCTATTTCTATAAAAAGTGGTGAGTGGTCTGAAACTTCGTCTGGTAGCACCTTGAAATCCTTAACCACAACACCTTTTGAAACAAGTACATAATCAGCAAATTTTGTTTCTTTTGTATAATAACTTGTTCTAGTAGAAGTAATGTTGAATTCACTAATTAGATTTCTAAAATCTAGTTCTTTTTCTACTATTTTCAAACTTTCTGTCTCAGGTAAGAGATTAAAATCTCCGCAAAGAATGACTTCCGTATCAAGCTTTTTTATCATCTCCACCATCTTTTTTGACTGATTGATTCGGTCTTCTGTGTCTGTCTTTCCTTTTCCATTCCACAAACCATGGAAATTGCAGATTGTAAGATTTTGATCACCTAACTTAATCCATTGCAAATTTTTTCCCACTGTTAAAGGTTCTTTGTCTTTCATCGAATCTTTGTGTAAGTGTACAAAAACCTCTCCCTCAGCTTCTACAAGAATTTCTCTTTTTACAAATATTGCCAAACCCCACTCACCTTTGTGCTCAGCAGGTCTAAAATAATCAACATAACCAGGAAGTACTGAACGTATCTGTTCCAAAACATTTCTATTTTGTCGTTCATCCCAGGCTGTCCACCCTGTTCCATTATGCATGACTTCCTGCAAACAAAAGACATCCACATCTTGATTTCCCTTAAAAAAATCAAGCAGTACATCTCCAACAATACCTCCCCAAATGTTTAAAGTGATTATTTTCATGATTAAAACTATACACCAATTTTCCTCATCATCAACTCTGGCTTGCCGGCGTTTTGTTCTTGTCCAAAATCAATAGAAAGGATTTTTAGGTATTTACTACTGAACCTGAATTATGCCTGATAATAATCTATTCTGTTCTTCTTTTCCTGCCAAGCTTTAAATCCGCTCTGTGCTTCGTGACTTAAAATTTGTGTGAGAGTGCCTCCTGCTTTCTGTATTATTTCCTGCGCGCTGGTCTGAAGGATAGCCCAATTTTTATCATCAGCAAACCCTACATTTGCCGCATCCTCAACGCTGTTTCCATAATAGATATCCTTGATGCCTGCATTAAAAAGTGTTTCTACCAAACATCCTGGGCAAGGCTCAGCGCTTGTATACAAAATACAACCAACCAGGTTTGTCCCATTTATGTTTTTACACGCATTTCGAATTGCTTCAATTTCTCCATGAGCAACAGGGTCGTTGTTAAGAACTACTCGATTCTTACCTCGTCCGACAACTTCCCCTGTTTTTACATCAACAATTACTGCACCAAATGGGCCTCCGCCTTCTGCAACACTCTCAACAGATAAATCTATTGCTTCTCGCATGTACTCTTCATGATCTTTCATGTTTTCAGTATAGCAAAAAACTTATAAATTATATTTTAGTAATATATTCAGGTACTATTTTCTTTGCCTTATATTTATCTTTTAATTTTATTGGTAACAAGTTAAATTTACCTATATTTTTTCTACAAATACTACTACCGCAATTGCATTTCATTTTCCATGAATCATCACTGGCAATAATGGTTGAATAATCAATAACCACCTCTCTTTCTTTTGGAATATTTTTTATTGCAAATATAAAAAGTTTTTTACCATTCTTTAAAACCTTTGCATTTGGGTTACATGAATGATTAAGAAAATCACCAATTTTCCCTTTGGGGCTTATGTATAGATTTTCATCATACCTGTACGTGTTTGCTCTAGTTTCCTCGTCAATATCATCCTCTTTATCACATGTTATTAACTTTCCTTTTACTTCAAAGATAGGTTCATTTTTCGCAAAAGTTCGAGTAGCAAATATCCCATTACCATTTCTTGCTTTTTTCACTATCAAAAATTCTTCTTTGGTCATTGGTTATTTTTCTTTAAATATTCCTCAACATCAACTCTGGCTTGCCGGCGTTTTGTTCTTGACCAAAATCAATAGAAAGGCTTTTTATAAATTCTCTTATTTCCTTTTTTGTCTCTGACACCTTATCATCTGGTACTTCTTTTAGCTTTTCTATTTCCATAAAAAGACCTAAATCTTTCACATCTTCCAAAACTATCTCATACTCATCCGTCATATACGTATGCTTTTCGTTATCTATACGAACCAGCTCTTTCAATCCAAGTTTATCTACTATATGCATCATAGTTTCAAAATCTTTGAACCCTGTCTCATATTCATCAGAGTGTGACCATTCTTCTCCTTCAAAATAGTCTACTTTGTAAGCGATGGTATTCTTGCCATCCTTTTGGCGTATTCGAAAACAAGCATTAAGCCTACCTTCGCTATTTGCTTGTAAATCAGTACGAAGTGGATCATAGAAATAAATATCCAGAGTCTTTTTTATTCCTTCAAACTGAAAAGCCCCCAAAGCTTTCAACGCTTCTTCTTTACTACTTTTAACCTCAATAAGAATTTCTATTTCTTTCATAACATAAATCTATTTAAACTTTTGAAAGTTTTCTCAAAAGAACCTTATATTTATTTATAAAATCACTACTAGTAAAGCTGGTCATATCATAAAAAACATCACTATCGATACCTCCTTTCGTAGGATTTAATTCAAGATCTTCTCTTATTGATTTAATAAGTCCTTTTTCTATTTCTTGCCCTTCAGAAACAGTATCTGGTATCACTCTTTTAGAAGTTAAAATTCTTCTTGAGGTATAACCCAAGAAAGACCTAGTGAAGATTATTCTTTGTACACGACCATTCTCTAGTAACTCACAACCAAAATGGCTTAATATCTGTTTCAATTTTTTTAAAGTCACAGACCTTTCCCCCTTTTTAAGCACTTTACTATTATCATGAATCCATTTTGCTAGAGCGTATATTTCTGCATCCATATAAAGAGAAGTCTCTTCAACCAACTTATGATCAGCCAATCTTAGAGATGTTTTAAATAGATCATCTTCGTTACAATCTAAACAAATATTATGTCTATCTAAAAAAACCAACATTGATACCATTGCTGTTCTTTTATTCCCGTTATGAAAAGCATGGTTATGAGTTAGCGCGTACATTAAAGCAGCCGCAGAAGACTCTACAGTGGGATACTTACTTTTATTTTCGTAAGAGGTTGTGGCGTGAAAAATTGCACTATCTAAAAGAGTTTCGTCTTTTACTCCCGAAGGCTCTATTGGATCATCATAAGTGCTAAAATCAAGCACTAATTCTTCATAAATTTTTAACACTTCTTCTTTAGTTAAAAAATTAATTGAAGAGATGACTTTCCCTACAGAAGAAAAATCTTGATCCTTTATAACAACCTCGGGCTTTCTCGTAGAAACCTCAGTTAGCCTGGATATTTTGATATTTTTTAGCTTTGAATCAATAATTCTCTTTACGATTAAATAATCTTTATTTTTAATAGCACTATTTTCATTCTTTAGATAATCAAATTTTGTACGAGAAAAATCCCAAAGAACAACAAGTAGTTCTACTGGGTCAAGTTTATGATTACGTGCAATATTTTTTAAAATCCTTTTATGAGATATCATTTCGGCAACTTTTTAATATTACTATTTTCTTGCTGCCTGACAGGGACTCGAACCCCAATAGTTGGTACCAGAAACCAAAGTCCTACCATTAGACGATCAGGCAATTTACTACGTCACTATAGCGAAAATAGGTCTTTTATTCAAGCATAGAAAAAAGGCTGCATTACTGCAGCCTTAATAATTAACCTAAAATTTCTCTGAACCTTGAAAGGGTTCTTATCACCGGAAACCCCGTTTTAAATTCAAATTCTTTTTTAAAAAAAACAATTTTAGATCGAACACTAGGATCTTCTTTGTGAAAATCAGTTTCATCGTAAGAATAATGTTCTTTTATGCCTTTTATAGATTGAATAATCCTTATGCAAACATGTCTTGAAAAATAAAAATCATTTGCAACAAAAGACATCTGCAGAAGCCCCATAAGCTGATAGTCTGTTAAGGGGCGATAGGCCTTACCGTTAGGCCATATTTGCTTAACGATATTTTCTACATCACACACATAACCCTTTCTTGTTTTTGTAGAATAAAAAGCAGAAAAACTTCTCTTACCAACCTTAAAAACAACAGACCAAAGTTCATCGCTATAAATCCTTCCAACAGAAATAACTTCTACGTTACGGATTTTTTGTTTAAAATATTTTTCTAAGAAAAATACTCCGAGGCCAGGAATGGTTTGACCGAGCCTTAATCCGTCAATAATAAGTTCTTCACGATTAGGACCTCCGTCAATCGAACGAAAATAAGTCCTATCAAGTCTTTCTAATGGTTTTTTTCCAGCTCTGTGGAAAATAAAAAAAAGATTGAGATTCATAAAAAATTATTTAAGTACACCTCTTAGGGATGAAGGAAGAGGTACCCTTCGTTACTCTTACGAGCCACCATGCATACACACGGAATTTGATTTAAAGAGATACTATATTTTATGAATTCTATTGTCAACAAACACCTATTAGCTTCTCACATCCGCCCCGATAGCTTCACTGATATTATTAAAACCATCCTTTGCTAGAAGCTTTGCTAGGCCTTGATTTATCTCTCCTATCACTTGCGGACCCTGGTAAACCATACCAGTGATGAGCTGTACTAGTGTTGCGCCACTGCGAAACTTTCTATAAGCATCTTGTGCATTAAATACTCCTCCGACGCCGATAAGTACAAACCGATCGCTATAATTTTTATAAGCAAATTTAAGTAGTTCGTTGGCTTTCTCTTCTAGAGGTTTACCGCTGAAGTTACCAGCACCAGCGCAGGATATTTCGTCTGGATGAAAGTGAGGATTGGCTCTGTCTTTGGCAAGATTTGAAAGTATCAAACCTCGAACAAAAGAAAATTCTTTGGCTACTTCTATCAGAGAGTGCAAACCTTCTTCTGTTCTCTCAAGTGGCATCTTGATAAAGACTGGTCGAGACAAAGACACTTGTGCTAAACGAGTGAGAGCTTCTCGGAGTCCGCCAGGCTCTGCCAAGCGCTCTGTCAGGAGCTTCACGTTGCGAAGGTTGGGACAACTAATATTGAGTTCAAAATAATCAAAGTGAGGACACTTATCTGCTTGTTCAAAACCAGAGATCAAGTTCTCAAGCATTTGTTCATAAGTATCATATGCTTTGTTGGTTACTCCGACACTCACTCCTCGTACAGCTCTACCATCTTTGGGATTTAAATTTGATAATACTTTTGTTATGCCTTCATTTTTAAATCCTTTGTTAACTAAAAGAGCGCGAGACTTGGGAAGTCTGCCTAGCATCGGAGCAGGATTACCTTGATAAGCTTCGAGAGTAAGTGTCCCAATAGTATGAAAACCAAAGCCAACACTTGGGAGTATATTTACCAAGTCAGCATTGTAGTCAAAGCCGGCAGAGAGTCCGATAGGATTTTTGAAATACATACCAGAGACAACTTGATTTAGCACTTTGTTGTCATAACCCCAAAGAATTTTGGTCAAAGCTCTCACAGGACGGAACTTCCCTAGTATTTTTCCCACTCGAAGAAAAAGATGGTGCACGTCATCAGCTGGAAAAAGAAAGAGTATAGGCTTTACAATAAACCTATAAATAATACCCGTCACAAACTTCATAAATATATTATATACCTATGATTTTATTTTTTCTTTTGTTTTGTTGATATAGAAGCTTTTATAAAACCTGTAAAGAGAGGATGAGGAGACAAGGGTCTAGCTTGGAACTCTGGATGAAACTGGCAACCGACGAAAAATGGATGGTTTTCGGCTGGAAGCTCAGTTATTTCCATAAGGGTGCCATCAGGCGAAACCCCCGAGAAAACGAGCCCTTTGGCCTCTAAACGCTCTATAAATAGCGGATTGACCTCGTAGCGGTGTCTATGACGCTCGAGTATCTGGTCGGCCTTGTAGAGGCCCTTGGCGATGGAACCCTTTTTGAGATAACACTCATATGAGCCAAGTCTCATAGAGCCTCCGTACTCTTCTTTTTTGAGCTTTTCTTTTTGAGAGTCCATGACATCTATCACGCACTCACTGCTCTTGGGATTAAGTTCGCGAGATGTAGCGCCTTTGATACCGGCGACGTGACGAGCGTATTCTATAACTGCAAGCTGCATACCATAACAAAGTCCCAAGTATGGAATCTTGTTTTTGCGCACGTATTCTATAGCCAAGATTTTTCCTTCTATTCCTCGACTACCAAATCCGCCTGGTACTACTACCCCATCATAACTCTTGAGCTTGGATACTGACTTTGCGTTCTTCTCAAACTCTATAGCATTGACCCATTCGATCACTGGCTTTTTGCCTAGTGCATAAGAAGAGTATTTGATAGCTTCAATCACAGATAGATATGAATCAGTGAGAGTAAAGGCACCAGTATCAAAATATTTGCCAACTATTGCAATACGTACTTCGTCTTTTGATTTGTGAATAACAGAAACCATTTTTTTCCAAGCATTTGCAGTATCTGGCTTCTTATTTGGGAACTTGATATGCAAAAGCTTTGCCAGCATTTTCGACAAACCTTCTTTTTCAAAATTTATAGGAATATCATAAATACTATCTATATCTGGAGCAGAGATGACTTGGTCCTTTGGAACATTACAGAAAAATGAAATCTTCTCTTTTCTTTTATCATCTAGTGGTTCATTACTTCGAGCAATAATTATGTCAGGCTGAATACCAGAAGCGTTGAGTGTGCGAACTGAGTGTTGAGTTGGCTTTGTTTTCATTTCTCCTATCTTCGATGGAGTTGGTAAATAAGAAACTATAACAAATCTCACACTATCTGGATCTCGAAGTTTGAGAATACGCGCTGCTTCAAGGAATAAAATATTTTCATACTCTCCTACTGTTCCACCTATTTCTATCACTGTTACTTCTGCATTTGCTTCCTTTTGTGCGCGCTCAATACGCCCTACTATTTCAAGAGGTATATGAGGCACGACTTGTACACAGGCGCCTTTGTATTTGAGAGCCCGTTCATTTTCAATAACGCTCAAGTACACTCGCCCTGTAGTCATGTAGTTGATACGAGTGAGTTCAACACCCAAGAAACGTTCATAGTTTCCCATGTCTTGATCGCATTCGTCACCGTCTTTGGTCACAAAGACTTCTCCGTGTTCTGTAGGATTCATAGTCCCAGCATCAATGTTGACGTAAGGGTCTATTTTGATAGCTGTTACCCGGACTCCATTGTCTTGGAGTATCTTTGCAAGAGAGGAGGCTGTTATCCCTTTTCCGACTCCGGAAATGACACCTCCTACCACAAAGATGTACTTAGGGATAACTTTCATGATCAGACGTTTAGATATTTACGAGCTGCAAAATAACTAGATAATGCTCCAAGAATCATACCTACTAGAAGTACAAATCCTCCGATAGAGAAAAGATGTGATACATAATACTGATACAAATTCATTGGCATCAAAGCTCCTATTTGTCTTGTGAGAACATAAGTGATAGGTAAAAATAGTAATGTAGTTGCAACCCAAGCAAAGAATCCATAGAGAATACCCTCAACAATAAATGGACCTCGAACATAAGAACTACTTGCTCCTACAAGTCGCATCACACCTATCTCTTCTCGAGACATATAGATAGTGAGTCGTACTGTTGTGTACATGATGATTATAGAAATGAGAGAGAGTACTATAGTTACCCCGAAGCCTCCTTTCTTGGCACTAGCTATCAAAGTATTTAGTCTTTCAATAACGAGTTTGTTTTGAGCAAAGTTTATGCGCTCTATTATTTGGCTGTTATCTCTAGCTACTTGGCTGTCTCCTTCTAGAAGACTTGCGATAGATTCATACTGAGCTGAGTCCTTGGCTTTGATACGAATAGATCCTCCGAAAGGATTGCTTCCAAGCTCATCGAGCGCTTGAAGGGTGAGGTAGTCATCTGTGTGTCGATCTCGGAATGCTAGTACTTCTTCATCTGCTGATACATATTCTACACTTTGTACTTCTGGTGTTTTTTCGAGTGTGTCTTTAAGTTCTAAAATCTTTTCTTCTGGAGCATCAACTGTGAAATAAACTGCTATATCTACTTTGTCTTGAAGAGAGACAATCATAGAAGATAGTGATGCATTGAAGAGAAATAGTGCTGTAATAAAAGATAATGTGATAGTAGTCACCAAAACAGAAGCTGAAGAAACCAAGCCATTTCTCTTGAAATTAGTCCACCCTGATTTAAATACTCTTTTTATTGTTACCCAAAACATATATTTATATATTATACCTTGTGACGAGACTTTTTCTCATCTCCTACTATCCGACCCTTTTCCATTGAGACCATTCTAGATGGTATAGCTTCTATCACCTGCCTATCGTGAGTAGTGAGAATAACAGTAGTACCGAGATCGTTAATCTTTTTAAGGATATGAATAACTTCAGCAGTATTATCAGAATCTAAGTTTCCAGTAGGCTCATCAGCTATCAAAATCTCTGGCTGGTTGATAATAGCGCGAGCAATAGCAAGACGTTGCTTTTCTCCACCTGAGAGCTGGCTTGGGAAGTGATACATACGATCTTGTAAGTCTACGAGAGAGAGAACATGTGGGACGTCAGAGACTATTTCTTCATCACTTTTTCCCGCTGCTTCCATAGCAAAAGCTATATTTTCATAAGCTGTTTTATTTGGGAGTAAACGGAAGTCTTGGAAAACTGTTCCAATACGACGACGCAAACTTGTGAGCTCTGCTTGAGAAAATGTTTGAAGGTCTACATTATCATAAAGAACAGTCCCTTCTGTAGGATCTTCTTCTCCAGATATAAATTTGGTAAGAGTGGTCTTACCAGCACCAGAAGGACCAACTAGGGTTACAAACTCACCTTTTTCTATTTCAAGGTTTGCATGCTCTATACCTATTGCTCCGTTAGGAAAAACTTTTGAAACATTTACAAATTGAATCATAACAACAGCTAGTATTATAGCATGTCTATTTATCCTTCAAGAAAAGGCTCTATATCACCATCTTCTAGCACGGCGTCTACATTGTTCACCTCTACTCCACTTCTATGGTCTTTGACCATTTTGTATGGATGTAATACATAAGAGCGGATTTGATTGCCCCAAGTGACTTCAGTAGTTTTAGAAATATACATACCCTGCTCTTTGGCCAAGCGTTCTTCTTCTAATCTTTTAAAGAGTTTGGCCTTTATCATAGAGAGAGCGACTTCGCGATTTTGCTCTTGGCTTCTTTCGCTTGTAACATGAACTGAAATACCTGTTGGAGTATGCACCATGCGCACTGCAGTCTCACGCTTATTTACATTTTGACCACCAGGGCCACCAGAGCGAGCAAAAGAAACTTCTAGATCACTCTCTGGTATTTCGATACTTTTATCAGTTTTTGAAAATTCAGGAATTATTTCTACCATTGCAAAAGAAGTATGTCGCTTGGCATTGGCATTAAATGGCGAGATACGCACAAGACGATGAACACCAGATTCATTTTTTAAAATTCCATAAACTCCAGAGCCCTCTATCAGTAGAGTAATATTTCTATATCCTCCATGATCATTTTCATTTTGGTGGAGTATCTTTGTCCTCCAACCTCTCTTTTCAAAAAACTTGTAGTACATGCGAAGCAACATTCCAGAGAAGTCTTCGGCATCGTCCCCACCTGCTCCTGCAAAAATAGTCATGACTGCATTACCCTTGTCATATTTATCAGCACCCAAAAGAGAATCCTTGAGCTCTCCAAGCTCTTTGATCATTAGTTGCGCTTTGACTTTGTCAGACCAAAAATCAGAGTCCGCCATTGCCACTTCTATGTGATTTATTCTTTCTTGTATTTGTTCTTTTTCCATGAGCCACATCCGAGAATCGAACTCGGGACCCCTGCTTTACGAAAGCAGTGCTCTACCAACTAAGCTAAAGTGGCCTACAATCTTTATATTATTATTTACATCCTACATTATTCACAAATACTTCTCAACAAAAAAACCTCTCGCAATAAAGCGAGAGGTTTTTTGTAAAAATTATTGTTGAATATCAGAAGTCATAGTCGCAACTTCTTTTTCGATAGCTGCTCGAGTAGCAGGACCAACAAGAGTTCCGTCACCTTTGATTCCTTTTTCTGCTTGGAATTTCTTTACAGCGGCAATGGTTTGCGCACCGTATTTTCCAGTTGGATCTGCTTCTAAATAGCCTTTAGCTATAAGAAATAGTTGAAGCTTTTTTACTTCATCACTTTTGTCCATACCACGCTTTATTGGTTTTGAAACAATAGCTGAAGAACCTTCTGAATATCTAAGTCCTTTAACCAAAGTTTTACCTGCTTCTGCTGTAATAGCAGTTTTCTTTTGCATGGTTGTCATACCTCTACCATCAGTTGATGCTCCAAGTACTGAAGGAGCTGAATATGCCTCTTTTTTATATAGAGAGTGCTGTGTAAGCACGTCTCCAAGAGTCATCGCAGAACTAATAGTCGGGAGAACCAAGATTCCAAGTGCAATTAAAAATGATATTTTTTTCATATTACTATTATATACTATAAATAATTATTTGTCAATACTACTGTACTGTTACCCCAAAATCGTCCCATTTTATACCGGTCATTGGGAATCCGTTACCAGTAATTATACCAGTAGAACCCGCCTGAGAGAAAGTGCTATCTGTAACTGAAATTACAGGAGATCCATTCCAAAGAGCACTGATAGAAGCCCCGTTCATAGCTAATCCAATACTGTATTCAATTCCCGTAGTGATAGTCGTTTGATAGGTACCAAGTAGAGTCCATTGACCTGAATCTCTTTTGTACAAAGTTACCATTTGATCATACGGCTCTATAAATACCATATAGCCACTTGAATCAGTTGATCCAAAATCTGATCTTCTTCCTGAGATACCTGCGTACATTATATCTGCTCTAGAAGAGAATGAGACTTTTGATTGAACTGTATAGTTTGCAGAAGTAAGACCGCTAGTAGTATAAAGAGAAGAAACTTCAGTATCGTTTGTACTAAGCAAAACTTTGTTTCCATTAATTGTAAAATCACTTGCTCCATATCTTTCAGACCAAGAAGAGCCTATTGTTGTACTGTTAGCTCTGTTGAAGTTATCTGTAAAACCAGAAACAGTACCCCCAACGCTTCCCCCTCCTGTACCTGCAACTCCATCTGTTCTAAATGTATAAGCTCGTCCATTTGTTGCAGGGTTTGTATTATCTGTTGTAGATAAGTACAAAGCTTCATATCCAAATTCATCCATCCAATGACTAAATCTTCCAAGACCTACTGTTTCTATTTGACCATGATCAGCGTGAGACTGAGCGAGCTCTACTCCATTTTCAAATACTCGTAGAGTTGATCTAAGAGGACTTGAAACAATGTCTGCCGGAGTACCAAAGTTTTGGCTAACACGATATGAGAAGCCAGCATCATTAATAGCATTTGCTACAAGAATAGGACTTCCGTTACTTGTAACTGTTGCTGGATTAACAGTTATTATAACCGCATCAGCATTTGTTGATCCTCCGTTGTCTGTAACAGTGAGCCAGAATGAATATGTACCTTGAACCAATCCTGTAACAGTAGTTGTTGCAGAAGAAGGAGAAGTAATAGTTGCTGATCCTCCTGACACCTTAGTCCATGCATATGAAGCAATAGACCCTCCAACATCTGTACCTGAGCCTGTGAGGGTAACTGAAGATGTTGGGAGGGTGATGGTTTGGTCTGCTCCAGCATTTGCCGTTGGTGCAGTGTTAGTAGTAGAAGCAGTAGTCACAGAAACAGCAGTTGATTGTGTAGATACATTTCCTGCTGCGTCATATGCAGAGACAGTGAATGAATATGTAGTAGAAGCAGTTAATCCTGTAGCTGTGTATGAAGGAGTTGCGGTAGTAGCTATTTGAGTACCGTTTCTAAATACTCTATATC
>JBPOHU010000002.1:0-24932 GCA_052035195.1 Candidatus Nomurabacteria bacterium
TTAGTAGACGAGTTCGTTTTGTAGGTTAACTTTTGCAAAAAAAGATTTTCATGGTTATGACTAAGATCAAGCGAAATGTGAAAGATCGTATGAGTAATATCGACTCTGCAAACGCTCTTCCTATTCAAGTTGTTAACCAAAGACCTCTTCAAGCTCGTATTAAAGAGTTCTTCACTACAAACCAGCTCTCACAATTTATGAACCAAGAAAATGTCTTGGCAGAAATAGAAGAGTTGCGTACTCTCTCAGCGCTTGGTCCCGGAGGATTAACACGAGAGCGAGCAACACTTGAAGTTCGTGATGTGCACACTTCTCACTATGGTCGTGTTTGTCCTATCCATACACCAGAAGGTCCAAACATTGGTCTTATTCTTCGTCTTTCTATTTACGCAAAGATAAATGAATTCGGTATTATCGAAACTCCTTATGTAAAAGTAAAAGGCGGAAAGATAACAGATGAAATAGTTTATCTAAACGCTCTTGAAGAAGAGAAATACACTATTGCTCACGCAGGAACAAAATATGATGAAAAAGGAAATCTTCCAGATAGAGTAGAAGCACGTATCAAAACATCTCCAGGTATTGTTGATAAAAAAGAAGTTGATTTTATTGATGTAGCGACAAACCAAGCTTTCTCTCTAGCTACAAGTATGATTCCTTTCTTCGAACACAACGAAGCAAACCGAGCACTCATGGGAAGTAACATGCAAAAGCAGGCTGTTCCTGTAATTCGTCCAGAAGCTCCACTAGTTGCTACAGGTATCGAACAAGATGCAGCTCCATATTCAGGCCGACTTATTATGGCTGAAGAAGCAGGTGAAGTTACAGCACTCGATGCTTCAAAGGTTGTTGTTAAGGGAGACAAGAGTGGTAAAGAACATACTTACAAACTTGTATCTTTCCAAAGAACAAACAACTTCTCATCATTCCACCAGAGACCTGTTGTTTCTCTAGGGCAAAAACTAAAGAAAGGAGATTTGATTGCTGACTGTTCTACAACAGACAATGGACAAATTGCTCTTGGGCAAAACATGCGAGTAGCATTTATGTCATGGAACGGAGCTAACTATGAGGACGCGATTATCCTTTCTGAAAGATTGATTAAAGACTCAAAGTTTACTTCTATCTATATAGCAGAATTCACTGCTGTAGTTCGTGACACTAAGCTTGGTCCAGAAGTTACAACTCGTGATATTCCAAACGTAGGTGAATCTCGACTTAAGGATCTAGATGAAGACGGTATTATCCGTGTTGGAGCAGAAGTAAAAGAAGGAGATATTCTTGTTGGTAAAATTACTCCAAAAGGAGAAACAGAACTTACTCCAGAAGAGCGATTGCTTCGAAGTATCTTTGCTGAAAAAGCTCGTGATGTTAAAGACACATCACTTAAGATGGACCACGGAAAGCGAGGTCGTATCATTCGAGTAAAAGTATTCTCACGTGATCAAGGACACAATCTAGAAAGTGGTGTTATTAAGAAAATTGTTATTGAGGTAGCACAGCTTCGAAATATCTCTGTTGGAGACAAGCTTGCAGGACGACACGGAAACAAAGGTGTTATTTCTGTAGTGCTTCCAGAAGAAGATATGCCATACATGGCAGACGGTACTCCTGTGGACGTAGTACTTACTCCGCTCGGTGTTCCATCTCGTATGAACCTTGGACAGATTCTTGAACTTCACTTAGGTATGGCTGCACACACTCTTGGCTACCAGGCTATCGTGCCACCGTTTTGTGGAGCAACAGATGCAGAGATTAAATCAGAACTTAAAGAAGCAGGATTCCCAGAAACAGGACGTGTTCCGCTTTACGATGGACGAACAGGAGAGAAATTTGAGCAAGATATTGCTGTTGGATACATGTATATCTTGAAACTTCACCACATGGTAGAAGACAAGATTCACATGCGTTCTATTGGTCCGTACTCTCTAATCACACAACAACCTCTCGGTGGTAAAGCACAAAGTGGAGGACAACGTTTTGGAGAAATGGAGGTCTGGGCTTTGGAGGGTTATGGTGCATCTCACATCTTGCGAGAAATGTTAACAATCAAGTCTGACGATATAAGAGGTCGAGCTGCAACCTTTGACTCTATCATCAAAGGAGAAAAGATTCGCGAGCCAAATGCTCCTGCGTCATTCTCGGTGATGCTCAACTATCTACGAGGACTTTCTCTGGACGTAGATCTTAAGAATTCAAAACCAAAAGCGGTCGACACATTAGCAGAAGAAATAACAGCATAATCATAAAAGAGTAATACTATGAAAACATTAGATACAACAAATTTTGATAGCATTGTTCTAAAGCTTGCAAGTCCTGAAAAGATTCTTGAATGGTCTTATGGTGAAGTTACAAAACCAGAAACTATTAACTACCGAACAGGACGAAGTGAGCGAGGTGGACTTTTTGATGAAAGAATATTCGGTCCAGAAAAGGATTATGAATGTTATTGTGGAAAATATAAGCGAATTCGTTACGCTGGTATTATCTGTGAAAAGTGTGGAGTTGAAATCACTCAAAGTATAGTAAGACGAGATAGAATGGGTCACATCGATCTTTCTTCTCCTGTTGCTCACATTTGGTTCCTTCGAGGTGTTCCATCTCGTATGAGTATCCTTCTTGGTATTCCACTAACTGAACTTGAAAAGGTTATTTACTTCGCTGGTTATATCATTGTGTCTGTTCATGAAGCAGAAAGAGAAAGAATCATTGCAGATCTTGATGCTGAATTTAAAAACAAACTCAAAAATGCAACAGATGAAGAAACAAGAGAGAAACTAAAATCTCTTCTTCTAAATACAAAGAAAGAAATTGCAGAAATTCGAACAGGAAAAGTTCTTAATGAAATAGCATACCACCACTATTCTCTAAAATACGGTTCTGCTTTTGAAGCAGGTATTGGAGCTGAAGCAGTATTCCAACTTTTCAAAGAAATAAATCTTGAAACTATTAAGGCAAAAACTGAAAAGTCTCTCGAAAAAGCTGGTGCTGCAGAGCGAGAAAAACTAAATAAGAGACTCTCTCTTATTCGTGCAATGCTTTACGCAGAAATTCGTCCTGAATGGATGTTCCTAACTCGTATTCCTGTTATCCCGCCAGCACTTCGACCTATGGTGGCTCTTGATGGTGGACGACATGCAACAAGTGATATCAATGACTTGTACCGAAGAGTTATCAACCGAAACAACCGTCTTAGAAAGCTTAAAGAAATTGGTGCACCTGACGTTATTTTGAGAAACGAAAAGCGTATCTTGCAAGAAGCAGTTGATGCTCTTATAGACAACAGTATTGCTGGACAAGATAGTCCTGCAATGAGTCAAGCACAACGTCGTGCTCTTAAATCTCTTTCAGATAACCTAAAGAGTAAGCAAGGTCTATTCCGACAAAACTTGCTCGGTAAGCGTGTGGACTACTCTGGACGTTCTGTTATTGTTGTTGGTCCAAACCTTAGACTTAATCAATGTGGACTTCCAAAGCACATGGCTCTTGAACTTTTCAAACCATTTGTTATCTCAAAGATAATTGCTCAAGAACTCGCATTTAACATTCGTGGAGCAAATAAACTCATCGAAGATGGTGTTCCAGAAGTTTGGGCAATACTTGAACAAGTGATTGCTGGAAAATACGTGATGCTAAACCGAGCTCCTACTCTTCACCGTCTAGGTATTCAAGCTTTCATGCCTGTTCTTATTGAAGGAAATGCTATCCAGGTTCACCCACTTGTTTGTCCAGCTTTCAACGCTGACTTCGACGGTGACCAAATGGGAGTATATCTACCACTTTCTGATCAAGCTCAACACGAAGCAAAGACCCTAGTTGCTGCAGACAAAAACCTTCTTAAGCCACAAAATGGTGATCCAATCGTTTCTTCAAAAATGTTGGATATCGTGCTTGGTTGTTACTGGATGACAAGTGTTGTTGATGGAGAAAAAGGAGAAGGTATGTATTTTAGTAGTCCAAACGAAGCTCTTATGGCTCACGATTTAGGAATACTTTCATACCGATCAAAGATTCACGTGCTTGGAACAAGTAATCCAAAGTATAAACAATTTGAATCAAAGCCGTTTGAAACAACAGCTGGAAGACTTTTGTTTAATGCTATCTTGCCTGGAGAATTCCCATATATTAACGATGAAATAACATCAAAGAAAATTATTGCTATCGTTGATACTATGATTTCTGACTTTGGTATTGCGGCTATTGCTCCAGTACTAGACCGTATCAAGAACTTCGGTTATAAATACGCAACAAAATCAGGAACAACTTGGAGTATTGATAATGTTATTGTTCCAAAAGAAAAACCTTCTATTATTGCCGCACACCGCGCAATGGAAGCAGCTATCGCAGCACAGTTTGAAGAAGGTCTTCTTTCTGAAGAAGAGCGATTCCAAAAGGTGATTGAGGTTTGGAATAAAGCTAAGAGTGAAATTGAAAAAGCTCTTGTTAATACAGTTGAAAAACACAGTAGTGTTTACGACATGATTACCTCTGGTGCTCGAGGAAGTATGAGTAACGTAACTCAGATGGCGGGTATGAAAGGTATGATTCAGAACACAACTGGACGAACTATCGACTTCCCAATTATTCCTTCATACAAGGAAGGCCTATCTCCAATTGAATACTTCATTACTACTCACGGTTCTCGTAAAGGTTTGGCCGACACAGCTCTTAACACAGCTCGTGCAGGGTACCTAACACGAAGACTTGTTGATGTGGCACAAGATGTGATTATTACAGAAGATGATTGTGGAACTAAGCTTGCAAAGAAAGTAACAAAAGAAGTTATTTCAGGACTTGAAATCCCTCTAGCGAAAAATATCCGAGGAAGAATTCTTGCAAAAGATATCACTCTTGCAGATGGAACTACTTTGTTCAAAAAAGGTCACCTAATCTCAAAAGACGATTCTACTTTGGTAGAACAAAAAGGTATCACAGAAGTCTTTGTACGTACTCCTATGACTTGTAAGACTGTTTATGGTATTTGTCGAGCTTGTTATGGTCTAGACCTTGGTCGTGGACACATGATTGAAAAAGGTGAAGCTGTAGGTATCGTAGCTGCACAAGCTATCGGTGAGCCTGGTACTCAGTTGACCCTTCGAACATTCCACGCCGGTGGAGTGGCAGGGGTAGACATTACTGCAGGTCTTCCTCGTGTTGAAGAAATCTTTGAGTGTCGAATCATTAAAAATCCAGCTGTTGTAAACAAATACACTGGTACTGTTTCTGAAATCAAGCAAGAAGGAACAGAGAAGACTATTGTTGTTCTCTCAAGTGATAAATCTGCTAAGAAAGAAAGTGTTGAATATGTAGTAAACCCACGTCGTGTGGCTATAGTAAAAGTTGGTCAAGAAGTAGTAGGAGGCGAGCTTCTAACTGATGGATCTGCAAACATAGAAGAAGTTTACGAATATGGAGACAGAGAAATGGCTGAAGACTATATCATTCGAGAAATTTCAAAAGTGTATGAACTTCAAGGTGCATCTATCGCTCGAAAACACTTGGAAATAATCGTTCGACAAATGTTCTCAAGACGCAAGGTTAAAGATGCAGGAGATACAGCATTCTCTATCGGAGATGTTGTTGAGTTCACTGATCTTATTGAAGAGAATGCAAAAATGCGCGAAATGAATCTTCGAGAAGCAAAAGCAGACTTGATAATTTTAGGTATTACTCAAACTGCTCTATTCGCAAAATCATGGATTTCAGCAGCATCATTCCAAAATACAAACCGTGTTCTTATTAACAACGCTATCAAGGGCGGAACAGATACTCTTCGAGGTCTAAAAGAAAATGTAACTGTTGGACGACTTATTCCAGCTGGTACAGGATTCAGAGATCGAAATGTTCTAAAAGTAAACGATATTAGAAATCACGAGGAATAAAAAATGAATACGGTATTCGAGACTATAAAAGATCGATTGCCTATTACCGAAGTACTGTCTTCTTATATTACCGTTGTACAATCTGGTTCTCAGTACAAGGCGAAGTGTCCGTTTCATAATGAACGGACTGCTTCGTTTAATATTTCTCCTGAGAGAGGTTTGTACTATTGTTTTGGTTGTGGAGCTAAAGGAGATATATTTACTTTTGTTGAACAATTCGAAGGGTTAGATAAAAAAGGAGCATTAAAACTTCTAGCAGAACGTGCTGGTGTGGAACTTACAGGAAGTTTTGTTCCAGAGACTAATACTGATGGAGTTTATAATATTCTTGAGAAAGCGACTATCTTATATAAAGAGCTTCTTGATAAGACTCCAAATGCATTAGAATATCTAAATAAAAGGGGATTAACAAAAGAAACTATAGAGAACTTTCGTATAGGTTATGCGCCTGATGAATGGCGAACAATAGAGTCTTCTTGCAAAAATCAAGAAGAAAAATCTTTTGCTAATAGAGCAGGTCTTACAAAACAAACTGAAGGTAAGGTTTACGATAGGTTTAGAAAAAGAATAATGTTTCCACTTACTGATTCAAGTGGAAGAGTTATAGGTTTTTCTGGAAGAAGTTTTCCAGAAGATGAAAATAGTTCTAAGTATCTCAATAGTCCAGAAACAGAAGTATTCCAAAAATCAAAAACTCTTTTTGGTTTTGATAAAGCAAAGATTCATATAAGAAAAAATAACTTTGCAATTCTTGTAGAAGGACAAATGGATCTTGTAATTTCTCATCAGTATGGATTTAGAAATACCGTAGCTTCTTCTGGTACTGCTGTTTCTGAGGATTCAGCTAGTGATCCATTTTCTAACTTATCTGTTCTCTCAAGACTTACCCCAAATCTTTTTTTGGCTTTTGATGGAGACTCTGCAGGGCAGAAGGCTATGGATAGGGCGGCGTTAGTTGCTCTTTCTCTTGGAATGAATCCAAAAGTTGTAGTTCTCCCAGAAGGAATTGACCCAGCAGATTATATTAAAGACCAAGGAGTAGATGCTTGGAAGGATAGGCTCAAGGAAAGTAAACACTTTATCGAACACCATCTTAATTTGATAAAAAAACAATCACTCTCTCCGCACATCTTCATAAAAACAATAAAAGAAAAAATGTTCCCATTTCTTAGTAGGGTATCTTCTGTTATGGAGAAAAACCTTTATATAGCAAGGATTTCTGAAGAAATTGGTGTGCCCGCTAGTGCTATAAATGAAGAACTTTCAAAGTTAGCTCCTTCTTCTAAAGAAGATGTTGTTGTAAAACAAAATAATAAAAGTGCTGAGGTAAATCCTTATGAAAGATTGACGGCACTAAGAAAACTTTATGGATCTCCTAAAATAGAAAAGGTGAGCGAATCTCTAAACAATCTATCTATTGGAGACGATATTTTCTCAGCTCCTTCTATAGAGCCAGAAAATTTAGAAAGAGCTTTGGTAGTTGTTGAAGGTGAGTATGGAAATCTTTCAGAAAATGATAGAGAGCGTGTGGTTGTAGAATTAGTAAACAAAATAAATCAAGATTTTCTTTCTCTAAATAGAATAAAATATACAAAATTACTCAAAGATGCAGAGCGTGATAATAATGAACAAGAAGCTGACAGGTTATCTAAAATATTAAGTGAAATTATGATGCGTCGTCATGAGCCAAGTTAGCACTTGACGAAAAGACATTTTTTGTACATGATTCACCTTGAGACCGATATGCCAAATAAAAAAACCACAAAAAAACCACAAAAAAATACATCAAAAAATAAAAGCGCTAAAAAAGCGCCAACAAAAAAGGTAGCGTCAAAGAAAACTGCACCTAAAAAATCTCCTGTTGCCAAGGCACCACAGAAAAAAAACAAAAAAATAATAAAAAAAGTAGCTACTAAAAAGGCTGTTAAAAAAACTACTGGTAAAAAGCATCCGCCAGCTGGCGGAGCTCAAAAACAAAAACCTAAGCCTATTACCATAAGACATGCAGGCTCATCTCCTAGAAGAGAGACTAATACGGCTAAGAAACTGCAAGATATGGAAACAAAAGCACAAGAGCTTTTGGTAAAGGGTAAGAAGAGAGGTTTTATTACTTATGATGAAATCTTAAAAATGTTTCCTGATATTGAAAACAATATCGCATTTTTAGATGATATTTATGAGAAGTTTTCAGTTGCGGGTATTGATGTGCTTGAGGGTGGCAATCTTCTAGATGTTGATAACACAGAAGATCTTTCAAAATATGTAAAAGATAGTCATTCATTTTCTTCTGTTCAAATGTATCTTAAAGATATTGGTCAGTATGCACTTATCAATGCTGCTCAAGAAAAAGATTTTGCTCGTCGCATTGCAGCCGGAGACCTAGAAGCCAAAAATCTTTTGGCTCGTGCCAACCTTCGTCTTGTGGTTTCTATTGCTAAAAAATACGCAAATCGTACTGCTGATTTAACTCTTCTAGATTTGATCCAAGAGGGAAATATTGGACTCTTTAAGGCAGTAGAGAAGTTCGACTGGACAAAAGGCTATAAGTTTTCAACATATGCCACTTGGTGGATTCGTCAGTCTATAACCCGGGCATTAGCTGATCAGTCTAGAACTATTCGTATTCCGGTGCACATGGTTGAAACTATTTCAAAATACAAACAAGTTGTTCGTCGTCTTGGACAAGATTTGGGGCGAGATCCTCTTGCTGAAGAAGTGGCAAATGAGATGGGGATTGAAGTAGAAAAAGTTCATGTGATTGAACAAATCAATCAAGAGACTCGATCACTTGAGCAACCAATAGGGGACGATGAAGACAAATCAACATTTGGAGAATTTATTCCAGATGACAAACTGCTTCGTCCAGACCAAGAAGCAACAAGAAATATGCTCAAGGAACAAATGGGTGCTGTGCTTGCAGAGCTCTCTCCAAAAGAAAAGAAAATCCTTGAAATGCGTTATGGTCTTACCGATGGTGTTCAGCATACTCTCGAAGAAGTAGGAAAAGAGTTTGGTGTGACTCGTGAACGTATTCGACAAATTGAAGCCAAGGTTCATGAGAAACTTCGTCAAAATGACAAGATTCAAAAACTACGAAATTATTTTGATTAACATTTAAACAAAATATTTAAAAACCCCTTACTAAGTAAGGGGTTTTTAGTTTCTATTTATTTTACTTGATCTATTATTTTCTTCACTTCTTCTATTGGATAAGCACCAGGTACAGCTAGCTGTTTACCATTTTTACCAATAACTACACTAAAAGGTGTACCTCTTGCTCCTAGAGATTCTGCTTCTGCACTTTGTTTTTCTATCTTACTTTTTATTTCAGGATTTATTAAACATCTTTCAAAATCATTTTTGTTTATTCCCATAGCTGTTGCGCTATTAGTTAGGATATCTTTGCTTTGTTCTGGAGAAACAGTAACAGATATTATTTGATCTAAATATTTCCAAAAAGATTCATTTCCTCCGAGAGTTCCTACACATTCAAGTGCGATAGCTTCATTTTTTGCATTTGGATGAAGGCTTAGTATTGGAAAGTGTCTATATACCCAAGCAACCTTAACACTTGAAAGAGCGGTTAATTCTTTCATTGTTTTGTGAAAACGCTCACAGAAAACACAGTCACTATCCGAATATTCAACTATTACTACATCTGCTGTTTTGATGTCACCTCTAACATAATCATTAGCAGATAGTGATACCTCTTTTGCAGGAGATGTAGCTGCTGGGAGCTGAGTTTTTACTGGTTCATTTTTAATTACAGAATCAGTTCTGCCTGAAAGTATAAGTGCTAAAGCTATTAGTACCCCAGCGGTAACAATAGCGGCTGGTGTACTAATAATACTCTTTTTTGCAGCTGTTACAGGTACTTCATTTTCATTTTGTGTTTGTTGTTGTGGTTCCATAGTTAGTATTATAGCGTACTTTTCATGAGTCTTTTTAGGTTGAAAAAACCCTTTAAATATGGTACTTTATAAAAATGCCCGCGTCCGAAATAGGTATGTATGTAATAGTCTTTTTAGCTGTTTATGTACAGGTTTTTTTCATGGTCACTTTTTTTGAAAGACGTAAACATTTGAATGCTCTCCATGGTGAAGATGTTCCAAATCTCAAAACATACCCAACCGTTACAGTGATAGTGCCAGCTTGGAATGAAGGCACTACTGTTCACGGAACTATTTCATCACTCCTTGCTCTTGATTATCCAGAGGACAAACTAGAAGTAATTGTTGTCGATGATGGATCCACCGATAACACTTGGGAAGAGATGCTCAAGTACAAAGACAATCCACGTGTACGTATTTTCCAAAAAGAAAATGGGGGCAAACATACTGCTGTAAACTTCGGTATTGATAATACAAATGCTGATCTTATTTCTTGTCTTGACGCAGACTCTTTTGTTGCGCCAGACGCACTCAAACGCATGGTAAATGTTTTTCAAAGAAAACCAGAAGTTATGGCAGTAGCACCATCTCTCATAGTTAATAAACCAAAAAATTTGTTACAGCATGCACAAAAAGTTGAGTACAACATGAGTACTTATAACAAAAGAATGCTCGCATATCTTGGTGCCATTCACGTAACCCCTGGACCTTTTTCTGTTTTTCGTAAAGAGGTGTTTCAAAAAATTGGAAAGTTCAGAAAAGCTCATAATACAGAAGATCAAGAAATAGCATATCGTATGCAAGAAAATCACATGAAGATTGATCATTGTCATACGGCTTATGTTTACACTTCTTCGCCAGATACTGTTAAAAAGCTTTACAAACAAAGGCTACGTTGGATTTATGGCTTCATACAAAACACGATAGATTATCGTCGTTTAATATTTAAAACCCGTTACGGTAACTTTTCTTTTTTTACCCTTCCTTCTGGAATAATATCGATAATCGCAGTTTGTTATTTGTCTTTTGCTCTTGTTTATAACTTTATTCTTTTTGCAATAAAAAAGTTTACTGAGATTTCTATCAAAGGATTTAACTTGAGCTTGTCACCCCACTTTGATTGGTTTTTTATCAATACAAAAACCATCGTCTTTATCTCAATTATTTTATATGGAATGATAATATTTTCTATTATTGTTGGAACAAAACTATCGAAACAAAACAGGGGATTAAATTGGCATATTATCCCTTACTTAATCATTTACAGTGTTATCGCTCCTTTCTGGCTTTTGAAGGCGGTTTGGAATACAATTACAAGAGCTGGACAGCCAAAGTGGCGTTAAATTAATTTTATGAAAGGATTTCAAAAATATTTTTTTGTGTTTCTTATTACTTGCGGTATCTTTGCTACTGCTTGGTATTTGAGTGCGTATGTTAATAATAAAAAAATAAATGAAATAAAAGATATTCAAAATAAAATCTCTATTGATATCCTTTCTTCTGAGACACAGTTTTCTCTTTTGGAAGAGCTTTCTTGTCAGGATTTAGACAAATCTATTCTCTCACAAGAAATAGCTGCTATCGCTGACAAGATTAATTACAGTGAACAAAATGTAAGTGCTACAAGTGAGATAGAAATGCTAAAGAAACAGTACACCATACTCCAAGTAAAAGACTTTTTGTTATCAAAAAAAATAGCAGAGCGTTGTGGGCAAAAAATAGCGACACTATTTTATTTTTATGGTAATAAAGACGCTTGTACTGATTGTGTAAAGCAAAGCTATGTTCTTGATGCTCTTCGAGAAAAGTATCCGCCACTTCGAGTATATTCTTTTGATTACAACCTAGATCTATCTACAATTAAGGCATTAACTTCGATTTATAAGATAAATGACACTCTTCCAGCACTAGTTATACAGGGTAAAACTCTATCTGGTTTCAAGACTGTAGAAGAATTAGAAAAACTACTTCCAAAAGAATTGGTTAATCCTCCAAAAACGACAACAAAAAAGATTTAAAATTCTTAAAAAGAGGTCTTGCAGGACCTCTTTTTTTGTGCGTATGAGTTATCAACAAATTTCTTACTATCTATATATGCAGAACGAAGTACTTTTATGTTAAAATATAAGGATAGAACCAATGAAATTAAAGAGCACACACCTTGGTTTGAGATGGAAAAAAGTAACACTACCGCGTGTTGCCTATTTTGCTTTTTTTGTTTTATTTATCTTCTCATTTTTCTTACCTTTTGCTTCACAAAAAGCTAATGCTGCAGCAGGGGTTCCAAGTCTTATAAATTTCCAAGGACGATTGATGAATTCAAGTGGCAATCTTCTTGGAGGATCTGGTACAGAATATTGTTTTAAATTTTCTCTTTACAATGCTTCTACTGCAGGGTCAAAAGTTTGGCCAACAGGTTCTCCTTCAACAATGACCTTAAATGTTCGTGAAGGAGTTTTCAATGCAAACCTTGGAGACACTGGTGCTGGCGGAGATACTCTTGACTACACCTTCACAGATGACCAAGCATTTATCGATGTTCAGGTTGCAACAAAAGTTGGAGCAACATGTGCTCCTGGAGATGGGGCAGAGAGTTTCGAAACTCTTTCTCCAAGACAACAAGTTGTTTCTTCTGGATTTGCTATTAACTCTCGAACTGTTGGAGGATTCACTCCGGCACAAAGTGCAACAGGAAATCAAATACCAGTTTTAACATCTGACACACTTATCCTTGGAGGAACATCTAGTGGGCTTCGCGCAACAAGTACCAACGCTCTTACATTCCAAAGTGGAGTAACAGGTGATATTCAGTTTTTCTCTTCATCAAATAAAATAACTTCTGGAGGTGCACTTACTATTGCTGGACTCCTTACTTCAACAGGTCTTACTACTTCTGGTGCTAATGTTTCTATAAACAATAACTCAAACTTTACAACAGATATCAACACAGGATCTTCAAATACCCTTGTTCGTGTCGGAGGAGGTTCTGGTACTTTTGCTCTTGATACTACAAATATTGATATTTCAAATACAGGGGTTATTAGTGGGGCTACAGGTCTCACATCTTCAGGTACTATTACTTTTTCTAGTATCTCAGGTTCTACACAATGTCTTCAGGTTGATTCTTCTGGAGTTGTATCTGGAACAGGAACTGCTTGTGGTGCTGGCTCTGGCGCCAACACTGCTCTCTCAAACCTGGCTTCTGTAGCAATCAACACTTCTCTTATTTCAGACACTGACATCACTGATGATCTCGGTTCAGCAGCAATTCGCTGGAAAGATATTTACTCTCAAACAATCGGTACAGGAGATACTGATACTGATACATTTACGCTTCGTGCACGAGATGTTGATGGTGCGGTATGGACTGATTTTCTTACTCTTACTGCTGGTAACACTCCAACCGCAACTCTCTCAGGTATTACCGCAAGTTCAAATTTCACTCCTACTGTTACTGACGGAGCATCTCTTGGAACCAGTGCTCTTAATTGGAGTGACTTGTTCTTGGACTCTGGTTCAGTTTTTGATTTTAATAGTGGCGATGTTACTATCACTCACTCATCAAACCTTCTAACTATGGCAGGAGGAAACTTCACAGGAGATAACCTTGGAGTTTCTTCTGATGGTTGGACATCATTATGGCTTAGTGATTCAGGTCTTGTACGTTGGGGTTGGGATGGAGTCTCAAGTGGAGATGCAACTCTTTCTCATGCAAGCGGTATCGGCGTGACACTCTCTGGAACAATACGAGATTCAGGACAAGAATTTCGTTTCCTTTCGAATGATACCTCTATTACAAGCGCAAACGTACTTGGAACCATCGCATTTCGTGGTACCGACTCAAGTGCTCGTTATGGAGCCAAAATCGTTGCTCAATCAGCAGGAACTTGGGGTACTGATACAAATGATGCTCCCACCAATCTTGAGTTTTATACACAAGTAGCGGGAGCTACCAATGAACTCACCAGTCCTCGAATGATTATTGATTCAACAGGGAATGTTGGGATAGGAGATACCAATCCTGCAGCACTTTTGACAGTTGGATCTGGAGATTTATTCCAAGTTAATTCTTCTGGTGCTGTTACTAATTCTTCTGGTCTTACTGCAACAACTGGAGATGTCGTCATTACCGCAGGTGTTCTATCTTTAAATGGTACAACTCGTATTTCTAATGCAGGCGTTGGGACACTTATCACAGGAACAGTTATTGGTTCGCAGACATTTACAACAAACAATATTACTGACTCAGGAGCTCTTACTATAGCTTCTGGTAGTTCTTTAGCTCTTACCCTTAACTCTGATTCTTCTAGGGTCGTTGTTGCAACAGGAGACTTTCTCTCTACTAGTGTTGCGGGTGTCTCTGGTGCTGCAGCTGGAGATATCTGGTATGACTCAACAGCAGGAAAGTACAAGATAAACGAAGCAGGAACAACAAAAATACTTTGTAATACAACAGATGCTGGCTGTGGAGCTGGAGGCTCAACAACTTGGGATACTATAGGAGACCCAGCAGGAAACGGTTCTATAGCAATGGGCTCAACAGTTCAAACTATGGACTGGGCTACAGCTACAACACAAGATGCACTTTCTCTAACAGCTAATGCTTTATCTTCAGGAACTCTCCTTACTCTTTCTTCAAACTCAACAGCTGCCGCAACAAACGCTCAAACACTTTTGAATTTAGACTTATCTGGTGCCAACGCTACCGCATCTCAATCAACATATGGAGCTTTTATTACTAACTCTCATACTGGAACTGGTGCTGTAAATTACGGCCTTTCCGTAACCGCCTCAGGAGGAGCATATAATAATGCTCTTGTTGCAACATCATCAGGTTCAGCAGGAACTCTAGGTAACACCGCAGGAACTTTCACTAACGGTGGAGCTGGTTCAAGTTATGATCCTGTACTTCTTCTTAGAAATACAGAAGCAACTGGTTACACACAATTTTCTATGGAAGGAACAGGTCGAACTTGGAGTTTTGGGGTTGGAAATGCCTCAGAAGCAGGCGCTGGTGTTGCTGATGATTTCTTTATTTATGATTACACTGGAACAAATATTCCTTTAGCCATTAATACCGCAGGAGAAGTTTTGATCGGATCAACAGCTTCAGTTGGAACTAATAATAAGCTTCAGGTTACTGGAGGAATATATGCAACAGGAAATGTAGATTTCCTTTCTGATGGTACTTCTGCTGTTTTTGATGATCAAGAACGTCTTGGTTTTACAAAGAAAATAGGTAGCATACCTAAGCTTACATATGGCTCAGCAACTACTTTTACAATTGCCCAATCAAGCGCTACTGATATTGGTGCAGGGAACACATTTACTGACCGTTTTACTATCGATGCTACAGGAAATGTAACTATTGCGGACCTTGGCGGTGGAGGATCTCAGTGCGTACAAACAGATAACAACGGAACTCTTTCAGCGGCTGCTTGTGGAGGCGGAGGAGGAGCTTTCACTTCTTCAGCAGGAGTTATTTCTAAAGCTACAGCTGGAGATGTTTTAGTTCTTGCTTATGGTGATGTGGCTGACACACAACTTCTTATAGAAAATACATCTAACAATGTTATTCCAACTGTTGATATTTCAAAGATAGATATGACTGGTGGTACTACTGGAATTGTTGCCGATGGAGTAGATGGACTTTCTATTGCCATGGAAGTTGGTAATGGTACCACTAACACAAACTCAGGGCTTAATATTTCTATTGTTCCAGTAAATACCCCTTCTGGAGATGAGATATTTAATGGATTAAATATTGAAAATATCACAAGTAGCGCGGCCACAGAAAATGGCATTGTGATAGGAACAGGTTGGGATAGTGATATAAAATTCATTGATACAACACCAACAATGAGTCTTGCTGATAATGGTACGCTTGTACTCTCTGATGGGTCTTCAACAACTAATGATATTTTCCAATTAGGGACTGCTACTAGTCGTGGCAATGCTCTTGTTTATGGAGATATGGTTCTTAAGGGTAGTACGATCGCTCGTAATTTGACAGGGATTATTGACGTTTTTGTTTACGATACAGCTGGAGATTCAGACTCTGGGGACTGGAGAAATTCACTAGAATATCTTCAGCGTTCGTGGGCAACAGAAACAAAAGATGATGGAGTAGGAGATGCTTGTAATCTATCAACAGATGATCGTTGTGGAGATGCAGCCTTTCCTCGAAAAGCTATTCTTGTAACAACAGCAGATGCGCTCTATATATTTGACGCTGCAGATAACTCTCTTTGGATGAAGTTTACCCAAGCGGGTACTTATGCTCTTGGTGCAGATACAAACAATAATCCTTCAGGTGTAGCGGCTCAAAATGGTGTTGTTGTTGTTGGGACAAATGGAGCCTCTGCTACAGGTATGTATGCCATCGATTTCAAACAAGACGCAATGTATCGTTACAATACAACAAACAGAGCTCAAGCAGATACTAATATTGGCAATAGAAATTCTACTACTACATATGCAACAAATACCGAAATAGGATTTGCAATTATAAACAATGTAGTTAACGATGTCTCAATAAATGTTCAAACTGGATCAATGGAGGGTCGAGCGGGTACTCTTATCGCGCCAGTTGACTCGCAAGCAGGACCACTTCTTGGTGTAACTATTATTGCGGCCGCAACTGATTCTGGTGTGTCTGTAATTAATATGGGAACAAGAAAAGTAGTCAACTATTCTGATGCTACAAATGATGACTACAATCAGGTGTATATCACAAAACGAGGTCGTATGTATGCGACAAATGAAACTCGATCACAACTCGAAGAGTGGCGAGCAGTTGATACTGTTATAACAACTCAAGCAAACGGTACTCCTGCTAGATGGTATGACGAAACTCTTGCAAATAACACACCAATCACACTTGCCGGTGCTGTGCCAACCATCTCTACTTCTCCAAGTGCTCTTGCTGTTATAGAACGTGCATCTGCTGCTCGAGAATCTGCTGCTGCTGGACAAATAGACGCCGGAGACGTTGTTTTTGTTGGTACCGATCAAGGTCTTGCTGAGGTTCATACTTCAGGAGGTGCTCTTGCTACTGCTTCATGGTCAAAAATAACAACAAAAGATAGTGCAACCCCTTATATGAACGGCGGTGTTCGATCTGTATACCTCTTTGATGATGCCTCTGGTGCTACTAGTACAAATAGCGCAGTAGGGGCAACAGGGACAACTCGAAACCCTCTTGATCAAGCAGGAGCGACAGCACCAACATTTGGAGGTAATGGTATACGAGGTGGTTCAATAAACTTTGGTAACAATTCATATATGTGTAGCGACGCCAATGCCGACGGTGCTTGTGATAGTGATACAGACAATAACGTTTCAACCACATCATTTACTGTTTCAGTATGGTTTAAACACTCAACCACTGCTGCTGCTGATGTTCTCTTTGAGCGATGTTATACACCTGCTACCCCCACGGCAGCTGCTTGTGTCTATGCTGGTATGACTACCACAGGAACTATTACTGCTGGTATTGATGATGATGCGACATGGACAACAGTTGGAACCTTGTCAATGGACGACGGCCTTACTTCTGCTGGAACATGGAATGACGGTCAATGGCATCATCTCTTACTAACAAACACAGACACAGATTTATGTATGTATATTGATGGGCGATTAGCTGTTGCTTGTGACACTACTATTGCTGCGACAGCAACACTTGATGCTGCTCAAGTGCTTACTATTGGTGGAAGGTGTACTGGTGCACTTTGTGTCACAGGTGATAGTTTTTGGGATGGAGAAATAGATGAATTTACATGGAGCGCAGGTGCAACTACCTCTTCAGGTACAGTCGCAGCAGCTGCTAATCGTAGGTTCCTTGATGGTAGAACACATTTGATACGACCACAAACAACTGTAGATAATGCTGATATTACAAGTAGTACCACTATAGGAAGTTCTAGTCAGTCATATATTCCAAACTCTTTTGCTAGTTTGGTAGTAGAGATTACCGGTGGCACTGGTGCTGGGCAGACTAGAAATATTATTTCTAATACTGCCACGACTTTTACTGTTTATCCTGCCTGGAGTACAACACCTGATAGCACATCTGACTTTAGAGTTTCTCCATCAAAGCTTTATGGTTCAACAAATACTGTTACAGCAATTGCTGTTGATGCTCCGACACAAATAAATAAAGTACGAAATCTATATGTTGGTACAAATGATGGTGCAGATGGTGGAGGGGTATCAGTCTTTACAAATGCTGGTGCAGGAGGACAAAAAACAGAAGTATATAGTTCAGATTCTGGTATTCCAGATGATGATTTCGGTACGGCTTGGAGTGGAACTGATGCAGATGATATAAATGCAATAGCTTCCTATACTGATACATTGGTCTTTGGAACAGGTGCAGGTATTAGAGCACAAAGAAAAGATTTGAGTTTGAAACAGTTTCAAGCAGATATGTTTTCAGCAATGGATGATGTTCGTATGAGTCTTGTGGCAAGTGGACTCTTTGGCGCCACACAAGAAGTACTAGGTCTTGGTCAGGGGGCTGACTTGGCTGAGTATTATTATTCAAGTGAAAGTCTTGAAGCAGGAGATGTGGTGGCAATACAACCAGATCAAGAGGCAGGTATTGGAAAATCAAACACTAAATATCAGAAAAATCTTCTTGGAATTATTTCTACAAAACCCGGACTTATTCTTGGTCCTACTGCTGAAAATGGATATGCGGTAGCACTCTCAGGTCGTGTTCCGGTAAAATTTACAGAAGAGAACGGTCCAATTAAAGTTGGAGACTTACTTACATCTTCATCTCGTCCCGGATATGCAATGAGAGCAACATCCGCAGGTCCTGTGATCGGACGTGTTCTTAATGACCCTTATGCAATAACCTCTTGTGATGCGCCTTTACCTAGTTTGGAAAGTGTTGAAAATCCAGAAGGTCCATGGGTTGGAGGAGAAGCAACAGCAGAAGATAGTACAACAGAAGTAGTTGTACCAGTGACCTCTGGTACAAAATGTGGATACGTGATGCTATTTGTTGGACTTGGCGAATCTCTCGGAAAAAACATAGAAGTACTTTCTACTGAATATGGTGCAATACAAAATGGCGAAGCAAATGTTGGTGGTATCACTACAACTATTGGTACACAATCTTCTATAATGAATTTCCTCCGAGCTTCAAAATCTGATTTGATAGTAAAAGCAGTAGTACCAGAGAGTATTTTCACAGACCGTATTGCTGCAGGTATGGAAGTGCTCACTCCTAGTTTGTATGCTGATGATGTTTATATTAAGACTATTACCGCACTCGACGGCGGAAATGTCGCTCTTATAATAGGAGAAAGTGGTAAATTTGAAGTCAAGAAAGATATAGATACTCCTGCAACTATTACGCTGGACTCTCTCGGCAATGCTGTTTTCTCTGGTAAGGTTACAGCGGCAGAAATAGACAGTGCCAAGATTACTGGTTTTGATGCACTCATTGCTCGGATCACCGCTTTGGAAACACTCCTTCAAGCTAATGCTTTTGACTCTCTAACTTCAGTTACGACTCAAAACTTCAAAGCAACAGGAGATAGTAGTTTTGATGGGCAGGCACAATTTGCTGGGCTTTCATTCTTTACCAATACTACTACCTTTGATGGAGACGTAGTTTTTGGTTCTCAAACAGAATTCAAGCTTCCTCCAATATTTAATAAAGACACAGCTGGATTTGCCATTGTAAAAGAAGGGGATAAAAGAGTCAGAATAGATTTTGATCAAGAATACGTCGCTACTCCTGTAGTGACAGCAAATATAACTTTTGAAGTAACAGACAACTTTGACGATACTTCAGCTACTGACCTATTCAATCAAGACATACGTTTTGTAGTAACAGCCAAGGATCAAAAAGGGTTTACTATACTTCTAAATAAAATAGCTCCAAGAAATATTCGTTTCTCATGGGTAGCTCTTGGTGTACGTGATGCAAAGATTATAGAAAGTGCGGTTGAAGGATTAAATATAGAAATACCACCAGAGGAGACCCCTACTCCACCAGAAGAAGTTCCTCCTCCAACAGAAGAGCCTTCTGGTGAAAATACAGAAGAACAAGCTGGAGAAGAACAAACAGGTGACTCAACCGAAACCATAGTTGAGGTTGAGCCAATAGTAGAAGAAGAGCCTGTGATAGAAGTTGTAGAAGAGGAAGTAGTACCAGAAGTATCAGAACCAGGGGTACAATCTCAGCCAGAAGAAATTATTTAAAGAAGTATGAAGATAGTTTTTTCTCAAAAACAAATAAAAATAATTTTAATCATTTCTGGTATTCTTTTAATTACTGTTATTTTTCTTTTGATAAAATTTTTTAAAGAAGAAAGTTTTGTTGGTTTTTTACCTAATCGCGAACAGGGTGGTAATTATATTTTTACAAACCCTCTTCTTGATTTTGAGTTTCCTCAGGGGTATAAAAATCCAGTATTGCCAAGTGAAAAAGTTCGTGATTTTGTTCAAGACATTATGAAGACTAATAACGTTAGTCATATATCTTTATACTATAGAGATCTAAATAACGGACCATGGATTGGTATAAATGAAAAAGAATATTTTTCTCCAGCAAGTATGTTAAAAACACCTTTACTTATAGCTCTTTTAAAATGGTCTGAGGAAGTTCCAAATGTTTTAGAAAAAAAAGTTATAGCAGAAAATAGATTTTTTGAAAATACGCCTCCTCAATATGTAAAAGCAGAGGGTACTATAGAAAAAATGAAAAGCTATAGTCTTATTGATCTTGGTATAAAAATGATACAAGCCTCTGATAATGTTGCTACAGCTATTTTGTATGAAAATATACCTAAAAAATATAGAGAAGAAGTTTTTACTAGTATTGGCGCGTCTTTTGTTCCTGATGGGGAAGATGTTTTACTGAGAGTTAAAGACATTGCTGGTTTTTATCGTGTCTTGTTTAATGCTTCATATTTAAATAGAAATAACTCCGAAAAAGCACTTTCTATACTTTCTGGGACTTTTTATAAAGAAGGTCTAGTTAAGGGGCTTCCAAAAGACATAGTCGTTTCTCATAAATTTGGAGAGAGATACCCTCTTGATGTTTTGCCGGCTAACTCTTACTTTCCAATTGACGAAGAAATACAGATTCATGATTGCGGTATTGTTTATTATCCAAAAGCACCGTATATATTGTGTGTAATGACTCGCGGTTCAGACTTAAAAAACCAAGAAAAGTCTATTTATGAAATATCAAAGTTTGTTTATGGTCAGATTTCAAGATAAAAAATAGTTGTACACATACTATATATAGTATGCTAAAATATATTATCTCTAATAATAGAAGCAAAATACACATTTATATGGAAGAAATTGAAAAAACAACAAACAACTCTACAAATTCTAAAAAAACAAAAAGTTTTTTTAGAAGATATTTTTCATTAATTATGGTGGTACTAGTAGTCTTATTAGCCCTTACCTCGATTTATTTTTATCGTAAAGCAACAAATGACCCAAATGCTGTTTCTCAGGCTGAGGTTAAGTCTTTAGTTGCTAAGGTTGGTAAGGTAATGGTTTTACCAGAAGGAGAGACTCCAACTATTGCGACTGTCTCTGACCCAGAGGCACTTCGTGATCAAGCTTTCTTTGTAGATGCCAAAAAGGGTGACAAGGTGCTTATATATAGTAATGCAAAAAAAGCTATACTTTTTGACCCTTCAGCAGATAAGATTGTTAATATCGCTCCTCTTAATACCGATACTGTTAAAACTTCCACAGTGACTCCAACAGAAACATCAAAAACTCCAGCAAAATCTGACAAGAAAAACTAAATTAAAAAAACCTCATAAATTGAGGTTTTTTTAATTTACCTATTTTAGGATATAATAACAAGACATGAAACAAGTCAAAAATATTATTTTTTTAGCAGTTCTTTTTATTAGTTTTTTTGTTATAGATTCTTCTGTTAATGCCCAATCAGTAATGCCTGAAGTTATCAGCGCTACTGCTACCGGAGCAGGAGGACCTTATAACCTTGAAATTTATATTCCAGAAAATACAACTGGCAACCTTCCTGCTGTTGTTTTTTTTCCAGGTAATGGAGAAACTGGAACCAATAGAAATAGTCTATATACTAATGGCCCTTTAAATTTCATAAAAAATTCTGGATGGAGACCAAACTTTATAGTTATAGGTGCACAACCTAATGCTGCTTGGCCTGGTAATAATTTTACAAATACAGTTTTAAATACACTTGTTTCAAATCCTAGTTATCGTATTGATCAAAGTAAACTCTATCTTACAGGTCTCAGTGGTGGAGCTGCTGCAATTGATACTTATATAAAAACCGCAACATCTCCAGTTCCGCTTGCGGCTGTTGTCCCAATGAGTATTACTTATGATGCGTCTTGTGGTAATTATTTTTCAGGCACAGATTATCTTTGTGGTAATGATTTAAAATGGGGCAATCAAGCATCTTGGGGTTTTGCGGGTTCAACTGATTCCCACTTTGCCAAGATGAAAAGATTTTTTGATCTTATGATAGCTGCTGGTTATGAATCACGATGGACTACGTATTCAGGTGGTCACAGTGGATGGAATGCTTTTTATAATCCGACATATAAAGAGACTGTAAATGCTAGTTCGGTAAATATATATGAATGGATGCTTCAGCACTCTGTAGGAGGTAATCCTCCTCCTAGTAATACTCCTCCTACTGCTAATGCCGGAGCAGATCAAACTATCGCCCTCCCGACATCCTCTCTGACACTTACTGGTTCAGGTACAGATCAAGAAGGTTCCATCTCTGCATATTCATGGACAAAAGTATCAGGACCAGGTGGAACTATTGTTTCTTCGTCTTCCTCGTCTACCAATATTACAGATCTTTCACAGGGTGCATATGTATTTAGACTCACTGTGACAGATAGTGGAGGATTAACAGGGACTGATGATGTAATTGTGATAGTAAATACTGGGGCTTCTAACTCGGCCCCTGTTGTTAATGCTGGAGCAGATCAAACTATTACTTTGCCGACTTCATCAGTTACTCTCACAGGCTCAGCTACAGATCCAGAGGGAGATTCTATGACTTATATATGGACTAAAGTCTCAGGTCCAAGTATGACCTTTACGAGCCCTTCTTCTTTAAGTACCTCTGCTACTGGACTAACAGAAGGAACTTACTCGTTTTGGTTAACAGCCACTGACTCACAAGGAGCAGTCAATGCCGATCAGATAATTGTGATAGTCAATGCTGCTTCTGGTGGGGGTGGAGGAACTTCTACTATTAATGGACTTGTTACTAGGTATACATTTGATACATCTGATATTCAATGGGGGAGTACGACATCTGAAATTAGAGATACTGCTGGCTCAGCACACGGAGACTCCGTAGGCCTTTCAAGTGCAAATGCTGTAACAGGTAAAATCGGCCAAGCTTTAAATTTTGGTAATAATCAATACGTAGCCTCCTCTTCTGCTGCTAATTTTTTGAGCCCATCAACAAGTTTTACAGTTTCTTCTTGGATTAATACTCCAACCCCTGCAGGTAATAAAACAGTTTTTGGTAAGGCTACAGCAAATGAAAGAGAGGTTCAGTTATTATTAAATAGCTCAGGTTCGGTTTCCTCTTTTGTCGGTGGTGCCAATAATACAGCAACAGCTGTTCTTTCTGCAAATCAGTGGATTCACTTGGTGCTAGTAAATGATACTTCTAGTGGCCTTAGCCATATTTATACTAATGGTGCATTAACAAAATCTTTAGCACCAGGATCTGTTACTGCTCCGGGTATAGATTTTCTTATTGGAGCTAGAAGAAACAGTACAAACACTGATTCCACAATATATTTTTCTGGTTATATAGATGATGTTCGAATTTATAATAGGGCTCTTTCTCAATCAGAAATAAGTAGTATTTATAATCTTACTGATATTAGTCCGATTAATCCTCCTACAACAGACACCACCTCCCCAACAACACCAACAAACCTATCAGCAACAGGTACAACTCAAACTCAAACTACTCTCTCATGGTCTGCATCTACAGACGCAGTGGGAGTATCAGGATACAGAGTATTTAGAAATGGTACTCAAATAGCTACTACTGCAACTCCTTCATACACAGCTACAGGACTAACTGCTTCTACTACATATTCATTCACTGTCTCTGCATATGACGCAGCAGGAAATGTTTCTACACAATCAACTGCTGTTTCTGTGACGACTGCTTCTACTACTAACACTGCCCCAACAGCAAATGCTGGAGCAGACCAAACCATCACCCTCCCAACATCATCAGTTACCCTCACAGGCTCAGGTACAGACTCAGACGGAACTATCTCTTCATACTCATGGTCTAAAGTATCAAGCCTAGCAGGTACTATCACATCAACATCTTCTGCTTCTACTACTATCACTGGTTTAGCACAAGGTACTCATACCTTCCGCCTTACTGTTACAGACAATGGAGGATTAACTGCGAGTGATGATGTGGTTATTATTGTTAACCCGGTAGTAACTACTGGGGGGAATAAGATTTTTCAGATAGATTTTGGAGGTACACCGTCAGGGATAGCAGGCTGGAATGATGTTTTAACACTAACAACAAATACCACAGTTAATCTTGTAGACAGTACCAATAGTTCAACTGGTTCATCTCTTCAAATTACGAATGGTTTTAATGCTGCTAACTATGCAGGTACAACTTCTTCATCTTCATTTCCGTCTACAGTTACGAGTGATTCATTTTTCTTAGGAACATTTAATAGTGTTACAGATGATAATGCTCAAATTTTGATATCTGGTTTAAACAATGGTTCTAATTATAAATTTACATTTTATGGATCTCGTATTGCTGGTGATGGAGTAAATAGAACAGCACAATATAATATTGGTTCAACTACTGTCGAACTTAATGCTACTGATAACATTAACAATGTTGCGGTTATAAATGGAGCGGTCCCTTCTAATGGAGTTATAACTGTTAACGTTAATAAAAAGTCTAGTGCGGTATATGGATATTTAGGACTTATCAAAATAGAGGAAAATGCTGGATCTGTGCCCGTAAATCAAAATCCAACCTCTAACGCCGGATCAGATCAAACTATCACCCTCCCAACATCTTCAGTTACCCTTACAGGCTCAGGTACAGACTCAGACGGAACTATCTCTTCATACGCATGGTCTAAAGTATCAAGCCTAG
>JBPOHU010000003.1:0-96439 GCA_052035195.1 Candidatus Nomurabacteria bacterium
TTCCCTATATTAAGGTTAAGTTAAAGGGAAGATTTCTAGAAGCCATGTTTGGTCTTGTTGTGGCCTTGTCTTCATACTTGATATTAAATACTGTTAATCCGAAGTTGGTTAGTAATAATATAAGGATTAAAGCTGTTGATTTTGAAATAGAAGAATTTGAAGATTACAACTATAGCAATGAAGACTACGCTAACATTTCAAAAAACCACAATGTTACAAACCCAGACTGTCCAGAAAAACTAGGAAGTGTTACAGGAGAGGGGGTTATTAATAAACCTAAGATTATAAATAAAATTTGTTCTATTTTAGAAGGTGAAAAAATAACACCAAAAGGTATAACGATTCACGGCACGGCTGGTACGAACAACTCTGACAGTATCTTAAAAGGGTGGATAACAAACAGTCTTCTTTGGAAAAAAGGCGTGAAGTCTATAACAATTAAAGGTAAAAGTTTTGCTATTTCACCGAGTTCTACCCATTTTATTGTTGATAAAGACGGAACAATATCTCAAATAGTTCGTACTAATAAAAGAACTAATCATTGTGGAAAGTGCCAAAAAGAAGGTAGTACAAACACAACATCTATAAGTGTTGAAGTTGTTATGGCGTGTATTAAAGATTGTGGTACACCCAGAGAACAGAAAAAATCTATCTGGGAAAACCCTACAAGTGCTCAAGTAACATCTACTGCACTTCTTATAAACTATTTAATAGAAAAATACCCATCTATTAATAAAAATAGTGATATTTATGTTCACGGAGAGCAGGCAAGCAACCGAACCTATAACGAGGGTAGAAATACTCTTGATGCAATAAAACCATACTTGAAATAATATCTTTTATAGTACAATTACTATACATGCGAAGAATTCTACTCATATTAATAATTCTTGGTTTAGCTGGCGGAGCAGTATGGTATTTTGCTATTAAAACTAAAAACACCTCCCAAGAAGAGCAGGCCGGATCTAGGTTTAAATCTTTCTTTTCTTTAGGGCAAAACAATAATACAAATATTGATAATAACCAAATAAATACAAACGAAAACGTTGATGAAATAACACAAATTACAAACTCTGCCTTTAAACAACTAACACCCAACCCAATAGCTGGTTACACAACATTCTCGCAAACAAAAAAGATTTCTGTACCCCCAACATCACCAAAAGAAAAGGCTACAATTCAAACTATTACGGATTATTTTATTAGATATGTAGCACGACAAAGTGGTTTTGTTTATGAAATAAAAAATGATGTTGCCCCACAACAAGTAAGTAATATTTTTATACCAGCAATTTACGAGGCTGTATTTGCAGATGATAACCAAACAGCAATAATTAGATTTCTAAAAGAAGGGACAAATACTGTAGGAACATACTCGGTGCCAATACCAAATGAAAACCCAGATGGAACAAGAACTCAAAAAGAGGGTGTGTTTATGCCTGATAACATCACCGGTATCGCTGTTTCGCCAGACCTAAAAGAGCTTGTAAGAATAACACCAGAACAAACACAAGGGGTGCTTAATACTTCTAATAGTTTTAATAAAGGTATAAAAGAAATTTTTAAAAACCCTTTAAAAGAATGGATTGTTTATTGGCCACAAAAAAATTCTATTTATCTTCAAACAAAAGCAGCTGGGTTGTTTGATGGTTTTTTATATAAAGTCGAAACATCAGAAAAAAGGCTTCGTAGAGTAGTGGGCAATGTTAAAGGGTTAACAGCCTCTATAAGTCCAGGCGGAAAATATGTGCTGTATTCAGAAAGCATAAAGGATGGTTTTGTCGCAAAAATACTAAACATAAAAACAGGTTCTATAAAAAATACAAACCTCGCTATTCTCCCAGAGAAATGTACTTGGCTTAAAAATGAAGACCTTATTTGTGCAGGAAATAGTAGCGTCGAAACTGGAACATATCCAGATGCTTGGTATGCCGGATTAATATCTTTCTCTGACCAACTGTTTCGTATATACACAGAAAGTAACACTTTTGATGTTATATATAAGAATGACGAAGGTTCTTTTGATATGACAAACCTCAGAGCAGACGAAGAGAGGTCTTTACTATTTTTTACAGACAAGAAAACTGGTATTTTGTGGCAATTTAGTTTTTAGTATTAAGCTTTAAAGATTTTCTGAAGTAGAGTTCTTGAGCAATAGAGAATATGTTGGTTATAACCCAATAAAGAGCAACCGCTGATGCTAGTTTTGCAGATATGAAGATTATGATTATAGGCAAAACATACTTTGTTTGCATTGATAAACTCTTTGTAAACTGTGCTTGAAAACCATTTCCTGTAGTCTCTGGTGGTTTAGGCATAATAAAAGCCTGTATTGCTTGTGTAAGACCTGCCAATATAGCAAAAGGTAGGAAAGGCTTAGTTATATCAATAATACCTAAAAAGGTGTTCTTAAGACCTTCTGTACTTAAAAAGCTATATAAATGTGTTGGCTGATCAACACCTTTCATGAAAGAAAAATAAAGAGCAAAAAGAATAGGGAGTTGAATTATCAAATACAAACAACCAGAAAAAGGGTTTATGCCTTCTGTTTTATAAAGAGCGAACTGTTCTTTTGCCTCTTCTTCTTTTGTTAACCCTCTAGATTTAAGCGCGTCTAATTTTGGTTGTAAAAGCCTCATTTTGTACTGACTAACAATACTTTTTTTACTAAGAGGCATTAGTATAAAACGGATTAAAATAGTTAAAATAACAACAGCTAGCCCAACATCTTTAAAAGCCACATTTTGAGCTATAAAAATAAGGGTATTGTAGATCGGTTCGTAAATAAAAGTATTCCAAATTGTTTGCATGATAGAGATTATAGCACTTTATGGTAAATCTACCCCGGGTTCATTACCTGGGTGACAGCGAATTATTCTGTGTGCTGTTTTTTTAAAAGCCCTTAAAAATGAGTACTTTTTAAAACATTGCACTCCATATTCTGAACAGGTTGGATAAAATATACAACTAGGTTTAGGATAAAATGGTAAAAACCGCAAAAAACCTACAGAAGGGGATAAAACAAACCTGTAAAGCTTGATTATTAGTATAAAAACACTATTTGGTAGCCTTTTTAATAAGTTCATCCAACAACTCGTTTACCTGCTTATAATCCATTTTAGTAGCCTGTTTTGACGCATATAGAACAAACTGGTAACCACTTAACCCGGTAAAACAACCAGAAAAAACCTTATAAACCCTTCTTTTTAATTTATTCCTTAAAACAGCCTTTTTTTCGTTTTTTGAGGAAATAACCACAGAAGCCTTGTTTTCAGGGGTTTTTATGAATTTTAGAGTACCAAGACTATTAAAAACAACACTAACACCCTTTTGGGCTAAAAAATCATTAAATTCTAGGCGAGAGAGCCGTTGTTTTGACGGCAACATATAGACTAAACCGTTATTTTAGCTCGTCCTTTTCGTCGGCGAGCAGTTAAGACCTTTCGGCCAGTAGATGAAGCACTTCGGACTAAAAACCCGTGTGTTGTAGCTCTTTTTCGCTTTTTTGGTTGATATGTTTGAGACATAAAGTAAGAGCACTATACACAATAATAAAGATTTAATCAAGCTTTTAAACAACTAAGCAGGGGATAGTTATTTTTGCTATAATCAACACTATCCACAAGATATTAACAGTTTTTATTTAACAGTCACGCGTCGTATTATTGATATATCTATGAACAGCACTACTTCTGAGCTTTGGAATTCCTGTCTTGAAGATATTAAAAAGGAGATTTCTGCTGGGCATTTTAATACCTGGTTTAAAAACACCTCTCTTATAAAAGAAGAGGATGGAATAATCTTTATAGGGGTACCAAATGATTTTATAAAAGAGTGGATGGTTACAAAATATCAAAAGCTTATTCTAAAAAGCTTGGTTTCCTTGGCTGACCACATAAGAGGTGTGGAGTTTACAATCAGTAGATTTACCCCCTCTGAACAAAAACAAGATATTTCTATAGAACAAAAAAAGTCTGAGCTTCCTATGCACGACTTATATGTAAATAGAGATGACAACCTAAACCCTAGATACGTATTTGATAAATTTATTGTTGGATCTTTTAATGAACTAGCTTATGCTGCCGCTCAGGCTGTTGTTAAAAGACCTGAGCAGTCTTATAACCCGCTTTTTATATACGGCGGAAGTGGTTTAGGAAAAACACACCTTATTCAAGCAATAGGGAATGAGATGAAAAAGATATACCCTGAGAAAAAGGTTATATATATAACATTAGAGCGGTTCATGAATGAATATGTCTCTTCTGTGCAAAACAGTAGAGGAGTAGTTTTTAGAGAAAAATATAGAAAGTTTGACGTTTTAATTATTGACGATATTCAATTTATCTCTGGTAAAGACGGTACTCAAAATGAACTTTTCCACTTATTTAATACTCTCTATGAACAGGGTAAAAATATAATATTTTCTTCTGATAAACACCCTAATCATATTATAGGATTAGAAGATCGTCTTAAAACCAGATTTAACGCTGGTATGACTATAGACATACAAGAGCCTGACCTAGAGAGTCGTATGGCAATAATAAAAGAAAAAACCTCAAACCTAGCTATTCCTCTAGATGGGGAAATACTTTCTTTTATTGCTTCATCTATAACAGGAAGTATTCGTGAAATAGAGGGGGTAATAAACCTTATTAATATGCACTCTGAAATGAAACAAAAACCTGTTTCATTAACAGAAATTAAGCTTTTAGTTAGAAATAGTGTTAAACCAAAGAAAAACATATCTTTTGAACATATAGTTAAACAAATATCTGACTATTACAACCTAGATGAAAGAATTGTTTACGAAAAAACCCGAAGAAAAGAGATAGTGAAAGCTAGACAAATAATAATGTTTATTTTGAGAGAGGATTTTAATGAGTCTTATCCATCAATAGGTTTAAAACTTGGAGGAAAAGACCATACAACAGTTATTCACTCTTATGAAAAAATAAAAGAAGAACTTAAGATAAACCCTGTTCTTATGAAAGAAGTGGATGATATAAGAATTTTGTTTAAATAACTGTTAATTATATGTGTATTACTATGAATAAAGAGCGAATAAAATTAAAAAATAAAAACTTCTTATTTATGTTTTTAGAAGAAATACACAAATACTTATCTAGAAAAACCCTTATAAATAAACAAAAACTTAAACCTTTTCCACAATCCACAACTACTTACAGATCTTATTATTTTTTAAATTAAATTATGAAACTACAGTGCACAACCGAACAATTAAAAAATACTGTTAACTTGGCAGAAAAGATGACTGGTAAAAATTTAACCCTACCGACATTACATGCCCTACTCTTTATAGCCTCTGGAAACAGTCTTAAAATAAGATCTACAAACCTTGCTGTTGGAATAGAAATAGAAATACCAGCTAAGGTTGAAAAAGAAGGTGTTGTTCTTGTTAAAGGGGATATCATTTCTAATGTTGTTAGTAATATAAATTCTAAAAAGGAAATTACACTTAGCTTAGAAAACGAAAATTTAACTATTAGTACTGACAGTATCAATACTGTTATTAAGTGTCTACCTCAAGAGGAATTTCCTACTTTACCTATAGTTGAAGGAGAAAGTTTTGAAATAAAAAGCTCTGTTTTACAAGAAGGTATTAGGAGTGTTTATTTCTGCTCAGCAACCACTGAAATAAAACCAGAAATAGCTAGTATTTTTATTTATACAGACCAAGACAGTTTAAACTTTGTCGCAACAGACTCTTTTCGTTTAGCTGAGAAAAAAATAAAAGTAAAAAATATACCAGAAATATCAAAAATATTAATACCTTATAAAAGTATTTCAGATATTTTAAGAGTTTTAGATACTTTTTCTGATAACGTCACTATTTCTTTTAATAGAAATCAGTTATCTATATATGGAAAAGGAGTTTATTTTACAACAAGACTAATAGACGGATCATTCCCTGATTACAGGATGATTGTTCCAAAAGAAGAGAAAACAAAAATAGTTGTTATAAAACAAGAATTATTATCTATACTCAGACTATCAACCATATTTGCAGATAAATTTTTACAAGTAGTCTTTTCTATAGACCCTAAAAATAAAAAGGTTTTTATTAATTCAAAAAACAGTGATGTTGGTTCTTCTAATTCATCTATTGATGCTGTTATAGAAGGGGAAACAATAGAAGTTTCGTTTAATCTAAAGTATTTTTTAGATGTTTTTCAAGCAATACAAAACGATAGTATTTCTATTTCTTGTACAGAACCCCATAGACCAATAGTTATAAGAGGTGTTCAAGATAATTCATTTTTATATCTACTAATGCCAACAAATAGATAGTATGAATTTATTTAACTCTATTTTAGAAGAGCTATCTAAAAAGATTAAGGGGGCTGAAATTTATAAAGAAGAAGTATCTTTAGTAATAAGTAAATTATTAAATATAAACATAAATTCAGATCAAATTTCTATTAAAAAAGGGGTACTTTTTTTAAATGTTTCTCCTACAATAAAATCAGCACTTCTTTTAAAAAAAGAAGTGCTGATAAAAGAGTTAAGTAAATTTAATATTAAGACTATTGTGTAATGTTGAAAGCTTGTTCTTTTTGATTTTTAGCAAAGATATTATTTGTCGCTACTATTTTAATAGTATAAGAACCAGGGAGGTATCCATAATCTTTCGGACTAAAAACAAATTTAAATGGATTAGATAGCGTTGTTAGATAGTTATCGTTGATAAAAACATCAACAGAGGAAAGGGGGATATTATTTTGGTTTGTTATAGAGATAGAAACCTTATCGCTAGTTTTTATCTCTGGTGGTAATCCGGATATCTGTATAACAGGCTTATTATCGTTTGTGTGAATATTTTCATAATCAGTAGGCAGGTCTACTTCTGTTATTGTTGTATATCTGTATTTGTTTTGCTCCCACCAAGACTGAACCCCACTGTTCCAAAGTGTGAACTGTGGGTCAGAATAAGGATTTGACGGTGCTGGACCCCTAGGAGAAGATTTGTTAACCCAATAAAGAATATCTTGAACGTCTGTTATTATTTTTTCTTCTCGAGCTTCAAGAGGTGTGTTTTCAGTTGCTAGCTTACCTGTTACCTTATCTATCCAAACACTCTTGTTTCCCATCCATTGACCCCTTAATACCGGTTTTAAGTTCAAATACTCTGGGTCTGGCATAGGCTTTTCAAAACTAGTTGTTGGGTATTTTTTTATAACTTCTGATATAAATGTTTTCCATGTTGGACCGGAGACAGCAGAACCTCCTTTTTTCATTGGTTTATTATCATTATTACCAGACCAAACACCCACAACAACTGTTGGACTATAACCCATAATCCACGCATCTTTATTGTCGTTTGTGGTTCCTGTTTTAAAAGCTGTTCCTGGGACATTTAAACTACTACCAAAGGTTGGTGCTCGGGCTTGTGTATCAGAAAGAATATCGTTTATATTCAAGGCAACATTTTTATCGAGTACTTGTGTTGGGGTAGCCTCGAATTCTTCAACAATATTTCCATCTCGGTCTTTAATAGAAAGGATTCCTGCTGGTTTGTTTTTTATACCCCCTGTTGCAAAAACACCATAAGCTCCTGTCATGTCTAATAATGAAACCTCTCCTCCACCAAGAACAAGAGATAATCCATATTGTGATTTATCTCCGAGTCCTGTTATACCTAGGCTTTTTGCCATAGAGAGCGCGTCGTCCATTCCAACTAAATAAAGCATTTTAACAGCAGGAACGTTTCTTGATTCTGCTAGGGCACTTCTTATAGATATTGGCCCTTTAAACAAGCCGTCGAAATCATCAGGGTTATAACAAGAGCTAGGATTAGAAGAACACGTGGTTGAGAACTCTGTTTCAACATCAAATAGTATTGTTTCAGGTGTGTATCCTTTTTGTAGTCCCGCTGCATAAACAAAAGGTTTGAAAGATGAACCTGGCTGTCTTTTTGCTGTAACTATGTTATAGGCACCATCTATCTTTTTATCAAAATAATCTCTAGATCCAACCATTGCCAGTATTTGCCCTGTGTTCGGGTCTATAGCTAAGAGACCGCTGTTTGTAGCACCTAGTGTTTTTTCGTTTTCTAGTGCGTTTTTTAGAATTAACTCTTCAGCCGTTTTTTGCAATTCGTAGTCTATTGTTGTGGTTATGGTGTAACCACCATTTTCCATAACATCTTCACCGTATTGGTTTTGTAGATAATCTAATATGTAAAAAACAAAGTGTGGTGCTTTTATGCTATTTTGTGTTTGAGTATTAAAAACAACAACTTCTTTTTTTGCTTGCTCGTATTGTTCTGCGTTAATGTAACCCAGTTCATTCATTTTCTTTAGAACGGTATTTTTTCTTGACTCCAGCTTATCTTTATTCTTTCCAGAAGGAGAATAGTATGTTGGTGCTTGGGGGATAGCTGCCAAATAAGCAGCTTCGGCAATAGTAAGGTCTTTTGAGTGTTTACTAAAAAATACCTGAGAGGCTTCTTCAACACCATAAATAGTTCCTCCGTAAGGATTGTCATTAAGATAAATTTCTAGGATTTCTTCTTTAGAAAACTGTTTCTCTAGCTTAACTGCAAGAACCCACTCTTTTATTTTTCTAGTTATTTTTTTATCAGTATTTAAAAGAGTGTTTTTTATTATTTGCTGAGTGATTGTAGAGCCTCCTTGAGAAAGACTTCCTTTTGTTACGTTTACAAAAACAGCTCTTGCTATAGAGGTTGGGCGTATTCCGTTGTGTGAATAAAATTTTTCATCTTCAATAGAGATACTTGCTTGCTTAATATATTCTCCCATTTCTGATAACGGGATCTCTGTCCGACGGACGCTTTGGTGTATATCATATAGAACAACTTCTCCTGTTCGGTCTACTATTTTAGAAGAGTTGGCTATTTTTCTAGATTCAAAGTTTGATAGGTCGGGTAGTTTAATAACTGCCGCCCATAAAAGCGTTCCACCAAAAAAGGTAAATAAAAGAGTAAAAAGCACCAGAACTATTTTTTTGTTAGACAAATGTTTCATAGGTATATCGTACTAGAGAATGATTTAAAAAACCAACTAAAAAATGCTAGAATAGCAATATATATGACTAAAGACGAGCAGATAGAGGTACTTCTTACAAAAGGGGTGGAAACTATTATCCCAAACGTTGAATTCCTTAAAAAGGAGCTTAATTCTGGTAGAGGGCTTACTATTTATGCTGGCTTTGATCCTACTGCTCCAACCCTACATATTGGGCACAGTATAGGGCTTCGCAAGTTGCGTCAATTTCAAGACTTAGGCCATAGAATCATTTTTTTGATAGGGGATTTCACTGCTCGGATAGGAGACCCAGATAAACTCTCTGCCAGAAAACCTCTTTCTGAAAAAGAAATTAAATCAAATTTAAAACTTTATAAAAAACAAGCATCAAAATTCATACGTTTTTCTGGAAAAAACTCTGCTCAAGTAAAATTTAACAACAAATGGTTAGGTAAAATGAAGTTTGCTGATGTTTTAAATTTAGCATCACAGATGACTGTCGAACAAATGCTCAAAAGAGATATGTTTGCTCGAAGGATAGAAGAAGAAAAACCTATATATATTCATGAGTTTATGTATCCTCTTATGCAGGGCTACGACAGTGTTGCCATGGGTGTTGATGGAGAGGTGGGGGGCAATGACCAGTTATTTAACATGCTTGCAGGGCGTACTCTTTTAAAAAGCCTTAAAAACAAAGAGAAATTTGTGGTAACCACAAAACTTCTCGAAGACTCTACTGGCGCAAAAATGGGTAAGACTACTGGAAATATGATAAGCCTTATGGATACACCGATTGATATGTATCGAAAGATTATGAATTGGACTGATGGTCTCATTGTTCCAGGTTTTGAACTTTGTACTGACTATATGCCGGCACAAGTTGCGACCATTAGCGATGAACTCAATCAAGGGGCTAATCCTCGTGATATAAAAATGCGTCTAGCATATGAGATTACTCGTATTTGTACATCTGAGAAAGAAGCACAAAAAGCAGAAGAGGTGTTTGTGACACTGTTTAATAAAAAAGAAGTATCTGACGAAATAAAAGAGGTAAGAGCAGAAGGGAGAACACTTGAAACTATTTTCTTAGCAGAAGGATTGGTTTCTTCAAAAGGGGAACTTCGAAGACTTGTTGAATCAGGGGCGGTAATGAATTTTGAGTCAAAAGAGAGAATAGAAGAATCTTATTTGAAAGGCTCTTATAGCGGCATCTATAAAATAGGAAAAAATAGATTTATAAAAATAGTTTAAAGCTTAAACAGATCACCAAGCATTTTTGACCAGGTTTTTTCTAAATAGGTTACCGCAAAAAAAGACGGTAAAAAAATCAAAGAAACGACAATAAACAACAAAACGTTGAGTATATATAAGAATGTGTTCTCTAGGGCTTTCATGGGCTTTATACTACGTATTAATATCTTTTTGGCAATACCCGTGACGAAAGTCTGCATCCGTTGTGTTAATAAGAAGTGCTTTGTGTTACGTGTTAGAATATAGCTTATATGACTATAGTAATCGCCGGAGGAAGTGGATATATAGGAACCTTATTGTCACAAAAGCTTTTATCTCTAGGAAACCGTGTTGTTGTGGTTGATATCAAAGCTCCAAGGATTACACACTCTGAGTTGTTTTTTATACAGTGCGACATAACAACCAATCCTTTACCTTATGATGTTCTAGAGAAAACAGACGCGGTTATAAATCTAGCGGGTAGGCCTATTGCTACAAAATGGACTGAAAAAAGTAAAAAAGATATAGCTACATCTCGAACAGAAAGCACAAGACATATTATTGAAACAATAAAGAATACAAAAAATAAACCGTCTTGTTTTGTTTGTGCTTCGGCTGTTGGTTATTATGGGGACACTGGCGAGGATGAGTGTGATGAGTCTTGCAGTAGAGGATCGGGTTTTCTTTCTGATGTTGTAGAGGATTGGGAAAAGATAGCAGAAAGGGCTACTGAGTATGGAGTACGAACGGTCTGTGTTAGGACTGCACCTGTTTTGGGTCATGGAGGATTTTTGTCTGAGCTTACAAAGTCAGCTAAATTTGGTTTTCTTTTAAAAATGAAAAAAAGTGACTTCTGGATGTCTTGGATTCATGAAGAAGATATCGTAAATACTTATCTTTTTGCAATTGAAACATCGACTCTTCAGGGTGTCTTCAATGCTTGTTCACCAGAACCAGTAAGACATAGTTCTTTTATGAAATCTCTAGGTTCGGCAATGCATAGAAAGGTTATTGGTACCCTACCTAAGTTTTTAGCTAGAAAAATTTTTGGTGAATTCTTTGAAGAAATTACAAAAAATCAAAAGGTTACCCCTAAAAAACTAATAGATAAAGGTTTTGTTTTTAGTTATCCTAGTTTGGCTGGTGCATTAAATCAAATCTTTAAAAAGTAAAAAAACCTGTCCCGTTAGAAATTACTTGAGAAATATATCAATACGCGTATTATAAACATTATATGAATAACCAGATTTCTAATGGGATGAAAAGAGAGGATATAACAATTAAATCTTGGGTTGATTATGAATTAATAGATTCAGGTGAGGGGAGGAAGCTTGAGCGTTTCGGCCAGATCATTACTGATAGACCAGACCCACAAGTTCTTTGGAAAAAAACAAATGCTTCTCTTTGGTCTCAGTCTCAAGCCCAATTTGTTTGGGCAGACAAGGGTCAAAGATGGAAACTAGATAAAGGATTTCCAAACAAATGGGAATTTTCATATAAAAATATGAAGCTTGAACTCTCTTGTAACGGATTCAAGCATTTAGGTGTTTTCCCAGAGCACTCACACCAATGGGACCAGATTATTGATTTGGGTAATAAAAACAAAGGTCTTAAAATGTTAAACCTTTTTGGGTACACAGGGGCGGCAAGTATAGCTGGAGCTATATCTGGAATGGATGTTACTCATATAGATGCCTCTAAGACAACTATTGCTGTTGTTAAGCAAAACATGGCTCTCTCTGGTGTTGCTGACGACGGAGTAAGAACTGTGTGTGAAGACACTATGCGTTATGTTAAGAGACTCATTCAAAGAGGAGAGGAGTTCGACGTAATAGTTATGGACCCACCGGCTTTTGGTCGTGGCCCTAAAGGAGAAGTCTGGAAAATAGAAGAGTCTCTATCAGAGCTACTTTCTTTTATTCCGAGCCTATTATCAAAAAAGGCTCGTCTAGTGATACTGAACGGATATGCTTCTGGTTATAGCGCTAGAACATTCGCAGAAATATTAGGCGAATCACTCAAAGAACAAAAGGGTTCTATTACTTATGGTGATATTGGTATTGAACAAGAGGGTTCAAAACGAGTTCTCGCTACTGGTATATATGCAAAATGGTTTAAATAATCGTGTTACAATCTAACTTTATGAAAAAGAAAATAGTTAAGAAAAAATTAGTAGCTCCTAAAAATGTACCTATTTACAAATATCCTCAAGACCTAGCCACCAAAAAGGGAGTCAATGGAATTGGACTGTTTGCAAAAGTACCAATGAAAAAAGGTGACTGTATTATTGAGTATGTAGGAGAGGTTATAAATGATGCTGAAGCAAATCGTCGCGGAGGAAGATATCTTTTCCAGACATCAAAAAACAGACACGTAGACGGAACAGATAGAAAAAATACTGCTCGCTATATTAACCACTCATGCCGACCTAATTGCGAAGTTGATATTATAAAAGGAAGAATCTTTGTTTATGCAAAGAGATCAATAGAGGTAGGGGAAGAGCTTAACTATGATTATGGTAAAGAATATTGGGATGAGCATATCAAGCCTAAGAGTTGCGGTTGTGTTAAGTGTGTAGAAAAAAGAGAAAATAAGAAATAAAAAAATCCGGCAAATTATGCCGGATTTTTGCAAAAGACAGTCATCAAAAAACTTTTTCTTTTGAATAAGATAGCGCTATAAATAAAGCAAGTAGCCAGTACAAAGAAGCGATAGTAGGATAAATATAATCCTTAAAAGAGCCACTATTTATATATACACTAAGTATACTTAATAATGGCCCAATCAAGAAAAAAAATATCGTTAAATACAATAACCTTGTAGGTTTGTTTTTTGAGATTCCTGTAAGGTTTGGAATTCCTGCCGCAGATATAGAGAGTGCCCCACATAAGACACCTACGACAGGCTCTGTTAGGTAGCTGATTAATAAACAGGCAAACGCTATGCAGGCAACCAAAGAGTCTGTCTTGGTCCAACCAAACCTTTTCTTTGCAATAAGTAATAAGGTAAGGGTAACAGTAAGTATTGTATATGTTGCTATCAAGGACTGATCATTTTTAGCCCTGGCTGTATTTACCCACATTATAGTATCTATCACTGACCATAAAAGTAGGGAAGAAAAGCTAGGACCCTCACCGGGCTTCAAACTTTTTTTTGTTGCCTGGTATCCCCAAATAAGGTATGCACCAGTTGCTGATGCTATAACACAAATAGTTAAAGGACTCATTTTTATATAGTTTTGTTTAATTATATTATATCATTTTTTAGTACCATAGTCAAGTAGTGTATACTTTATTTATGGACAAAGAACAAAATCTAAAGACGCTCACTGAGGAAGAATTAAGTGTGACACAGCATGGTGGCACAGAGACTCCTTTTCAAAATAAATATTGGGATAATACAAAAGAAGGGGGATACAGGTGCAAGGTATGTGGGGCACTTCTTTTTGAATCAGGAAATAAGCTGAATTCTTCTGTTGGCCCCGTAGGGCTTCGTGGTTGGCCGGCATTTGAAAACGCCATACCAGGATCAGTGTTATATAGAGAGGATAAAAAGCTCGGATACCCGCGTACAGAAGTCGTGTGTGCCAAATGCAATGCCCATTTAGGGCACCTTTTTGATGACAAAGAAACTTCTACAGGAAAACATTATTGTATAAATTCTTGTTCGTTAGATTTTGAAGAAGTTAAATAATATGAAAAAGATTGGTTCCGGTTGGACTTATAATGTATATGAATACAAAGAAGGAAGGGTTTTAAAAAGAAAGAGATCTTTCTTAAGTAGGGCGTTGAGAATAGTTACCTCAGATCCCAGGAAGTTATTTAAAATTAATAAAACTATTAAGAATTTGGATATTGAAAATAGTAAATCTTTTTCTATAGTAGGAAAATTAAAAGAAACAAATTTTGATTTTAATACCCTAGCAGGTCCTGTAGTTATTAATTCTAATGAATATACACAGGACCTTCGCATTCCTATTTATATGTTTTTAAAAAACAATAAGAAGATGGAATTGATAATAAATGCATATATAAATCAGATTAAGTACTTTTGGCAATATGGATTTGCAGATACCGTATACAATTTTACGGTTAATAATGGGCTGGACTCAGAGGGGAATATGGCACTAATAGATTTCAATGAAATTACCGATAGTAAAGATGTCGTTAGTTTTTCTATAAAAGAAAGACGTTGGGAAAAACGTTTTTCTTATATGTTTCAACTCAACAAAGAACAAAGACAGTATTTTAAAAATAAAATGACAGAAGAGATTACAGAGGAAAACCTGAATAAGTTTTGGAGGAAATCTTTATAACAAAAACCCCCTCAATAGAGGGGGTTAAGAATTATTCGTGATCGCTTTGGCTAAACATATAATCTACAATATCTTTGTCTACTCCAAGCACTGTTTCATCATCAACATCTTTTTCTTCATCTTCTAATGGAGTATCTATGATTTCTTCCGGGTCTAATATAGCATCAGGGTCAACGCCTATATCAACATCATTTTTTTTCTTTATACCTAGGTCAGCTACCTCTTCTTCGTTTACTATCTCGCTTGTATCAAAATCGCTCATTGAAAATAATATATTTTTATATCTTTATAATGGTATAAGTTGTATCAAAATACGTTTTACTTTGCAAGTCTTTTCTCTATGTTGTGCATCTTTAAGTTTTGTAGCGCTGTTACACCTACTGCGATAGCATCAATTTCATCATCAAGCTTTGTTTTTTCAGGTATTTTGACTGTGAGGCGCACCATTTTATTTACTTGTTCTTTTGAAGCGTTTCCTGAGCCTGTCATAGAGACCTTGATTGCTTGAGGGGAGAGTTCTATAAGACTTAAATTTTTAACTCCGGCCAATACTAGTATTGCCCCGCGAGCCTCAGCTACTTTTATAGCAGTTTTTTTATTAACAGAAAAAAAGAGTGTTTCGATAGCAAGGTGCGATGGTTTGTATTCTTTTATTAAAGATTCAAGTTGTTTGAAGATGTCAGCAAGTCTGTGGTAGTGATCATCAGACTTTGTACTAGTGATACAGTCAGAGAAAATAACAACTGGTTTGCCATCTGTTTCTGAAACAATAGCGACGCCACAGCGGTCGTACCCTGGATCAATAGCAATAATTTTTTTATCTTGGTTTTGCATTACTTTTTCAAATACTCTTTTCCTTTCTCTGTCAGTGTTCGTCCTCGAGGAGTACGCTCTAAGAATCCGAGCTGTATAAGGTATGGCTCTATAACATCTTCGATAGTGCCTTCATCCTCTCCAAGTGCTGCAGCAAGGTTTTTGATACCCACTGGTCCATTACCAAATTTCTCAATAATAGTTTTCATTATCGATATATCTTGAGCGCCAAGACCGTGTTCGTCCAATCCAAGCATATCAAAAGCTCTTTTAACCGCTTCTTCGTTTATTTCGCTTTTATGCATTTGTGCATAGTCTCTAACACGTCGCAGTAGATAGTTGGCAATACGAGGAGTTTGTCGACTGCGCTGTGCAATATTTTCCATAGCATGTGATGGGAGACTAATCCCAAGAATTGAAGCACTTCTATTTAAAATAGTCCCTATTTCATCAGGGGTATAGAACTCAAGTCGAAATGCTCCACCAGAGAAACGACTTCGTAGTGGCGCCGAGAGCATTCCAAATCTTGTTGTGGCACCAAGGAGAGTAAATGGCGGGAGGTCTAGTTGCACTGTTCTTGCGCTTGGTCCTTTTCCAATCATGATGTCGAGTTTGCCAGTTTCCATAACAGGATAGAGCACTTCCTCAATAGTTTTATTGAGTCTATGAATCTCATCTATAAAAAGCATATCGCCTGGTTGGAGATTTGTAAGAATAGCGGCAAGGTCACCGACACGTTCGATAGATGGACCAGAAGTGATTTTGATATTAGCTCCAACTTCTCTTGCAATAACATGCGCTAGTGTTGTCTTACCAAGTCCTGGTGGCCCATAAAAAAGCACATGTTCCGGGTTGTGACCACGTTCTTTGGCTGCTCCAATGAGCACAGATAGATTTTTTTTGATGTGTTCTTGTCCAACATAGTCATCAAAAGATTGCGGACGAAGAACATTGTCAGAAAATTGCTCTTCCTCGCCCCGCAAAGCTTTTGCGTCGTGGGGGCCGTTAGAAAATGGGGTATTGTTGAGGGTGCTTGACATATTTTGTGATTATGCTATGATGATACCAGAAATAAATACACAGGTATTTTACATCAAGAAGACATAAATCTCTAAGCAGTCAGCCTCCGGTTCTAAGTGTAGGCGCAGGACGCCTTGGTTTCGACTGGAGCTATCCTACAATCATACTTTACGTATAAGGCCTCGTCCTTATACGGACTGTTTAGAGATTTATGTTTTTTTGTTAACAATATTGTTCATTAAAAGATATAAAGATATGTTTTCTTCAATTTTAAATAAACTCGATAAAGAAAAAGGGTTACCAGATAAGATAGCTAATAGCATCTTGAACGATGTAACCGATGATGTTTCTATGGAAATTATTTCATGGGAAAAAAGTAAAAACGGTGGTTATGAAATAAAAGTAGAGAGAACAGAATACTACGAAGCTATGTTGCCAGACCCAGGGGAGAAGACTACTGAACATACTCTTTATTTTGATAAAGCTTTTAAGCGAATAGAGTAGTTATTCAAAACACCAGCGTAACCGTTGGTTTTTTTATTGCCCATTAAAAACTATACTACTTACTTCCTGCGGAACTCGCTTCGCTCAGACAGTCCTCGGTGCGTAAATAATATAGTTTTTACTTCTCTTTTATTTATGTTTTTTCACCAAGCGAGGAGATAGGTATATCGCTTTTTAAACGAGGACTGTTCTATTTTCTCAAGCGAGCTCGGGTAGTAGTCGTATAGGTGTGTTTTGAGGCTGACTGAGACGAAAAGCAGGTCGTTTTTCAGCAGAAAAACACCGACAGCTATACGACTACTACCCAGCGAGCGACCCTAGTCTTCTATTAAGTCCACCACAGACTCCACCTCTGCAAAATCAGTTACACCTTGAAGTATTTTTATAAGACCATCTTCTTTCATATCAAGGAGTCCTTGTGATTCAGATATTTTTTTGATATCACGCTCACTTGGGCTTTGTGTAATTATTTTTTCTATATTTTCGTCAGTTTTGATACATTCATAAATACCAATACGTCCTTTGTATCCAGTATTGTTACACTCACTACAACCTTTTGAAGACCATAGAGATTGAACGTCTTTATTAACTCCAAAGCTCGCCATATCTTTTCCTTCTGATACTGCATCATCCCAGATACGATTTATGTGAGCTTTTTCTGTTTCTGTAACAGGCCTAGCTTCTTTACAGCTAGTACAAAGTTTTCGTACGAGTCGCTGGGCGATAGAGAGAGTAAGAGCAGAGACCAGTATCTTTGGGTTTACATCTAGATCAATAAGTCTAGGAATAACACCTTGCGCATTATTAGTATGGAGTGTAGAGAAAACCAAGTGACCAGTGAGCGCACTCTCCACCGCTATCTTTGCTGTTTCTGGATCTCGTATTTCTCCAACCATGATGACATCTGGGTCTTGTCGCAAAGATGATCTGAGTCCTTCTAGAAATGTATAACCTTTTTTGTGATCAGTTTGAGTTTGGGTAATACCCGGTAGGTGGTATTCGATAGGGTCTTCGATAGTGATTATTTTTTTCTCCGGAGAATATATTTGTTGAAGGAAAGCATAAAGCGTTGTTGTTTTACCAGAACCTGTTGGACCAGTGAGAAGTATCATCCCGTTTGGTTTTTTGATTTGTTCAGTAAAGAGGGTATATAAAGGAGTACTAATACCGAGCTCATCTAGTTTTACGTGAATTGATTTTGGATTAAGAATACGAAGCACGATACTCTCTCCATAGGCTCCAGGAATAAGAGATGTACGGAAACTTATTTCTATTTCTTTTTCGCTACCAATGTCGGGTAGAAATGCACTGAAGCGTCCGTCTTGAGGGTTGCTTGAGATAGTGAGCTTTAACCCTGAGAGAAGTTTGATACGAGTGTTGATGTGTTTATAAGTATCAAAATCAAAGTGTGTAATGACGCGCAACACTCCATCCAATCGAAATCGAAGTTCCACTGTTTCCTCCATAGGTTCTATGTGTACATCAGAAGCACCGATACCTATACCAGCACCAAGAATTATTTCTAGAATCCTAGAGATGTGTTGTTTGGCATCTTTTTCATTTATTGCGAGTTCTATTTCAGATATTGCATCTGCTGTAGTTTTTATTTTTTGACTTAGTTCCTTGAGGACGTTGGGAGCAATATCTAGTCCACCACTGCGACTTGTTGTAGCGAAAGACAGATCTTGGTAACGACTCCACACCTTTTCAATACTTTTGCGACTAGCCATAACGAATGTCACTACAAAGCCTTTGGCTTCAAGCAACTCTTTTGCTTTTATTGCTCCGTCTGCAACAGGGGAACGTACTGCTAGAAAAAGTTTTTTACCAACAAGTTTGTATGGACCCACTTCCATATTTTTAGCTTCGTCTTCTGTTAGAAGCCTGATAGCGTCATTGTCTATAGACTGAGCTGTTAGATCAATATAAGAAATACCATAAGTACTCCCAGCGAGAGAGGCGATAAGATTCTCTTCTTCTCCATCGCGGAGCTCTTTGAGACGCTTTTGTTGTTCTTCTTCATCGAAACGGACCATTGTCTTTACAGTATATATTATTTATATGTTTTTTTGTTGAAAATCGGAGGCTTTTTGACCAGAGAAAAGAGGAGATAATCATATTTGACAAAGTAGATAGAATATGCTATGATATATTAGAAATCAAAAAACTTTTTTCTATACATTTAAAACTATGAATCATGAAAAAAATAAGTTTGCTCTTTGTAATCTTCGCGCTTTTAAGCGCACAAATAGTTAAAGCGTCTGAAATAAGGGACGCAACTCTCAAGGAACAAGGAAAGCAGAATGAAGCTAGCACTGTTGCTTGGCTTACATCCGCAAATCCTGATCCGTCACTGATCACAATGACAGTAAGCCAGTTTAATGTAGGCTTTAAAGCCTGCATTACTGAGTTTAATGCGAAGTATAAAAGCTTCGACGTCATTACAGATGATATTCTCAATAACCTGGTGCAAAAACTTTACACCGCAGACCTGGACCCCAACAAGCTTTATACCGTTTCATATTGGGACGTAAAAAATCAAAAATGGGGTCGCTGGACGCGTAAAGCCAAGCCTGGCGAAGCAGGTTTGTTTTATCCCGGCTGGGAAGAGCCAGTCCTGAGTGTTTATTGTTGGAATTTTGGTTATCCGGAAAAAGATATAAAACCCGCAGCTCCTTCTGTAAAAGAGAGAGAGGTGGAATATGTTAATGTTCCCGGAAAAACTAAGTATATCCATACTTCAGACACTGTCTATGAGAGGCATGACAGCTACAAGGAGGTGCAGAATAATTTCTTTTTGAATACGAATAATAATACATTCGCTTCAACAAAAAACACTTCACTGTCCTACGATGTGGATATGGATGACCAGCAACCTGAAAATCAGGCTTCCTGTAGTTGTCCTGAACCTCAGAAAAAGGTTGTAAGTTATGCTGCTAATCAACAAACATCTTGTGGTTGTGATAAAGATCACATCTGCTATGAGCATTATCAGAAGCTTCCTTCTAAAAAAAGAAAGCCCTTAGGCCAAAGAGCTTGGTTTAAAGTAGGGACCCATCTCGTAGCATTTACTGCCGGATGGTTTGGTAATGAGTGGTTTGGTAATGGAAGGACTCGCGGTTCTGGCCAAGTTATCAACCAAGGTCCGCTCGACCTTCTTCCTACTACAAACCCGATTTACAACCAGGGACCATTGTGGCAATAGTTTTAACTATTTATTTTCAAAAGTGCTGGTTTATACCGGCACTTTTTTATTCTTTAGGACCTTATCTGTCTCAGATAGGGAGTTAAAGAATGGTATTGACAAAAGAGGCATTATTTGCTATAATACCAGTGTCGAAATTAAGAAAGAGATGAGAAAAAAATTTATGAAACAATTTATTTATTCAACACTAACTGCATTTTTTGGTCTAGCTCTATTGGCTAGCCCTGCTTCTGCAGCTGCAGTGTTCAATAGTCCGGGCGAAATGCCGACTGTTACTGTTTCTACAGGTACATGTCAGCAAGTTGCTATAAACGGATGTTGGCAACCAACAGCCACAGGTAGTGCAGATGGCACTATTGGTGTGCATATCTTTTATCACAATACAGGTAGTACTGCCGCACAAGGCACAACTATCCGTATAAGTCCTCAAGTACAAGGACCAACAACTTCTGCTTCTTTTAGTGGAAGTGTTAGTGCTACAAATGCATCAACAGTTTCTGGAAATGCATCAGTTAGTATTTCAAGCTCACAAACAGTGACCTTCATTGATGCTAAATGGTACCCAGGAGCAAATAGTGCAGGAAGCGCTGTTAGTGGAAGTGAATTATTCGGAAGTGGTTTTAATGTAGGGACAGTAGGTGCCGGAGATTACGGTAAACTTGTTGCTCGATTTAAAATCTCAAACGTAATAGTAGTTCAAAACTATCAGTGTAATGACAACATCGATAACGATGGGGACGGTCTTCGTGACTACCCAAGTGATCCAGGTTGTTCATCTTCTACAGATAATGATGAGTATGACCAAGTTAATACACAATGTGTAATTGATAGCTTCTATGCTTCACCTACATATGTAACTTCTGGTGGATACACAACACTTTATTGGAGTACAACAGGTTGTGACTATGTAACTATCGACGGGGTGTCTTACCCAGTAGACGGTTCAGGATCATTCGGTCCTATCTATAGTTCACGAAACTATGTTCTCCAAGGGGTTCGTGGTGGAGTAAGTCGAACACAAACTGTTTTTGTAACAGTTAATCAAACTCCTACATATACATACCAATGTAATGATGGATACGATAACGATGGCGATGGTCTTCGTGACTACCCAGCAGATCCAGGTTGTTCTACCTATAACGATGATAGTGAATACAATCAAGTTATAAATAACACTCAACCACAAGCTATAACTACTGTCGCTACTATATTAGGACAAAGTTCTGCTCGCCTTAATGGTATTGCAGTTCCAAATTCTACATACAGTACAACAGCATGGTTTGAATGGGGAACAAGTGGTTCTCTAGGATCTAGAACAAATACTCAGTCAGTAAATAACAACTCTAGTACATATATTAGTGAGGGATTAAACAACCTTACTCCTGGAGCTGTTTATTACTACCGAACAGTTGTTCAAAACCAAAACGGTACTGCTTATGGCGATATCGTAAGACTACAAACACAAAAAGGTACTATTACTCCAACTCCAACACCTGTAAAAGTAATCACTAAAGTGGTTAATAGAGATGTTGTTGTTGCCAGAAGTAATGCTTCTTTGTTAGAGCTACGTGTTGAAAATGTTTATGACAGAATGTGTGTTGGTGGAGAAATGGATTACACTGTTTCTTACAAAAACATCAGTAGTCAAACACTTCAAAATGCAGTACTTAGAATTACTCATCCAAAAGAGCTTACATTTATAAATAGCTCAAGAGGAGACTATGAAGTAGTAGATCGAACTGTGACTATCGCTCTTGGAAATATTCCAGCAGGTGGAACAGGCTCACTACAAGTTCGTGCACGAGTAAATACAAGTGCTGTTGTTGGAAACCTTGCTGTTACTACAGCAACAGTGGTTTATACAAACCCTACTAACAAAGCTCAAGAAGATGCTATAGCATATTCACTAGTTACAGTTTCAAACGACTGTCCAAATACAAACAACTTTGGTGCTAGTGCATTTGGTATCTCATCATTTTTCCCTTCAACATTACTCGGATGGCTTATTCTCATCTTGGTCATCCTTGCCCTTATTGTTCTAGGAAGACAACTATATAAAAAGCGAGACTAATAAAGGCTTTTTATCCTAAACAAAACCCCGCCCTTGTGGCGGGGTTTTGTGTTAGAATCCTGTATATGAAGATGTCTTATAGGGAAGAAGAGTTGCCAAAAGTTGCTTCTTTAGTGCTTTCAAATACTCAAAAAAATGATAGTGGGGCTACTATTATCGCCCTCTCTGGCCCCCTTGGAGCAGGTAAAACCTCTCTTACTCAAGCTGTTGCACAAGAGTTAGGAATAAGTGAAAAGATAGTAAGTCCGACTTTTGTTATTGCTAAATGGTACAAAACTTCAAAAGGTGACTTCGAAGAAATGGTTCATATTGATGCTTATAGGATTGATGGAGAAGAAGAGCTTGGTCCAATAGGCTTCAATTCTCTTTTAGAGAAGAAAAATACTCTTATTGTGTTAGAGTGGCCAGAACGACTCCCAAAAACTTTATCAGAAAATCATGCCTCACTTTTTATTTTGGAACACGATGGTGATATTAGAAAAATAGAAGGACCTATTTCCTATGAAGAAAGAAAATAAAAAAACACTAGTTATTCTTGATGCGCACGCGATTATTCACCGTGCTTATCATGCTCTACCATCTTTCACTACAAGTGCGGGGGAGCCAACAGGTGCTCTTTATGGTGTTACAACAATGACACTTAAGATAATAGAGAATTTTAAACCTGACTATATTGTTGCGGCTTTTGATTTGCCAAAGCCAACATTTCGCCACCAAGTATATGATGGCTATAAAGCAGGGCGAGTAAAAGCAGAGGATGCTCTTGTAGTTCAACTTCAAAGCGCGCGTACTTTATTTGAAGCATTTGGTATACCAGTGTTAGACGCTGAAGGTTTTGAGGCCGACGATGTTATAGGGACTTTGGTAGAAAAATATAAAAAAGAGAAAAACCTAAATATCATAATTGCATCAGGGGATATGGATACTATGCAACTTATTGATGGAGACAAGGTAAGAGTGTTTACCTTAAAGAAAGGACTAAACGATACTGTTCTATATAACGAAGATATGGTTAAAGAACGGTTTGGTTTTGGCCCGTTACAGCTTGTTGACTATAAAGGGCTCAGAGGTGATGCATCTGATAACATCATCGGTGTTCCTGGTATAGGAGAAAAAACAGCTACAACTATATTGAGTGTTTTTAATTCGATTGAGAATTTATACAAAACACTAGAAAAGGATAGAAATGCTGTTATAAAAGCTGGGGTTTCAGAAAGAATGGTAGGTATTTTAGAGGAACACAAAGAAGATGCTTTCTTTTCAAAAACCTTAGCAACTATTCGTCGGGATGCTCCTATAGAGTATTCTCTCCCTGAAAAGTCTTATAAAGAAGAGGTTGATACCAAGAAACTTTTGGAATTATTTGAAAAGTATGAGTTTAGAAGTCTTGGTCATAGAATAAAAAGTATTTTTTCTATACAAGAAGAACAAAAAGAAATCGAAGATATAGATGAAGAGTTGCTTAGAAAGACAGCTATAGCTCTCTGGGTTTTGTATTCTGAAAATACCAATGCTGACTATGAGACAGTTTTACAAAAGACAAAAACAAATTCTCTATTAGAGGCTTGGAAAACTATTCAAGAAGAATTAAATAAAAGAAATTTAACAAAAGTTTTTTCTGAAATTGAAGAGCCTTTGATTCCTTTGGTTAAAGAGATGGAGGACAGAGGCATCTTGATCGATAAGGGTCATTTTGAAAAAATGAAGACCTCAATAGAAAAAAGATTGAGAGAAATAGAAAAAGAAGTAGAAGCTATGGTTGGTGTTTCTATAAACCTCAATTCTCCAAAACAACTTTCAGGACTCCTGTTTGATACTCTGGGTCTTAAAACAAAAGGTAAAAGAAAAGAAAGCGGTGCTTTTACTACAAATGCTGAAGCTCTCGAAGCTCTTCGTGAAGCGCACCCTGTTATACCTCTTATTCTTGAACAACGTGAAATACAAAAGATACTGACTACTTATGTTGAGAGTCTTTTGAAGCACGTGGCAGAGGACGGCAGAATTCATGCTAAATTTTTACAACACGGCACGACTACAGGAAGGTTTTCTTCAAATGATCCTAATATGCAAACTTTGCCTGCCGGAGGAGATTGGGGTAAAGAAGTTCGACATGGGTTTTTGGCAGACAAGGGTCACATCTTCATAGGTTGTGACTACTCTCAAATAGAACTTCGTGTTTTAGCTATGCTCTCTGGGGATAGTAGGTTGCTTGAATCTTTTGAAAGAGGGGATGATATCCACGCTTCCGTGGCGTCTTTGGTTTTTGGTGTTCCACAAAACGAAGTCACTCCTGACATGCGACGTAATGCAAAGGTTATAAATTTCGGAATAATATATGGCATGGGTGTTCAGGCTTTACAAAAGAACCTTGGAACAACAAAAGAAAAAACAGAACAATTTTACAAAGAATATTTTGAAGCATTTCCTACAATAAAATCTTATCTTGATGGGACTAGAGACTTTGCTAAAGAGCACGGATATACAGAAACAGCTTTTGGTAGAAGGAGGTATTTCCCAACAATTTCTTCCCCAGCACCTTTTCTGCGAGCTTTTGCAGAGCGAATGGCAACTAATGCTCCTCTCCAGGGGACAGCTGCTGATATTATTAAATTAGCGATTATTGATATTGATAAAGCTCTTAAAAAAGCAGGACTTAGAGATGATGCTCATCTTGTTTTACAAGTTCACGATGAACTTGTTTATGAAACTAAGAAAGAGAAGCAAGAAGAAGTTAGGGCAATAATAGTTTCTTCAATGATTAAGGTTATGGATAATTCTCCAATCCAGCTCAAGATTTCTCCTGTTCCATTGGCTGTTTCTGTAAGTACTGGGGTTTATCTGGACGAACTTAAGTAGTGGTACAATACTTGTATATGGACGAACAATTAGCAAATAAATCAGTGCACAGAACTTTGGCCAAATCTTACTTGGTGTATTTCATACTTTGCTCACTAGGCTTGTTTTTAGGGGTATTTTTTCCAATGCAGTTTTTTATTCCCAATAGTCAAACTTTCGCCGTTATTGGTTTTATACTTGGTCCAATTCTGATAATTTGGGCTCAAACAACATCTCACCGTTTTGAGCTTACCAAACAACAAACAGGTACTTTGATTTTTAATAGGGGTCCATATAGATTTCTACGTAATCCAACTCAGTTTGGTCTTGTCATGCTTGTAGCCGGATATGCATTTGCAAGTCATACAGCCATTTTGTTTGTTATAACAGCTCTTGCTTATGTTATTTCAAATGTATTCTTTAGAAAACACGAACAAATATTAGAATCTAGATATGGTGAGCCTTATAAATCATACAAGTCTTCTGTTCCAAAGATAATGTAAAAATATGCTCCAGGTAATTATTAGCTCTGATATTGAAAACAGAAAAAAGAAAAGAATTGATGTTTTGTCGCAGTATCCTGAGGAAGTGATAAGGCTAAGCGATGTAGAGGTATCTTTTTCAGATTTAGAAAATTATATTTTTCCTTCTCTTTTTTCAGAACAGAAACCTGTCGTTCATGCCAGGTATCTTCTGGAAGAATATTCAAATGAAATAACAAAGGAATTACTCAGTAAGCTTATTAATAGCCCAACTTTTTTCTTGCTCGAAGAAAAAGCTTTAGGTGCTCAAGCTATTAAGATGATAGAAAAGGAAGGTGGTCTTGTTCATAATGAAAAAAGTAAATCTCAAATAATAAATAAAAGTAATATTTTTCTAGTAACAAATGCTATTACTGCAATCAACAAGAAAGACCGGTGGATGGCTTATCAAAACGCAAAACAAGAACATGCACCAGAGGCGCTCATAGGTATTTTGTATTGGAAGCTTAGGGATCTAATAGAAAAAAGCCCCGCAAAAGCAGGACCTTTTCGAACTTTTTATACTAACCTTATGAACGCACAAAAGAAATCTTGGCAAACAGGTTTCTCTCTTGATTTAGCAATAGAGAAAACTATTCTAGAGCAATAGGATTGTGTTTCTTTACAAAGATAGAGAGCAATAGTCCAGATAGTAAAACAGTAAAAGACATCATAGGAATTGTTATGTATCCAAAGACCGCAACGTACCTTTTGAGACAGCTTACTCCTGTACCACAAATATCAAGACCGCTAGGGAATATATCTATGTAGTTGTGCAATAGCGCCACGATTAGTCCTAATACAGAAAATACAATAACTTGATTTTGGAGGGTTCTGTTTGTTTTTAGTTTGCCAGTAAGAGATAAAATCGCTATTCCAAAAATAGCTATTCTTTGGTACCAGCACAATAAGCATGGTTCAAAACCAAGAACGTATTCATAGATAATACTACCTACCGCAGAAGATACAAAAATAACTGCCAAAATAGTACTACTGTGTTTATAAACCTTTTGCAAAATAGGAGACTTTGTAATCCAGAGTATTACAAAAACAACAATTGCAATCTGCAAGGCTACGATACCAACTCCGATTAATATACTAAACATATAATTAATTTATAGGACAGTTAGTTTTTTCAGAAAGAGCTTCGAGACTTTGCTCTCCACTTAGTTTTGATCCATCGGCGAATATCCAGGTAGGGTATCCAGGGATATCTTTGTCAGCACAAATAGGAAGCTGACCCTTTCCATCAGGAGTAGAACATTCTACATAAGGAAGAAGTTTTGCCGATCTACCGAAGAGAGCTTTTGTTGCTTGGCAATGAGGACACCAAAAAGCTCCGTAGAAAACAGCTCCACTGTCTTTAAGACATGTGGCAAAAGTATCATATTTACCTGGTTTCTTTGCTTGAACACTAAGGAAGTAAATGAATCCTCCGATCAATAATATAGCTATAACCCATGGAATTATTTTTTTCATTTTCATATATATAAAGGTAACTTGAGATGAGGTTTTATGCAAGGGAAGAATCTCTTAGGCACAAAATATAAAAACACCAACTTCTTGGTGTTTTTATATTTTGTGCCCTCAGTAGGATTTGAACCTACGACCGTCTCCTTAAGAGGGAGCTGCTCTACCAGCTGAGCTATGAGGGCAATTATTATTAGTACCTATTTGATGTTGTTGCGCGGGAGCCGCTACAACTTAGCTATGAGGGCATATTGCAAAAAGGCAAAAAAACTATACCATGACCACCATATGCAAGCAATACTAGTCTTACACGATATAAGAAGTGCCCAAAATGTGGGGTCTCTTTTTAGGACTTCTGATGCCCTAGGAATATCAAAAATATATCTAAGTAAAATAACACCTTGCCCAATAGACCGATTCGGAAGAGGGCGTAACGATATAGCCAAAACAGCACTCGGTGCCGAAAAAAGTATTTCTTGGGAACAGTATGAAGATATATTTAATGTATTAGAAAAATACAAAGCAGAAGGGTATCTTATAGTAGCAATAGAACAATCAAAAAATTCTGTAGATTATAAAAAGGTTTTGGCTAAAGAAAAAACTTTATTTATTCTGGGTAATGAAGTAGAAGGTTTATCCAGTGAAATATTGGAAAAGGTGGATTTTGTCGCTGAAATACCTATGGCAGGAGATAAGGAGTCTCTTAATGTGTCCGTTGCTGGCGGAGTAGCGTTGTTTAGGATTCTAAACAAATAGCTTATCTATTTTTTAGTTCGTCTATTGTATAAGGTCTACCTCCTTCTATGGGGGCTGGTTGCTCTAATAGTTGTCTATTTCTATTTTCAAATCTAGTTGGTCCGCCAGTAATAAGCCAAAGTATCCAAAGACCTATAAAAGCATATATAAACCATTTTAGTTCATCCATATATTTATTATTGTAACATTTTTATTTTTGATGGATATCACAAAAGTGGGCACTTCTTGCGCCAACCATGACCTTTCTTATTATTCCTTCGCAACCCTTTCTTTTGCAGGGTTTTCCTGTGAGCCGATATGCGTTGTGATCATTTTGAAAGCGACCTCTTTTGCCATCAATGTCTCTATAGTCACTCATAGAGTCTCCGCCAAAGTCTATTCCTTTTTGTAGAACCTTTTTCATAGCTTTATACATCAAGCCAAATTCTTTTTTATTTATATTTTTTACTGAGCGTAATGGATGTACCCCGGATTCCCAGAGTAATTCATCTGCGTAGATGTTGCCGATACCAGATACAATTTTAGGATCAAGCAAGACTTGTTTTATAGGACTGTTTGGTTTTTTTGAGATTCTTTTTATAAAGTTTTCTAGACTGAAATTTGCCTCTAGTGGTTCAGGTCCGTGGTGTTTCAAATGAACAGAGTCATAAAGACTATCAGTTTTTATCAAGGTTACTTTTGCAAATTTACGAACATCTGAAAGAACTAGATGTTTACTATTTTCAAATGAGAAAACGACATGAATAAATCTATTGTATGGGTCTTTGAGAGCTTCATTTTTTTCTTCTCGGTGGGGTGTCCATTTGTTTTGCTTTTTATCAAAATCATACTTACCGTACATCATGTGGCCGGTCATTTTCATGTGGACTAGTATGGTGTAACTATTATTTAAATGTATGAGTATGTTTTTTGCTCTTCTTTCTGCTTTTACTACCTTTGCATTTTTAACAGTTTTTCTGAAAAATTTATAAAAGACCTCATCTTTTAATGTGCCTATAAATTGTTTAATAGGATTTGGTATAGCAAGATCTGTCCAAACATCAGTTATGGTTTGGCCTTTTGCTTTGCGGTTGATACCGTCTACTGTTGTTTGTACTTCTGGGAGCTCGGGCATTTATTTTTGAATTATTTTTAGAGCCTCAGTTATTTGTTTTTCTATTGGTAGACTAGAATCTACAGCTCCAACGACATTTCTTATCTGTGCATCTTTGTACCCAAGAGATAGAAGTGCTTCTACAAGGTCTGTACTTGCTGATTGTTCAGAGGTCACAAAGTTCTCAACTTTGTCCTTTAGGTCTATTACTACTTTTTCTGAGGTCTTCTTACCTATGCCTGGTACTAGGGCTATAGCCTTGGCGTCACCCATTTTTATAATTCTAACTAAGTCAGGGAGTGTATAGAGTGTGAGCATTTGGAGCGCAGTCTTTGGTCCAACCCCACTTACACTTATAAGGATTTTGAATAAATCTTTTTCTTCACTACTTTGAAAACCATAAAGTTCGTGGGCGTCATCTTTTATTACTAAATGAGTGTACAGAGAGACATTTTGGCCAATAGAAACTATAAAAGGGGGAGTGAAAACGCAGTAGCCCAAGCCTCCGACGTCTACCGTAAGCTCTTTTTCTTTTTGCTCTATCACTTTTCCAGAGATGCGAGATATCATATCCTTTATAATACTTGTTCAGGGTACTAACTACAAGCTTCTATTGCGGAAATAAGGCTTTCCTGGTATAGTCTCTCCACATATGCCAATCACCAGAAATGCAAAAAAAGCCCTCCGATCTTCACTTAAAAAGAAGGCGGTAAATGATCGTGTTAAAAAGACCCTTAAGGAAGGTCTAAAAGCTACTCAAAAGCTCTCTTTAGCCAAGAAATGGAAGGAAGCTAAGGCTTCTCTATCAGAAGGTTACAGTGCTATTGATAAGGCTGTTAAGAAAGGTGTTATCAAGAAAAACACAGCTGCTCGAAAGAAATCTCTTCTTTCTCGAATTGCTAAGGAAACAAAATAAAAAAAGGGTTGCTCGATAGGGCAACCTTTTTTGTTTTCTGTGGAACTCGCTAATCACTCAGGCAGTCCTCGATGCACAAAAGAAGTTACCCTCTCTCACTTTTGGTATACTACAAGCATGTTATATGAATTTTATGGAGAAGAATGTCCTCACTGCAAGAAAATGCTTAAGCTTACAGATAAGCTCATGAAAGAATTTCCTGATGTAAAAATAGTTCGCAAGGAGGTCTGGCACAACAAAGAAAATATGGAAATGGTTAAACAATTCGACAAAGATGATGGTTGTGGAGGTTTACCTTTTTATTATGATGACCAAACAAAGAAGTGGCTTTGTGGGGAAGTGAAGTATGAGGAATTGAAAGGGTGGGCTGGGATATCTGTGTAGATGAGGGGAAATAAAAAAATTTGACTTTGTTTTTATGTAGGGTTAGCATAAAACCAAATTACTTTTATGACTATAAAAACTAAAACACTTCAGATACTTTTTGGTTTTATTTTAATTTTGATATTTTTATTTTGCTTTGCTAAGGGCTGGATATCTTAGATAGCTAAAGCACCCGGAGGGTGTTTTTTTTATTGTCCGTGTAGCATCGGAAAAGTGGAACCACCTACCCGTATGGATATTTGAAGCTTCTCAATACATTGACATTTGTTATATAATATGCTATTATATAAATATAGTTCCTTAAAGTAGTTTTAGTGTTTTACGGAAGCCCTCATGTTGGGGTTTGCGTTAAACACTAAAACTAAATAGATATATGAAAAAGATACTTATTGTTGATGATACTCAAGCAAATCTTGATGCAGCCAAAGCCTTCTTTTCAACCGTTCCTGGTTATGAGTTTGTGTATACTACAAACAGAAAAGATGCGGAAGCTTGTCTTCTCGAGGTTGATGGGTTAATTACAGATAGAAGTTTGCCATGGACAGACACCGAGCAATTCAATTGCGAAATACCAAGCGGAGCCTCTAAAAGTTTATTCCCTAATTACCTTCAAAGTAATGGCCACTACCTGCTTTTGAAGTCTTGCTTGTTAAACAAACCGTCTATCATGGCTACAGATCATGGAAAGTTCGGTCTAATGAAATTAGCAAACCAAAGTAAGTGGCAAGAAGATTCCTCGCTAGAGGATATAATCTTCCTGATGGAAAACAGAACAACGCTTGATACCTATTTCACATTCGGTAAACATCCCGCAGTAAAAGAAATTCAAGTTTTAGGATGGTATGAAAATTTATCGAAGACTACTCATCAAGCTTGGAAGTTGGCATGGGAAGAAATTCAAAAACAATTTTAAGTTCAAAGAAATCTGGCACTGACCGTAACGATAAAACGTCACGGTCTTTTTTTTGTTTAGAAAAATGGTCCTCTCGGTAGGACCGCTACGCTTATCTCCCTCGACTAAAACTGTTGCAACAGTTTTGTCTGGGCACCGACTCAACTGTTTTGTCTGCTGACAAAACATGTTTCCGTCGTTCGATTCCTACACGCACGACAAGAAGTTGTCGTGCTCTCAAGGATAATGTAAAAAGCCCCGCATGGGGGCTCATTACATTGTCCTCTCGGTAGGAATCGAACCTACATCATAACTTCCGCAAAGTTACGTCCTATCCATTGAACGACGAGAGGGTATTTAGATTAAAACCCGATCTTATCAAAAAGAGCGACACTTCTTGATTCTCGGAGCTCTTCTTCTTTTGCGTATGGGGCTATAGCCTCACGAACCTGGCTGGCGCTAACTCCTTCTAATGGGAGAGAGAGTGTTGGTATAAAAGAAGTCTTAACGAGCAGTAACAGCTTAACTTCTTTCCCAGTTTCGTCAAGCCAGAAGCTAGTGATGTTTTTGTAGTCTATAAGTTCTTCGTTTATAGATACTCCAAGCTCAGATATTGTTACGGATAGTTCTTTAGGGTGCTTAAGTGCATAGATGATAGTGACTGCTCCTGCTATTAAAAGAAAAATACCAAAGAAAATATTTCCATAAAAGAAAGAAACAACAGAGGATAATACTGACACAAGACCAACTGTCCAAATCCAGTCAGGGCTCTTGTCCTTTTTTTCAAATTCAAGTGTTTTCCAAGATAATGGCTTCATGTTTTAAATTGTATCATGAAAAAACCACCACAGGTTTGTGGTGGTTTTTTATTTTTTATTTATTCTGGTTTTTTATCAAGCTTATCTAGTCCTAGTGCCTTAACTCCAAAATATATAACAGCTGCTACTATAACAAAATCTACAACAGTAGAAATGAAAGCTCCATATTTAAGAGTTGCACCGCCCATTTCAACTGCCTTGTCAGCAAGATCAACTTTTCCTAATGCTAGGCCAACTAGGGGATTTATGACATTTTCTACCAAAGAAGAAACTATCTTTGATACTGCTCCTCCTAGGATAAATCCGACAGCAAGTCCGACTACTCCTTGAGCTCTTATAAAGTCCATAAACCCTTGTAACTTTTGATTCATAAAATTGATTAAATTAGTATTATGGTTTTAGTATAGCAAATTAGTTATTTTGGTAAGGTTAATAGGGGATTCTCCCTCGACTTTTTCCTCGTCAGTCACTCGGAAAAGTCTGGGCACCAGCTCGCTTGTTTTTCCTGCTGGAAAAACATAGCTCCGCTGTTCGAATCCCCACACACGCAAAGCAGTTTGCGTGTTCCACCTCCGCAAATAAAAATTACCCAATTTATGGGTAATTTTTATTTGCGGAGGTGGGGGGATTCGAACTCCCGGTACCTTGCGGTACTCCTGTTTTCAAGACAGGTGCACTAAACCACTATGCGACACCTCCAATATTTATTTTTCAGATAACAGGACGAATGTACCATAAGAACGAGCTTTTTTCAATCTTTGTGATAATCTAAAAGTATGAAATACCTAGGTGTCGATTATGGGACAAAAAAATCAGGAATAGCCGTTTCGGATGAAGAGGCTTCTTTTGCTTTCCCTAAAGAAATAGTTTCAACTGATTCTTTGGTTAGCTATGTAGCAGATTTTTCCAAAAAAGAGCCTCTGCAGGGAATAGTCTGGGGGCTTTCTTTGGCAAGTAACGGTGCTGAAAATGATATAACAGCACAAGTTCAACAGCTAGCAAAAAAAATAGAAACACAAACCAGTATCTCTGCATTTTTTATCAGAGAAGACTTTTCTTCTGTTGAGGCCCATCGCTATCAGACGAAGAAGGGTGATAGGGACGATAGTGCTGCTGCCATCATCCTTCAAAGATTTCTTGATAAACATAAAAAACACATTTAAACTAAAATATATGGAAGAACAAACAATTAAAAAAGAAGAAGTCGTACAAAAGCCAGACTATCTAACTATAGAAGAGTTTTCAAAACTGGAAGCTCGTATAGGACTAGTTATTTCTGCCCAAGAAATAGAAGGATCAGAAAAACTAATTAAATTCACTCTTGATTTTGGTGAAGAATCTCCAAGACAAATCCTCTCTGGTATTAAGGCTTGGTATGACCCCACATCGCTTGTTGGTAAGAAAATGCTTTTCGTTGTTAATCTTGCTCCAAGAAAAATGATGGGCTTGGAATCACAAGGCATGCTTATGGCGGTAGACGGTCTTGATGGGGAACCTGTTTTTCTTATTCCAGAAAAAGATGTTAAGCCAGGATCAAAGGTTAGATAATTTTTTTGATATAGTTTTATCTCTTACAATTTCGTATAATAGATAGAGTGAATATTCTAAGTAGATTATTTCCAACACCAAACTCTATTGCTATTCCAACAGTCGGATTAGATTTTTCTGATTCAACTATGAGATTTATGTCCTTGGAGATTCATCCGAAAGGTCTTTTGCCAAAAAATTTTGCTCAAGCTTCTATTCCGGAAGGTTGCATGAAAGGAGGTAAAATAATAGACACTGAAAAATTTATTAAATTTCTTAAGCAGATTAAAAAAGATTATAAACTCAAGTACGCTCGTATATCTATTCCGGAGTCACAAGTTTATTCTTTTACTTTGTCTTTAGACTATAGCGCAAGAGAAGATATAAGAGGTGCCATAGAAGTTCTTATCGAAGACAATATACCTCTTAAAGCCATTGAAACAGTTTTTGATTATCATGTTTTGAGCGTATCTGAAAAGTCTATAGTTGTTCAGGTGGTGGCCCTCTCTGAAGCTGTTGCAACAAATTATTTTAATGCTTTTGCTGATGCTGGCATTATCCCTGTTAGTTTTGAGCTTGAAGGACAAGCTATTACTAGAGCAGTTATTGATCCAGAAGATACGGGCTCTTGTATGATTGTTGATTTTGGGGCCAACAGAACTGGTATAACCATCGTTACAAATAAGACAGCCATGGTTACCGCTACACTAGACTTCGGAGGTAATACTTTGTCACAAATGTTGGCAAAAGAAATGAACCTTTCTTTTGCTGATGCTGAAAAGATTAAGAGAGAGCATGGCTTGGCAACACTCGGAGAGCATAAAGATGTTTTTCTAGTTTTAGCAAATGGTATTTCAGTTTTAAAAGACGAAATAAATAGGCGTTATGTTTATTGGCACGAAAAGAAAGATCAGCTCGGAGGTTTTCCAGCTATCGATACTATCTATCTTTGTGGCGGGCATAGTAACCTAATAGGTCTCGATGAGTATTTAAGTGCTAGTTTGAAACTAAAGGTTGTTCAAGTAAATCCTTGGAGAAACTGTTTTTCTTTAGATAAGCATATTCCCCAGATAAATAAAGAAGTATCTATGAGTTATGTTACCGCTGTAGGGCTTGCTTTAGCTGATTATATATATGATTAATCTCTTACCTTACAAAGAAAAAAAGAGTATCGAAAGAATAAGAATGATCAGAATCATTCAAGCTGTAGTTGTCGGTATGGCTGTTTTGATAGTTGTTTCTGCTATTTTGTTAATACCAACTCTTATAACAATAAGGTCACGCTTTTCAATTGCTTCAAATCAAATAAGCGCATTAGAGAGTGGGGGTAGTCTAGCTTCAGACGTAGATCTATCTGTTTTAGAGAGTAGAGCTAAATCCGTTAGAGATATTTTGGCGATACCAGAGAAACCACAAGTGACTGACTATATAGATATAGTCCGCTCTATTGTTCCTAGTTCTGTGACCATAGAGCGCTTTTCAAGCGAAAATGAAAATCTTCTTGAGGTTTTTGGTACGGCTGAAAGTAGAGAAATTTTGCAGGATTTTATAAATAAACTTGAAGCCCAAGAAAGTATTGCTTTGGTTGATAGTCCTGTTTCTAATTTTATTAAAAACAAAAATGGTAGTTTTAAGCTAACTATTTCATTTAAAACACAATGAGTAATATTTTAAAAAACAACATTATAAAGTTAATAATATATATAGCTTTGGTTATAGCTTTATTTGTCGGGGTTTCTGTTGTTTTTAGTAGTATGAAAATAAAGATGTCAAAGGTTTATGATATCAAAGAAAAACTAGCTTCTTATCAAAAAAACAAAAAAGCTTTTGAAGACGAAGTAAAAGAAATACGAGACTTAGAAGAGAGAGTAAAAATCTTAGAGTCATTTAAGGTCTCTAGTGAGAACATTCCATCTCTTCTATCTACCCTTGAGAAGCTGGCAAATAAACACTCTATATCTTTTGAGATAACAAGCGTGCAAACCCCAATAGAAAATGAGAAAACAAAGCTTTTGATTGAGACAACTTCAAAAGGTTCTTTTGTCCAAATCCAAAACTTTTTTGAAGAATTACAACATCAAAATTTTCAAGTTAGACTTGCAAAAGTTTTTCTCTTTTCAGAAAAAGGAGTATCTTCTAGTCCAGAAGTAACAGGTACACTTTCTGTGAAGGGATCTAAAACGCCAACAGTTTCAAAAGAGTTAAAATGGCAAGGTGTTGCTACAATAGAAATACAGAGTTTTTAAAATATGAATTTTAATTTAACAAAAAACAAACCATCGGTAAAACACAAAAAAGACGGAAGAATAAATCCTCATCGTCTTTGGATTTTGTTTATAACTATTTTTTTAATTGCTCTAACTGTTGAGATAATTGTTTTTACTTATTTTTTTATTAACTCTTCTAAAGAGTTGGACTCTCCGGTAGAGGCTAACCTTGATGCAAATACAAGTCAGATCAAGAAAATAGAGCAGGTAGTTCAAAAGACAGAAGAAGCTGTTAAAATTAGAAAGGGGGAGTCACCATCTTCACAAAATGCGAGCTCTATAGTACAGTAGAGGAACCTCGGGGAATCGATTGCTCCTGTAGTTAAATGGATATAACTGCGGACTTCTAAGCCGTTATTGTAGGTTCGATTCCTACCGGGAGCACAAGCGAGAGAAATAGAAAGTTTATTTTCGTATTTTCGAGCGTAGCGCTCCCGGAAAGCTCAGCTTACGAGGGAGCACAAGCGAGAGAAATAGAAAGTTCACTTTAGTAACTCGTGACCACATTATAGACTTGCGCTCTTAGCTCAGTGGTAGAGCAGCGCTTTTACACAGCGAAGGTCGGGGGTTCAAATCCCTCAGGGCGCACATAATACAAAAGACACCAAATTTGGTGTCTTTTGTATTATGTGCAAAAAGTTGTGATAGTATCATAATTATGACACCTATAATCTTATTAGAAACTCAAAACTACCTTGTTATCAACAAGCCAGCTTCTCTCATTGTTCATACTGATGGTAAAACGAATGAGTCAACTCTTGTTGATTGGATTTTAAAAACAAGGCCAGAAATTTCTGGTGTAGGAGAACCGGCCGTGATAGATGGAAAGGTTTTTGATAGACCAGGTATTGTTCACCGACTAGACAAGGAAACATCGGGGATTATGATAATTGCAAAAAACCAAGAATCTTTTTTATTTTTTAAGCAGGCTTTTAAAGATAGAGTTATAGAAAAAAAATATCACGCATTTGTTTGGGGGCACTTCAAAGAACTTTCCGGAATAATAAATGAACCTATTGCTAGAAGCAGTGGAGACTTTCGAAGGTGGCAGTCTGGACGAGGAAAAAGAGGGGAAGAAAGAGACGCTATAACAAACTGGTCGCTGGTCCACACTTTTGAAGATGAAAATGAAGACCTGTTTTCTTTTGTTGAGCTTTCACCAAAGACTGGTAGGACTCATCAACTCCGTGTACATATGAAATTTATACAAAGACCTATAGTTTCAGACTCTTTATATGCTCCAAGCAAAAGAGAGGCTTTAGGTTTTTCTAGGGTGGCGCTTCATGCCAGAAGTATTCGTTTTATAGACCAGGATGGTAAAAATATAGAGATAGAAGCCCCGTATCCATTTGATTTTGACAGGGCTCTTGCGGTGTACGTTAAAATATGATAAAGTTTCGGCCTATATGGATACAACTATGACATTTACCACAGTCGACGTAGAGTCACGAAAAAAGCTTGATTTTAACTCAGGCGATACTGTTCGTGTGTGGTCAAAAATTGAAGATAAGGGTAAATACCGTTTACAAGCCTTCGAGGGTATTGTTCTTGCTCGAAAACACGGAACAAGTCCAACAGCAACCTTTACCGTTAGAAAGGTTAGTAATGGAGTTGGCGTAGAGAGAGTTTTTCCACTCTATTCTCCAATGGTAGATAAGATTGAAGTTACAAAGAAAACAAAGACACGAAGAAGTAAGCTTTACTACATTCGAGATAAGGCGGTTAAAGAGATTCGTCGAAAAATGAAACAAATCCTTCTCGGAAAAGCTTCAGTAGAAGAAGGAGAAATAGTAGAAGATACTTCAAAAGAAGAATCTGCATCATAAAGAGAAGAACCGCGCATAGCGCGGTTCTTGCTTAGATAGATTAATTTGTTATAGTGAAAATGCTGGAAGAAGATTTGCGCGGGTGGCGAAATTGGTAGACGCACTACCTTGAGGTGGTAGCCCCAGCAATGGGTTGGAGGTTCAAGTCCTCTCTCGCGCACATAAATGAAAAAGTCCCAATTATTTGGGATTTTTTCATTTATGTGAGAAACAAACAAGACTGCTCTTGTTTGAGTGAGGACTTGAACAGCGGAGCTATGATTTATCACCAGATAAATCAAGCGAGCTGGTGCCTAGGCTTTCTTGAGTGGCTGACGAGAGAAAAGGCGAAGGAAAGATTCCTCTCTCGCGCACAAAAATGATTTAGAGACAAAAACCCCGAAAGGGGTTTTTGTCATGTTATAATTTTTATATGCATCTTTTTATTGGTCTCATTGCTTGTCTAGTAGGAGTCTTTATTTCTTCGTATTTACTTATAAAGAAATACAAAAACCAAAAACTAGCTTGTCCAAGAGATAATCCTTGTGACAGTGTTACTCATAGCTCTTTTTCTAAAACCTTTGGAATACCAAATGAGATTTTAGGTTTATTTTATTTTTTAGCAGTTGGTTTTTTGATAATAAATATTTTACTAACAGGGGGATCACCCTGGGTTATTTACTCTTTATTTTTTATTGTTATTTTTGGCGGATTATTTTCTGCTTACCTTGTAGGATTACAGGCTTTTGTTATCAAGGCCTGGTGTATTTGGTGTTTAGGAGTGGCTTTTTCAAATCTTGTTCTTATTGTCAGCCTTTTTGGTATTCCAGCGGAAAATATTTTTCCAATACTTTCTTCACAGAAAGTATTATGGATTATTGTTCATAATATAGGATTTATTCTTGGTGTTGGGGCTGCTACTATCACAGATATTTTCTTCTTTAAATTTTTGAAAGACAATGTTATCACTCAAGAAGAAAAAGACACTATGGATACACTGAGCGCTGTTATTTGGGCAGGACTTGCCATCTTGATTGTTAGTGGAATAGCTCTGTATCTACCAGAACAAGCAAGACTAGCCGTGTCTTCAAAGTTTCTAATAAAAGTAGTTGTCGTTGGAGTGATTGTATTAAATGGCTTTTTGTTAAATATGATAGTTGCTCCAAATATGAGAAGGCTTTCTTTTGAAGGAGGTCTCCCAGAAAAGAGGTTTCGTCGCCTAGCTTTTGCTCTTGGTGGAATATCTTTTTCTTCTTGGTATATAGCTTTTTTCTTAGGAGTATTACGCAGAATTCCTGTCGATTTTAATTTTGCCTTATGGGCATATCTAACAATGCTTGTTTTTGTGGTAATAGGATCACAGATTACCGAAAGATTTGTAACAAAAAATCACTTACCACGAAAATCTGAGTAAGGTCTAGATTATCCTTTGATTTTCTGGTATAACAAGATGCACACCCCACTTCGCCAAAGGCTTCGCGGGGCACGTGGGGATTATGGTGTAACGGTTAACACTGAGGTTTGTGGAACCTTCGATTCGGGTTCGATTCCCGATAGTCCCCCAAGACCAAAAATCTGCAACTACAATGTTGCAGATTTTTGCGTCTATGGAGGACATTAAAGAAGCAAACTGCTTTGCTTCTGTTCGGAATCGAAAGGCGCAGCTATGCCGATAGGCAAGCGAGCCGGGGTCGCGAGTACGTATGAGCTTGAGTTTGTCGAAGGCGAATTAGTAACTCGTGACCGATTCCCGATAGCCCCTGCTCTGACGAGAGAAAAGTCGACCGCGTGCCGCCATAGCTTTAGCGGTGGAGCAGGGAGATAAGCGTAGCGGTCCCGATATTCCTTGGTTCAAATCAATTTTTCTGCTAATCTAAAAAACATGAAAGATTATCAAATTCTTCTTTTCTATAAATACGTTCATATATCAAACCCAGAAGAGGTCAGAGACTGGTTACGAGCTATTTGCCAAAAGCTTGGTTTGAAGGGGAGACTGATTGTTGCGAGCGAAGGCCTTAATATTACCCTTGAGGGGAAAACTGAGGATACTGAATTTTTCATCACTGAGATGGAAAAGGATTCGCGATTTTTGAATATTCACATGAAAAGGAGCGAGGGTACAGGAAATGCTTTTCCAAAGCTCTCTGTAAAAGTACGCCCTGAGATAGTGTCACTACACTTAGGTGTGTGTGATGTTGACCCGAATGTTACAACTGGTATTCATTTAGCTCCTGACGAACTTCATCAATGGATTGCAGACAAGAAAGAGTTTTATATCGTCGACATGCGAAACGCGTACGAACATGCAGTAGGGCAGTTTGCTGGATCTATTTGTCCTCCAATGGAAAACTTCCGTGACCTTCCAAAGCTAATGAAAATGATTGATCATCTAAAAGACAAGACTGTTTTAACAGTATGTACTGGTGGAGTACGTTGTGAAAAGGCATCAGGCTATCTCATCACTCAAGGATTTAAAGATGTGTATCAACTCGATGGAGGGATAGTGTCATATATGGAGAAATACCCGAACGAAGACTTTGAAGGTAAGCTTTATGTATTTGATGGACGCGTAGCTATGGGGTTTTATACGGACGACCCAAAACATAAAATAATAGGTAAGTGCACTTCTTGTAACCTATCTTCAGAAAATATCGTTGATTGTCGAGAACGTGGTTGTAACGGACAGTTCATACTTTGTGAAGAGTGTGAAAATAAACAAACAGAAAAAAGAGGGCATACTCACTGCGTGAAGAATTGTAAAAAAGTACACAAGTCACCAATAGGGAAACTTTGGTCTAAAATAAAGGGTATTTTCTAGTACTTGCTTTTAGGTTATATTTGTGTTATAATATAAATAAATATTCTTCACCAATTAAATACATTAAAAATGCGTACATTGAAAGATTCCCTTGTAAGAGTAAAAAAAATACTCAAACAAAAAACGTATAACCCATTGTCTTTAGTTGCATTGGGCAATCTCATTGTTTACAAACTTTTATCTACTTACACGATTAGCGTTAGAGATAAAAAGGTTTTATACCGCTTTATAAATGCGCTTCATGAATACACAAGAGATTCTGGTACAGATTCAAATAAGTATTCAAAAGATTTTGAAGATAACACATGCGACTACAAGATTGCCAGAGAGCTGGTTCTTAGGTTCGACGGTCATCCATTTGATGTTTTATCTGTATGGATAAATCATTATTACTATGACAGTCAGTTATGGCATGGAGCTATAGACAAGATGATTAAAATAGACCCGGTAAAAGGATTGGTTCTTGCTATAGAGCACGCACAGCCAACTCCGTTTGAATCAGAAGAAGACTTACAAAAGGTGTATTGGGATCAACTGGTTTCGTACGAGCCTTCTTTTAAGGATCTGGAAGGGCTTTGTGTAAAAACAGATTTACCGCTTTGGATATTAAAAGAGGCCTCTAGCCTTGTTATGACCAGGAATCTTCTGGACGGTTTACCTGAAAAGGATTATTATTTACATTTTTTTAATAATGTAGTTTTTAAGGCAAAAAACTCAGACGACTACATTACCCTTATTGAAAAAAACCACAATAAGTCTGTTGAATTATCCAGAAAGATTTTTAAAAAGTAGTAGCGATATACTACTAAAACCCTAATGCAAGTTAGGGTTTTTATTTTTACCAAAATTGTAAAAAAGTCATATTTTCGCTATAGTTTGTTTACATGGAACAAAATTCTAAAAACCAATATATAGCAAAGGGAGCACTACATCCTCTGACTCTAGTTACAGAGGAGATTGTAAACATCTTTGAAAAACAAGGTTTTTCGGTGGCGACAGGGCCTGAACTTGAGGATGAGTATCACAACTTTGATGCGCTCAATGTGCCAAAGGATCACCCGGCTCGTGATATGCAGGACACATTTTTCATCAAAGACCGTCCTGGCTATGTACTACGTACTCACACTTCACCGGTACAGATACGCTATATGGAGAACCATACAGCGCCATTTGCCATCATTGTACCTGGAAAAGTTTTCAGAAATGAATCAACAGACGCGACACACGAAATGCAATTTCACCAAGTTGAAGGCTTGGTAGTAGGAGAGGGTATTACTGTAGAGCATTTAAAGGGGACACTCCTTGGATTTTTCAAAGAACTTTTTGGAGAAAGTACAGAGATAAGACTAAGACCGAGTTTCTTCCCATTCGTTGAGCCGGGATTTGAAGTAGATGTGAAGGTTGGAGAAAAATGGCTTGAAGTTTGCGGTGCGGGTATGGTGCATCCTAACGTTTTTAAAAGTGTTGGTTATGATGATTCAAAAGTCACTGGTTTTGCATTTGGTATGGGTCTTGATCGACTTGCTAATGTAAAGTTTGGTTTCCCTGATGTTCGTCTAGCATATCAAGGAGATCTTCGTTTTAATCAATTTTAATTTTATGAAAATTTCTTATAACTGGTTACAAAATCATATAGAAGAAAAGCTCCCAAGTCCTGAAAGTCTCAGAGAGACTATTATTTTTCATGCGTTTGAAGTTGAAGACGTTGAAGAGAAGGGAGCAGATACTATTTTTGATATTAAGGTCTTGCCTGATAGGGCTCATGATTGTTTAAGTCATACTGGTGTCGCTAAAGAAGTCTCTGGTTTGCTCGGTTTAACTCTTAAAAACCCTTCTTTGCCAGAACTTCCTTTTACTCCCATAAATACAAAAGTTGAAATACAAAATGAATTAGTTCGTAGGTATATGGCAATAGAGATGACAGGGGTAAAAGTTGGTCCTTCTCCAGAGTGGCTTAAAAATGCACTCGAATCTGTGGGTGCGAGATCTATCAACAATATAGTTGATGCGACAAACTTAGTACTCTTAGATGATGGACAGCCTGTGCACGCATTTGATAAAGATAAAATAGACGGAGGAATAGTTGTACGAATGGCTCATGAAGAAGAAAAGATAGTTACTCTTTCTGATGAAGAAAAAGTTTTGAAAAATACAGATCTTATTATTGCTGATTATTTAGGAGCACTTGCTATAGCTGGGGTAAAGGGTGGTAAAAGTGCTGAAATAACAGAAGACACAACAAATATTATTATTGAGATTGGAAATTTCGATCCAGTAGCAATTCGTAAGACATCTCGAAGACTCGCTCTTATTACTGACGCATCAAAGAGATTTGAAAATGAAATTAGCGCAGAAGTTGCCTCTGGTGCAGCTCGTCATGTTGTAAGTATCATAAAGCAAATTGCAGGGGGTGAAGTTGTAGGAGTATATGATCACTATCCTAAACCAGAACAAGAAAGAACACTTAGTTTTACCGTCGCTGATATCAAAAGGGTTCTCGGTGATACTATCAAAGAAGCACAAATAGATCTTTGGATTTCTAGATACAATATCTCCTCTACAAAAGATGGTGACAAATATACGATCACTATACCAAGTGACAGACTAGATATTGTGGGTGCTCATGATATTGCTGAAGAGATAGGTAAGATGGTTGGTTATGAAAATATTCCGGCATTACCTATTCCTTTTACTCTTACTCCACAAAAAGATTCAGAATATAGAGTTGTGACTTCTGTGAAATATTGGCTTGCTCAAAATGGTTTTAGAGAGGTGATGAATTATAGCTTTACCAAAAAGGGTGATGTTTATATTTCTTATGGTGCTAAAGACAAAAGCGCTCTTCGAACCAACCTTTCAGATGCTCTAAAAGAAAGCTACGAAAAAAACCGCATTAATGCCAGTTTGTTAGGTCTAAGTAGTATTAGAATATTTGAGATAGGTACTGTTTTTATAGGAGAAACAGAAATGGTGCATGTGGCTACTTGTGACAAGGGGAATTTTGAAGAGTTACCAATAAAAGACTTTATAGAAAAATACAAAATTGAAATTTCTAGTACTCCTAACAATTACTCACTACCTAATAACTCTTTCAAAATGTGGTCCCCATATCCATACATTACTCGCGATATTGCAGTATGGTGCGATAGTATTGAGTCGCAAACTAGCCTTGAGGCTATTGTTAGTAGTTTTGCAAAAGAGCATTGTGTACGAGAGCCAGAGCTTTTTGACCGCTTTGAAAAGGATGGAAAAACATCTATAGCCTATAGGTTTGTATTTCAATCATACGAGAAGACTTTGACTGAGGAGGAAGTAGAGAAGTGGTTTGTAGAACTTGTAAACAAAATAAAAGCCGAAAAAGTTTTTGAAATAAGATAGTTTGCTAGTATCAATAAAAACGCTATAATCTCTGTCATGAAATATGTATCAATTTTTATAGTTATTGTTTTTATTGGAGTAGTGATTGGGTCTTGGCTTAAAAAGACCCCACAAGTTGAAAATGTAAACCAAAGCGCCCCAGAAGAACAAGTAGTGGAAAATAAAGATTTGCCAGAGCAGGCAACTACACCTGCAGATACAGGAAAAAAGATTAATAAGGTAACAACAATACAAGGTATGAAAATAGAAACAACAAAACAAGGAACGGGTGTAGAAATAAAAAACGGTCAAACAGCAGTAGTTCACTACACAGGTAAACTAACAGACGGAACTACTTTTGATAGTAGTAAAACTCGAGGAACACCATTTGAATTTCCTCTTGGTGCCGGTATGGTTATCAAGGGTTGGGATATGGGTGTACTAGGAATGAAAGTAGGAGAGATAAGAATGCTTACTATTCCATCTGACCTTGGATATGGAGAGCGTGGTGCTGGAGGAGTTATTCCACCAAATGCAACTCTAGTATTTGAAGTAGAGCTTCTAGGAATTAAATAAAAAACATAAAATCCCCTTTGTGACAAAAGGGGATTTTATGTTATAAATAAGTAACTATGAAAGAAAAAGTAAAAAATTTGTTCCAAAGAGCGTTGTTATGGTGGAAGGGTCGAACAAGAAGAATGAAAATAATAATGACCATAGTTTTGGCCATCATTGTTCTTATTGTTTTAACTGGCGGTAAAGATGATACTAGTGTAGTAGAAACTGTTAAAAAGCAAACTATCACTAGAACTGTAATAGCTAGTGGTAAAGTTGTTAGTTCCACAGATCTTTCTCTTGGTTTTGAGGTTAGTGATGTTGTTAGGTCTATCAATGTCTCTGTGGGAGATAAAGTAAAGAAAGGTGCTGTTATAGCTACTTTAAATAGTGGCGAAGAGCGTGCTGCGGTAACAAGTGCCAAGGGCGCACTTCTTTCAGCTGAGGCAAGGTACAAGAAAGTGCTTGAAGGTTCTTCAAATGAAGAAATAGCCTTAGCTCAAGTAAATCTTAATAATGCAAAAAAGGATTTAGAAAATACAAAGAAGACACAAGACACTCTTGTTACAAGTGCCAAAAGAAAACTTCTTTCAGATTCTCTTATAGCAGAATCATTGGGTTCTAACTTTACTGCAAACGCTCCTAGAATATCAGGAACATATACTGGAGCTGAAGGATTTTATACTATCAATATTTCCTCTGGTGGAGGTGAATATATAAATTTCTCTGGTATTGAAACAGGTACAGCAAAATACAGTACAACAACACCTCAGCCACTAGGCACAAAAGGCTTGTTAGTTGTTTTCCCGTCTGGTACTAGCTCAAGCCAAGGAGGTACATGGACTGTTAGTATTCCAAATACTAGTGGATCAGGCTACGTAACAAACCTAGGTGCCTATAACCAAGCAGTAGATACTAGAGATGCTAGTGTTTCTGCTGCAGAGTCTTTGGTAGCCCAAAGAGAAGCAGAGCTTAATCTAAAGCGAGCAACAGCACGCCAACCAGATGTAGATAGTGCATTAGCAGATGTTATTACTGGTCAAGCAGGAGTTGAATCTGCTAACGCTCGTCTTGAGAAAAAGATCCTTCGAGCTCCAGCTGATGGCACAATAACAAAAGTAGATATAAAAGTAGGAGAGATAAGTACTCCCCAAAAAGAAGTTGTGGTTTTGCAAGATATTAGCAATCTGTATCTAGAAGCAAATATTGGTGAGGGTAATATCAGTACTATCGCTCTTGGGCAAAATGTAACTGTTTCTTATGATGCTCTACCAGGGCAAACATTTTCTGCAAGCGTTTCTTCTATAGATCCATCAGCCACAGAAAATGGAACAGTAATAAATTACAAAATTAAAGCTTTGATTTCTGATGTTACAGGGATTCGCCCTGGTATGACAGCAAATATGGCTATTGTAACAGCTGAAATACCTGATGTTTTGGTTCTACCAGGCAGAGTTGTACAAGAAGATGAACAAGGAGAATTTGTCTCTGTTGTTACCTTTGAAAAAGGTCCTAAAAGAAAAACAGCTCGTAGCGCAGTTACTCTCGGAGTCAAAGGAGATGGAGATATAGTTGAAATAAAAACAGGAGTAACAGAAGGACAAAAAGTTCTTTGGACTCCAAAAACAAAATAATAATTCATGCCCAAAAAATACGGATTTTTTGAAAAATTAAGAATAGATATAGCTGTAGGGGTTTTTCTTGCAAAGAGAGAACTCAAGCGAGCAAACAAATGGACAACAACCCTTATTGTTTTTGTCATGCTTCTTACTTTCTTAAATCTTGTAGTTGTTAGTGGTATCTTGGTTGGGCTTATTCAAGGCTCACTTGATCAAAACAAAAAGTTTAGCTCAGGCGATGTTATAGTGTCTTCATTTTTAAATCGAAACAAAGTAGAAAATAGTCAGGAGACTATAAAAATAGTAGAAACTATTTCAGGGCTTCGTGCTTATAGTGCCCGCTATACAAGCGGGGGAAGTTTGCAGGCAAACTACAGAGATGTTTTGTTAAAAAATGAACAGCCAAATAGTGTCGGTGCTCAAATCATAGGAGTAGATCCTATAAAAGAAGATGTAGTAACAAACATTTCTTCTCTTTTAGTTGAAGGTTCATATTTAGAGCCTACTGATACAGATAGTATTATTGCCGGAAGTTTTCTTTTTAGGAAATATAATGAAAATGAATTTCCAGGATTAACAACTCTCAAGGATGTACCTGTCGGTTCAAGAGTTCTTCTTAAAATTGGAGAAAATAGCAAGGAGTACACAATCAAAGGAATATTAAAATCAAAAGTAGGGGAAGTAGATGGAGCTGTCTTTATGTTAGATAGTGAGTTCCGCAAACTAACAGGTAGAACTGATTATAATGTTAATCAAATAGCAATATCCTTGGTACCAGGAACCGATCCGCTAATTGCTAAGTCAGCACTGCTTGAAGCTGGTGTCGGAGAAAATGGCCGAGTACAAACTTCTGACGAAGCCATACCTCAATTTCTTGACCAGATCAAAACAACCTTTGGTCTTTTAGGAAATGCTATTTCGGCTATTGGTCTTGTAGTTGCAGCAATCACAATATTTATTGTGATCTTCGTTAATGCTATTACACGCCGAAGATATATTGGTATTTTGAAAGGTATCGGTATCGAACCAAGGGCAATTATTATCTCTTATATTATCCAGTCTCTACTTTATGCTGTTATAGGTGCATTTGTAGGAATAATAATAGTTTTTGCTTTTCTTAAACCATTGTTTGATGTTCATCCTATAGACTTCCCGTTTTCTGACGGTATATTAGTAGCTACTGTTTCCGGAACAGCTACTCGAACTATAATACTTCTAATAGCAACAATAGTTGCCGGATATATTCCAGCTAGAATAGTTATAAGACAAAATACTCTTAGTGCTATCTTAGGAAGATAAAAATATGATTGAAATAAAAAACCTAACAAAAGAATTTTCAAGTGGAGACTCAAAACTTATTGCTGTAAATAATGTGTCTCTTAATATTCCAGAAGGACAGTTTGTTTCTATTACAGGTAGATCGGGTAGTGGTAAAAGTACTCTTTTGTATCAACTAGGACTACTAGACCATCCAACAAGTGGTGAAGTTTATATAGACGGAGTGAACGCTACAGCTCTCTCAGAAAATGATCAGACTCGCATGCGACTTCATGCTCTCGGATATATTTTCCAAGACTATGCTATTTTACCAAGTCTTACAGCACTTGAAAATGTCATGGTCCCTCTTTTGATGCAAGGTCTTAGTGAGAAAGTTGCTAAAGAAAAATCAGAAAAAGCCTTGGTGCGTGTTGGGCTTGGAGATCGAATGAATAATCTGCCTAGTCAACTCTCTGGTGGACAACAACAACGTGTTTCTATTGCTAGAGCAATAGGGCATGACCCTAAGATAGTTTTTGCTGATGAACCAACAGCTAACCTGGACTCAGAAACATCACGAACTGTTTTGGATGCCTTTTTGGAACTTAACAAAGAAGGTCAAACTATAGTTATGGTAACGCATGAACCAGAATACGCACATCTAACTCATAGAATTATAGAACTCCGAGACGGTATTGTTGTTAGTGATGAGATGAATAAATAAAAAACCTCTGCTAAAATAATGCAGAGGGAAGTACTATGTTATTCGGACTAAGAGTTCTCTGGAGTACACTTTTTAAGTAATGCTCGACGCTGTCATCGTAAGAGGTCACACTCGGTGTTTTTAGTTTATTTTTTTGACTTTTAATATAATCAATAAAACTAATTTCTCTGGAATGATACTTAATTTTTTTTGAGATGTCGGTGGTTATGTTGTTGTAAACAATATACCAGACCAGTGTTTCTGTGATAATCTCTCGTTTTTCACATACAATTAAAAAGTTAGCCTTGCCGGTTTTTAATTCAGCGGTTATTTCAAAATACTTTTTCTTCATGGTATTTTTCATGATATTTTTTTCTTTACTTTACACTAAAACGTATCTATGTCAAAAAATATTGATGAAAACACTTTGGGGTATAATATAAGTCATGCAAACATTCATAGAAAAAAACCAAAAATTAGTACTTATTATTAGTATTTTATTAGGATTATTCTTGCTCGCTAGCACTATCAAAGTTATGCGAGAGAGTAGATTTGTTGGTTCAGGACTGAACGCTACAAATACTATTTCTGTGACAGGACAAGGAAAGATAGAGAAGTCTCCAGATACTGCCAAGATTGCTTTTTCAGTTCGAGTAGAAAAGAAAGTTTTGAAAGAAGCTCAAGATGAAGTAAGTACAAAGATTGATGCTGTTAAAAAAGATCTTTTGGCTACAGGTATCGAAGATAAATACATAAAGACAGATAGTTATACTTCATATCCTCAGTACGATTATTCTCGTTGTTATGCAAGTATTTGTCCTCCTACAAATTCAACACTTCGAGGTTATGAAGTTTCTCACTCTATAACAGTTTCTGTTAAAGATCTTGAAAAAGTAGACGCTGTTATGGGTGTTCTAGGGAAAGCAGGAGTTACAGATATAAGCGGTCCAAACTTTGGTTTTGAAGATGATAAACTCGTTGCTCGTGAAGCTCGTGACGCTGCTATAGTAGACGCAAAGGCAGAGGCTGATAAGCTAGCTAAAAGTCTAGGTGTAAAAATAGTGCGCATAGTTTCTTTCTCTGAAAGTGGTTCTGGATATCCTATGCCTATGTACGCTAGAGATATGGTAGTAGGTGCTAAGGCAGAGTCTACAGACCCTGTTATTCCAGTAGGAGTACAAAAAGTAGAATCAAATGTAACTATTGTTTACGAAATACGCTAAAAACTAAATAGTTTTTACTGGTTGACTAAAAACGTCCTATAAGGTATTATAGAAAAGTAATGCCTTCCGGGGCGTTTTTTAGTAACCGCAAAAATATATGAAAATCACACAATTTTTAAAAGAAACAAAAGGGGAGTTAAAACAAGTATCTTGGCCATCACGCCGAAGACTGATTATTTACACTGTGGTCGTTATTATTTTTTCATTAGCACTCGGATATCTTCTTGGAGCATTTGATACGCTATTCCAAGCAGGGCTTCGAAGTCTCATCTACTAACCCGCCAAAATTTTGGTTAAGGCTTTAGTTTAAATAATAATTATAAGAAAAATTTAGGAGGGTAAATATATGTCAAAACAAGAACAAACAGGAGTACGACACTGGTACGCTATTCATACTTATTCAGGATATGAAAATGCTGTGCTTCGTAATCTTAAGCAACGTATAGAAAGTCTAGGTGTTGGAGACAAAATCTTTAACGTAGTTGTCCCTACTGAAAAGAAAATAAAAATCAAAGGAGGAAAACGTGTAGAAGTAGAAGAGAAGGTTTATCCCGGTTATGTTTTGGTAGATATGATTGTGACAGATGATTCATGGTTTGTGGTTCGAAATACTCCTCGAGTAACAGGGTTCGTAGGTGCAGGTGTTACTCCTGTTCCTCTTACACAAAAAGAGATTGACTATCTACTCGGACAAATGAGTGAAGAGCATACAGCTAAGCACAACATTGACCTTGAGGTTGGCGAAACTATTATCATCAACGATGGTCCATTCAAGGAGCTTGAAGGAGCAGTAAGCGAAGTTGATAGAGAGCGAGGTAAGGTCAAGGTGATGGTATCTCTCTTCGGACGAGAAACTCCAGTCGAACTTGACTTTTTGCAGGTTAAAAAGCTCTAATTTACAAATTCACAATTTCTGGTAGAATGCTCTCGTTACGCTATTGCTTCTACTTAGCACTAACACATAGAAAAATATGGCAAAAAATATAACTAAAAAAATTAAGGTTCAAGCTATGGGGGGAGCCGCAACTCCAGCTCCACCGCTTGGTCCTGCTCTTGGACAAGCAGGCGTAAACATTTCTGATTTCGTTCAGAAATTTAACGCCGCAACTCAAGATCAAAAAGGCGAGAAGCTTGGTGTTAAAATCACTGTTTACGAAGATCGCTCTTATGACTTCGTAGTGACTACTCCGCCAGTTGCAGACCTACTCTTTAAAGCAGCAGGAATAGCAAAAGGTTCTGGAAAGCCTCGAACTTCAAAAGCAGGTAAGATAACAAAAGCACAACTTCAGCAAATAGCAGAGCGCAAAATGCCTGACTTAAATGCAAATGATATCGAAGCGGCAATGAAAATCGTTGCAGGTTCAGCACGAAGTGCCGGTATCGAAATCGTTGGTTAATCTCAATATATAAAAACCCCACTTCGCATAAAGCTACGCGGGGCAAGAAAAAATCCCTCACCTCTACGGTGGGGGATTTTTGTTTTGTCTATCAAAAATAAAAAACCCGCATTTGCGGGCTTTGTTTTTTATACTGCAACAGGAGCTTTAATCCCCGGATGGGATTGATAGTTTTGAAGTGTAAAGTCTTCATACTTGAAACTAAAGATATCTTTCACTTCTGGATTGATATGCATCTGAGGTAGAGGAAAAGGTTCCCGTTTTAACTGTGTCATAACTTGTTCGAAGTGGTTATTGTAGATATGTACGTCACCGAAAGTATGTACAAAATCTCCAATTTTCAGATTGCATACCTGTGCAATCATCATCGTTAACAATGCATAAGAAGCAATGTTAAATGGAACACCCAGGAATACATCAGCACTTCGTTGATAGAGCTGGCAACTGAGTTTTCCATTTGCCACATAAAATTGGAACATACAATGACATGGAGCTAACGCCATTTTTGGCAGGTCGGCTACATTCCAGGCGTTTACTATCAACCGCCGACTGTCTGGATTTTTCTTGATTTGATTTATCAAATCATTAATTTGGTCAATAGATTTTTTCTCCCAGTGTTCTGGCACTATTTCAGTTTCAAAACCACCACCTACAGGAGTTGCTGGAACAAAAACAATATTTTCCCAGCTACGCCATTGTTTGCCGTACACCGGCCCCAGATCGCCGTTTTCATTTGCCCACTCATCCCATATATTTACACCGTTTTCTTTCAGAAAAGCGATATTGGTATCGCCTTTCAAAAACCAGAGCAGTTCATAGATGATACTTTTGAGGTGGACCTTTTTAGTGGTTACTAGTGGAAAGCCCTTAGAAAGGTCAAAGCGCATTTGATAACCAAACACGCTTTGTGTTCCGGTTCCAGTCCTGTCACTTTTATCAGTGCCTGTTTCAAGGATGTGTCTGAGCAAGTTTAAATAATTTCGCATATTATTCGTTTTTTTAATGAAGAATCTGTTTCTGATATTAGGTTAACCTAAAGGAAGGGAAAGTCAAAGAGAAAGATGATTTATTCCTTAAAAATGCTAGAATCGTCATATGTTAAAAGCACTAGAACAGGGGATTAAAAAAGTAGTAGAGGAGCTCGGCCTGCCTGAGGTGACTTTTTCTCTTGAGCACCCAAAGGAGCTCTCTCATGGAGACTATATGACCAATGTAGCCCTGATTGTAGGTAAACAAGAAAATAAAAACCCTATAGAGCTCGCAGGAACTATTGCTAAAAATCTAAAAAACCAAAATATCGAAGGAGTAGAAAGTATTGAAGTAGCAGGCCCAGGATTTATAAACTTCACACTCAAGCGACAAGTGTTTGTTAAAGGGTTAGTTGGTGCACAAGATAGTGAGTGGGGTAACACTGATGTATACGCGAACAAAAAGATTTTGATAGAACACTCAAGTCCAAACCTTTTCAAACCATTTCACATTGGACACTTGATGAACAACACAATCGGTGAAGCTCTCTATCGACTAGCGAAATCTTCTGGTGCACATGCAACTCCTATTTCTTTCCCATCTGACATTTCTCTTGGTGTAGCAAAAGCGATTTATATTCTTCTTGAAAAATACGGAGAAGACTTTGTGCCGACTGATGTCTCAGTGCTCGGGGATGCTTATGTCGAAGGTGTAAGAAAATACCAAGAAGCAGAAGAAGAACAACCATGTGGAAGTATTGTGTATCGAGTGAAAGAAATCGCTGATAATTTATATGCACAAAAAGATTCTCCAGAATTTACACTTTTTAATGCATGTAAAAAGTTAAATATTGCATATTTTGAATCAATTTTAAAAAACCTAGGATCTCACTTTGATTCATATATATATGAAAGTGAGGTCGGAGATGATGGAAAAAGAATTGTATTAGAAAATACTCCAAAGATATTCACTGAAAGTGAAGGAGCGGTTGTGTATATTCCAGAAGAGGGTAGCAAGCTCCATACCGCTGTCTTTATCAACAGCCAAGGAAATCCTACATATGAAGCAAAGGATATCGGTCTTCTTGATTTGAAATTCTCTCGTTATCAACCAGATATTTCTATTACTGTCACTGACAATCAACAAACCTCACACTTCCAAGTAGTAGTAGATGCGGCTGGAAAAATAAATCCCGCATGGCAAAACAATAGTGTGCACCGAAGTCACGGTCGCATGAGTTTCAAAGGCTCTAAGATGTCTTCTCGTCTAGGCAACGTGCCTCTCGTTGAAGATATCCTCTCTACTGTTTCAGAAGAGGTAAAAGAGAAAAATCCTGATGTGTCTGAAGAGGTAGCAAAACAGGTCTCTATCGCTGCTATTAAGTTTGCTATCCTTCGTACACAAGCTGGCAAGGATATAAATTTTGATCCCGATACTTCACTTTCATTCGAAGGGGATAGTGGTCCTTATCTGCAATATACCGCAGTACGAGCCGGAGCTCTTCTTGAGAAAGGGAAAGCTTTGGGTATCACTCCAAACACTGATACTCCTGTAGCAGGCCTGCCTGCGCAGGCAGGTGCAGAGACACTTGAGAGATTGATTGCTCGCTTCGTAGAGGTGGCAGGAGAAGCACAAAAGTCATGGGCACCACACTATGTAGTCTCATACCTTCTCGAGCTCGCACAAGCCTTCAACTCCTGGTATGGTCAAGGCAAGATTGTAGATGCGGAAGATGTGTCAGGTACAGCCTACCGCCTTTCTGTGGTTGCAGCAGCCCGCCAGACCCTCATAAACGGCCTCTGGGTCCTGGGTATTGAAACTCCTGAGAAGATGTAATTGACTTTTTTGTACTTAGTGGTAATATCCACGCAAAGCAATTTTGCAAAAAAAACTAAAATAATTTACTTTGAAAAAAGAAATAGATATTTATTCAGGGGCAACGGCTACTATAAAAAAAATATTTAGCTGTGATAGAAAAGTTAACGAATGGGAGGACAAAAGAGATTTAAGACTCAAGGAATTGAGAGATATAGTAAAAACTAATATCCAGAGTCTAATTACCGATCCGGTTCATAAAAACTTCTTTAGCGTAGAAACGTTAGGAGCGCGTTCCTTAAAAGATTTTGATAAAAGCTTTCTCCAAGAAATAGTTAACCACCTAGCATTTAGGAATGGAAAGCTTGAATATGATGGTAGTTATACTACTTTTAATTTTGATAAAGAAGTACTGGAGAAATCAGGTTTTCATTTTACAGAAAGAAAAGCTAGAGAACTTGCAGCAAGTATTTCCACGGTTCTTAAGGGTGTTATGGTTGTTGAATTTTCAAATATATTTGATTCTAAGCCTGTTGATTTGGTTCAAATTATTTTTAAAGTTGACCTGATTATCGAATGATTTAAGGCCGCATTTGCGGCTTTTTTTTATTTGAGATTCACCATGGTTGGCGTGGTTGACTTCCGATTTTTTTAGTGTAGAGTTCTTTAAAATATTATTTATGAACCAAGTAATAATCAATGGTTACTCAAGAGAAGGACTTGAGGTTTTAATAAAGGAGTTAAATATTCTTTTATTAAAAAGAGAAAACCTTTTTAAGTTTTCTGGTGTCCCCAGTAAACCGCTTTCTATTAAACCAGAAATGGTCATAATCCTTCAGGACCTGCTTTCATTTGTAAATGATAACATCAGATGTGGTAGCTATAACAATCTTGACGGCTGGAAGGAAGAGTTGAACAGGATAGGTGGCCTTTTCTGGTTTAAGGTAAGAATTTATTTTAAGGATTTTCCAGTCCAGCTCAAACCTATTTTAGGCGATTAATACAAGGCCGCATTTGCGGCTTTTTTTTATTTAGGATTGACTTCCAAACCCTTTCTTGTATTATCAAGAAAAATATTTAAGATGGAAAATAAAAAAAAAGATTGTCCTCTTTGTGGGGCAATAGGGGTCATTTCCCAAGAAGAGTATTCTTCTAGTACCATAACTACTCCAGCTCCGAGTGGGACTATTGGAAACTCAAGGATTGTTCATACAGGTGGTAAATGGGATTTTTCTCATTCAAAGGAATGTAAAAAACTTGAAGGCGCTTTAGACAAAGAAGGTCTTTTGCGTTTCCATTTGGACAAGCTTGAGGTGTGGCATGCAGACACAAAATCTTTCGAAGATTATAATGATTTGCTGGGTACAAAGAATTTAAAAATTATACCTTATGCAAAGAGAGAAGAAGGTCGTTGGCTTTATCAGGTTTGTATTCAAGAAATCTACGGCCACCATAGAAAGGAATTGTTTACAAAGGGCAGAGATTTTGATGGTGCATTTTTTAACCTCAGGCACCGGCTTCTTTGTGGAGAAATTATTGAATTTGACTCCCAGAATAAATTTCAGGTCTTAGAGACGGAATCAAATCCAGAAATTTTTCAAATATTTTAGGAATCCCAAGGCCGCATTTGCGGCTTTTTTTATTTAGGATTGACTTCCAAAACCTTTCTTGTATTATCAAGAAAAACTATTAGCAAATGAAAACAATAAAAGAGGCGTTTCTTGTCCTTGTGAAAAAGTACAAGCCGAGAATCTCGGGGCGATTTATTTTTGGGTTTAATCTGCTCGATATAGATGCTCGAGTAATTCACACCAAAGAATGTTCTGTTTCAGTTTTTTTCTGCGAACTTTTTCTTCGTTCCGGAGGCTACTCTGAAAATGGAGCATCAATTGTTATTTTCCGAGGTATTATTCCTAACGGGTCGATTTTGGAGGATCCTATTTTGGATATAGAAGATGTTCTTTGTTATATATACAAAGACAGAAACAATGAGAGTAGGATCGATTGGTGTTTAAAGTCAGAAGTTCTTACTTTTTCTTTAAAAGACACCCCGATAAACCCCTTAAAAAACATTTCACAAAGAGAGGAGGTTATTGTTTCTAAGATCATTTGGAAACTCCAAAAACAGCTTTCAAATACGCCAAAAGGGATAGTTCCTTTTCTAAAGAGATTGTTCAAAGATTAAAAAGTCGCATTTGCGGCTTTTTTTATTTGAGAGTAGTATAAAGACCTATGACACACCCAAAAGAAGAAAAAACATATGTAATGATTAAGCCTGATGGAGTTCAGAAAGGTTTGATAGGAGAGATTATTAAGCGTTTTGAACAAAGAGATCTTAAGATTGTGGCGCTTGAAATGTTCATGCCTACAGCCGATATGATAGATAGTCACTATCCAAAAGATGAGGCTTGGATAACTCGTCTAGGAAGTAAGACTTTGGCTACTTATGAAAAGTACAATATGGATGCTATGGCTGATTATGGAACTACTGACCCTTCTGTTATTGGTCCAAATATTAGAAAATGGATTTTGGACTATATGACCTCAGCTCCACTTGTAAAAATGGTTGTACAAGGTGTTCATGCTGTTGATACTGTTAGAAAAATAGCAGGTGTTACTATGCCATATTTAGCAGATATGGGAACAATAAGAGGGGATTTTTCTGTTGATAGTCCTGCTCTTGCCAATAAAGAAAAAAGACCTGTTATGAACATCGTTCATGCATCTGAAACTCCAGAGGAAGCAATGCACGAAATAAAGTATTGGTTTGGTGATAAGGAATTGATGAACTACAAGCGTCATGGAGTAGATTTCTAATCAACTCGACAGCACTTTTTTTCTCTGTCTATATTGTGCAAAGCAGGGAGAAGGCTATAATGAAAGTACGGCTATTTAAAATTAGTACCTAGAACAATATTCTTTGGGGACATTGCGTGGTGTTATGAAGAACCAGAATTTTATTTATAATCTTTTGATGCTTCTAGTGCCCAGATATCCCACTTGGCGTTTACGCTAAGGTACTAATTTTCAAATAGCCGTAAGAAAAATCCGCCCTAGGGCGGATTTTTCTATTTTTCTTTTATTGTGAGATAATCCTCCATATGAGTAAAAGACTTCTTTTATCAGCATGCGTTCTAATATTTTTTATTTGGGCTATAAATAGCTTGGCCAATATGTTTTATTGGTATAGCGCTATGTGGTGGTTTGATATTCCAATGCACATTTTAGGAGGAGCTTTCTTGGCTTTACTATTGGGGGCAATATTTTTTAAAAAAATAGTTTCTTTAAATAAAAAAGAAATCCTAATAACTATTTTATTAGGTGTTGTTATTGTCGGAGCGGGGTGGGAAGTATTTGAATATGTAGTTCAACATATGATCAAAGGTCTTCCTCTTGCAAACTTTCCTGATTCTATAAAAGATATGTTGATGGATATTATAGGAGGATTTTTGGCATCATTTTTTGTATTAAAGGCTGTTAAGCGGTACAATACAAGTCATGCAATCACAAATCTCTAAAGATTTTTCTGATAAAAAAATAAAAATTACTTTTGCGGGTGGAACAGGTGCTGTTACTGGAGCAAACTTCCTAGTCGAAGCATTAGGAAGCGAACAAGAAATAAAATTCCTTGTTGATTGTGGTCTCGAACAGGGAACAAAGTCAGCTGATCAAAATAACTGGGCACCTTTCCCATATGACGCTTCTAGTGTGGACTATCTTTTTATTACTCATGCACACATAGATCATATAGGTCGTATTCCAAAACTTATTTATGATGGTTTCAGAGGAACTATTTATTCTACAGTTCCTACCAAAGACATTACTGAGCTAATGCTTGAAGACACCGCTCATATTTTAGGCAAAGGCGAAAATGAGCTTCTAAAGAAAATATATACAGATGAAAATATTCGCCAAGCTCTTTCGCAGTGGAAAGTAGTTGATTATCATCAAGACATAGCAATAGGAGAACTTATTTTTAGATATAGAGATGCGGGACACGTATTGGGTTCTGGAATGCTTGAGCTTATTTATAATAATAAAAAGATTATCTTTACCGGAGACTTAGGTAACTCTCCATCACCACTTTTGCGAGATACAGAAACATTAAAAAATGTTGATTATATGCTTATGGAAAGTGTCTATGGAGATAGAAATCACATGGCACGCGATAAGAGACGCTTGAGACTAGAGCAAATCATAGAAGATAACTATAAACGCAAAGGTACTCTTATTGTTCCAACATTTTCTCTAGAGCGTTCTCAAGAACTTTTGTTTGAGATCAACGAACTTGTTGAAAATAAACGTATTCCTGTCATGCCTATTTTCTTTGATAGCCCCCTAGGAATAAGACTGACAAAAATATATCGTCAGTACGGACAATACTTCAATGAATTTGCCAGAACACAACTCAAAGACGGAGATGATATTTTCAACTTCCCAGGCCTCAAGTCTACGCTCCTTACAGATGAATCAAAAGAAATAGTAAAAGAAGATAATCCAAAGATAGTTATTGCTGGAAGTGGTATGAGTAATGGAGGAAGAATACTTCACCATGAAGCCAACTTTCTTCCAGATGCGAACAACACACTTCTTCTCACTGGTTATCAAGGAGCGGGGACACTTGGAAGAATTATCCAAGATGGCGCAAAAAATATTCGCATCAATGGTCAAGATATAGAAGTGAGGGCACACATAGAATTTATTGATGGATATTCTGGTCACAAAGACTCTGATCACCTTATAGAGTTTGTAGAACAAACAGCAGACTCACTCAAGGCTGTGTACGTAGCGATGGGGGAACCAAAGAGTTCAATGTTCTTAACACAAAGACTTAGAGATTATTTAGGAGTTATGGCTTATGCACCAGAACAAGGAGATGTAGTAGAATTAGATTGTAATTAATTATGGAAAACGAAGACAAACACGGACATTTGAAAATAAAACTTGGAGTCTCTGGTGCTGCTGAAACAGGCCACTGTGGTCTTGATGCTCTTGATAAAGCTAAAGAGCTCGGTAGAGAAGTTGTAAGACAAGGTGGTATTTTGGTAACAGGAGCTACAACAGGATTTCCTTTGTGGAGTGCTATGGGCGCAAAAGAAGAGAGAGGTATCTCTATCGGTCTTTCTCCTGCGTCAAATCCAAGAGAACATGTAGAAGGGTACAGACTACCGCTCGACTATATGGATCTCATCATATATACAGGTTTTGGTTTTCCTGGAAGAGACCTTCTTTTTACTAGAAGTTGCGAAGCTTTGCTTATAGGTTGTGGACGTATAGGAACAATCCATGAATTTACTATCGCTTTCGAAGAAGGGAAACCTATCGGAGTTCTAGAAGGAAGTTGGACTATGGATGAACAGATCCGTGACATGATAGAAAAAGGTAATAGACCAGCTGATAAAGTAATTTTTGATTCAGATCCAAAGCGATTGATAGAGAGGGTTATTAAAATGGTTGAAGCTGATAGGGCTGATTTGAATAAGAAATAAGCCCATGGTAGTATAGGAGCACAAGCTTTGAAGGATTATCGCCCCTTCGTCCGCCTTGGGTAGACAAGCTTCAGAAAGAAATCCTAAATGGAAATTAGAATCTGACGGGTAAGCCCGATATAGCAGTAAATGAGTATTAAGTAAGGTGGTACCACGAGCAAAACTCGTCCTTGCACTATGACCAAAAGTCGTAATGCGCGGACGAGTTTTATTTTTTATATATGGATAACAATCAACAACAATCAAAATCTCAATCAGCTCTTCGAGAAGAAGAAGTACTTCAATTTTGGAAAGAAAAAGATATTTTCAAGAAATCAGTTGAAAAGAATGTCACAGGCAAAGAATTTGTCTTTTTTGAAGGCCCACCGACAGCAAATGCAAAACCAGCACTTCACCACCTTGAAGCTCGTGCTTTCAAGGACGTGATACCTCGATACAAAACAATGCAGGGCTATCATGTAGCTCGTCGCGCAGGATGGGACACTCACGGTCTTCCAGTAGAGCTTCAAATAGAAAAAGCTCTTGGCTTAGAATCAAAGAAAGATATTGAGAAGTATGGAGTAGCAGCTTTTAATAAAGCCTGCAAAGAAAGCGTTTTCACTTATATTAAAGATTGGGAAATTTTCACCGATCGTATGGGGTATTGGGTGGACAAAAAGAGTGCTTACTATACTTTCAACTCTTCTTATATGGAATCCCTCTGGCATATAGTCGGAGAAATAAATAAAAGAAATTTACTTTATAAAGATTACAAAGTTGTCCCATGGTGCCCTCGTTGTGGTACAGGACTTTCTTCTCATGAACTCGCACAAGGCTATCAAGATGTAAAAGACTTGTCAGTGTATGCAAAGTTTAAAATTGTAGGACTTGAAAAAGCGTATTTTCTTGCTTGGACTACAACACCATGGACTCTTCCAGGTAACGTAGCTTTGGCTGTTGGTAATGATATTGAATATGTTGAAGCAAAAGTAGGTGATGAAATTTTTGTTCTTGCAAAAGAAAGACTTAGTTTACTTGCAGAAGGTTATGAGATTATTGCACAGCACAAAGGTTCTGAAATGATAGGAATGGAATATGAACCACTTTATCCATATCTCAAGAGAGAAGCAGAGAAGAAAGGGTTGGATACAACAAAAGCATTCAAGGTTTATACTGCCGACTTTGTTACAACTACTGATGGTACTGGTATTGTACATATAGCACCGATGTATGGGGCAGATGACTTTGATCTTGGAACAAAGATGGGACTGACTAAATTCCACACTGTTAACGAAGGAGGACACTTTATTCCAGGCACTGATTTTCTAGAAGGACGTTTTGTAAAGGATGAGTCTGTAGCTGTAGACATTATCAAAGATCTTGCTGGCCGAGGACAACTTTTCAAAAAAGAAAAATACGAACACTCATATCCACATTGTTGGCGATGTAAAACTCCGCTTTTGTATTATGCGCGAGACTCTTGGTATGTTCGCATGAGTGAGCTCCGTGACGATTTGCTCAAAGCAAACGATGACGTTAACTGGGAACCAGAACATATAAAAAATGGAAGATTTGGAGAATGGCTTCGAGAGGTTAAAGACTGGGCATTTTCTCGTGAGCGATATTGGGGGACACCACTGCCTGTATGGGAGAGTGTCGATGGAGATAGAGTAGTTGTTGATTCTATTGATACTCTCAAGAAACTCTCTATTACTTCTCAAAACAAATACTTCGTCATGCGCCACGGTCAAACAGACCACAATGTTCGTCAAGAATGGAATGCCACAATAACAAATCCAGATCCTCTTACAGAGAAGGGTATACAACAAGTTAAAGATGCATCAAATAATTTCAAAGAAGATATAGATATCATTATTACTTCTCCTTTTTCTCGAACCAAAGAGTCAGCTCAAATCTTCAAAGAAACAAAAGGACTAAATGTTGAGATAATAGAAGACCCACGTATTGCCGAATGGAATGTCGGTAAAGAGTTTGATGGAAAACCATTTTCAAAATATTTTGAAGTTAGAAATGTAAATGAAGATCGGTATGGATTCAAGGCTTCTGACGGAGAATCATACTTGGATATATTGAAAAGATCAGGGGAATTTATTTATGATTTAGAATCAAAATATAAAGGCAAAAGAGTGCTTATCATGACGCACGGAGCCGTAGCTCGAGCGCTCGAACTCCATAGCCACGGTATATCTTTTGATTCTCTATACAGAAATACTAGAGATTACAACAACTTTGAAAATGCTGATCTTCGAGAGATTAATTTTGTACCATTACCTCACAATGAAAACTTTGAGTTAGATTTACACAAGCCTTATATCGACGAAGTGGAACTGTACAAGGATGGCAAAAAGCTCACTCGAGTAAAAGAAGTGATGGACGTATGGTTCGATAGTGGAGGTATGCCTTTTGCACAAGAGCATTATATGGGTGAAGGTACACTTTCGTATCCGGCTGATTTCATTTCAGAAGCCATAGATCAAACTCGAGGTTGGTTCTATACACTTCTTGCTGTTGGTGTACTTATGAATCGAGAGTCTCCATATAAAAATGTGATTTGTCTTGGGCACCTACTCGACAAAGACGGAAAGAAGATGAGTAAGTCTATCGGTAATATAGTTGAGCCATTTGAACAAATGGATACTTTTGGTGCGGATGCAGTAAGATGGTGGATGTATAGTGTTAATGCTCCAGGGGAGAGCAAGAACTATGATCCTAAAAGCGTAGCCGAAATAAATAACAAAGTCTTTAATTTGTTTAACAACGTTTTATCTTTCTATGAACTTTATAGAGACAAAGAACTTGAAGATCAAAATAATAAAAGTGAAAATATTTTGGACAAATGGATATTAGCAAGGCTAAATCAAACTCTAGCAGAGGTAACAAATTCTCTTGATGCTTATGATCTTTTCCGTCCAACTCGAGCTCTTCGAGACCTCATAGACGACCTTTCTACTTGGTATTTGCGACGAAGTCGTGATCGTATCAAAGATGGAGAAAAGCAGGCAAAGCAGACGCTCTACTATGTGCTCAAAAATACAGCTCAAGCTATGGCTCCTTTTGCACCATTTTTTGCAGAGCATGTATGGCAGAAGCTTAAGCTTGATTCAGATGCAGAAAGTGTTCACTTAGCCCTTTGGCCCGATTATCAAGAAGCTGACTCTGAGCTTATAAATAATATGCAAATTACCAGAAACTTTTGTACAGCAGGAAATGCGTTTCGTAAATCAAAAAATATCCCAATTAGACAGCCTCTTAAGCTTATGAAAATATCATATGATGCTTTATCAAAAGATCTTACTTCTCTTATAGAAGAAGAACTTAATATAAAAATGGTTTTAGTTGATACTGAAATTCAGCCAGCAGGAGAGATATATGTTGATGAAGAAATTACTCCAGAACTCAAACTCGAAGGGGAATACCGCGAGCTAGTTCGCTTGGTCCAAGACATGAGAAAAGAAAAAGGTCTTACTCCACAAGATGAGATCTCTCTAACACTTCCAGAAAAGTACAATGAAATATTTGCTAAATTTGGCGAAGAATTGAAAAAGGTTGTTGGTGCGAGGGAAGTGTCAGTACAAGGAGAAGAAGTTATGCTTAGTTAGTTTAATGAGTAAAAAACTAGTTATATTTGATTTTGATGGAGTGATTGTTGAGAGTCTGGATTTGTGGTTTCGTATAACACAAATAAATAATCCGGGACTGACAAAAGAAGAGTATTATTCTATGTCCCATGGAAATTATATTGAAGCTTTTGAGTCAAAAAAGTTGATATACACAGAAGAAGGATTAGAAGAGTATAGGAGTAAATTATTTTTAATTGATTCGCCAAAAGAAATAGTTTCATTTATAGAAAACAATAGCAATAAATTTTTGTACGCTATAGTTTCTTCTGGAAATGAAATAACCATAAAAAGGTTTTTAGAAAAAGAAAAGTTAGCAAATTATTTTACAGATATACTTGGTAATCAAACTCATAAAAATAAAAATACGAAGATTTCTAATTTGTTGGAAAAATATTCTCTAGAAAATAAAAACGCTGTTTTTATTACTGATACTCTTGGAGACATTCTAGAAGCTAATGAGACAGGGATTAAGAGTGTAGGAGTGCTCTGGGGTTTACATGATAGAGAAACCTTAGAAAAAGGAAATCCTGAGATAATAATAGGCAACCCAGGAGAATTAGAAGAAACAATAAATAGTATACTTTCTTAATATGCACCCGATTATTCATACTGAAGCTTTTGTTCTCAAAAGCATAGAAAGTGGGGAAGCCAACAAAAGAGTTTGGCTCTTTACCAGAGATTTCGGTTTGATAGTCGCAACAGTTCAAGGTGTAAGGAAAAGCACAGCGAAACTCAAAAGTCATATTATTGATTATTGTTATATCAATGTTGATTTGGTTAAAGGTAGAGATGTATGGAGGCTCGTTTCAGCAGAAATTATAAACAATCCTTTTATTGGTTCTTATGACAAACTTCGAGCTAGGTCATATATCAGAGCTCTATCTTTGGTAGAGAGGTTTTGTGTGGAAGAGGGGGGTGAGATTGATTTGTTTAACCATTTGATTCAAGTATTAAAAACGCTCGAAAGTTCTTCTGATAATCCAAATTTATTTGACACTATAGTGCTTTGGAAAATTTTGGTTTTACTTGGATATCTCGAACTTAGTCCAGATAGTGAAAAGCTTTTCTATATAGACTTAGAAGAGATAGGTTCTGTTTCAGATAGTTTGTCCAAGACCTTGATAAAGGACGTTACTGATGCAATAAATCGCACACATCTTTGATATACTAGTAACAGTATGTCTTCTGAAGAAATAGACCATATCGCACAACTTCAACAAAAGCTATATGCTCGTGATCCTGAGAGTGCCCCTAAGCGCACTGTTGGTATTTTGCGCCCTCTTAAGTCAAGAGTTGAATCTTCTTGGGGGCAAGAAGATTTGGTCAAAGAAAAAAAGCGCCACATACCCATGATTTCTGGTTATAGAAGATTTTTTATTTTCTCTTTTATTTTTTTCTTAATAGCTCTGGCTGTTGCATTTTTCTCTGTTTATCGCGGAGCTGTTACTCTCTCAAGTAAAAATGTTGAGTTAACTATTTTAGGTAATTCTTTTGTTGCAGGAGGGGAGAGCTTGCCAATACAAGTAGATATGATTAACAAAAACTCTGCAGACCTTGTAGACGCTGAAATAACTATCTCTTATCCCAAGGGGTCGATGGATGTAAGTGGTGCAGAAATGGAAAGGGTAAAAAAGGTTTTGGGTACTATATCTTCAGGAAAGACGAAAACAGAAGGATTCTCCGTTATTCTATATGGTGAGCAAGGTACTAGTCGAACAGTGACTGCTACTCTTGAATATAAGCTTGCTGGGTCAAATACAACGTTCGTCAAAGAGAAATCTTTTTCCGTTATGATAAATTCTTCTCCCGTATCACTCACTGTGGATGCTCCTACATCAACAGCTTCAAATCAACCATTTAATATGACTATCAGAACCGTCTTTACTGGAGACTCAATACTGGAAGACGCTATTGTTAGAGTTGAATATCCAAATGGTTATGTTTTCTCTTCTGCTGTACCAGCCCCAGAGAGCGGAACAAATGTTTGGGCACTTAAAGATTTGGTTAAAGGAACAGAGAGAACTATTTCTATAAGAGGGAAATTGATAGGAGAAGAGCAAGATGAAAAAGCTTTTCATATTTATGTAGGATCAAGATCTAGTGAGACAGATTCACGAATTGCTGTTTCTTATAATTCTGTTTTACATAGCACTACTATAGAACAACCATTTATCTCTGGTGTTATAAGTATTGGTAATGTACAAGATGATGTTGTCGCTCTTCCAAGCGGGTCTAATGTCTCAGGTGTTATTAAGTTTGTTAACAATGCCCCTATTAGGATTACAAACCCTATTTTTACTTTGTATTTAAATGGGGAGACTATCGGTGTTGATTCAATAGAAGCTCGAGGTGGTAGATATGACCCTTTGGAGAAAACTATCGTTTGGAATAATGAAACGAGCTTGGACTTATCTGCCATAGAAAGTGGTGCTCAAGGAGAACTTCCTTTTAGTTTCAATACAACACTACCTAAGCCGGGTACTGCAGGGGATATAAACTTGTCGCTTTCGGTTTCCGGAGTTTTCCCTGATAGAGACTTTTTTGAAGATAGTATCTCTGATATTGATCAAAAGATAATCCGTTTTTCTTCTCGTTTGCAGTTTGCTTCTCAGTCTCTTTATTCAGTGGGCCCTATAAAAAACACAGGACCATTTCCGTCTAGGGTAGATAAGGAAACGACATATACTATTTCTTGGACAATGAAACCAGTCGAAAACCCTCTTTCAAAAGCTGTAGCTACAGCAGTACTGCCTCTCGGCGTGTCTTGGACAGGGGTTATTTCTCCTCAATCTGAAAATGTTTCTTTTGACCCAGAAACAAGAATAGTTTCTTGGGCAATAGGATCTATTCCAAGAGCTACTACAAATGCTTTTACTCGCTCAGTTGCTTTCCAGGTAAAGGTTAAACCAACTAAAAGTCAGCTAGATTCCGACCTTGATTTAATAGGAGAGACAACTATTAACGCAACAGATACTATAGCCAATACGCCTTTGACAATAAGTCGACCAGCCCTTACTAATCGCCTAAGTACTGACCCTATCTATTCCCCAGGGAAGGAAAAAGTGCTACCATAGCCCATAATGAAAGTATCTATGGAACAACTCATTAGTTTATGTAAGCGCCGGGGTTTTGTATTCCCGTCTTCTGAGATATATGGTGGTATGGCTGGAGTTTATGACTACGGTCATTATGGAAGTCTACTTAAAGACAATATTCGTTCTGCTTGGCTTCGTCATATGGTACAGCTCCGAGAAGATGTAGTTGGTCTTGATAGTGCTATTTTTATGCATCCAACTACTTGGAAGGCGTCGGGTCATGTCGATGGATTTAATGATCCTCAAGTAGATTGTAAAAACTGTAAATCTCGTTTTCGAGCTGACCATATACTTGAAGACCTCGGCATTTCTGCTGACAAGGCTAGTATAGAATTTATAAATCAAGAACTAGATAAATTAAGAGAAGATAAAAAGCTAGTCTGTCCAAATTGTAATAAAGCCACTCTTACAGAAGCTCGAGTGTTTTCAATGATGGTTAAGTCTAACCTAGGTTCTCCTGTTGATGTTCTCGATGAAGAAAATGTAGTTTATCTTAGGCCGGAGACTTGTGGTGGTATTTATCTTGAATACAAAAATACATTAGATAGTCTTCACCCAAAACTTCCTTTTGGTATTGCTCAAGTAGGTAAAGCTTTTAGAAATGAAATAGCGGCTAGACAGTTTATTTTCCGAACTAGAGAGTTTGAACAAATGGAAATGCAATACTTTCACAAGAAAGAGCAAACCAAAGACGTTTTTGAAAGATGGCAAGAAGCCAGAATGAAATGGTATCTCGCATATGGTATCCCCGAAGAGAAGCTTCGTTGGTTTAAACATGAAAAGCTAGCTCATTATGCAAGTGAGGCTTATGACATAGAGTATGATTTTTCTGGACTAGATGGATTCAAAGAAGTAGAAGGGATACATGCTCGAGGAGATTGGGATCTATCTCAACACTCTAAGTTCTCAGGAGTAGACCTGTCTTATTTTGATGAAGAAACAAAAGAGAGATTTATCCCTCATATTGTAGAGACATCAGCAGGACTCGCACGTCACTTTTTGATGTTTCTAGATAATGCTTATACAGAAGAAGAAACTGAAAGTGGAGATACTAGAGTATTTTTGAAACTTCACGGTGCTCTAGCTCCTATAAAGTGTGCAGTCTTTCCACTTCTTAAAAACAAGCCTGAACTTGTAGCAAAAGCACGAGAAGTATTTCTAACACTACGAACAAAGTTTATGTGTGAATTTGATGACAACGGAAACGTAGGCAAGAGATATCGCCGACAAGATGAAATAGGTACACCATTTTGTGTTGTAGTTGATTTTGATACTCTCGGAGAAACTCCAGATTTGTTTGATACTGTTACTGTTCGAAATCGTGATACGGGTAAGCAAGATAGAATAGCGATATCAGAGCTAGAAAAATACATAGAAGATCGAATAAAATAAAAAGACCCGATATCGGGTCTTTTAGCTTTATTCGCGCCAGTCAAACTTTATATTTTTTGTTTTTATTTTAAAAATATAAACAACTAATTTAAAAAACAATAAAAATATAAGTATTGCTCTGGCTGCAGCAATCTCTGCTTCAGAGGCAGGATGAGGTGTGATACTAATCATATAAAAAACAGTTTAGTTCCTCTTAGGTTTACTCCATTTTGGTATCATTTGTCAACTCTTTCTTTAAAATGCTACTATAGCTTTATATGTTAGAAAATCGTCCTATTCGTATTAGTACAGATACCTTATTTAGGGCAGTTCTTGTTGGTCTTGTCGTTTACGCAGTTTTTCTTCTCAGAGACATTGTTCTGCTTATTCTTGCTGCTATTGTCATCGCTTCTTTTGTAGAGTCTGGGGTAAGAGCTTTTGCTCGTATAAAAGTAAGCAGACTTTTAGCAGTTCCAATCATTTATAGTATTGTCATCGCTATTTTAGTTGCTATATTTTATGCTTTTGTTCCGATAATATTCCGGGAGCTCTCTGGTGTCATCGGCCTTATCTCTACCTATCTTCCATCTTCTCCATCTATAAATACTGAATCAATAGAAGGGGCTACAGATATAGTTAATAATATTTCCAAGAATACTTCTATTCCAGACTTGCTTTCAAATATTAAAAGTATAGCTTCTAGTTTTTCTCAAGGAGCTACTTCTATTATAGGAAGTACTTTTGGAGGAATGATAAATCTGATACTGGTTATAGTGATGTCTTTCTATCTTTCTGTTCAAGAAAAGGGGATACAAATGTTTCTTAGAATTGTTACACCTGCAAAACACGAAAGATATGTCATAGATCTTTGGGTTCGAACACAGCGCAAGATTGGCTTATGGTTTCAGGGGCAACTTTTCTTGGGGGCTGTTATTGCCGCTATTGCTTTTGCAGGGCTCGCTCTCTTGGGGGTTCAATATGCTTTCTTGATAGCTATTATTAGTGGTATTGCTGAGCTTATTCCTTTTGGTCTGACATTTGCTGCTATCCCAGCCGTTCTCTTTGCTGTTATAAATGGTGGGGTCCTTCTAGGATTTAAAGTTCTTATTTTTTATATTATTCTTCAGCAATTAGAAAACTACGTTCTTGGTCCGACCATTGTAAAAAGAGTAGTGGGTATACCGCCTCTTATTGTTATGGTAGCTTTCTTGATAGGTATTAGTTTAGCTGGATTTTGGGGTGCACTACTAGCTATACCTATGGCAGTATTGGTGCTTGAATATTTAGGTGATAAAGAAAAAAGTAAATACGTAACTGTTACTGAGAATTAAATTATGGAAAATAAAAAATTTTATATAACTACAACTTTACCTTATGTGAATTCTGATCCACATGTTGGTTTTGCCATGGAAATAATACGAGCTGATAGTATCGCTAGGTTTAAAAAACTATTGGGTTATGAAGTATTTTTCAATACTGGCACTGATGAGCATGGACAAAAACTTTTAGCGGATGCTACTAAAGCGGGTAAGACACCAAAAGAATATGTAGATTATTATGCAGAACAATTTAGAGGACTAAAAGATCTTTTGGGTATAACAGAAGATGTACATTTTATTCGTACTACAGACGAACACCATGAAAAGGCAGCTCAAGAGCTTTGGAAGATTGTAGAGAAAAATGGCTATATATATAAAAAGAATTATCAAGCTAAATATTGTGTTGGTTGTGAGCTTGAAAAAACAGATAGTGAGCTCAACGAAGAAGGCCAGTGTCCTATACACCCAGGGAAAGATTTGGAAATAATAAATGAAGAAAATTACTTTTTTGCCTTTTCTAAGATTGCTCCAATGATTGAAAATCTTTACAAAGAAAAACCTTCTTTGGTTATACCAGAATTTAGGTTTAATGAAATGAAAGCTTTTTTATCTAGAGGAATAGAAGATTTTTCTATTTCAAGATTAAAGAGCAAAATGTCTTGGGGAGTACCGGTACCAGGAGATGAAGAGCACGTGATGTATGTTTGGTTTGATGCTCTTACTAACTATATTTCTACATTGGGATGGCCAGAAGATGAGAAAGGTTTTTTCAGAGATTTTTGGCAAGAAGGAGAGAAGGTTCAATATTGTGGTAAAGATAATACTCGCCAACAATCAATGATGTGGCAAGGAATGTTGCTTGCAGCCGGATTACCAACAACAGATCATATAATAATAAATGGTTTTATAAATTCTGGTGGGCAAAAAATGTCTAAATCTTTAGGAAATGTTTTAAGCCCCTATGATATCATCGCTATTTTCGGAGCTGTAGCAGGAGAGCGATCTAGCGATGTTTTAAGATATTATTTACTTCGTCATATGAATTCTTTTGAAGATTCTGATATGACACTCGAGAGTTTAAATGAAGCCTATCAATCTGGACTCTCTAATGGTATTGGAAACTTAACTTCACGCATAATGACATTATCCGAATCTCACTGTGAAGGTTTTGATGAGCTTCCAAATGTTATGCATCCAGAAAATATAATAAAAGCAGTTGAGTCTTTCGATATTCAAAAAGCTATGAACTACATTTGGGAAAACATTGCAACTATTGATCAAAAAATTCAAATTACCAAACCTTTTTCTGTTATTAAAGAAGACAGGGAAGCAGGAATTGCCATTATCAACGGTCTTGTTTCTGATCTATACGGTATTGCTATATCTCTTGCTCCATTTATGCCAAAGACAAGTGAAAGTATTATTGAATGCATTCGTAATAATAAAAAACCAGAAGTACCACTTTTTGCACGCTTACAGTAATGAAAATAATCGATACTCACTCACATTTTAACCTCCATCAATTTGAGCATGATTTGCCGGAGTCTATTTCGCGTATGGTAGAAGCAGAAGTTGGCACCATAACTATCGGTATTGATTTGCCAACTAGCGACCATGCTATGCGACTAGCACAAGAGCATTCTAGTATTTGGGCTTGTGTTGGTCAGCATCCGACAGAGTGGGACAAAGATTTTGATGAAATTGAATTTAGAAAATTACTAAGCGAAAAAAGGGTTGTAGCAGTAGGAGAGTGCGGAATAGATTATTATAGAGAAAAAGATAGGGGTGCAATCAAAGAGCAAAAAGAATTATTTTTGAGGCAGATTAGTTTAGCCCATGAATTCAACTTGCCTTTAATGCTCCACATAAGACCTGAGCAGGACACAATGAATGCCTACGAAGAGGCTCTAGATATTTTAGAAGAATACAAAAATCTTTGGCCAGACTTGAGGGGTACAGCGCACTTTTTTGTTGGGACAAAAGAAGTAGCAAAAAGATTTTTAGACTTAGGTTTTTTTATTTCTTTCTCAGGTGTTATTACTTTTGTGAAGGAATATGAAGAGTTAGTAAAATTTGTTCCTATAGAGCGCATTCTTCCTGAGACTGATGCACCTTTTGCCACACCTGTGCCACATAGAGGAACTCGTAATCAACCAGAATATGTCATAGAAGTGGTTAAAAAGATAGCAGAAATAAAAGGTTTGGATTTTGAAGGTACCCAGAGTCAGCTTTTGGAAAACGCCAAAAAACTTTTTGTTTTATAGGCTTATTTTACAAAAATAGCTTTTTGATGTAGTATATTGCCCATAGCCCCCGTTTCCTGCTGAGCCTAAAGTGCCAGTGGGACATTGGTCCGAAGCGGGCTTTTAATTAATAAAAATCATTCTAGCTCTAGTCTAGAATTTATACATGTCAGAAAAACAAACACGTTTGTACGAATGTGGATTTATCCTTGTTCCTACAGTTCCTGAGGCAGAAGTTCCTCAAGCAGTTGATTCTCTTAAAGCCCTTATAGCAAAAGAGGGAGGAGAAGTATCTTCTGTTGGTACACCAGAGTATATTGATCTTGCTTACACTATTGAAAAAACTTTTGGTAGTAAAAAAAGTAAGTATTCTCAAGGATACTTTGGTTTTATCAAATTTGAAGCGAGTCCAGAGTCTCTTGAAGCTCTTAAAAAAGCTCTAGATGCTGAAGTTCAAATTGTTAGATACTTGCTTATCAAAACAGATCCAACAAATACTATTTCTTTCAAAAAACCAAAAATAGAAGCAAAAAGAGGGGATGCGTCAGTTATTGATGATGCAGACCTAGAAAGTGATGAATCAGTAGATGATATTATTGCAGCACACGAAGCTCTGCCAGATCTTCTTCCAGAAATTGAAGCAGATGCAGAAGTTAAGGATGCGGAATAATTATTCACTCTTTCGTCTTGCACCTACTAGATAACAGCTATAAACTTAAAATATATGTATCTAAATAAAGTATTTCTAATAGGTAATCTTACTCGTGACCCAGAACTCAAGGCTCTTCCTACAGGAACTAAAGTAGCTAGCATTTCTCTTGCTACGAATCGTACCTGGAAAGATCAAGGTGGTGCCAAAAAAGAGGCTGTGGAATATCACAATGTTGTAGCTTTTGCTAGACAAGCAGAGGTTATAGCTCAGTACTGTAAAAAGGGAAGTTCTTTGTATATAGAAGGTCGTATCCAAACTAGAAGTTGGGATGCAACTGACGGAACAAAGAAATATAGAACAGAAATAGTTCTAGAGAATTTCCAATTTGGTCCTAAGGGTGGTGGATCTGGAACAGGAGCTCCTATGACAGGCCCTCACTCTGATGCCGAGGCTCCACAAGCTAGTGCCAAGCCAGACTTAGATACTATTGAATATCCAGAAGAAGAGATAAACCTAGAAGATATACCTTTCTAGTCTCTAAAAACTAATTAATAATTTGCTAATAACTAACTTATGAAACAAGATTACTTTAATGCAAACAGTATTCATCATATCGACTATAAAGACGTTGATAGTTTGAAGAAGTTTCTTAACCCAAACGCTAGAATCAATTCTCGAAAGCGTACAGGTCTTACTGCAAAAAATCAGCGCTCTCTTGCTGAAGCAGTAAAGCGTGCTCGCTTTATGGGACTGCTTCCATTCGTAGCTAACTAAATAAAAAAACCTCTCAATTGAGAGGTTTTTTTATTTAGTTAACCCGCTCTACGTATTCACCAGTTTCACTATTGATTCGGATTTTTTCACCGATGTTTATAAATAGTGGCACATTGATAGTCGCACCTGTTTCAAGTGTCGCTACTTTGTTTCCACCCGTTACACTTGCTCCTTTGATAGCTGGGGGAGCATCTACTACTTCAAGCTCAAGCTTGATAGGTATTTTAACTCCTATAACTTGTTCTTCATCATCATCATTTGTATAAATAATAGTTTCTATTTCGCTATTCGCTTTAACAAAACGCATTTTATCTCCCACGATTTCTTCTTTGAGAGTAAATCGGTTTGATGGGTCTTTGACATCACAGAACCATATTTCATTTTTGTTCTTATATAGGAACTTTACCGGTCTTGTTGTTATATCTGCTTCTTCTGCTTTTTCTGAAGAGCCAAATGAGATTTCAGCCACACGACCAGTTAGTAGGTTTTTTAGTTTAGTAGCATTTACCGGCTTTCTTTGTTGTTTTCGAAACACATGTGAGGCTAGTACTTCATGAGGATGACCATCCCAGACGATTATCTTGTGTTCTTTGATTTCATTGTATTCAAGCATTGACATAGTTTATTTTTCGGGGTTATTTAGTCCTAATAGGGAAGATTGTAGCTTAAATATTAAATAAACTCAACAATACAAGCTTTTTCTTTATTTATATAAAAATAGTATAATTTAAATATGAATAAAGAGGGTGAGCACGGTTTCACTATTATTGAGATTATAGGAGCTTTTGCTATTATAGGTCTTATTTTAAGTGTTGTAATTTCAGGTATTCAAAAATCAAAAGATAAAAAGTCAGACTTAAGTGTCAAGGCTGAGTTAGCAGAAATACAAATAGATGTCTCCGAATACGATATTGCTCCAGGTGTTACAGATTTTACTGCGGCATTTAACTCTAAGGGTGTTTCTCAAAAATTACTAGACATAGCTTCTTCTTTGGGAGTTTCTCCAGGGGAATATGAGTATGTAGCTACTGCTGATGAATTTGTTGTTATTTTCCCTTTAAAAAAGAGTGATACATTTTATTGTGTTGACTCAACTGGTATTTCATCTGAAGTAACGGGCTTATTAAATATAACAGGCCCTCGTAGTTGTAGTAATGCTACTAGATATGTAGCAGTGTCTGGATGGGAAGATGAAGATGCAGGATTACCTGGTGGCGGAGGCGGGGGTGGTGGAGGAGCAAATACTCCTCCGGTAATTACTTTAGTCCCACCTGAAATTGTCGGTTATGGAGTCAACGCTGATTTTTTTGATTATAATGGGCAAAATGTTTATGGTGTCCTTCCTGCTAGTTTTCCTGAGATATCATATACAGCAACTGATGCAGAAGATGGTGATTTAACATCTGAAGTCGTTATAGTATTTCCAGATACCTATAGAGTACACTTACTACCTAAAGATGGTCCATTACTTACTTTTTTTAAAAAAATTGTTTACCCAACATCTGTTGATGCAAAAGGAGGGCCTAGTTGTTTAGCTATAACAACTCGTATGTACCAAGTCACTGATAGCGGAGGACTCACCGCTACTGCTTATAGAGATTTTACAGCTGTTTGTAGTTAAACTTAAATAAAATAAAAATACCCTTCAATTGAAGGGTATTTTTATTACTTAATTATTTATTCTCCTGCACTATCAGCTACAACTTCTTTCATTCTTTTTCGAACGTCTTTTTGTATTTGATCTCGAACTTTTGTATTTTCTCTCATAAAGACTCGAGTAGCATCATATCCTCGTCCAAGTTTTACTTCCTCCTCGCCCAGAGAAGCTTTAGCGGAGTTGGGTTTGACTTCAGGTTTGTATGTATAAGAAGTACCATTTTTTTCGATTACTCCAAGCTTTTCTCCTAGAGCAATTAGTTCTCCTTCAAGAGAAATACCTTCTCCATAGATGATATCAAATTCTGTTTGTTTAAAAGGGGAGGCGACTTTGTTCTTTACTACTTTTACTCTTGTTCGACTTCCGACTACCTCTTCACCCTTTTTTATTTGAGCAATACGACGAATATCAAGACGAATAGAAGTATAGAACTTCAAAGCCTTACCACCTGGAGTAGTCTCAGGATTACCAAACATCACTCCTATTTGCATACGTATTTGGTTTATAAATATCACTACAGTTTTAGATTTGTGTACTATAGCAGTTAGTTTTCGGAGTGCCTGACTCATGAGACGAGCTTGTTTACCCATGTGTTGTTGCCCCATGTCTCCTTCGATTTCATCTTTTGGGGTAAGAGCAGCTACTGAGTCAACAACTATTACATCTATCTTGCCACTACGAACAAGGGATTCACATATCTCTAGGCCTTGTTCACCAGTGTCTGGTTGAGATATGAGAAGTTCTTGGATCTTTACTCCAATGTTTCCAGCATACTCTGGGTCCATGGCATGTTCTGCATCAATATATGCACATACTCCACCAAGCTTTTGAGCTTCAGCTACGATGTGTAGAGCTAGGGTAGTCTTACCAGAGGATTCTGGTCCAAATATTTCCATGATACGACCTCTAGGTACTCCTCCGATACCGAGAGCAATATCAAGCCCGATAGAGCCAGTAGGGATGACACTTAGATTAACCTTTGGTGTATCACCTAGCTTCATGATCGCCCCTTCTCCAAATTTTGTTTGAATACTTTTTATTGTGTCATCTATCGATGAACCTGTTTCTTTAGGTGTTGTTGATTTCTTTGCCATACTCTCTTTTCACTTTTTATTGATAATTAATAACCATCGTTGTAGCCAGGTCTGATGTTGGCTGTGCTACTAGATGAAGAATCTTTTTTTGTTCTTTACCAAATCTATCTTTTTGTTTGATTTCTATAATATTATAACCCGGAGATAGCAGGGCACCATCGTTGAAAACTCCACTTGGGTCTACAGAAACGATTCGTCCGTTTATTTCGAGGCTTGATGCATGTTTTGCCATACCAGATATTGGTAAAAAAGTATCAGTCAGTGTTGCTCCGTCAGATGCTGATTTTATAGAAAAGGCAGTACCAAAAAATAAATCTTTTGTATTATAAAAAACAAGCATAAGTACACTAGAGATTCCTATCCACATTATTAGTTTCGATATGTGTGGTTTCTTCATATATTTATAGTCCCATTTCTTCTGCTACGTGGTCGACAGTTGATTCTTTTGGTCCATGAGAAAGAACTTCTCTTGGTTTTGCTCCATCTGCTGGACCTATTACTCCACGCTCTTCAAGCATATCCATGAGGCGTGCAGCTCGAGCATAACCAACCTTAAGCTTGCGTTGTAGGTATGAAGTAGAGCCCTTACCCGCTTCTATTATTATAGCGCGTGCCTCCTCGTATAGAGCATCATCAGTATCAGTGTCACTATCAGCTATACCATCGGCAAATAGAGACTTTTCTCCTGTCATGGTGCCTGTAAATTCAATAGTGTCAGGAATCTCATCTTTAAATGCGTCTTTAAGATATTTCACAATAGCCTTAACTTCATCTTCGGTGATATTTGCACTTTGTAGTCGACGTGGTTGGTTGTCACCAATCATAGCCAGCATATCTCCTCGTCCTAATAGTTTTTCTGCTCCGACAGTATCTAAAATAGTACGAGAGTCGATACCAGTAGGAACGCGAAGTGCGATACGAGACGGCACATTAGCCTTGATAAGTCCTGTAATGACATTAACTTCAGGTCGCTGTGTAGAGAGTATAAGGTGTATACCAACAGCTCGGGACATTTGTGCGAGTCTTACGATAGCTGCTTCGAGTTCCCGAGGGTAGGCTTGCATGATATCAGCAAGCTCATCAATAATTATGACTATATAAGGCATACGATCAGCGCCACCTTCAGTTGCCGTAGCACCTTTTGCAAATTCTTTTTCGTGTAGTTTGTGGTATGAATCTATATCACGCACTGATTCTGATTCTAGTATGTCATAGCGACGATTCATTTCTGATGCTGCCCACTTGAGAGAAAGGATAGCTTTCTTTGCTTCTGTGATAACAGGAGTTAGTAGGTGAGGGATACCATTGTAAAGTGTGAGCTCAACACGTTTTGGATCAACAAAGATAAATCGAAGTTCATCAGGACCGTGGCGATAGAGGAGTGAGGAAATGATTGCGTGGATAGTAACTGATTTACCACTACCTGTGGTTCCGGCGATAAGTAGGTGTGGCATTTTTGCAATACTTTCGTATGTAGCTTTTCCGGAAATATTTCGTCCCAATGCCACGATGAGAGGTTTGTGATTTTCAGTGAATGCAGGATCAGCTACAAGAGAAGATAGTCCAACAGTAGATTTTGTTTTATTTGGGATCTCTATACCTACGAGACTTTTACCAGGGATAGGGGCTTCAATACGAATAGGGTGGGCAGCGAGAGATAGGGCGAGGTCATTCTGAAGACCTAAAATTCTTGTAAGTTTTACTCCTTGTGCAGGCTTTAATGCATACCGGGTAACTGTTGGACCGATGGTGATTTCATCCATTTCTACCTCTATTCCGAACTCAGCAAGAGTGCGTTTGATGATGTTTGCATTTGCCTTCACATCTCCTACATTTGCCTTACCACTATCCTTTTCAAGAAGAGAAATTGGTGGAGGAGTATAAAGAGTACTAGGCTTTCTTTTTGGTATTGGAATAGCAAATTCTTCTTCGCTCGGTAGAGGGACAGTTGCTCTTGTGTTTTCCGCTCGTACTTCATCTTTTTTTACTACAGGTCTTTCAGGCTCTTCTCCCGTGTAGTCTTCTATGATTGGTTCGGTTCGAGGTTTTTTTGTAAAGAGGGATTTTATTTTTTCCCAGATAGCCACAAAGTGAGGGAATAGGTTTGGTGTTCTGTCGAAGAATATAATAAGAGAACTAGCACAAAATACAGCCAGTATAAGAGCTCCAAAAACAGTGTCAAAAAGGGTTACAAAAGGGAAGCGAACCAGAGAGCCAACAAAGCCTCCATACTCTGGGCTAGCTACCGTTAGAAGCCCAAGAAGACTCAAGATACCCACAGTACTACCCACCCATTCTCTAGGAGAAGCTGTTATTTTTCTTTTTCTGATAACTAAAATACCTGCAGTTAAAAGTCCAACAGGAATCATAATAGCCCCAGCTCCAAGAATCATATAAGCGCCACGCCATAGTACCAACCCTCCAACTCCTGCTCCTCCTATAGCTCCACCAAATGATACTAGAGATATCAATATTAGTATTAAACCAAGTACAACGTGGTTTGTAGTTCCTGTTTTCTCAGACTTATTTTTAGAATCTTTTTTTGAAGACGGTTTGTTTGCCATAGGTGTTTATACAGGATGAAGTATATCATGGGCTAGATTAAGAAAACAGCAAAAAAGATTGAAATATAAGGCTTATTCTGAAACAGACTTGTCCTTGCAACAAGGGGGAGTTGTCCCTTATACTGTCCTTAATAAAAAATTCTTTCTTCTAGGACAAAAGCTTTAAAAGACATAAGAGACAAAATAAATGAACTCATTAGAACTAAATAATATAAAGATAAATCAAAAAGACATAGAAAAAGGACAAAAAATCCTTGCAGCTGTCTATTTGGTCACGGACCATCTTTCAGAAACAGAGTCTATAAGACAAGCTCTCAGAACTAAAGTTATAGAGTTTCTGTCTAATGAAAATGTTTCTCCAGAAAAGACTCTTGGTCAAATAGAGATCCTATTAGGAGGAGCTGTTTTTGCTGGTCTAATAAGTGAAAAAAATAGTTCTATAATTTTGTACGAGATAAATCACTTTTATCGTAACTCTCTAAGCGGTAGTATGACTGTACAACTACAGACTCTTTTTAATACGACAAATGCTCCTCAAAGCAGGGCGGAAATTAGTGTAAAAGACAGTAAAAAGACTTTTATTGGACACACTATCAGTCATCCTAATAAGACAGAGTTTATTAATACTGGTTCGAAAAACCTTTTAAATAAAAGTGCTCGCCAAGACACTATTTTGTCTTTTATAAATGAAAGAAAAAGTGCGGTCATAAAAGACATTATTTCTCTCTTCCCAGAGGTTAGCGAAAAGACAATTCAAAGAGAACTAAATGCACTCATTGATAGTGGTCGCATCACCAAGCGGGGAACAAAGCGCTGGAGTATCTACATGGCGGTTAACTCTCTCTTATAACCTTGTGGTGTAATGCTTTAATACTTGTTTCGTCACAAGAGATAAGTGGCTCTTCGCGCCTATAATTGTTTTGTAGTTAGTCCTATATCGGATATACTATTGATATCGTATTGCCCTGGTCCGTTCTACGGATTTGTGGTAGTATGATAGCTGTCTTTTGCGTTGTTTAAAACTCGTTTTATTACATCGCAGAGGACAAAATAAATAGGTGGGAAACCACTGAAAAAGGAATGATCATTGAAAACTTAATAACACTATTTGCGAAAGCAAATATTATTACGAATGTTTTCGTCGACATTCCTTGTTTTGTTTTCTGAGATGTACACCCAATTATAAAGGGTGAACAAAACGGAAGACACAATCGGCCCTGTCGACATGGCAGATGCATACAATCTATATGTGCATTTGCAATAGATAAACTCGTCATCTCTATAAGTGTGATAAAGACTCTTATATAGAAGACAAAGGTATATAAAAATCGTAGCGTTCGTCGATGCTACACAAAATAAAAAATATACCCATTATAAAACGATAAAATATGAAAAATTTTACAAAGGTAATTCTTGGAACTTTCCTTGGATTAGCTCTTACAGTAGGTTCTACTGATGCAGCTATGACATGGTCACGTTCTCTTAAACTCGGTTCTCGAGGTGCAGATGTTAAGGATCTTCAAGTGTTCCTAAACATGTGTGCTGACACAAAGGTTTCTAACTCAGGAGCTGGTTCTCCTGGTATGGAAACAACTTACTTCGGTCCAGCAACAAAGTCTGCTGTATCAAAGTGGCAACAAGCTCGTGGAGTTTCTCCAGCTAGTGGTCTTTTCGGACCTCTATCAAGAGCTAAGGCTGCTGAACTACAATCGTCTTCAAACGTTTGTGGTGGTGGTGTAGTAGTTAATCCTCCAGTAAACCAAACAGGTCCTGTGATGGCTTCTCTATCTGCAACAACTCCAGCTGCTGGATACATCGTGAACAACCAAGCTTCAGCTGGGCTTCTTGATGTAACTTTCACTGGTTCAGGTATTGTTAACTCAGTTACTCTTAAGCGTTCTGGTATCTCTGATCAAAACACTCTTACAAATGTTTACCTATACGACGGAAATTCTCGTCTTACAGATGGGGACTCATTCAACAGTACTGGTGAGATCATGATGAACAACCTTAACCTTATGGTTTCTGGTTCAAAGACTATTTCTGTAAAAGCTGATGCTTCAGCAACTGCAAACAACAGTTCTACTATCGCAGTAGCACTTACAAGTTTCTCAGCAGGAGCAACAGTTAACACAGTAAATATTCAAGGTAACACTATGAATCTTGCTGCTGGCGGATCTCTTGCTACAGTTTCACTTACATCTACTAACACAGTTGCAAGTGCTACAGTAAATGCAGGAACATCAGCGTACACATTCTGGTCAGCTCCTCTTCAAGTGAATACTCGAACTCTTTACCTTAAGAGTGCAGCATTCCGCATGATTGGTTCTGCTCCATCTGATGCACTTTCAAACATCAAACTTTTTGTTGATGGTGTTGATACAGGTAAGCTTGCTATGGTTTCTTCTATTCAAGGAACAAACTACGCAATCTTTGACTTCGGTTCTTCTCCGATGGCTCTTACAACAGGTGGACACACTGTTGCTGTTCGAGCAGATATCGTTAAGGGGTCAAGTCGAACAGTTTCATTCTCACTTCAACAAGCGGCTGATCTTATGATCATGGATCCACAGGTTGGTGTTAATGTTTCTGTTGGAACAACAAACATGCCTAGTACAGCAGGAACTATTACTATCGGTAGTGGTTCTATGACAGCTAGTGTAGACCCTTCTTTCCAATCAATGATCAATGTTACTGGTGGTGCATCTAATGTTGCTATCGCTAAGTACAAGGTTCGTGCATATGGTGAAGATGTTAAGGTTAACTCACTCCAAGTTCTTCCAGTTCTTGGAACAATGACTCCTGCTGCTGCTGGTCTTCAAAATGTAACTGTTTATTTTAACGGTTCACAAGTTGGAACACAGACAGCTTCATGGACATCAGGAAATATCACTTTGAACCTAGGTTCACAAATGATTATCCCTGCTGGTGTTGAAAGCTTCATTGAAGTTCGTGCAGACATCCGAACATCAGGTGGTACAAACTACACTGCTGGTACAGTATCTGCTAACCTTGTTGTTGGTTCATCTAACGCACAAGGACAAAGTTCATACACAACAGTTAGTACACCAGCTGTAACAGGTAATACTCTTACAGTTCAAACTGGTCTTCTAGGTCTTGCTGCTAACTCAGGTTACGCAAGTCAGAATGCAAATCCAAATACAGCTAATGTTAAAGTTGGATCATTCGTTCTTCAAAACCAAAGTTCTTCTGAATCAGTAAGAATTACAAATCTTGCAGTTGGATTAACTTTTGGTGCTGGAACTTCAGCAACAAACTTTGGTGCTCTTAAGACTTCAGAGAATGCATCACCTGTACAACCACAGGCTACAAATAACTTCTCTGTAGACTTTACAATTGCTCCAAACGCAACAAAGACAGTTGATATATTTGCTGATTCAGGTGCTGATTCAGGTGCTACAGCAACTCTTCAAACAACTGTTACTGTTTCATCAATTGGTGTTTCAAGTAATGTTTCTGCAACAAGTGCAGCAACAGCTGGTCAAACAATTACATTCCGAACAGGAACAATTGCTACACCTACACTTACAACATCTTCATCAACAACAGCACAATTCGTTGCTGCTGCTAATGGTGGATCTTCAGATGGATCAAAAGCTGTTTACAACTTTAGTTCATCAAATGCGTCTTCTGTAATTACAAAGCTTACATTTACAGCAACTTCAGGAACAGCAACAGCTGTTAAGATTAACGGGGTTTCATATCCTGTAGTCGGAACAACAGCTATTGCTTCTGGTCTTAACCTCGTGGTTCCACTAGGAGGATCAGGTCTTAATGTTGAAATATATGTATCATATCCAGAAGTTGGTTCATCAGGTGCTGCTTCAAACACATCATCTACTCTAACTCTTACTGGTGTTGAATACTCAAGTGGTGGAGTTGCACAAACAGCTCTTGCTCCTTCAGTAGCAGCTCCTACAATGGTTCTAGTTGGTTCAGTACCTGCTCTTGCAATTGCTGACTCAACAGATACATTGTTAAACGGTTCTGTAAAGATCGCAGAAGTTACAGTTTCAGCTAACTCAAAGGGTGACATCAAGCTTGGAAAACTTCCAGTATTGGTTAACTCAACAGGTGTTGCAACTATCGCTTCAGCTGCTGACAACATTGTTGTTAAAGATACATCAGGTAATACTATTGCTACAACAAATGCTACATTCGCTGTTTCAGCAGGTGGCTCAGCAACAGGTGTTATTTGTTTCGATACAGCAACTGCTGCATGTGCTTCAGGTTCAAGTTCAGCTACTGCTTACTTGATTCCTGCTGGAACATCTAAGACATTCCGTATCTACGCTACAGCCGCTACAGTTTCAGGTGCTGTTAATACAACATCACTCTCAACTAGACTCGGTGCAGCCGCTAGCTTCTCTTGGTACGACGCTGCAGGTGCAAACACTTCAGCTCTTACAGGAGCATCTATCTACGGTTACCCAACAGATACATCAGTTATCTCTAACTAATGTTTCTCTAGGATTAGTCTAGAAAAGTTTATCGAAACATAAAATCGTTACAAAAAATCCCCGAAAGGGGATTTTTTGTTTTATGTCTAAATATACTTTCCTTGTGTAAAGGTTTGAGAGGTATACAATGATAAATATGGAACCAATAAAAACAAAATCAAAAAGCAGCATGTACGTTATGGTGGTGATTGTCGTTGTGCTTGTTGTTGTTGTTGTCGGTCTTTGGTTGTCGAATAAAAAATTTGTACAAGAGGTGTCAGTCGTAACGCCTATAGAAAATACACCTTCTAATCCAAATCCTAGTTCTCCTGTAAGTTCGGTCCCTAATCCTGATAAAGAAGGTACATCTGTTGGAAGTGGTGCAGGAAAATACGCTACACTCATGCTAACTTATAAAGGAAGAATGATTCAATTCAACAAAGAATGTGCTGTTATTACTAATAAGCAGGGCTTTAAGCAGGGCACAGACATTCTTCTTGATAATAGAGATAATACTCCAGTTAAAATTGTGATTGGCTCTAGAACATTTAATCTTCCTGGTTATGGTTACAAAGTGATTGATTTACCAACAATAGGGTCTTTCCAGCTCGATTGTAATCAGAGACTAAATGTAGTTACTGTGACTGTTCAAAAATAAATATAAACTTAAAATTAAAAACCTCTCAATATTTTTGAGAGGTTTTTAATTTGCACAATTTTTATTTTTTGGCATAATTCTTTAAAATTTAATCTTTAAAAAACAAAAAGGTGTTGGGAGGCACCTCAGAATGAAAAAGTTATTATTACTAATTGTTTTGTGTTTAGGGTTGTCTTTATCAAATGCACAACCTTGGACACCTTTACCAGGGGGCTCCATTGATGGGCAACCAATGTCGGCGATATCTTTTGGTGGTTACAGATGGTTTTCAGGGTCTTTTTATCATGCAGGATCTTTGTACACAGAGTTTGTTATAAGACACGATGGCTCTGGATGGGTTCCTACGCCATATCTCGCTCGACCCGCTCATGGATTTTGCATTTGGAACAATGCCCTGTACGCAGTTGGCTCTTTTGAAATAGGGTTAACTACTTACGGAGTTGCTAAATGGAACGGAACAGGTTGGGATTATTTTGGCGTTTTACCTTATGGTCATTATTTTCACACAGCAATAGTAGTCAATAATGAATTGGTTTTAGGTGGTAGGGCCTTATCTGTAGATGGTGTCTCTATAAGCCACCTCGCTAAATGGAATGGTGTAAGTTGGTCTTCTTTTCCATTAAACATTACTTGTTCATGGTCACTCTTACCCGAGATTAATACTATTGAAGAGCATAATGGTTTTTTATACATTGGAGGGGTTTTTGATCAGATAAATTCTACATTTTCTTCTCTTGTGTTTAGAACTAACGGTTCTTTAATTGACCAAATGAGTCTTGGTTCAAATTATGGGGTTACTGATTTTATTACTTATCATGATTCTGTTTTTTGTACAGGTTCTTTTCCTTTTGGACCGTTTCCTGCAAACCAGGGTTCTCCTGGAATTGTAAAAACAGCAAATACTATGTGGAACCAGGTTGATCATGGTTTAAAACTTAGAGGTAGCTCTATGTCTAAGTTTTTAACCGACCTGTATGTTGGCGGTTCTAATATAAACTGGTGCTTTAATTCTCCGTGTAATCATGTTGATGTAGGTAACTTAGGAAAATGGAACGGAAGTGTTTGGAGTAATGAATCGGCTGGGTTATTCAATCAAGGTAATGAATCTGTGAGTCTCCTATATACAGATGTTCATAACAGCACACTGTATGTAATAGGGGATTTTCATACTTCAAGAGGAGACATAGGTGATTTTATTGTCAAAAAACAAATCAGTGTTGTTCCTGTTAACTTATCTTCTTTCACAGCGCAGGTTGTGGCAGGGGGCAGTGTGAAGCTAGATTGGCGAGATGAGACTCCAGAGGATGGAGTAAGGTTTGACATACAGATGAGTACTGATGGTCAAAGCTTCAAAAGTATAGGTCAGGTGGTAGAGAAGATAGATAAAAATGACTACTCTTTTGTTTTTCCAAACAAAAGTTGTGGCAAGCTTTATTTCCGCTTGGCTTTTGAAGGAAAATATTCAGAAACCAAAGCAGTAAATATTTATTGTGATGTCAGTATTACTTCTGATGCCAAAACATTACGCATACAAACCAAGCACTCCGGTACACTGACTCTTACTAACACCGCTGGTCAAACCCTAGCTAGGACAGTCCTAACTAGTGGGTATAGGAACATTACGCTTTCATATTCTCCTGGTATATACATTGCCAGCTTTGTAGATATTAAAGGCAACACCTATAATCAAAAGATTCTGGTTCAGTAGTTTTTGTTTTGTTTTTTATTTTGTTCTTTCACCAAAAATCCCCAACTCAGGGGATTTTTTTATTGAACTTATTGATCATATAAAACCCGGAAGGCCTTGCCTTCCGGAGTGGGAACTTAGTACAATACTATTATGTCCAAGAGAAAAATATCTTTTGTTCCAGGAGAGTATTACCACCTTTATAATCGAGGTAATGATAAACGAGTCATATTTCATGATGAACAAGATTATAAAAGATTTTTAGCTTTATTATTTCTTTGTAATTCTAAAAACAAGGTTGATATGTCTGAACTACCAGATGATATTTTTGCTGTTCCTCGGGGCAGCTCTTTTGTTGCTATTGGTTCATATTGTTTGATGCCAAATCATTTTCATATTCTCGTGACTCCTTTAGAAGAAAAAGGAGTAAGTGCTTTTATGCAAAAAATCACCACAGCGTATTGTATGTATTACAACAGTAAGTATTCAAGAACAGGATCTTTGTTTGAAGGAAAGTTTAAATCAGAACATGCAAATACTGACAGATATTTAAAGTATTTGTTTTCATATATACACCTAAATCCTCTGGCGATTATTGACAAAGAGTGGAAGAAAAAGGGGATTAAGAATAAATCTAAGGCATTAGATTTTTTGAATGCATACCGGTATTCAAGTTTTTCAGAATATCAAGATAAAAAAAGAAAAGAATCAAGTATCATCAGTCGAAGCTTTTTTCCGAAGTATTTTCCTACTGGTATTTCTTTTATGAAAGAAATACTAACATGGATCTCATAAAAAGAATTACCGGAAGGCAATGCCTTCCGGTAATATAATTTCCCCTGAAGAGAATATGGGTAACCAAATACTATATTAGTATAGAGCTGTCGGGGTCAAGGCTCTCCCAATAAGGTGTTATTTTTGCTACTATAAGGGTATATGCAATACGTTAGTCGCAAACACATATTAGTTCTTATGGCTATAGTTTTCCTGCTTGGTGTAGGCCTCCTTTTTGGGGAGAAGTTTTCTCGTACTTCGAGCTTCAGCCGCACTAGTACACCAGCTTCTCCTATAGGAAGAGAAGAGGAGTCTATGCTTTATGGTTCTAGTGAGAACCAATCACAGCTTTCTCTGAGGTCAGAAAGTTTTGTTATTCGCCCTGGTCAATCTAGACTCTCTTATGACGAGGCTTTGAGTTTATATAAAAATAGTACTTTGCAGTTTAGTGAAGACTGTCAGCTCGCTTCTTCTAGTCGTTCATATAGTTTAAACAATGAAGTAATGATAGATAACAGATCTTCTAAACCCAACACTTTCAGTATAGGAAGTGCTTCTATAGTGCTTGGTCCATATGATTTTGGCTTTCTTATTCTCAAAGAGAAGGGGATGAGCATACCTGTAAACTGTGATGAACGGAAAAATGTTGCCACCTTGTCAGTTCAGTAATCTATTGCAAAAAAGTATTTTTGGAGTAGTATATTGGTATGAAAAACAAAATTCAGAATATGCCAAAAAACGTAAAAATAGCTATTGGAGCTGTTATTCTTGTTGTTGCTATCGCTCTTGTTATCAAGGGTGGTATGGGCAAAAAGGAAGCTCCAGCAGTATTACCAGTACCAGAGGAGACACAAGAACAAGTAGTAGCTCCAAAGCCTACAAAGCCTAGTTCTTCAAAACCTTCTACAACAACATACACTGATAACCGTTCTTATACAGAACTTATTGGGGCTTACAAAAACACTCTAGTACAGTTTGGAACATCTTGCCAAGTATTAAAGAGTAATCAAGTGTTTAAGGTTGGTACTGAAGTTCTCCTTGATAACCGAAACTCTGTACCTGTGACTTTGAAGATTGGTTCTTCTGTTCACAATCTAGGAGCTTATGGATACAAAGTTATCTCTCTCGCTTCGGAAGGAACTTTCATGGTGGACTGTAACGATCACCAAAACGTAGCGACAATCACTGTTCAGAAATAATAAATTATTTTATATAAAAAACACTCGAGAGGGTGTTTTTTATGTTTCCAGATTTTGATTGACATAAAGGCACTTAGGATGTAATCTTTGCGTCTGTGGAAGCTACGCTCAAACAAGTATTTTCTAGGTCCAGCAAAGGAATTGGAAGGTTTTATAAAGCTTTTTATAAGAACGCGCTTTTTGTTGTGACTTGTGTTTTAGTCATAGTTTTGCTCATAGCTATTCGTTCTCGAACTTTTCCAGATTTGATGACCCGACCTTTTTTGTATGTTTACAGCGTTCTTATATTTAGCTTTACACTAGGCAGAATTATTAGTTCGTTTTTTTACAAAGCTTCACTTCGAAAACTTATAGATACTCCCGCTGCGCGTATTTATGAGCCAGTAATAACCTTTGTTGTTCCTTGTAAAAATGAAGAAGCGGCAATAGAACACACTGTTGAGACTTGTCTTGCCGCTGATTATCCAAAGGAAAAAATTGAAGTAATAGTTATTAACGACGGTAGTACCGATAGTACAGGAGAAATTTTGCGTCGATTAGAATCAGCTCACCCAGAGCTTATTGTTATACACTGGGAAAAAAATAAAGGAAAAAGAGAGGGAATGGCAGAAGGCTTCAGAAAAGCTAAGGGTGAAATTGTTATCCAAATAGATAGTGATTCTTATATTGAACCAAAAACAATAAGAGAAATGATAACTCCATTTTCTGATCCTACTATTGCTGCAGTTTGTGGTCATGCTGATGTCGCAAATCCAAATGAGAATTATATTACAAAGATGCAGGCGGCTTATTATTATGTTTCATTTCGTGTAATGAAAGCCGCTGAGTCTGTTTTTTATACTGTATTTTGTTGCAGCGGGTGTTCTTCTGCTTATCGTAAAGATGTTGTTTTACCTATTCTTGATGCATGGCTTAATGAAAGATTTTTAGGTACTAAGGTTACCTATGGAGATGATCGTTCTCTTACTACGTGGATGTTAAAGGCTGGCTACCATACTGTCTATACTGATAGAGTTCAAGCTTATACCATTGCTCCAAATAATTGGAATCAGTTGTTCAAGCAACAACTTAGATGGAAAAAATCTTGGATTATAAATGGATTGTTTACTAGTAAGTTTATTGTGAAGCATGATATTTTTACAGCTTTATTTTATTTCTTACCGATGTTTCTTTTCTCCATAATCACTCCTTTTGTGGCTTTTTATAATGTTTATTTACATCCATTTACTTCAATGCAGTTTCCGTTGTTTTATTTCTTAGGAATGTTACTTATTACTTCTATCCTTGTTTTGTATTACAAACTCTTAAGACGAAACAATAATCTATGGCCATATCTACTTTTATGGCAGTTTCTGACAGCGGTATTTTTCTCATATATTATTATTTATGCTGCTTTTAAAATAAAAGACAGAGGCTGGGGGACTCGTTAGAAAATATAAATATGATAAAGCAAAAGAAAAATCATCAAATAAAAACAATTATAGCAACACTACTTGCAAGTATTGCTTTTTTCTCTTTGGTTGTAGTTTTTCAGGTTCAATCTGACTATTTTTCTCATAATATTTTAGGGAAGATTCAGTTATTGAAATATAGATTAACAGAAAAAAGTTTTTCTTTAGATTCAAATGATATAAAAGAAACAACAAACAGTTTTCCTGTTCTTGTTTATCACGGGATAGTAAATAATCCAGATCGTTTTAGTACAACCAGAGAGTTATTTTTCGAACAAATGAGCGCTCTTAAAAGGGCTGGCTACTCAACATTAACTCCAGAACAAGTTGTTGATTTTTTAAAAAACAAAACACCTATACCAGAGAAATCCTTTTTGTTAACTTTTGATGATGGAAGAAAAGATAGTTATTATGGCGCAGACCCCATCCTTAAGTTTTTAGATTTTAAGGCTGTTATGTTTACCGCGACGCACCAGTCACTAGATAGACAATCAAGTGATTATTATCTTACAAAAGGGGAATTGAGCCAAATGATAAAAAGTAACAGATGGTTTATAGAATCGCATGCCAAGCAACAAGATGGCGGATTTGTTTATTTAGATGATAAAAATACGGAAGGCTATTTTTTGAGTAATAGAAAATGGTTGCTTGATTCAAAAAGACTTGAAACAAATGAAGAATACATAAACAGAGTACAACAAGAGTTAGTTGATTCTAAAAAACAAATAGAATCAGAGTTAGGAGTAGGTGTATCGCTTTTTTCTTACCCCTTTTCTGATTATGGACAAGAGAGCAAAAATACAAAAAATACAGAAAGTTTAATCAACAAAATAATTTCTACTACTTATAGTGCCGGCTTCAGACAAATATGGCCTAGAGATCAGGAATATCTTTATAATAATATTTTTGATAATCCAACTTTATTAAAACGTTTTGAGACACCAACAACAATGTCTGGTGAAGAGTTAGTCGCTACATTTGAAGCAGGAAGACCTAAAACTCTTCCTTTTACAGAAGATTTTTCTTCTTTTTATCAGTGGAAAAAACTTTGGGGTGATGTTCACATTGATAATTCAATAAAAAATCTAGTATTAAAGGGAAATGAAAAAGCAAATGGGGCTTTTACTTTCTTAGACGGAACTTCTTTATGGGATGATTATGTTGTAAGTTTTAAAAATAGAGGAGACTTAGAAAAGTCAGATTTGGCAATAATTGCAAGATTTAAAGACACAAAACATTATGTTGAGTGTTTGTATTCGAATAACTTTATTTCAATTCAACAAATTGAAGGTAATCAAAAAAAACAGATTGCTAGGTCTTCACAAGGTTACAACTTTACATTGCCAGGCACTGTTTTAAGCGTAGGGGTTGTAGGGGATAGTATAGGTTGTTTTGTAGATAATACTTTGGTTGTTTCATCAAAGGGTAATTTCCCAAAAAATGGTGGACCGGCTTTATCTTTATGGAATGGGTCACAAGGAAGTATTTCTTTTGAAAGTATACAAGCTGTTCCTGTTGATAATATTAAAGACTATACCAACAACAATAAAGGTTATGCTCAGGCACTAGTTAGTGACTCAGAGTATACATCTGCTTCAGAGAGTTATTTACATATTCCTAAATACAAAGATTTTGATATTAAAAAGGTTACTGATTTAGCATCACAAATAGATAAAAAATGGTATATAAAAAGTACTAAAAATAAAGAACCAATTTCAATAACTACTGTATCAGTAAAATACGGAGCAAATGATTCGCAGACGACAGTCTCTACAGAGGATTTAGCTTATAAAACAAAGATAACAAAAATAACAGGGGATAGCTTTGCAGGCTGGTCTTCAGAGACTCAAGAAGTAGTCCCCGGGCAAGAGTTTTTTGTATCAACTTATTATAAATCAACGGCCCCAGCTTTTTTAATAGCAGAGTTTAAGATGTCTGATGGTTCTTATGTTCAGCAACCAATACAATGGCTTGTACCATCAAATAATCCTATTTTTGTTTCTGGGTCTGTTCTTGTTCCTAATAACGCTCAAACAATGGAAATCATGAGTATTTTAAGGACAATAGGAGAGATGGAGAATTCTTCTATTGTTATTAATTCTCTTGATAGCGGTGCTTTTGATAAGGGGATGATAACCTTAAACTTTGACGACGGGTTTAAAACTTCAATATCTGAGGCGTATCCAATTTTAAAAAAGTATCATATTTTAGCTACACACTTTGTTATCTCGGACTACACTTCTTTTTATAGATATATGGACTTAAATGACCTTAAAACCCTTAAAGATGCTGGGCATGAAATTCAAAACCACACAAAGACACATAAAAATCTATTTTTACTATCTATTTCTGATATGCAAGATGAGATAGGCGAATCAAAAAAAGTTTTACAATCACAAGGGTTTACTACGACAGCATTTAACTATCCTTATGGAGCTGTTAACAATCTTGTCCGTGCAAAAGTAATAGAAAATGGTTTTATTGGTGCTCGTTCTGCGATAAGAGGGTTCAATACAAAAAATACAGACCCGTTTATGTTAAAAGACCAGTTTGTCGGAGAAGATGTATCTTTTGATGAAGTTAAGACTCTTATTGATAACGCGGTCACAAATAAAACATGGCTTATTCTTGAGCTTCATGATGTAGCTTCTAAAGAAAATGCTAACAAGGATAGTGTGAGCCCTGAACTTTTGTCTAAAATAGCCTCTTATATTAAATCTTCGGGGGTTAAGGTGGTATCTATTTCTCAAGGATTACAAGAAATGGTAAAATAGTTAATATGAAAAAAATAGTATCGGGTGTACTCATTTTAGTTGCAGTTATAATAACGGTTTATTATGTTAGACCGCTTAGGGTTCGTGTTTCAAACATATCTGATGAAACTGATTTATTAGCTTCTTCTCACAGAAAAAGAGGTGGTAGTTCTAATACAACTACTACGCCTGCACCAACTCCTACTCCAACAGGAAATACCCTTACTGAATATTTTGATACTAACTATTCTGTAGAAGAAACAGGAAATATTTCTGAATCTGGTAATAGTAAGTGGTGGATTAACTCAGGCGCTTATTTTTATAGTGAAAATGGATTAGGTAGAACTGTATTAGGGGAGCTCTCTTCTTTGAACGCTTGGCGTGTTGCTTATAATGCCGCCAACTCAGAAGATACAGATAACGGGTATCATCCTCAAAATATATTTAGATTACTTTCTCGATCAAAATGGCAAAATCAAGACTCTCAGGTTTATTTTCAAATAAAGAAAGATAACCTAAGCACTAGTACAAATAGAAATCAATCTAATGGGCTTTTACTAATGACTAGATATGTTGATAGTAATAATTTGTACTACGTTGGAGTTCGTGTTGATGGTACTTCTATTATCAAAAAGAAAATTGGAGGTGTTTATTATACACTTTCTCAAAAACAACTTCCGGGTATTACAGGTGTCTATAACGTAACTACAAATCCAAATATGTTACCGCATAATTCTTGGATAGGGCTTAGGTCTGTTGTAACAAATAAAGATTCAAATACGGTTAATATAAAACAATATATAGATTTTGGTAAAACTGGTAACTGGACTCTAGTTGCAGATATCAATGACACAGGTTCTCAGTATGGGGCTTCTCCTCACACTAGTATTGGTTTTGTAGGACTTAGAACTGACTTTATGGATGTTGTTTTTGATGATTTCAAGGTTACTAGTCTGTAAAAGACTAATATTGACGAAATAGGCTTTTCTGCTATTATCATAAACGTGTAGGTCATAGACAGTGGGCATCCCCATAGGGAAGAAGTCCTGCCGAGATCTAAACTATCTCTCCTTTTAGGATGGACTTTGACTACACAGCGATGTGTATTTTTTTTTATACTTCGTTTTAGCACTATAAAAAACAAAAATTATGGCAATTACCAAAGAAAAAAAGCAATCTATTGTTGCTTCATTTTCTGAGATTATCGCTGGAGCAAACTCTATTGCCTTTGTGCAATTTGATAAGCTCACAGTTGCAAATGGTATCGCGCTTCGCCGAAAGCTTCGTGCTGCAGGTGTAGGTTACAAAGTAGGGAAGAAAACTCTTCTCAAACGAGTACTAGAAGCACAAGGATACACAGGTGCGCTCCCAGAGCTCCCTGGAGAAATTGCAATCGCATATAGTACTGATGCTCTTGCCCCAATTCGAGAAATCTATGATTTCCAGAAAACAAACAAGGACATCATCACTCTTGTCGGTGGTATCTTCGAAGGAAGTTACAAGAATAAAGAGGATATAATGGTGATCGCAACTATTCCACCACTACAAACACTACGTGGAATGTTCGTCAATATTATCAATTCTCCAATTCAGCGTTTTGTTATCGCGCTTGATCAGATAGCTAAGAAAGCTTAATCATTTAATAAAAATATTATGGAAGAAACAACAACAGTAGCAGTTCCTGCGAAGTTCAAAGACATTGTGGCATCAGTTGAAGCCCTATCTGTTTTGGAACTCAATGAACTCGTAAAAGTATTTGAAGAAAAATTCGGCGTATCTGCTACAGCAGTAGCAGTAGCTGGTCCAGCAGCAGCGGGAGACGCTGGTGCAGAGGCAAAGGACTCTTTCACTGTAGTACTTGAAAGTGCTGGTGAACAAAAGATTGCTGTTATGAAGGTAGTTAAGGAAGCTCTAGGTCTTGGTCTTAAAGAAGCTAAGGACTTAGTAGACGCTGCTCCTGCTACTCTAAAGGATGGTATGAAGAAAGACGAAGCTGAAGCTCTCAAGAAAAGTATCGAGGAAGCTGGTGGAAAGATTGCTCTTAAGTAATTCACTTTCTGTCAAAACAAAAAACCACTCGCTTGACGCGGGTGGTTTTTTGTTTAAAGTATTAGAAAAAAGCACTATGACAAAAACCATTACCGTTGTCCTGGCCTTAATCCTTTTGGGATGCGTAACTGAAAAAACAGTTTTAATAGGTCAGGATAATGCTGGGTACCTTCTGGTCAATAAGACCAGGCATACTGGAACGAAAGAACAGATACAGGAATTCTTTTATGCCAAAGGTATAAAAGCTAAACCCATAGGGTTTAGCTTGCCTAAAGATATCATGCTCGTATCAGAATATGAGCAGTACAACCATGCTCCAAAAAGAGGCTTTGTTTTGTATAAACAGAGAGATTATTTTTGGAGGAGGGTAACTTTTTTACCCTCCGTTGACTCCGTTTGTTCGATTACAGCCTTATCGGAGGAAACTGTTTGTGTTGTTTTTAGTAATAGCCAAAGGCTCTACCGGTTTAAGCCCGCAGAGCCAGGCTATTCCGAAAAATGGTTACCGTCAAAATTCGCCCCTTAAGGGCGTTTTTTTATATTCCGGCATACAAAGGCCTTGGACACAAGGGGAGTTGTAGGAATATAATGTAAACGTAATTAAGTGGAAATAATAGAGAAATGGATATCCTAGCAAAATTATTTGGAGGTGTTGCCCGCGTCAAAATTATGCGTTTATTCTTGCTCAATCCAGAGCAAGGGTTTGAAACTTCTATGGTTGCTGAGCGCTCTCGTCTCAGTGCTTCTGTTGCTCGTCAGGCTGTTAATCAGTTGGCGGCTATGAACTTAGTTAAAAAAAGATCTTTCATCAAAGAGATAGTAGATGGCCGCACTGGTAAGACAAAAAAGAAAAGAGTTCAAGGTTGGTTTCTAAATCCAGAGTTTCCATACATCAGAGAGATGAAGGGGCTTTTAGTTGAAGGAGACTTTTTCAAGCATGATGACTTGGTCAAGAGATTTAGACCTGCTGGTAAGATACAGCTTTTAGTTGTTTCTGGGGTTTTTATGAGGCAAAGCGGAAGCCGGCTAGATGTACTTGTAGTTGGAGATAATATAAGTAAAAAATATATACAAAAAGCTATTTCAGTTCTTGAGAGTGAGCTCGGCACAGAACTCTCTTATGCTGTTTTTGATAGTGCTGATTTTAAATATCGGGTAAGTATGTATGACAAGCTACTTAGAGATACTTTTGAGTATCCCCATACCAGGCTTTTGGCGGGCAAGGAGTTTTCCACCTTTGTTTTCCCAAACTAGAAAATGGCGGTATACTATAAGTACTGTAGTAGGGTCATTGTATCCAACAGTATTAATTAATAGTGTTTTTCAATACGACGTATTCTCGTCACATAAAATATGCTCATACAAACATGGAGTGAAGTATTTCGGGTTTCTCTACAAGGTCTTTGGTATGGCTTTGTAGCAACTTTCCCAAAGATTTTGCTTGCGGTTATTATTTTTATTCTTGGATGGATAGTAGCAACAACACTATCAAAAGTTATTGCTTCTGCTATCGACGCTCTTAAGCTCGACAAACTCTTTAAGAGTGCTGGAGCAGAAGAAGTTCTTGCTCGTGCAGGTGTTCGTTTGCACGTAGGAAAGTTCTTTGGAGAATTGGTTAAATGGTTTATCGTTATCGTTTTCTTGGTAGCTTCTCTAAACATTCTTAACCTTGATCAAGTAACAATGTTCCTACAGCAAGTTCTTGCTTACATCCCTCAAGTTATTATTGCAGCTCTTATTTTGGTAGCTGGAACAATACTTGCTGACTTTGTTCGCAAACTAGTTTCTGGTAGCGCAGCTATCGCACACGTTCGCAGTGCAAAGATGCTTGGATCTATCGCATACTATGCTATCTGGATTTTGGCTGTTGTAACAGCTCTTGATAAGCTAGGTATCTTTGGATACTTTGGACAAATCATCTTTACTGGTCTAGTTGTAATGCTTGCACTAGCATTTGGACTAGCTTTTGGTATCGGTGGAAAGGAAGCAGCAGCACGATGGATAAATCGTGTTTCTGATGATCTAGGAAACAAACAATAATATTTAATTATTATTAACAACAAAACCCCCGAAAGGGGGTTTTGTTGTTCTTTGACAAAATATAGATTTGTTGTAATCTTGAGAAAAATTCATTCATTTAAAAAACTATATATGGAAAATAACCTTGTCTCATCTCTGTCACATTTTCTTAAGCATCATGGTACTTCAATAGAAGAATTGAATTTACTAGATTCATCCAATGTTGATAATGACTTCGGCTCCTTGGCCTACCGTTTATTTTTTTCAAAATCTGATAATCAGATATGGGAAGAAGCGATAAATGCAAAAAAAGAAATTTATTCTCAGTTATATGGAGTCGACTTTTGCCCGTTTGAACGTTTAACAGGAGTCTCATGGGAAGAAATGTTCCGTGCGGCGATAGCGCCCAAAGGAGACGAACTGGATGCTCCCTGCAAAATTTTTAACTCGTGGTTTCATTTCACTCTTAGTTCGACTGATTTCTACCACGACACACCATTTGTCGCTGAAAATAAAGAAACAATACTGCTTGATTTTTCTTATGTCGGAGGAGGCGAGCATGTCAAGATTGATAATGTGCTCTATTGTTATGGGGAAGCAAGAATTTGCTCTGAAAGACAAATAGTAAAAAAAGAGAAGATACATACCAAGCTCTTTTCATCTACTGTTGTGATTGACTGGCGTTTTATTGACGCTTTAAAACAACAAAGGGAACATCATCTTGTTCTCCAGAAAATCTATGTACTGTACTTCATTGCTGGGCATAGTGCCATATTGCACTCTTTATTTCTTGAAACATCGAATTCAATTAGGGAAAAAATAAGTAAAGACCCTGTGATGTCAAAGTTAAACAGTCCGATGTATTTTAGTTTCGATGGTCATGAAATTAATTACAATAGAATGCATAAGCGAATGTTTGAATTGATGTGCAAAGAAAATCCTAGTCTTCATCATGACACGATAGCTCTTGTATCAGAGATTTGTTCTCTGACAAAAAATTGGGACCTGATACTTCGAGAATATATCCAGTTTATTGCACATGAAAGAGCTAATAGGATTATTAATTTGGGTAATGTGGTGAATAAAAAAGAAAAATATATTACCGCACCCTTTCGTTCAGGTGGGAAGATAACCCAGCCAGAATGGGGAGACCTCCATCATTTCACTCATAATTTTCCTAATCATGAAGCCATTGTTGCAGATGGAGAAAGCCTAGAAATGGGTAATATACCCTATAAGGATATGACCAGATTCATGTTTGATTTGTATAAAAAATAGACCTTTTTAAGCCTCCAAATGGGGGCTTTTTATTATGGGGGAAATTCGGGGGAAAATCCTTGACACCTTAAGGAGCTTCCTATATACTCTTCCCACTTATGAGTAACTCGAAAAAAGCAACCAATATCTAAAGGGGTATCCCGCAGACAAGTTGCGCCGCCCCCAAAGGCGGCATTTTTCGTGAAAAGCATAAGAACTGTTACTTGATAACAAAATCCTGTCCTTCTTTTAGTTAACATGAGTAATGCTAACTGCAGGTGGAAGAGGCAGAGGTGTTTCGTTGTAAGGCAAGCGGTTGCAACACAACGAAATACAAACCCAATAATTAATTTTATTGGTTTTCTTTGTAGTTTTAAAGCGACTACAGAAGAAAATGATTTCTAGATTTCCTAATAGGAAATTAAGAGCATATGGCGGATGCCTTGGTTCTACATGGCGATGAAAGACGTAGCATGGCTGCGATAAGCTTCGGGGAGGTGCCTAGCGACCTTTGATCCGGAGATTTCTGAATGGGGAAACCCAATAGAGTAAACCTCTATTACTTTGACTCGTAAGTAGTCATTGTGCGCACCTCGGGAAGTGAAACATCTCAGTACCGAGAGGAAAAGAAAACAATATAACGTAGTTATAACATTCCCCAAGTAGCGGCGAGCGAAAAGGGAACAGCCCAAACCGGAGCATCACTGAGTGTGTGAATGAATAAAATTTATTTTACGATTTCGCATGCTCTGTGATGTTCCGGGGTTGTAAGGCAGTGAGTCTCGTTTTACGAGAAAAGTTACAAAATGTATGTATAGAAAAAGTTGTTGGAAACCAACACCATAGTGGGTGATAGTCCCGTATTCGAAATGCATATATCTTTTTATCACTGTTCTTGAGTACTTCAGGACACGAATAGCTTGAAGGAATCCACCAGAACTAACTGGTAAGGCTAAATACATTGTAGAGACCGATAGTGAACTAGTACCGTGAGGGAAAGGTGAAAAGTACTCCGAGAGGAGGGTGAAATAGTACTGAAACCATATGCTTACAAGGAGTCGGAGCGGGTATTTATATCCGTCACGGCGTGCCTA